>CAZUDI010000009.1:0-76312 GCA_964618975.1 uncultured Bacteriovoracaceae bacterium | reverse complement strand
CTCTAACGCTCCTTCAGTCGAAGAGTGCCAGGATGCCTTCGGCGATCTCGCGCGTCGGGTCGCGCTCGTTGCTGAGCAGGGGGGTGTTGGTGTTGCACAGAACCGCCACCGTGGTGCCGGTTTGCGGATCGTGCCAGGCATCCGCATGATACCCGATCACCGTGCCGTTGTGGCCGATTCCTATTCCGTGGTCCACCAGGATGCCGGCGCCGTACACCACGCCCTCCGCCAGGCTTATGCCCTCGAAGAGATAGGGACGGAAGGCCTGAGATACGAGACTGCCTCTTGCCAGCGCCCTCATCCAGACGGCGATGTCCCGCGCCGTGGAGGCGATGCAGCCGGCCGACCAGACGTAAGACATGTGCATCTGCGTCCAGTCTTCCCAGCCCCCCTCCCCATCGGAGTCGTAATAGCCGCGCACCAGGCCCTCCGGAAGATCGCTGTCGGTGATCACCAAGGTGTCGTTCAGGCTCAGGGGGCCGATAAAGGCCTCCTGCAGATAGTCCGGGTAGCTCAGCTCCGAGACCTCCTCGATCAGGAGCCCGAGCAGGATATAGTTCGTGTTGGTGTAGGACCAGAGGCGGCCGGGAACGAATAGCAGTTCCGGTGCCGCACCGAAGGCCTCGGCCAGCAGCTCCCCGGGTGCATGGGTACCCAGGGGATCCGGCAGAACGCTCCCGATAAGAAAAGAGGCGCTGAGGCATTCGGCCAGGCCGCTGCTCATGTTTAGGAGGTGGCCCACGCTGATATCGTCGAGGGGGGCATAGTCGTCGATGCGCCCCAGATAGTCGCTGATCGGCCGGCTGAGGTCGATCAGGCCCTCTTCGGTGAGCCTGACGACGGCGGCGCCCGTAAAGCTCTTGGTCAGACTGCCGACCCGGAAGAGGTCCCCCGGCGTCACTGGAGAGCGCTCCTCGAGGTCGGAGTGCCCCCAGACAAAGGCCAGGCCGCCATAGCCCGGGGAGATGACATAGACCGAAACCCCGGGGATGCCGGTCTCGCTGCCGACCGCCTCCAGCAGGTGCTGGACGCGGGCCGTGAGGTAAACCAGCGCCTCATCACCGTCGTGGCTGCCGCTGCAGGACAGCAGCAGGGAGATCGAGATCAGCAGGCAGATCCCGCGGAGAGTTTTCATCGCTATGGGTCAAGTTTCCCGCCGGCTGTGGCGGCAAAGAGGTTCCAGGTCTTGCCCTGGGATTCATAACCATGCTTGATCACCCGCTATCAACCCCCTTTTCGTGATGGATGGTACCGCGGTCCTGCGGGAGGCAAGGCTGGGGCACCCTGTCTGTCTATGCTCACGTCGGCCATCTGCCCGACCGACTTGAGTCCCCTGTGAGAGGAGGCCGTACAGGGAATGCAACCAGGCAACCCAGCCGAGCCGTCGGAATGGCCTCTTTCCCCCGAAGACGAGCGGTGTTACCGGGGGAGCCCCCTGGGCAGGGCTTTCCGGTCACCCGCTCCCCTCCGGCTGATCGTCGCCTTCCTTGCCGCTCAGGAAGTCGGGATACAGCCGCTTGGCGCACTTCGGGCAGAGGCCGTGGGTGAATTGCGCCTCCGAGTGCCGGGAGACGTAGTCTTCGATATTCTCGTAGGCGCCCGTTTCGTTGCGGATGCGTTTGCAGGCGGCACAGATCGGCAGGAAGCCCTCCATGACCTTTACCCGGCGCTGGAGCGTCCGGGTCTGGGTGGCCGTGCGCGCCACCAGGTAGGCATAGAAGACCAGGGTCATGACTCGGATCAGGGCGTTGATGCCGATCCAGGCCGGCGGCTCGATTTCCTGCCAGGGCAGGTAGAAGGCGATCCGCACCAGCGGCAGCGTCAGGGACATCCCGTAGGCCAGCCCCGCGTGGCCGTACCAGGCGGCCAGCCCGATCGGCAGGACATAGAGGATGGGGAACTGGATCTGCCGGCCCGTGAAATAGTCGACCAGGAGGACGCCTGCGGCCAGCAGCAGGAAGACGAGGACCGTGAGGGCCGGGTTCCCGCCGATTGTGCGGGGGAGCAACCCTTGCTCCAGGGGGCCAGTCCCTTGTATTTCCCTGGTCGGCGGCAGGGGATCTCTGACGGCATGCCGGCCCACGGCCACCCTGCGCGAATTTTTTGTCATGTGCCCTCTCCTTCCGGGACCCGGCCCTGGTATGTACCGCATGATTAATACGGGGATAGACCCTTCAAAGCAATGGGGCGCACGGGCCGACCGGCCCTAGGCAGACACCCCTCAGGTGTGCTAGACAGAGATTATGGCGACCAACCCCGAGCTGATCATCACGCACCCCGGCAGCGCGCACTTCGACGAGGTTGCGGCCGTAAGCCTGATCCTGGCATCTTTCCCGCAGCGGGACTTCCGGGTGGAACGGCGCGAGCCCACCACCGAAGAACTGGATGATCCCGCCGTGTGGGTGGTGGACACCGGCGAGAGGTTGGAGCCCTTAAGGCGCAATTTCGATCACCACCAGTCGCGGGAGACACCGGCCGCCTTCGTGCTGGTGGCGCGCTTCCTGGGGCTGGAGCAGACGCTCACGGTGCAGCCCTGGTGGGACTTCAAGGACAGCGTCGACCGCTTCGGACCGGTGCGCAGCGCCACCGCGTTCCAGGCCGGGGACGATCTGGTGAACCGCAA
Source organism: uncultured Bacteriovoracaceae bacterium (assembly GCA_964618975.1). Lineage (GTDB taxonomy): Bacteria > Desulfobacterota > Desulfomonilia > UBA1062 > UBA1062 > CAZUDI01. Next base: position 73,689 of record CAZUDI010000009.1, on the reverse strand, counting down.
CCCCGTTGAGGACTGGCTCACGCAACACTTCGCCGAAGACCCGCAGGCCTGCGTACCCCTGCTGCGCTCCTTCGGCGCCTTCCTGATCGGGGATGCCCGCCGCCTGCAGCGCCAGCTCGAATACTGGAGGTCCTGCCGGCGCCTGCGTATCGGCGGGGTTGAGGCCCTGATCGGGGAGACCCGTGAGTCGGCCGGGCTGGAGGTCTTCCAGCGCCGGGAGGCGCACCCGCCCGAGATCGTCATCTCTCGCGACAGTCGCAATGAGGGCTGGCGGCTCTTCCGCTTCGAGGGTGCCCCGGTCGACTTCACCCGCATTGCCCACGACCCCCGGATCGCCTTTGCGCACAAATCAGGCTTTCTGGCCAAGACCGCCTGCGACCTGCCGCTCGAGGAGGTCATCGCCCTGGTGGAGCAGGCCCTCGTGCAGGGATCCGATCAGGCCTGAGGCGCGGTTTCACGTGCCCCGCCCTTGGCGGGGGCGGCAGGGGATCTCTTCAGTCGAAGCGTGGGCGGAAGGGGGCGCTCAGGGGCGGGATATAGATCCCGGCCGGCGCGGCGCAGACCTCCGGGATGGCATTGATCACCGAGCCGGCCACGGCGTATTGCTCGGAGCGGGTGCGCGCCTGCGTGTTTTCGGGCTCCACCAGGTTCATGGTGATATCGATCCCCGGCCGACCCCTGACTGCGATCTTCCAGTGGTCGTAGCTCGCATAGCCCGGCAGGGAGGTGCCCATGATCCAGCTGACCGCGAGCGTGATCAGGCGCTGGCCCTTGATGACGCCATGCCAGCACCACTCGGTGGCCGCCACGCGACCCTTGGGCACGCGACCGGCGCGGGCCTGAATGTCGTGCGGCGCCGGCACGACACGGTGGTCGGCCTCCACGCGCTCGAGCTCCAGCCCCAGACGGTGGGCCAGGAGCGCGATCACCTCCGCATACATCCCGGTCATGAGCTCTGTCACCGGCCCGGTGGGGCTCAGGTCGATGCGCTCCGGGTCGGATCCCATGCCGCAGACGTTGAAGACATAATCGTGATCGGGGGCGCAACTGACATCGAAGACCTCGCGGATGGTGATCGAATCAAGCTGCGTGCAGATGCCGCTGGCGGCAGCAGCGATCTTTTCGACCACAAAGCCCGGATTGAGGCCGGTGCCGAAGAGGGTGGCGTTCCCCTGCCGGCCGGCCTGCTCGAAGGCGGCGGCGCTTGCGGCCCCGTGCCAGGCCGGGAAGACATGTCCGTTGATGGAGATGAGGTTCTTGCCCGAGGCCAGCAGATCACACATGTCCTGGTTGTGGTGGCGGTAGGGAAACTGGATGCGCGGGGCGTGGATGACCACGTCGGCCTCAAGGTCCAGGATGGCCTGCTTCTCGCTGGTGGCGATCACCCCCGTGGGGGGGCGCCGGGCGATGTCGCCGGCGTCCCTTCCGGCCTTGTGGTCGCTGTAGACGAAGAGCCCCACCAGTTCCAGGTCGGGGTGGTCGATCACGGCCCGCAGGCAGGCCTTGCCCATGGAGCCGGTCGCCCACTGGATTACACGGTATTTCATGTGCTTGATGCCTCCTTTGCGCCTGTCTGGGGAGCCTTTCTCGGCTGCCGCCGGAGCGGCCATGTGCCGTCAGAAAGTCGTGGTCGAACGTAAGTGCCTGAGGGTCAAATTCCCCGCTGCTTGCAGCGGCAAGCAGCGGGGAAAGCTCGCCCTGGTCTTCATATCTATGATCAAAGGTGTGTCGGAGGCCGCAGAAGGCCGCCTTGCGACCTTCAGTTCCGCTAAGCGGCGACGCCGGGATCAGGTGCTGTCTGTGGCGCTGCCACCTCCTCGACCAGCAGGCAGCCGCAGGTCTTCTCCCCGCCGAGCCATTGCCAGTCTTTGTGCAGTCTCAGGCGGCCGTCGGGCATCTCTTCCGGGGTCGCCAGACACGTCCCCGTCAGGAGCTCCCCCTCGGCGGTGATATGCCGGTAGCGCAGGTCCAGCCGGCCGTCAGGCTGAATTTGTGCCAGAATCTGCCCTGCATCGATCGCGCCCCCGGCATACTCGGCCGTCACCAGATCACCCCACTGGCGGTAATGGAAAAGGGTCTCCTCTTCCCTCTGACCGTTGGTGCTGGTTCCCATCACCCGGAAGGTCTTGCCGTCAAGGTTGTATCGCATACCCCCTCCTCATATTGCCCGCCGGTGGGCGGGTGTCGGTACCCTTGAATCGCTATGGGACGAATTGCCTTACTCCGCAATAAGGTCCGGGGCTTGCCCCGGGATGCATGCCCATGCTTAAGGAACGCCAGAATCCTCTTGGATACGCCCGGCATAGGGTGCTCACCCCAACCCCGGCATATGCGCTGACGGTAGAATACACCGCACATGCTTCACCAAAGACAACAATTGGTAACATAAAATAACATTGTTAATATAAAATGACACAACAAGCTTGTCAAGGTCAGTTTTTTCCTGCCCCATGCACCTCCTCCGATCTCAGCGCCTCTGACTGAGCTCCTGCAGACGGGCGGGGATGTCCCAGGCCCGCACGAGTGCTGCCACGCTTAAGGGCACCAGGTGCTCCCAGGGCTGGTTCCGGCACATGCGCTCGCGCACCTGGTGGCCGCTGATACCCTTGTCCCGCGAATGCACCTCCCAGAGCACGTGCGTTCTCAGCCCCAGGGCTTGGAAGATGTCGCGCTTGCGCCTTCCCCAGTCATCATAGATGGTCAGGAAGAAGATCGCTTGCATAGGCACATAGTAGTGGTAGAGCTCCGGCAGGTTGATGGGCAGGGGCACCACCGTCAAATCGTCCCCCTGAAGCCCGGCCTCCCGCAGGGCTGCCCGCACCATGACCTGGCGCTCGTAGTAGGTGAGGGGGTTGGAGAGAACCCCGGTGCGGTGGGGGTCGGCCTGGTCCTCGCGGCTGAGGAGGGGGTCCGGGTTGGTGATGCCCACCACGAGGTGCTCACAGAGCGCAGCCCCGGCCAGCAGGTAGCGCAGGTGGTCGTTGTGCAGGATCTGGAAGCGGCCGTGGATCACGCCCGTGGCATAACGCCCCTGCGACGATATCCCGCCCCCCACCTCAGGCCTCCTCGTGCAGGGTGAAGGGGGCGTACTCCCCGGGCCAGTAGGGCTGGTCAGAAGGCGTGTCCATGATGCCGACGAGCTTGGCCCGGTCGAGGTGATTGAGGATCAGCAGCAGCAGCTCGCGGCCGCGCAGCGTGCCCAGGGCGCCTGGGGCAACGCTCACCTCGTCGAAACGCCGCACCCGGTCGCGCCGGATCCCCGACCCGCACATGAGCAGGGGCACACCCTCGCCCGAGTGGATCAGCGGCCCTTCGCTGGGCGTGGAATGGTCGGCGGTCACCACCAGCAACACCCGCGGGTCGTCCAGCAGCGTCGGTATGGCGCGGGCGATGCCGCGGTCGAGCGCCTCGATCACGCGCACCTTGGCGCGGGGATCCTTGGTGTGGGCGGCCTCGTCCGGGGCCTTGGTATGCACGTGGATGAAGTCGTAGTTATCAAGGGCCTCCCGGGCGATCTGCAGGCGCTGGGCGATGTCGTCGGCTGCATCGCCCCCAGAGGGAAGGTCTCGATGGTCCAGGCCGAGGAAGGCGCTCATGCCCCGGTAGAGCGGGCCCTCGGAGATCGACAAGCCCCTGAGCCCCCAGCGCCTGATAAAGGGGACGACCGGCCTTAGCCTGCCGGCGCGTTGGGTGACGAGGCCGTTGACCGCCGGCTTGCCCCCCAGTGCGCGGCGTTGATTGAGCGGGTGGGCCTTGAGCTCGGCGTGGGCCCAGCGCAGATAGGCGCGTAGCGCCGCCGCCGCGCGCCGGGATGGCTCGTCTCCCGTATGGCCCTCGGTGGGCGTGACATCCATCAGGTAGGCACCGGCGCGCATGGGGTCACTGTCGGTGAAGAAGGGTGCCACGTCACCTGTAAGCGTCAGAATGACGAAGCGGCTGGAGGTCTGATGCAGATTGAGATCGACCCCGTGCGCCGCGAAGGACGCCACGCTTGCCTGCAGGGCCTGCCGCTCCCCGACGCTCAGCGGGGGGTTGCCGTCGAGATGCACGAGCGTGGCGTCGCGCTCCTCGAGACAGGCCAGATGGGCCAGTACGGCTACGTCGTGCGGCCCGAGGGCCACCCCGGCGCCCAGGGCCTCGAGCGCCCCGCGGCCGGGGAAATCGGGCTCATCGTAGCCGAAGAGGGCGAAGTGGGCGTTCTCGCTCGGCAGGGCCTGGCCCATGAGGGTGGCGTGGTAGAGCCCGCAGGCACCCAGGCGGGCGAGGCGGTCTAGCGCGGGTGTCCGCGCGGCCTGCAAGGGCGTGCGCTGTCCCAGCTTTTTACAGGCGCGGTCTCCCAGTCCGTCCAGGAGCAGGAGGACACAGGTCTTGTCCATGGCTTGGTTTCTACCCGAGAAGCCTGGGTCTGTAAACGTCTTTTGCGTCCCTGTGCGGCCTTTCCGGCCTTGCGGGGGCGGTATGCACGGGTTCCCTTGTAACGCCCGCGGATATTCCCTCAAGCTATTTGCCCCGAAGCTTCGGGATGGTGTAAGGCGGGGAAGACATGCTCATCGATCTCCATGTGCATACGACCCTTTCACCCTGCAGCGAGTTGAGGCTGGCCGACCTTCTGGCGCATGCCCGCTCCCGGGGCCTCGACGGGGTGTGCATCACCGACCACAACACCACGGAGGCCTGCCGCCAGGTGCAGGAGGGACTGCAGCCCGAGAGCGGCCTGCTGGTGGTCGTGGGACTGGAGTACGATACCCCTCAGGGCGATTTCCTGGTGTTCGGTGCGGGAGAGGACCTCGCCCCCGGGCTCGGCGCGTGCGAGCTGCTCGCGCGCGTGGAGCTTTCAGGCGGGGTGGCCGTCGCGGCGCACCCCTTCCGCGCCGAGCGGCCGCTGGATGGGGCCCTGCTGCGGGAAGGGAGCATCCATATCCTCGAGGGGCTCAACGGGCGGAACACGCCGCTCGAGAACCGGAAGGTCGCCTCCCTCGGTCAGGAGGGGGGCCTGCATTTTACCGGCGGCAGCGACGCCCACCACCTGGACGAGCTCGGATGTGCCGCCACGCTTTTCCGTCGGCCGCTTAGGGACGCCCGGGAGCTCGTTGAGGCGCTGAAGTCCGGGGCCTGCTCACCGGCACGGCCGACTTCCCGAGGGCGCTGAAGGCGCCCCGGCGGGCAAGCCCCTTCTTCTCCCGGGGTCCTGGTGAGGCTAGTCTTCGGGCGGGTAGCCCGTGATGCGGGCGATCCGGCGGTTGAGGGGTTCGAGCGCCTTGTAGGTCTTGAGGTAGACCTCCTCGTAGAGCCGCTGATAGGTGCGGTGGTTCTCCGGGATGGGCTCGAAGGTCTGTCCGGTGTGCACCATGGCCTCCACGGCCTCATCGAAGGATGGGTACATGCCCGTGGCCACGGCCGCGTCGATGGCCGCGCCCAGGGCGCAGATCTCGTGCGTGGCCATGCGGCGCACCGGCAGGTTGAAGATATCGGCGGCGATCTGCACGGCCACGTCGCTCTTGGAGCCGCCGCCGCCCACGCGGATCTCTGTGAGCGGCACGCCGGTCTTGCGGTAGACCACGTCATAGAGGCGTTTGAGCTCGTAGCCGATGCCCTCGAGGATGGCGCGGTAGATGTGCGCGCGCGTGTGCACGTCGCCGAAGCCGATGATGGAGCCCTTGGCGAACTTGTCGTAGACCATGGGGGACCAGTGGGGCTGCAGCAGGAGGCCCATGGAGCCGGGGGGGATCTCGCGCACCACCTCGTCGAAGACCACCTCGGGCGCCACGCCGCGCCGCTCGGCCTCGAGCGCCTCGCGGTGGCCGAACTCCTGCTTGAACCAGGTCACCATCCAGAAACCGCGGTAGATGAACATCTCGATATCCCAGGCCCCGGGCAGGGCCGCGGGCCAGGTGAAGAACTTCATGTTTTTCTCGCTCACATACGTGCGCGTGATCACCTCCATGCAGGTGGCCGTGCCGAAGCTGATCACGCCGAGGGAGGGATCGATGGCCCCGGCCCCCAGCAGCTCGGATTGCTTGTCGCCGGCGCCCACCACCACGGGCAGCCCCTCCGGCAGCCCGGTCTCGGCGGAGGCCTCGGGGGTGATGTGCCCCAGCACGGTATCCGGCGGACAGAGCTCCACACACTGGTCCCGGCGCACCGCCATGGCCTCGTAGGCGGGCTCCAGCGGGTGCCAGCGCAGGTGCTTGTAGTCCATGGGCCAGGCGCCCACCATCATGCCCACCGAGTCGCGGAATTCACCGGTGAGCTTCTTCACGAACCAGCCCGAGATCTGCACGAACTTGTGGGTCTGAGCATAGATTTCGGGCTCGTTCTCCCGGATCCAGAGGAACTTGGACTCCTTCTGCACCGTCTTCATGGCGTCGGCCAGGCCGGCGGCCTTGAAGAGCAGCCGGGCCTTCTTGCTCATGGGGGGCGGGTTCTGGGTGAAGCGCTGGTCGAGCCAGATGATGGCCGGCCTCAGCGGCGTGCCCTCCCGGTTCACCGGGAAGGAGGCCGAGCGCTGCGTGGTGATGCCTAAGCCGCTGATGGATTGCGGATCGAGGGCGGCCTTGGCCATCACCGTGCGCGTGCAGTGGCAGAGCTTGGCCCAGTAGTCGGCGGGGTCCTGTTCCGCCCAGCCGGGACTGAGCGAAAAATAGGGTTCGTGCTCGGCCTGCTCCAGGGCCACGATCTGGCCCTGGCGGTCGAAGATCACGGCCCGCACACTCTGGGTTCCGGAATCGATGGCCACCACAAAACGCTTCTCAGACATGCCCCCCTCCTTCCTATATCCCGTCATATGACGGCCCCTATCCCGGCCTCCAGGTGGGGTCGAATCTCTGGTAATAGGCGAATATTTCCTCCCGGTGCGCGCTGGCCTTACGCACCAGGTCCTCCTCTTCGAGGTAGCCTTCACGGATGAGGATGTCTTCGAGTTTGACGAGGGCCTGCTCGTAAGGCGGGCAGCCGCCCAGGAAACGGTCGAGGCCCTCGAGTTGCAGGGCGTTTCTCAGCTCGCGCAGCTCACCTCCGGCCGCCAGGGCGCACTCGCCCAGGAAGAAGGTGTGCGCATGGTCGGTTTTCAGCCGCGGCGGAACCTTGGGGTCCACGCCCACGATCAGGGAGCAGCGCTGGGGGACCTTGGCCAGCTGCATGGCCACCATGGCGGCCATCAGCCAGCAGGTGGGGCAGGCCCCGCCGATGTAGACGTCGAGGTTGGGGTACACGCCGGTCACCAGCGAATCGAGGGGCTGGGTGAAATTGAGTGGCAGCACGAAGCGCCGCCAGACCTCCTCGATCGGGGTGCCCACGACATCGATAAGGAAGGGGTTGGCGACCCCGAGCCCCTCGTGGGCGGCAATACGCGTGGTCGCGACCAGCAGGGGGTTGTCGATCCCCATGCAGCGCGAGGCCACCGCGTCCAGGGCCACCGGGTCGCACCCGGCGAGGATGACACCCATCTCCACCGGCGAGCCGGCCTCGCCGGCCCCCATACCCTCCATGGCCAGCAGCCCGTCCAGGATGGTGAGGTCGGGTTTGCGGATCTTGCTGATGTCCACCATGTGCTGGTCGAGGTCGTCGCGGTGGGAGAAGTAGCGCCCCCCCTGGTCCAGCAGGCCCTGCAGGTTCTTGAGTGAGAGGGTCACCATGGTCATGGTATGGGTCTTCATGGCGGGCAGGTTGATGAAACAGTCCGCCTCGAGCACCACCTTTGGATAGTTGACCCGGTGCAACGCCACGCCGCCGGGGATCTCCACCGGTACCGTGGCGGTATCCTCCACGCCCATGACCTCACCGCCGGCCTCCTCCACGGCCTGCCGCACGCCGAGGAGCTCCATCACCTCCAGGGTTTTGAAGCCGCGCGCCAGGCCGCACCCGGGGGCGGGCCGCACGCGTTTCATGAGTGTGCCCACGCTGACCCCCTCCAGCACGGTCACCCGGCCGGCCCCGGCCTCGCGCGCCAGGCGTACCACGCTGGCGATCACCCGCCGGTCGACGGAGACCGGCGGCGGATAGGGGGCGAAGAGGTTGGGTTTGATGACCACGTGCGCGCCGGGGCGGACCTTGTCCTCAAGCCCGCCGATGAGCTCCAGGGCTTGCCGCACCATGGCATCGATGTCGCCGGCCTGAGGCGGGAGCGGACCCTTGACGAGGGAAACCTTCACCCGTTCATTCATGGTGGTTTTCCTTTCGGTTGGTGTGAGAAACAGATGCTTTTGCGAAGGTCGCAGTGCGCCTTGCAAGCAGGACCTGTGCCATCTCGGCGAAGCCGTATCCGCCCGGGTCCCGGGTGACATAAACCGGCCGTGCCTTGAGGCCGCTTAAGAAACGCTCGATGTTGGCCACGCCCACCGTGAGCTCGAAGGCGGCGAACATGGGCTCGTCGTTGGGCGAGTCGCCGATGAAGAGATAGTCGCGCTGGGCCTGCTCCCCGTCGGCCTCGAAGAGCTCTTCCAGCATGAGTCGGGTGGTGGAGAGCTTGTCGTAGTCGCCGAACCACCCGTTGACGTGGATGGAACTGACCTTGCAAACCGCCCGGTGGGCTAAGAAGATGCGGCAGATCTCGTTTATCTGTGCATCATCGAGGGCCGGCACGTCCTCCCGGAAGTCCACGGCCAGGTCGAAGAGCCGGAAGGCCTGGTCGGAGGCCAGCGCGGCCCCGGGCACCCGGCGCTGGATCTCCTGCCAGATGGCATCCAGCGCCGCCCGGCGGGAGGCCATCTCCTTGGGGGACAGGACATAGCGCTGGCGCAGGCGGCCGGCGTGCCGGTCGTAGTGATAGTAGAAGGCCCCGTTCTCCCCCACGACCCCGTCCACGGGCCACATGCGGGCGATGTGATCGCACCAGCCGGCCGGTCGGCCGGTGATGGGGATCAGGCGCAACCCGCAGCGCTGAAGCTCCCACAGGGCCGCGAAGGCCGCGGGAATGATGCGCCCCTCATGCGTGAAGGTGTCGTCGATGTCGAAGAGGATGCCGCGGATGCGGCGGCATTCCTCCGCAGGCATGGTCCCGATCGGTCTCAGCATCGCGTTTGCCCTGGAAGCCGGTTTCCTGACAGGATGACCCGATTCGGCGAGTATGTCAAGACGGCCCCCCCTTTTTAAGCAAGGTGTATAAGGCGGACCGGTGGTCCGACCAATTGTACATACTGCCCTTTGCCGTATGAAAAGTCAAGCACAGAGGGAAAGGGCCTGCCACGCCTTCGAGTGGTTTTCCTCGGCGTCGTGCCGGGGCCTTGGGCACAGGTCTATGCCAATGAATTGATTTACATCAAGGACGGTCTTGATTATTATGAGTTAGAGGGATTCGGACTGTGGGCTGCGTAACCCCGTGGAAGCGTATAAGGTGCTGGGGGCATGAACCCCTTTAGGGAGTCAGGCACTTTCCATGATCGAGAATGTCGAGACCTATATGCAGGCCTCACCGCTGGTGGCCTGTGCCTTTGTGTATGCGGCCGGGGTGCTGGCGAGCTTCACTCCCTGCACCTACCCGGTCATTCCCATAACGGTGGGCTACATCGGTGTGCACGCGACCGGCTCGAGACTCAGGGGCCTTCTCCTGGCCCTGGTCTACGTGCTCGGCACCTCGGTTACCTACACCGCCCTGGGCCTGATCGCCGCGCTGACCGGCGGCCTCTTCGGCCGCATCCAGAGCAGCCCCCTGATCCATCTCTTTGTGGCCAACGTGTGCATCCTCATGGGACTGGCCATGCTCGAGGTCTTCCACCTGCCACTGCCGGGGCTTACCCGCACCAGCGGGGCCGAACAGGCGCGCGGCGGGCTGATCGGTGCCTTCCTGCTGGGGCTGGCCGCGGGTCTGGTGCTGGGCCCCTGCACCGCGCCGGTGCTGGGCGTGGTCCTGGGCCTGGTAGCGGCCGGAGGCCAGGTTTTATGGGGGGTGATCCTGCTTTTCGTGTTTGCCTTCGGTCTGGGCACCCTGTTTATCCTCCTGGGCACCTTCACCGGACTCGTCACCGCCCTGCCGCGGGCAGGCGCGTGGATGATCACGGTCCAGAAGGCCTTCGGCTGGCTGTTCCTGATCATGGGCGAGTATTTTCTGATCGTGGCCGGGAGGTTGAGCATATGAAAGGAGAAGCGTGGTGAGAAGGATTATCGAAGGGGCTCTGGCCCTGGTGCTGCTGCTCGGTCTGAGCACGGGGGTGCTCGCGGCTAAAGATGAGCAGGCGTGGAATATCAGGGAGCAGGGCATCGAAAGGCCCGCCCCGGATTTTACCCTCCCCGATCTGGATGGCGTGCCGGTGACGCTCACGGACCTTCGCGGCAAGGTGGTGCTCGTCGTCTTCACCACCACCTGGTGTCCCTACTGCAAGAAGGAGCTGCCTTACCTCAAGGAGCTCTATGACAAACGGCGTACCGACGGCCTGGAGATCCTCGCCATCTATATCCAGGAGAGCCCCCAGAAGGTCGCATCTTTTGCAGCCCGCTACGGTCTGCCCTACCGGGTGCTCCTCGATACCACCGGTCAGGTGGCCCGGGCCTACGGGGTGCGCGGGGTGCCCACCCGCATGCTTATCGACAAAGACGGCGTGGTGCGCTGCGTGGCCTGCCGCAGCCTTGAAATCATGTTGGAGGAGCTGCTCCCCTGATCACCCGGCCAGCCGTTCGGCCAGGCGTACGGCCTCGACACCGTCGCGGGCATAGTGGGCGCCGATGGTCTCGGCAAAGGCCTGCGTGACCACGGCCCCGCCCACCAGGAAGGGGCAGGAGCACCCCTGCTGACGCAGGGTGGTCACCGCCTGGTGCATGTTGACCATGGTGGTGGTCATGAGGGCCGAAAGCCCCACCATGTCGGGCCGGTGCTCTTCGATGGCCGTCATAAGGGCCTGTGTTCCCACATCCTTGCCCAGGTCGATCACCTCGAAGCCGTGGTTTTTGAGCATGAGTGCCACGATGTTCTTGCCGATGTCGTGAATGTCACCCTCGACGGTGGCCATGAGGATGCGGGCACGGGGCTTTGCGGCGCCGCCGCCTGCCAGGAGGGGCTCCAGATGGGCGAAGCCCCGTTGCATGGCCTCGGCCCCGGCGATGAGCTGCGGCAGGAAGTAGACCTTGCGTTCGTAGAGTTCCCCCACCTCGCGGATGGCCGCGATCATCTGCCGGCTCACCAGATCCTGGGGCTCGGCGCCCTCGGCGAGCGCCTGCTCGATGGCCGCGACGATCCCCTCCCGGTCGCCCTCTAAGACGGCCCGGTACACCCTTTGCGGGGAAGTGAGCGCCGGCGCTGCCTTGGCGGGGCCGGCGGGCGCCGCCCCGGAAAAGCGGGCGATAAAGTGGGCCGCCTCCCGGTCGCGGGCGCTGAGCACGTCGGAGGCCAGTGCGAGGTTCATGAGCTCCTCGCTGCCCGGGTTGGCGATTGCCAGATTGAGTCCGGCCTCGATACACATGGACACGAAGGCCGCATTGAGCCAGGGTCTACCGGGCAGGCCGAAGGAGACGTTGGAGAGCCCCAGCACGCTCAGCGCTCCGAATTCCGCGGCGCACCACCGGATCGTGGCGAGCGTCTCGCGGGCGGCACCCGGATCGGCCGAGACCGCCATGGCCAGGGCGTCGACGATGAGGTCGTCCCTGGTGAAGCCGTGCGCGCGCGCCTTTTCGAAGAGGGCCTCCACGATGTGCTGGCGCTCGGCGGCCCTCGCGGGAACCTGGCGGCCCTCGATGGGCAGCAGGATGAACATGGCGCCGTAGCGCGCGGCGATCTCCAGCAGTCCCTGCAGGCGGCCGGCCTCGCCCGAGATGGAGTTGATCAGGGCCCGGCCCGGATAGAGCCTCAGGGCGTGCTCGATGACCTCGGGGTTGGAGGAGTCGATCACCAGCGGGGTCTCTACGGTGCGTGCCAGGAGCTTGACCACCTCGGCGCTGGTGTGTCTTTCATCGATGCCGGGCATACCCACATTCACGTCCAGCAGGCACGCCCCCTGCTGTACCTGCTCTCTGGCCAGGGTGCGCACACCCGACAGCGTCCCTTCGAGGAGTTCCTGCTGCAGGGCCTTCTTGCCGGTGGGATTGATCCTTTCGCCGATGATTGTTAGCGGGGCGTCCGCTGACAGGATCACGGCCTGCCTGGGCGAGCTCAGCGCCGGGATGGATTGTCGCAGGGGGGGGATAGGACTCAAGGCGAGGGTCGCCTGCCTGAGAGACCGGATGTGCTCCGGCGTGGTACCGCAGCAACCGCCCAGCAGATTGGCGCCTTGCGCCACGAACTCCGGGGCATAGGCGGCGAAGCGGCTGGCATCCATATCGAAGATGGTCCGGCCGCCCTCCAGACGCGGGAGGCCCGCATTGGGTTTGGCGGCCAGCGGCACGGTGGCATGGGGTTTCATGTGCGCGAGGAGGGGGATCATCTCGGCCGGGCCGGTGGAACAGTTGCAACCCACGGCATCGGCCCCGAGTGACTGCAGGGTGATGAGCGCGCTCAAGGGGTCCGTGCCGCCCAGGGTGCGTCCCCCGGCCTCGTAGGTCATGGTGACGATCACGAAGGCGTCCGTGAGTTCGCGTACGGCGATCAGGGCCGCGCGTGTCTCCTGGATGTCGATCATGGTCTCGATGACGAACAGATCCACCCCACCGGCGAGCAGGCCCTGCACCTGTTCCCGGTAGGCCGCCACCGCCTCGTCGAAGGGCAATTCGCCGAAGGGTTCGATAAAGAGTCCCGTGGGTCCCATGTCGCCCGCCACCAGGGCGGATTCCCCCACGGCCTGACGCGCGGCCCGGGCCAGGCCGGAGTTGATGCCATAGGCGTCCTGAATGCCATACTGCTGGAGCTTGAAGCGGTTGGCGCCGAAGGTGCAGGTAAACACCACATCGGCGCCGGCCTCACTGTAGGAACGGTGGATGTCCTGGGTGATGGCGGTGTGCTCCAGGCACCACAACTCGGGGCACACGCCTGCCGGCAGGCCCCTTTCCTGCAGCAGGGTCCCCGTGGCGCCGTCCAGAATCAGTACCCGCTGCGACAGGATCTCCCCGATCCTTCCCTTGCTCATCCTACCTCCTGTATCCCTGCGATGGCCGTGACGCTCTTTTCCGGCACGAGCATATTCGTGGCGGTCAGTTCGACCCCCAGGCTGGCCAGCCCGAGCAGGTCATGAAAGACCCGCTGGTATTCCAGGCCGAAGTCACCGTAGCCCGCCGAGTAGCGCCGTTCGGTGAGACAGCGGCGCTCCCGGAGGAGACGGCCCTGTTCGTAGGCCATGATCCAGTCCAGGGCTGCATCCACCACCTCGCTGGCGGTGGCGTCCAGGACCACGCCGCGGGTGAGGTCGCCGCTGGTGGTGTCGCGGCGGATGGCCTCCATCACGGCCTTCCCGGCCGTGGCGCCCATGAGGAGTACGCCGCTGCAGCCTGTGAGCAGGCGCGCCAGCGAGGCGCTCTCGAAGCGCAGCCCGCCTTCGAGGAGGATCAGGCCCTGGTCGCCACCGGTAATGGGCAGGCTCAAGACGGTTCCTTTAAGTTCGATCAGGGCCAGGGCGTCGTCCAGGTAGCCCTCGATCATGGACTCCTGCTGGGCACTCATGCGGGTGCTTGCCCGGCGGTAACCCAGGCGGGTGTAGATGGCCTGCCGGGGCGTGTGCACCGGGATCGACTCGAAGAAGACGGGCGGCTTGCCTGTGTGCATGCCCTAGGTCTAGATAGAATTCCGCAAAGATGCAAGGCCTTTTCCGGGGACATAATCTTACGCGCAGTAACTTTTTTGCCTTGACCTCAGGGGAGGTTTAAGAATACATGAGATATTCATTTTACGCTATGTGTAAATATTGCTAGGAGGCATCTATGAGCTTGAGGCAGCTGTTCTATCCAGAGAGCATCGCCGTCGTCGGTGCATCACCGAACCTGGGCGGCGGCAAGCTTCCCTATTATCAGTCGTTGCAGATCATGGGCTATCAGGGACGGCTCTATCCGGTCAACCCCGCCCACGCCGAGATCGACGGGGTGAAGGTCTACCCCGGCCTGGATGCGCTGCCCGAAGCGGTGGACCTGGCCATCGTGTCGGTGCCGGCGCGCCTGGCGCTGGAAACCATACGCTCGGCCATACGTCGGGGGATCCGATTCGTGCACTTCTACACCTCGGGCTTCTCGGAGGCCGGCGACCAGGAGCTCGAGGACGCCATGCTCGCGGCGGCCAGAAAGGCCGGCGTGCGCATTGTGGGTCCCAACTGTATCGGGGTGCACTGCACCGAATCACGGGTGACCTTCGACCCCACCTTCCAGCAGGCCGACCTCGGGAATGTGGCCTTCATCGGCCAGTCCGGCGGCGTGACCTCGAACTTCGTACGTCTGTGTCAGACCCGACATATCAAGCTCAACAAGGCCGTATCCATCGGGAATCAGATCGACGTGCGCGTGGAAGACTACCTGGACTACTTCGCTCAGGATGAGAATATCCGAGTGATTGCGGCCTATATCGAGGACATCAAGGACGGGCGGGCCTTTCTGGAGGCGCTCAGGCGCACCGCGTATACCAAGCCTGTCATCGTGCTCAAGGGGGGCATCACCCCCAAGGGGGCCCTGGCCGCGGCCAGCCACACCGGTGCCATGGCGGGGCAGCATGCGGTATTTTCCAGCGTCATGCGGCAGTTCGGCTGCATCGAGGCCATAACCTTCGAACAGCTGATCGACCTGACCATGCTCGCCAGCTCGCAGCGGCGATCCGGGGGGGGGCGGGTCGGTTTTCTCGGCGCGGGCGGGGGTACCTCGGTGCTGTTCGCCGACTACGCCATTGAACGCGGGCTCGACCTCCCCGAGCTGCAGCGCAAGACCCAAATGCGCATCATGGAACGCATCAGTGCGGTGAATACCAGCACCGTCAACCCGGTGGATCTGGGGGCTTACGGCTTCGACTTCGAGATCATGGCGCACACCATGCAGGTCATGGATGCGGACGAGAACCTGGATGTGATCATCCCCTATTTTTCGCTTGACTTCATCAGCTCTTTCCAGATGAATCAGATCGAGAGCGGGCCGCACCTTATCGTGGATACGGTACGGCAGATGAACAAGCCAGTGATCCCCATCTTTGCCCGGTTCACGGAGCACGTGCTCCACAACGAAGAGGTGCGCATCAAGATCTTCGAGATCTTCCGCGAGGCGGGTCTGCCCGTCTACAGCACCATCCAGGATGCCGTCGGCGCCATCACGGGAATCCGGCGCTGGTGCGCCGGCACGCAGGAGGCCGACAAGGGCCTGGAGAACAGGCGCGTCCACGCGCAGTAAGGAGAAACCATGCAGTATCTCGTCATGGGGGCCGGGGCCCTGGGGAGCGTCTTCGGCGGCCTGCTGCAGGAAAAGGGCTGTGACGTGAGCTTCGTGGGCCTGGATGACCACCTGCGCGCCATGCAGGATAAGGGGCTGACCATCACGGGCCTCTGGGGCGAGCACCGGCTTGCGAGTCCCAAGGCCTTCTATGGCGTAGAGGGTCTCTGCGGTACCTTCGACGTGGTTCTGTTGTGTGTCAAATCGTTCCTCACCCCCAGTGTCATGCGGCAGGTGCGGCCCTTTCTCAGGGAGGACACCCTGGTGGTTTCCGTGCAGAACGGCCTGGGGAACTGGGAGTCCATCGCGCACGAGGTGGGCTGGCACCGCACCGTGGGCGGCCGGATCATCTTCGGGGCCGAGGTGGTCGAGCCCGGCACGGCCCGGGTGACCGTGTATGCGGACAAGGTGCTGCTGGGCTCGCCCTCGGGCGAGGTGCCGCCGGAACGCATCACGCCCATCGTGGATGATCTCAATGCCGCCGGCATCCCCACCGAGCTCAGCACCGAGATCGCCACCCACCTGTGGGGCAAGGTGCTTTACAATTGCTGTCTCAACCCGCTGGGGGCCATTCTCAACGTCCCCTACGGGGACCTGGCCCAGGAACCGCAGCTCCTCGAGACCATCCGGCGCATCATTGACGAGATTTTTGCCGTGGCCCGCGCCAAGGGCGTACGGCTGGCCTACGCCAATCCCGAGGATTATTTCAGGACCCTGATCGAGGTCCAGCTGCCCCCCACGCTTTCCCACCGCTCCTCCATGCTTCAGGACCTCGAACGGAGCCGACCGACCGAGATTGCCGCCTTGAACGGTGCCGTTTCCTCTTATGGCCGTGAGCTGGGGGTTGCCACCCCCGTCAACGACGTGATCACCGCCCTCATCAGGGGGCTGGAGCGACGCAGGGGACGGGTCTGACAGAACGTCCTGCCTTGACTTGGGGCATCTCCTGATTACCCTGATACTTGTTGGTTGATTGTGAAGAGCTCCGGGCGATCATATCCGATTAAAGATAATCGGCTATAAATTCGAAGAGGGAGGTATGCTGGCTTATGCGATGCGACAGAGCTGGGGGGATCGGAGGCCTATTATGGTGGAAAATCGAAAGTATCCGCGGAAGAAGGTCACCTTCTCGGCCTTGTTCAAGGGGGGGAGGCAGCCCCTGGAGCGGGTGCGGGTGCGGGATATCAGCCGGGGAGGGCTCTTCATCGAGGTGGACGAGCCGCCCAGGGCAGGGGATGTGGTGATCGTGAATATCGATGCCTATGATTTCGGAAAGGATCTGAGTCTCAAGTGCGAGGTGGCCCGCAGCGTCAGCGGACACGGCATGGGGCTCTCCATCCTGCGAACCACCGACGACCAGTATCTGCGGGAGTGGGTCGCGCGTTAGGCTTCCCCCCTCCCGGGGCCACAGACGCTCCTCGTCCTCCCTGCGTCTGCGAGTGCTAAACCCCTTTTCCGTCCTGCCCCCTGTCCCCTGCTGCCGGAGAGGCTCTGCCCTGCCGCGGCAGCCTCCCGGCCTGGCGTCTGATTTCCCGGTACATGGCATAGCTTAAGTCTTCCCCGCGACAGGACAGCAGGCTGTTGTTCTGGAAGAGCGGTTCTTTCTCGATGGGATAGGGGCACCCCCGGACGGCCTCATCCCATATGGGCGAGTGCGGGATGGGCGAGTATTCCGTAATCAGGGGATGCGCCCCTAAGCCTCGCACGAAGTCTACGGAACGGCACACCTCCGCGGCGGCCTGACCGGGCAGGCCGCACAGCAGATACACCCCGATATCGGCAGGGTCGAAGCCGGCCCCCGCAAGATTCTTTATCGCCGCCATAAAATCGGCATTGTTCACCTTGGACCCGTCCGTGCGCTGCCGGTCCTCGTCGGAGGTCTCGAGACCGAGTCGGATGGTGACAAAACCGCAGGCGCGCATGAGGTGGGCCACCTGAGGCGTGATGCCCCGCACGTGCAGCCCGTTGGGGCAGTGGAAGCGCAACGGCAGGTCAAGCGCGAGGATCTCATGCAGCAGCTCCACAGCGAAGACCTCCGGGGCATACAGGAGGGCGTCGTCGTAAAAGGCGAAATCTATCACCCCTAGCCGTTGGTGCCAGTAGGCAATCTCGCGCGCCACCCCGGCCGCGGAGCGCCGGCGCAGGCCGGTACTGAGGGCGTGCACCGCACAGAAGGGACAGTGCAGGGGGCACCCCCGTGAGGTCTGGATGCAGACATAGCGGGGACGGGGCACCAGATCGAAGCAGGGATAGGGCAGGCTGTCCAGGTCGCTCAGGTCGGGCACCTTAGGCGGTGTCCACCCCCACAGGGAGCTCAGCAGCTCGAGGAGCCGGAGCTCCCCCTCGCCGCCTATGACATAGTCGGCTCCGGCCTGCTCCAGTGCGTGTGTACGGCAGAGGCTGGCGTAGACGCCACCCAGGATCACGGGGGTCGCGGGCCAGGCCTCCTTCACCAGCCGGATGGCCTCGAAGGCCCCCGGATACCAGTAGGTCATGAGTGCGGTGATCAGCACGACCTCCGGCTCTCGCGTGCGGGTGAGTGTGTGCCGGAAATCCTCGACGCTGATGCCGTAGCGGGCATAGGTGCGGGGCACGTCCCTCAGGGCTCTCGGTTTTTCGATCATCTGGCGGTGATACTTGCCGTGGCCGCCTGACCGTACCCGCAAGTGCTCTGCCTGCTCCAGGCAGTCGACGAACGCCACCTCGCAGCCATTCTGCCTCAGCAGTGCGCCGAGGCCCAGGAGCCCCAGCGGCTTGGCCCACAGATCATAGGCCGCAAAATCATGGATCCAGGGGTTGATCAGGAGCACCCTTCTGCCGTTCATCGTCCGTGCCCTGCCGCATACCTGTGCATGGCATGCATCATAGCCCCCCTGGCAACCCCGGGCAAGGGCGGCCTTCATCGACGACAGGTTGCGGGAGGGGCCGATCTGTCCGGCCCCGGCAGGCAGGGTCATAAGCTTGCCCCGGGGTTCATACCCATGATCAAGAAATCAAGGGTATGAACCCCAGGGCAAGCCCTGGACCCACTCTGCCGCTGCAAGCAGCGGGGAATTCGACCCATAGGCATAAAATTCTTGAAAGGAGTCTGGGGAGAGCTGCTTGAAAGAAGCTCTCCCCAGATGATGAAAGCACTAGCGCTTGTATCATCTCCTTTTATGCACTTATTCGTAAGCGCGCCGCGTTCAGGGCAGGTGTTCGCAGGGGACGAAGGCCGCGAGCACTGCGTCGATTTCTTTGTTCCTGCGGGAATTTTTCCATTTCAGCTCGCTTGAGGCGAGATCGGCCACCTTTTCGATCAGCGCCTCCCCGGGGTTGCCCAGGGTGCCCAGACCGGTGCGGCGGAAGACGATGTCGCTCAGTCTGTGTGCCATCTCACACCTCACGGCGTAGATCACCTCGGATGCGATGTCGGGGAATGGCTCGCCGATCCTCTGCAGCAGACCCTTGCGCCCGCGCGCGACCTCGATCACGGCCGGATAGCGCGACCCGTAGTTGCGGCACAGGTTCGCAACGGCCTGCTCGTCGAGCCCGGCTAGCTGGTGGCGCCAGGCGCGTGCCACAAAGCTTGCATAGCGGCCGATCTCGCCGCCGGCCAGCGGGGTGGTGTGGGTGGTGCAGGCCACCGGGGGCAGGTCCAGCTTGTCCATCACCAGATCCACCACCTGGCGGGCCATGTTGCGGGAGGTCGTGTACTTGCCGCCGATGGCGGTGATCAGCCCCTTGAGACCCTCGTCCTTTTCGTGGTCATAGAGCTCATACTTGCGGGAGGCGTCGTAGACCTCCACCTCGATGCTGGTCTCCTTCTCCACTATGGGCCTTAGCCCGCCATAGAAGAAGAGCACGTCGCCTGGCGTGAGACGGGCGGAGGGGTAGGTCTCATTGACCTCTGTCAGGAAGGCATCGATGTCCGCGGTGGTCACCCGGCAGTCGTCCGGATGGCCCTGATATTTGTCGTCCGTGGTGCCGATGAGGCTCTTGCCCCGCCAGGGCAGGATGAAGAAGTGTCTGCCGCCCCGGGTCTGCAGCACGATGGCGTGCTCCTTGTGGATGGGGCGCGTCAGGAGATGGATGCCCTTGGAGCGGATCATGCCCTTGGAGGCCCTGCCCCTGAGCTTGGCCAGCATGAGGTCGGCCCAGGGTCCGGCGGCGTTCATGGTGAGGCGGGCGCTGAGCTCATAGGCGCGTCCGCTGAGCAGGTCCACGACGCGAGCGCCCCGGAGGGTGTCCCCCTCGAGCAGAAAGTCCTCCACCTGCGCATAGTTGGCGACCTCTGCGCCATACTCGGCGGCCGAGAGGATGAATTCCAGGGTCAGCCGCTCGGGGCTGTACATCTGGCAGTCATAGTAGATTACCCCGCCCTTGAGGTCGTCTGCCTCCAGCCCGGGCTCGAGTTCCAGGATCTCCTCGCGGGAGTATTTCGTGTGAGAGGGGATCTTCTTGTCGTCATCGTTGATCCAGCGCCGATCATAGGAGAGCGTGTCGTAGAAGACCATGGCGGCGCTCGCCGCTGGCAGGCCCCGCATGCCCCAGCCGTAGGCCGGGAATACGAAGGGCAGCGGATAGACCAGGTGGGGTGCGATGAGCTCCATGATGCGACGTTCCTGCAGGGATTCACGCACGAGCCCCACCTCCATGGTCTTGAGGTACCTCAGGCCCCCGTGGATGAGCTTGGAGGTGGCCCCCGAGGTGGCCCCGCCGAAATCCGCCTTGTCAACCAGGGCCACCGCCAGCCCGCGCAGGGCGGCATCCCAGGCCACGGCGGCGCCGGTGATGCCGCCCCCGATCACCAGCAGGTCGTAGGTCTTCTGCGACATGGCCCCGAGGTCTCTCTGCATGGCCTTCCTCCTGAAGGCTGCCCCCCCCTGCCGGGTCGGAGATCATTCGAGGGGGACGCTTCATTGTCAATGATAATATCGAGAAGGGTCGGTTTATCAAGACGCCACCTGACGCCCTTTCCCGGGGGGCTCTCCCCCCGCGGGATAAGGCAGCCGGGAAGCGAGGGGGGCAGGCCAATTTATCAGGGGATTAAGGACCAGGCGGCTGCGGCTGGATTCTGGAACCGGGTGTCTTGGGGGCTGAAGGCGGGCAAACCAGAGACGGATTCTCCCTTGCTTCTGCTGCCGCATCCAGGTGGTATTCCCCCGTTCCCGCCAGATCGAGAAAGAGGGGGCGTAATCGCTATAGGTCGATTTTCTTACTAGTTGCGGCATCGAGGGCGGCCTGGCCATGCCCTGGGATTCATACCCATGATCGGGAAGCACATAGGGTTCCTATCCCCCCGCATCAGGGGGGGTATGTCATCAATGGCTTGATAATACGCCCTGTCTCTGTTACCTTGCCTGATATGGAGCTGGGAATTGCGGGAAGGATCGCACTTGTGGCCGGCGCCAGCAAGGGCCTGGGCCTGGCCGCGGCGCGCGCTCTCGGCGAGGAAGGCGCCCGCGTAGCCATCTGCTCGCGCAGCGCCGATCATCTCAAACAGGCCTCCGGCGAACTCCGGGCGGCCGGCATCGAGGTTCTGGCCCTGAGAGCGGATGTGAGCCGGCCTCAGGAGGCCATAGGCTTCGTGCAGCAGGCCTTTGAGACCCTGGGCGGGGTGCACATCCTCGTCACCAATGCCGGCGGACCGCCGGCGCTGTCCTTTATGGACATCGAGAGCGCCGCCTGGGAGGAGGCCTTCCGCCTCACCCTGCTGAGCACCATTACCCTGATACGGGCGGCCCTGCCGGCCATGCAGCGCCAGCGCTGGGGGCGCATCATCAACCTGAGCTCGGTGGCCGTCAAACAGCCCATCGACGGGCTCCTGATCTCGAACACCCTGCGTCCGGGCGTGATCGGTCTGGCCAAGAGCCTGAGCCCCGAGCTCGCCCCCCTGGGCATCACCATCAACAACGTGCTTCCGGGCTACTTCCGCACGCAGCGTGTGGAACAGCTCGCCTGTGCCCAGGCGCAGGCGACAGGCGTCAGTGCCTCCGAGGTCGTCGCCCGCTGGGAGGACGGCGTGCCCGCCGGCCGCCTGGGGCGGCCGGCCGAGCTCGGGTCTCTGGTGGCCTTTCTCGCCTCGGAGCCGGCCGCCTATATTACCGGCACCTCCATCCAGATCGACGGCGGCTACTGCCGCGGGATCCTCTGATCACCGGATCGCGGGGCTTCAGAGGGAGGGGGGGACATGCGATCACGATTGTCTGAGGACGCCCGTACCGACCGGGCCATCCGCGTTACCTGGGTGGGTTTTTTCTGGAACGTGGCCCTGACGGCCTTCAAGTTCGCTGCTGCCATCCTGGGCCACAGCGCCGCCATGCTGGCTGACGCCGTCCACTCGCTCTCGGATTTCATTACGGATGTGGTGGTGGTGGTGGGCTTCTCGATCGTCAGGCGCCCCGTGGACGCCTCACACGACTACGGGCATGGCAAGGTGGAAACCCTGTGCACGGCCCTGATAGGGTTCATGCTGGTGGCCGTGGGCGGGGGCATCCTCTGGTCGGGGGTACACAAGATCCTGCACTTCATCCAGGGTGAGGCCCTGCCGCGGCCCGGGGCGGTGGCGCTGATGGCCGCTCTGGTCTCCATCGCCGTCAAAGAGGCCCTCTACCACTATACGCGCCGGGCAGGCGAGGCGATCGACAGCCAGGCCGTGATCGCCAATGCCTGGCACCACCGCTCGGACATGTTTTCGTCGGTGGGCACCGCGCTGGGCATCGGGGGGGCCATCCTGCTCGGGGAGCAGTGGCGGCTCCTCGATCCCCTGGCGGCGTGCGTGGTGAGCGTCTTCATCATCAAGGTGGCCATCACCATCGTGGTCAAAAGCCTCCACGATCTGCTCGAGGGCTCGCTCGACGAGCGCGTGGAGGAGGAGATTCTGGCGCACATCACCCACATCGCCGGGGTCAGGGATCCGCACAACCTGCGCACCCGCCGCGTGGGCAGCGCGATGGCCATCGACGTGCATATCCGGGTGGAGAAGAGCCTCTCCATCGTCGAGGCGCACGGCATCGCCACCGCCGTCGAGCAGCGGCTCAGGGAGGCCTACGGCATGGGGACCTTCGTTACCATCCACGTGGAGCCACACGAGCCGCCTGAACCGGCAGATGCCACCAGTAGCCCCGAGGGGGTGTGAGGCCGCCCCGGGGGCCCGTCCGAGAGGCGATGCGGCCATGCATGAGGCGGGCCTTCAGGTCCCGGCACGGTCGGTGAGGGATTGGGGGTCCCCTTCCCCCCGCGTGGCTGCCATGATGAGATCCCGGAGGCGGTGATACTCGATCAGCGCCGCCAGGGCGCGCGCCGCGCGGTCGGGGTCGTTGTAGACCGGCAGGCCTCCCTCCAGCAGGGCCCTGACCATCTGCTCGCGCAGGCTGCGATAGGTGTAACCCACCACGGGCTTGCCGTGCGCGTCCCTGGTCTCCAGCAGGGCGCTGCTGTTTTCTCCAACCATCCTGTGGGCCTCCTGTTCGGCCTGTTCAGGGTCCATGCCGGCCTCCGTGAGCATGGGGATGATGAAGATATGCGGCGAGAGGAGGTAGATCATGAGGATATCGGTGTGCTCGTCCTTAAGGAGCGCATCCGGGATCTGTTTGTAGTCATACAGGGGTTTGTTGCTGAAGGTGATGTCCACCGGGTTGTTGATGCTGGCCGTGTGGGGGATGAAGGGTTCCAGGCGCTCGATGGTGGCCTTGGAGAGCGTCGGGAGAGACAGGCCGGCCCTTTCGCAGGAATCTGCCGCTGTAGCCCCGGGCCCGCCCGAATGGGTCTGGATGACCACCCCGCACCCGTTCGGCCGCGGCAGGGTGCCCAGTGCCAGGCAGAAGTCGAAGAGTTCGCTGATGGTGTGGGCCCGGATGATGCCGCACTGGCGCAGCATGCCCGCATAGAGTCCGTCGGGCCCGGCCAGGGAGCCGGTATGGGAGAAGGCCGCCCGTTTGCCGGCCTCCGAGCCCCCCACATACAGGGCCACGATGGGTTTGTGGGGGACGATGGAACGGGCCATGTCCATGAAGGCCCTCCCGCGGCCGATCCCCTCGATATACAGGGCGATGACCCGCGTATGGGGGCAGGCCCCGAGGTACTCCAGACAGTCGACCAGGTCGAGGTCGGCCTCGTTGCCCACGCTGAAGGCGGTGCTGAAGCCCAGGCCGAGCCCGTGGAGGTAGTCGTGCATCTGGGTGATGAAGCTGCCACTCTGGGAGGCCAGGCCCACGAACCCGGCCGGTCCCTCCACGCGGATGGGGGTAGGGTTGAAGCGGTGGTGAGGATTGCTCACCCCGAGGCAGTTGGGCCCCAGCATGCGCATGCCGTAACGGCGGGCGATCCCGCTGAGCTCTGCCTGCCGCTGCATCCCGATGGGTCCGGCTTCCTCGAATCCGCCGGAGACGACGATGGCATGCCGGATCCCCTTCTGGCCGCATTCCTCCATGGTCCGGCAGACGATGTCCGTGGGCAGGACCATCAGCGCCAGGTCCGGCGTCTCGGGCAGGTCACGCACGTCCCTGTAGGCCTCAAAACCCAGGATGCGCTCCTCACTGGGGTGCACGGGATAGACGCTTCCCTCGTAGCCCAGGGCCATCATGGAGGCGAGCATGATGGAGCCCATGCGCAGGGCGTTGTTCGAGGCGCCGAAAACGGCGATGCTATCCGGGTTGGCGATGCGGTACAGGGGGCTCTGGTAATGGTTGGTCAGCATAGTGCTCCTCCCTTGCTAATAAACTGTTGCCTTCCGAAACCGGGTGGCGGTACGCCGCCTGGGATGCGACGGTTATCCGGATTATGTTTTGTACACAAAACATAAAACGCCCTGTCCCCTCCTGCGGTACCAGGCCGGGATTTGAGCCCGGCCTTCAGAGGACAGCGCCCTTTTATATGCCGTCCTCGAGATCGAGGGACTGCAGATCACGCAGCATGCGCTTGAGGAGCAGCCGCTCTTCGAGGCGGAAAGGCGCCAGGCTCTCCTCGTTGGCGCGTTCCATGAGACGCATGATCTCGGGCACGGCCTCCCTGGCCTTGGGCGTGAGGTTCAGCCGCAGCATGCGCCGGTCGGCCTGGGCCGGGGCCTTGACGACCCAGCCGGCCTCCTCCATGCGTTCGAGCACGCCCGATAGCGTGGCGCCATCCAGCATGAGCCGCTTGCCCAACTCGCCTGCCGAGCAACCCTCCTCCTCCAGGAGGGCGCAGAGCACGAGCAGGTGCACCGGTGTCAGTCCCGTGGGATGCAGACGCCGCTTGAACTCCCGGTAGACCCTCTGGTTGGCCTTGGAGAGCAGGAAAAGGATGCAGTCGCGGTAATCGGGCACGGGAGACCTTCTTTCATTTTGCATACAAAATATATCCTCCAAAGCAAACTGTCAACGGACAAAAATGGCCTTGCGTGCGCATCGAGTAGCGCCGTGCCCTAGGGCACTAGGCGCGCACCCCTAGGGCGGCGGCGCGAGGGAGAGAAGGTAATCGTCCATCAGCTTCCAGAAGTCGGAGCGTGTCTTCTCGGACATATAGACAAGGCTGCCGCTGTTGTGGAGGTGGATCATGCCGTGCATGAGGCTCCAAAGCTGGATAATCCCCAGGCGGGCCTTCTCGTGGCTGCAGGGGCCGCTGAGGGCGAGAACCTCCTGCAGGGCCGCGCGTGCCAGGCGCAGGATGCTTAAGGGGAGCTCCTGCTCGTCTCGGGCGGGCAGCGGCTCAAGGGGGCCCTGCGGCTTGGCGGATATGGCATCGGGACGGGTGAACATGGTGTCGTAGCAGGCACGGTGCTCAATGCCAAAGTTCAGGTAGGTCTCGACGATGTCCCGCAGGCGTTCCCGGGGGTCCTCGTGGCGCGCCCGGGCTGCGTGGCAGGACTCCAGCAGCATGCGGAAGCCCCGCTCGCGGATGGCACGGAAGAGCTCATCCTTGTTGGCGAAATAGTTGTAGAGGTTGGGGGCCGACATGCGCATCCGGGAGGCCAGATGCCGCATGGTAAGGGCCTGAAATCCTTCCCGGGCGATGATCTCCAGGGCCCGGTCCAGGATACGCTCTTCCTGGGGGCGCATCCGGCGCCCGGGGGGCGCCCCCCCCGGCCGGTGCTGAGAGAGGGCGCGGGTCGCTTCGGCCTCCCGGGGGAGGGACAGCGGGGGAGTCAGGTCCGCGAGCTTGGCCGCGGCGATTTTGCTGACGGTGGAATAGTGCAGGCCAAGGTGTTCCCCGATCGCCTTCAAGGTATAGCCATAGCCCACATGGGCGGTGTGGATGGCGAGGTTGCGGGCCTGTTTCGAGGCGGTAGCGCTGAAGAGCATCTCCAGATCGGGGCGGGCCTCGGTGTGCTCGGGCGGGGTGGAAACGGGCGCAAAGGCGGCGGTCCCCGTGACACGCTCCACGAAATCCCGGCTGCCGAGCACGGCCCCCAGCGGGAGGTCGAGTTCGGGGGTGTCCTGCCTGAGGACATAGACCCGATAGGCGGCTTGAGCCTTTTGACTGTCGGGCTCCAGCGCGGACAGCAGGCCGCCGGGGGAGAGGAAGGCCGGCGTCTCCAGCAGACCCGCGGTGGCGCGGAAGCTGCTCCAGGGCCAGTCCCCGGGGTCCCTGACCAGGCCCGTCTGCACGGGGAGGCGCACCACCATGCGACCGAGCCGTGGGAGGAAGCGCTCCTTCTCGGCCACCACGGACTTGAATCTCCCGGAAAAGAGGGGGCCCGTCTCCTGGTGCCGGGAGTTGAAGCGCAGGGTATACATCCCGTTGAGCTGCCGCATGCCGCGGGAGAGGTTGGCCGGCGGAGTTTCCACCAGCAGGGTGTAGCCGTTGTCCGTCAGGCAGTAGGCATGGCACTTCCAGGCGAAGGTCCGGATCACGGTGGCCAGGATCTCGAGGAAGACTTCGCGGTCCCGCTCATCCTCGAACAGGGATCTTGACCCCCCCTGTGAGCTCAGGAGGTAGAGGGCCCCGGGGCAATGTGCTCTTGGCGCTCTGGGCATAGGACGGGCTTATCATACACCCCGACGTGATTCAAGGCGCCTTTCCGCGGGGCAGACGCGTTGCGCC
Organism: uncultured Bacteriovoracaceae bacterium; assembly: GCA_964618975.1. GTDB lineage: Bacteria > Desulfobacterota > Desulfomonilia > UBA1062 > UBA1062 > CAZUDI01. The sequence continues at coordinate 47,433 of CAZUDI010000009.1, read as the reverse complement.
CTCCCCTGGCGGCTATTTCTCCCGTGCATAGGGCCAGGCCATGATGCCGCCCTCCATCACCTTCACGTTTTTCCAACCGTTGGCCATGAGCACGAGCGCGGCCTCGTAGCCCCTCAGCGAGATCTTGCAGTAGCACACGATCTCCCTCTGTCTGTCCGCGGGCAGCTCGCCCAGGCGCTTCCTCAGGGCCCCCAGCGGCACGAGGATCTCGCCGATGCCCAGGCGCATCTCGTCGTACTCGTCGGGATCGCGCACGTCGAGGAACAAAGTGTCGCTGCCCTCGCTTTTAACCCGCCGCATCACCTCCATGGGGCTGATGCCGGAAAACCGCCCCTTGATCTTGTTCTGCATGATGTGGGCCGTGGCGATGAAGTGGTCGATGGCCAGGGAGAAGGGCGGGGCATAGGGCAGATCGGCATTCACGAGGTCCTCCACGGTCAGATTCCCCTGGAGGGCCATGGCCCACTGGGCGATCTGCTTGCTGACATTGCCGGGGCCCACGCACTGGGCGCCCAGGATGCGACCGGTCGTGCGCTCGGCCACCAGTTTGGTGACCAGCAGCAGGCCCTGCATGAAGCCCGGCTTGTCCGGGCTGGCATTGATCACGGTGATGAGGTCGTCATAGCCCAGTCTGCGGGCAGCACTCTCGGACAGGCCCGTGGAACCGGCGGCGAAGTCGAAGATCTTGCAGATGCCGGTCTGGAAGGTGCCCGGGAAAGACACAACGCTGTCGGAGGCCGCATTTTCGCCCGCGATACGGCCCTGCAGGTTGGCCAGGTCGCCGTAGGGGGCCAGCACCTTGCGTCCGGTGAGGCGGTTGAGGACCTCGACACAGTCGCCCACGGCATAGATGTCGGGGTCCGAGGTCTGCATGTGGGCGTTGACCTCGATCCCGCCGGTGGCCCCGATGGTGAGCCCCGCCTCCCGGGCGAGCTTCACGTTGGGTTGTACCCCGATGGCCACCACGGCCAGCTCGCAGGGTAGCTCGGTGCCGTTTTCGAGCTTGATGCCCGTGAGCCTGCCGTTCTCCCCCAGGAATTCGGCGATGCCGTTGTTGGTGATGACATTGACGTCCTTGCTCTTGACATGGTTTTCGATCAGCTTGGCCAACTCCCAGTCGAGGAAGGTGAGCAGTTGGGGCAGCAACTCGATCACGGTAATCTCAATCCCGGCCAGCTGCAGCGCCTCGCAGGTCTCGATGCCGATCAGCCCCCCGCCGATAACCACGGCCTTGGTGATGTTTTTCCTGTCACGCACGGTGCGCAGAAAGTCGGCGTCCTGCATGGACTGCAGGGTGCTGATGCCCTCAAGGCCGACCCCAGGCACCGGCGGCATGCGCGGGGTGGCCCCGGTGGCGATGACCAGCTTGTCGTAGAGCAGGCTGTCCTGCGTACCGGTCAGGAGGTTGCGGAAGGTGACGGTATGACGCGCCCGATTGATGGCGGTGACCTCGGTGCTCGTGCGGGCGTCAATGTTCTTGGCGTTGAGATAGAACTTGGGGTCCCTGGTCACGCCTGTGGGGGTACACAGGAGCATGTTGCGGTCGTCGAAATAGCCGCCCACATAATAGGGGTAGCCGCAGGATGCCATGGAGAGATCCGGGTCCTTCTGCAGAATGATAACCTCGGCATCGTTGTCGATGCGCCTGGCCTTGGCGGCGGCCTTGGGGCCGGCGGCCGACCCCCCGATCACGACAATACTCTTCTTTCTGCTCATCACAAGTTCTCCTCTGAGGGGCTATGAAGCATTTTAGGCCGCCCGTCGTCCCGTTCATGGCTCCACCACGGGTTCTTCCCGGGCGCCCTCTCAACGATTCCCTTTCATCGCTTGTGCGCGCATTCCCTGACCGTTTGCGGCGTCAGGAAGGGTTCAGGGCCTGACCTTGCAGGCCGCCCCGCGACCCGCCTCGTCAGGGAAAGGCTTACCCCCCAACGGGCGGACAGGTCATTGACCTGGATCAACTTCACCCCGAGCGGCGATGACATGTGCGGCGTCGGGGATCCAGTGTGCCCCGGGGCGCGTTGGCGTCATTCGACGACAAGCTCACCCCCGCTATGGGTGAAGACAAAATCCAGAAGGCGTGCGAAGACCTCGTTGGGTCGCCGGGAGGGGCGGTCCACGGCGGCGAAGAGCACGTCGTGATGATTGTAGCCTGTCAGGGCCGGGTCGGAGGCCACCGAGAAGTTGATGAGAGGAATGCCCCCCTCCAGGATCTGGCCATGCAGGAAGTTGAGCCCGTAGTCTCTGCTAAAGTCCGCCGCCGCGGCCTGGGTGTCGAGGGTCAGGCGGCTGGTGAAGTACCATTCCATGAAGTTGGAAGGGCCCCGGTAGAGTGCGCGGGCGAAGTCCTGCATGTCGGTCACCTCGCTGGTCCAGTCCGTATAGGTGAGCCGCTTGTCTGTGTCCTGGAAATCGGGGTCATCAGGGCAGCCCACCTGATCGAAGTTTACCCAGGTATACAGGGGGCCCCGGCCCAGATCATTGACGGGGCCGGCATCCCAGGGGATGAAGAGTCCCTCCTGCGGGATGAGAGATCCTAGGCCCAGAAGCCCTGCCAGATCTCCGGGAAAGTTTTTTTCTACCACGATGCCGCCGTGCAGGAAGCCCAGGCTGGCCTGGAGGAAACCTACGGGCTGGAAATTGTCGTCCAGGAACATCCCCAGAAGGGCCGCGTTGGTGTAGCGGAAGTCCTCGATCGAGGGGACGCCGGCAAGGAAGTGCATCAGGGAGCGCGAATGCAGCAATTTGATGAGGTTTGAGGTGGTGCTGGAAAAGGGGATGTCCCGCAGGAGCGTGGCCTCGTCCTGCGGGAACAGGGCGGCCTCCAGGGAAAGCAGCTCCAGCAGGACCATGGCCTCGGGTGTCACACCGGGGAAGAGGTTCAGGCGCGAATCCTGATTGCTGCGGATGCGGGAGAGGCCCTCGACGTAGGCCTCCTCGTCGAGGGCGGCGGTGCAGGGTCCCACCGTCCCGTCCAGCCCGATGAGTCCGGCGCAGTTCATGAAACCGGCATCGCCGGTGGTTGCGGCCTGGCCGTCGAAGTCCCACCCGGCAAAATACGAGGTGAGCGCGCCCCCCAGGGAGTGCCCGCCAATGAAGACACAGGCCTTGCGGGACGTGGCCTCCGGGATCTTGGTGGTGAGGATGGTCCAGATATCCTCCATCAGGAGCTCAAGGCCGAATTCGGAGAGGAAGGGCAGGTCCGGGTCTTCCAGGAAGCCCTGGAAGGTGCGTCCGCCGATCTCAAGGCCGTGATAGTAGTAGTCCACGGCAAGCTCAGGGTCTGAGGCCGCCTCGGCGGCCTGCATGCCGGTGAGGTCTTCCAGGCAGTTGCCGCGGCGATCGAGGGCCCAGACCTCGACACTGCCCCTGTCCGCATCCGCCTCGGCCAGGGAGACGACTTGGCGGCCGAGATAGTCGAAGCTGTTGGCGCCCCCCATGTATCCCGGGATGAGCACGATGATGGCCTCCACGGGCTTGGGGCGTCCGTCGGGGGTTTCGGGCCGGTAGCGCAGGAAACGGAGGTAGTCGCAGTTCCAGTCGCCGGCGTGCTCCTCCGGCACGGCCCCGTTGGTCCGGGGGTAGGGTGAATACAGATACTCCTCCTGGACGATCACGCGCTGCGCGACGGGTTCGATTGCCGCCGGGGGGAGTGGGGCCTCGGGCCGGGGTCCCAGGGGAAGGTAGCACCCGGGGAACAGGCATAGAAAGGTCAGGTAAATCCACACGTTCTTCATTAGGCTCCTCCTTTGCACACCGATTGGAATGCATTGCATCGCGATACGGGTTTTGACCCCCCACCGGCCGTCAAAGTCTGCGGCCTCGGCCGGAGCCACCTTTATTCGCTATGGGTCGAAGACCCTTACCGCTGGCGGCCTTGAGGGGGTCCGGGGCCTGCCCCGGGATTCATACCCATGATGAGATGCTATTGGCCCGTCCTGGACCGGGGAAGCGCTGTGTTCGCAGGAGTGAAAATGCGCACGATGCGGGTACCCCCGGCCTTATGGTTTGGCCATCAGTCCACGAGGTCCCTCTTCATGGATTCGAAGTCTTCCCGGGTGATCTCACCCCTGGCGTAGCGGCGTTTCAGTATCTCCAGGGGCGAATCCTCCCGGCCGGGCTGGGAGTTGTATGTGCGCATGAAGAGGTACACCACCAGCGCGATGACGATCAACAACAGAAACCACGCGATAAAGCCTCCCTGTCCATAGGGCATCATCGGGCCCCATGGCCCCGCGCACCACGGCCCCTCTCCCGTAGAGCACCCGCAAGACAGCGAGGCCATGGCCGCTCCCGCCGCCCTGCTCGTGAGACCTGGTCGGTTCAACGGATAGTCCATAACATTATATAATAATTTCGCTTCCACAGATGGGAAGGTCCGCGGTGATTTTCGCTGCCGCGCCGTTTACAGGAGGTGATCCTTATCGCTTAAGGGCGTGTGCTGCGAGATGCTCCCGGGAAGGTCGGCCTGGGGGGCGGGGATCTCCAGCGCGGCGGGGGCCTGTGTGGGACGCGACCGATTAAAGTCTTCCCCGGCGATCTTTTCCATGGCGGCGTACGAGACGTTGTAGTGGTTTCCCGGGCTCCACAGGAGCCAGCCCTGCGCGCCGGCATCGCGTGCGGCCACGATCTGGGCCCGGACATAGGCCGGCCCGAAGCCGGTGGTTACTCGTAGCGGGAAGGCCTGCAGCCACGGTCGGACCGCCACCTCGTCGCCCACCAGGGCCCTGAGCCTGCGAATGCCCTCGTGCACGAAGCGGTAGGGCTCGTCGGCGGGGTTCTTGCTGCCGGCAAAACCCGGGCCGAAATGCGAGGGGTAGAGCATGGGCGAGATGATGTCCACATACGGCTTCATGCGCTCGATATCCTGACCCACTACCTGAACGTCAGCAGAATGTTGCCAGATGACGATGCCGAACATGTCCATGGACAGAAGGACCCCCCGGGCGGCGGTGATGGCGTGGGCGCGCCTCAGAAAGTCGGCGATGACCTCGGGACGTGTCACGCCGGGCACGCCGGTCGTGTTCCTCCGGTCCGCCGGGTAGCGGATGTAGTCGAGCTGGATCTCGTCCACGCCACTGGCGGCGATCTCGTCGATGATCTTCAGCAGATAGGCCTGCACTCCGGGCTCGGCGGGGTTGAGCCAGTCCTGATGGAGCGTGAACTCCGGCCGGGACCTGGCCATCAGACCGTCCTTGAAGGCCACCACTCGCGCCACCACGTGCATGTCCAGTTCCTGGAGCTGCCCCACGAGCCGGGGCAAGTCTTCAATGATCGGGGCCGGCGTTGATGATGGGCTGAAACGCTCCCCGCGCGGACAGGCATAGGTGAGCGTTCCCCCGTCATCTTTGGCGTCGAATACCAGCGTGTTGCCGCCGAGATGCTTCAGGCGGCGGGCTGCATCCAGGATCCGGTGCGACCCGGTGGAGGTGCGGTTCATGTAGAGACCGCAGGCGACGAAATCCTTGGGGCGTTGTCTATCGCTCGCCACTACAGGGAGCTGCCGGAGTTCCCCCTCGCAGAGCGTGTCCGGGATCGGACGCAAGACCTCAAGCGGGGGGTTCAGTTCCCTGAGGGTGTAGGCCTCGGCGTGCGGCAGCGAGCAGCGGGCCAGTCCGGAGTCCCCGGGGGCGCTGCGGCCGACGCCGGAGATCGGCGCGAAGCCCATGATCCACGGCAGGCACAGGGTGATTGTTACAAGGGTGAGGAATCTCTGCATGTGTCTCCTTTCCTCTCCTTTTCGGCATAATGCCCCCGGATGATAAGGACTGCTGCGACCAATGCCGGGTCGCAAGAGGCGGCGGCTATGCGGACGGGGGCGCCTGAGAAGACCAGAATCGTTACGGGTCACATTTCCTTACCTATTGCGGCGTCAAGGAGGGTCTCTTGGTTTGCCCCGGGATGTATGCCCCTGATTATCAAAGGACAACGAGCCGGCTCCCCGGCTGAACGCGCACGACCGGGCGCCTCAGGCACGGCGCATGGACAGGGAGATGCGTCGGCGCTCGAGGTCCACGCTGAGCACGCGCACGCACACGTACTGGCTTACGTGCACGACCTCGGAGGGGTCTTTGACGAAGCGATCGGCCAGCTGGCTGATGTGTACGAGCCCGTCGGTGTGTACCCCGATATCCACGAAGGCCCCGAAGCGGGTGACGTTGGTGACGATACCCGGTAGTTCCAGCCCGGGTTCCAGATCCTCGAGGGTGGCGATCCCTTCGGCAAAGCGGAAGGTCTCGAAGCGCTGACGCGGGTCGCGGCCCGGTTTGTCCAGCTCAGAGAGGATGTCCCTCAGGGTGGGCAGGCCGACTCCCTCGCACACGTAGGCGCTGAGGTCGATGCGTTCCCTTAGCGCCCGGTCCTGCATCAGGTCGCTCACCGTGCAGTCAAGGTCGCGCGCCATGCGCTCCACCAGGGCATAGCGCTCGGGGTGCACGGCGCTTTTATCCAGGGGATTGAGGGCCTCCCGTATGCGCAGGAACCCCGCGGCCTGCTCGAAGGCCTTGGCGCCTAGGCGGGGCACCTGCTTGAGGTCGTTCTTGCTCCTGAAGGCACCCTCGGTCTGGCGGAAGGCCACGATATTGGCGGCCAGCGTTGGTCCCAGGCCCGAGACGTAGCCCAGAAGTTCCCGGCTGGCGGTGTTCACCTCCACGCCCACGGCGTTGACGCAACTGATCACCACATCGTCCAGTCGCGCCTTCAGGCGGGCCTGGTCGACGTCGTGCTGGTACTGCCCCACGCCGATGGATTTGGGGTCGAGCTTGACGAGCTCCGAGAGCGGGTCCATGAGGCGCCGCCCGATGGATATGGCGCCGCGCACCGTCACGTCCTGATCGGGGAACTCCTGGCGCGCTATTTCGGAAGCGGAGTAGACCGAGGCCCCGCTCTCGTTAACCATGACCACCGGCAGGGCCAGACCCAGCCCGCGCACGAAGGCCTCGGTCTCACGGCCGGCCGTACCGTTGCCCACGGCGATGGCCTCGATGGCGAAGCGTGCCACCAGCCCCAGCAGGGTCTCCCGGGCCTCGCGGACACTTTTCGCCGAGAGGGTGGGGTAGATCACGTCGTGGTGGAGCAGGCCGCCTTGGGCGTCGAGGCACACCACCTTGCACCCGGTGCGGAAGCCCGGATCGATGGCCAGCAGGCGCTTGCGGCCCAGGGGAGGGGCCATGAGCAGCTCGCGCACGTTGGCGGCAAAGACCCCGATGGCCTCCTCACTGGCGCGTTCCTTCAGGGTATTCCGAAGCTCGGTCTCCAGTGAGGGCGCCAGCAGACGCCGGTATCCGTCCCGGGCCGCCAGGCGTACTTGCTGGCTGCAGGCGTTGTCTCCGGTGCATACGCGGCGCTCGAGTTCCGTCAGGGCGCACTCCTCGGGGGGGCGGATGCTGAGTTTGAGAAAGGCCTGGCGGTGTCCGCGCAGGACGGCCAGCACCCGGTGTCCGGGAACCCTCGCTATGTCTTCCTCCCACGCGAAGTAGTCGCGGTAGGTGGCGGCCTCCTCCTCGGCCCCGGCAATGACCTCGGAGCGTATGCGCCCCTGGCGCTCGAAGATTCTCCGCAGGGCAGCGCGGATGGCGGCGTCCTCGGCGATACGCTCGGCCAGGATATCACGCGCACCTGCGAGCGCCTCCTCGGGCCGCGTGATCCCCTGGTCGCACGCGACGAAGTCGGCCGCTTCCGCCAAGGGGTCGATGCCGTCCTCTTGGCGGGAGAGCCTGTCCGCCAGCGGCGCCAGGCCCCTGGCGCGGGCATCGCCCGCGCGGGTCTTACGTTTGGGGCGGTAGGGCAGGTAGAGATCCTCCAGGACGGCCAGGGAGGGGGCCTCCTCGAGGGCCGTCCTGAGCTCAGGGTAGAGGGCCCCCAGTTCTTCCAGGGTGCCGAGGATAGAGCCCCGGCGGGCGTCGAGGGCCGCGAGTTCCTGGAGCCGGTCCCTGATGGAGGTGATGCGCACCTCGTCCAGTTCCCCGGTGAGCTCCTTGCGGTAGCGGGCGATGAACGGTACCGTGGCGCCGCCGGCCAGGAGGCTGTCCACGGCCTGTACCTGCCGGGGCGAGAGGCCGAGTTCCCCGGCGAGGCGCTCGTAATAGGACTTTCTCATGGGGCTTCACTTTCCATACCCGGGACTCAATTGCAAGCGCTGATTGGGAATCCGCCAGGGTGGTAAGCGGTCCCAGCCGGCCGCCGCGGGCGTGAGGACCCTTCCTTGAGGGCCTTAGTTTCCTTTGGCGCCGATTCGTGGTACAGGGCAGTGTCCGCGATGGACCACGAGAAAGGAGTGCCCCTTGATGATTTCACCGCATGTCCTGGGCGTCGCCTGCGCCCTGATCTCCGCGCTGGGGTGGGGGAGCGGCGATTTCAGCGGCGGGGTCGCTACGCGCCGGCACGACCAGTTTCAGGTGCTGGCGCTGATGTCCCTGCCGGGGCTGGCCATCATGCTGCTGGGCGCGCTCGTGGTGCAGGAAGGCCTGCCCGGGCGGCAGGAGATCCTCTGGACTGCCGCGGCGGGTCTGTTGGGCGCCGGCGGGCTTGCGGCCCTCTATCGGGGGCTCTCGCAGGGGAACACGGCCGTGGTGGCGCCCACGGCGGCGGTCATCGGGACCAGCGTGCCGATCGTTTTCGGCGGCGTGGCCCTCGGCCTGCCCGGGGCCCGGCATCTGGCGGGCTTCTGCCTGGCCCTCTGCGGTATCTGGTGTGTCTCGCGATCTCCGGCCGGGCCTCGGACGCCGGCGCGTTCCGGGCTCCTGCCGGCGGTTCTGGCCGGGATCGGCTTCGGGGGGTTCTTCGTGCTCATCGCCCAGGTGGAAGACGGGCGCATCTTCATGCCCCTGGTGGTGGCCAAGGCGGTCGGGCTCGCCCTGGCGCTGGTGGTGATCGGCAGGCGCGGTCTGCGACTGCCCCGGCCGGGCTCCAGCCCGGTGGGTCTCCTGGCGGGGATCTTCGATGCTGGCGGCAATATCTTCTATATGCTGGCCCGTCAGTACACGCGCCTGGATGTCGCGGCGGTGCTCTCCTCCATGTATCCCTCGGTGACAGTCATCCTGGCGTGCCTGATCCTCAGGGAGCGCGTAGCCATGATTCAGTGGGCCGGTCTGGCCCTGTGCCTGGGGGCCATCGGGCTGTTCGCCTTGCCCTGACGACCCCGTCCGGGGAACTCCCTGGGTTTGGGCGCGGCCAGCCCTGTGCTTATACGGTGGCAAGCTGCTCAGCCCCTCCCCTGAGCGCTCGAGAACGCCCGGATTCTCGGGGGGAGTGTTGTCCCGTGCATTCCGGGAGTTATTACTTTAATCATGGGTATGAACCCCGGAGGCTGTAGCCCTGGCGCCGTCAGTGGTGGGGGAATTCAACCCATAGCGATTTAAGACGAGGCGCCAAAGGCGCGCCGTCAACACGAAAGGTCAGGAGGTGCTGGATGCGCAGTGAGGCCCATGGATTCAGGCTGCAGGGCGCTGGCGGGGTGGTGCTGCAGGCCTCGGTCTGTCCGGTTAAGGCCCCCCGGGCGATAGTGGTCATCGTGCATGGGCTGTGCGAGCACTCCAGCCGGTACGAGTACGTGGCCGGAGTGCTCAATGACTGCGGGTACACGGTCTACCGCTACGACCTGCGCGGGCACGGGCTCTCCGGGGGGGCGCGCGGGTATCTCAGGGACTTCCGGCAGTATCTCGACGACACCGAACGACTCGTGGAGCTGGTACACCAGGAAAATCCCGGCTGTGCTATATTCATGCTGGGCCACAGCATGGGGGGCTTCATCGCTGCCGCCTCCGGCGTTATGTATCCCCAGCGGCTTGCCGGGCAGATCTTATCCGGGCCGGCGGTGATCGTTCTGCCGATCTTCGAGGACTATCTGGACATCGATATCGAGGCCGAACCGAAGAAGCCGGTCGCCAATGCCCTGGCCGACCTGATCTCGCGCGACGCGCGCGTGGTGGAGGCCTATAAAAAGGACCCCCTCGTGCTCAAGGCCTTCACCCAGAAGCTGCTGGGCGAGGTTTTCCTCACGGGGGCCCGCTGGCTCATGGAAAATGTCGCCTCGTACCGCTATCCCTGCCTGATCCTCCATGGCGGGGACGATCGGATCGTCACCCCTGAGGCGGCGCGTTTCCTGTATGACAACATCGACTCTGCCGATCGCCAGCTCAGGATCTACGACGGCCTCTATCACGAGATCCTCAATGAGCCCGAACGCGACCGGGTGCTCTCCGACATCCGGGAATGGATCGACGCGCGCCTGACGGTCTAGGCGCACCCGACGCCCGCTCCGGCTGGTGAGGGAGGGGGATACGTCCGGACGGGCCCTGCTCCTGTAGCAGTCGGCGGCTTTCAAGCCGCGGCGTCCTGCCCACTCCCTACCCCGCCATACCGATGGTGGCCACATCTTTGGCCCTGCCCGGGACCCTAGAGCGTCGCAACCCCGGCCGCGGGCGCGACCCGCTCCTGAGCGCGGGGCACCTTCGTGGCACACGCGGCACGCTGTTCGAGCTCCCGGGCCCGGGGGTTCTTCTCGTAATACGTGGGTGGCTCGAAGGTCAGGCCGCGTTCGAGGCAGGCCTCCTCGCGCGCGATGGCGCGCAGGACATATCTGCCGCCGATGGCGGCAATGACCCGGGTCTTCCAGCCGAAGGCCCGATAGATGCCGGCCAGGGTGGCGTTGGTCTGGGCGTGGATCTGCGGGTCGGAGCGAAACCAGCGGTTCATGCCCCACTGGGCGGCGGCGTAGGTGGAGCGCAGGCTCTGGACTTCCCAGTCGAAGCGCTCGCGCACACAGGCATCCGGGTGGTTGCGGTAGCGTTCCCATCCGGCGAGTGTGGTGCGGTTCATGCGCGCCAGGCTGGGGCCATTGACGGCGAAGTCGCGCTGGAAGGCCCGCAGGAGGTAGGTGCTCTCCTCTCCGGGCGGAATATGACGGTGGCGGTAGTTGAAGCGGTACTGGCCGTGGGCGTCCGCCCAGGGGAACTCCTCTTTATCCAGCAGGGATCCGTCGCGGGCGTGTTCCGCATACAGGGGGGTGCCGGGCACGGGGGTATAGAGCATGAACTGGTGGAAGACCGTCGCGTGACTGACGGCATAGTCGATCACACTGTCAATGTTTTCAGGGGTATGCTCCTCCAGGCCGATGATGGTGGAGCCCAGCACGCGGATGCCGTTGGACTGCAGCCGGGCGACGAGTTCGTGCGTGTCCACCCCATTCAGCTTACTGTAGCGGCTGTCCTCGCCTTCCAGACCCATCCAGACCCAGGAGATCCCCAGGCGGATGAGTTGCTCCATGCTGTAGTTGTTCAGGACGCGCGCCGAGGAGAAGACAAACAGTGACCAGCTTTTGTGATGCGACTGCATCAACTCCAGCAGTCTCAGGGCGCGCTTGCGGTGCAGGAGGAAGTTTTCGTCCATGACAAAGAACGAGCGCACGCCGAGGTCGCGAGCGATGCCGTCCATGACCTCAAACAGCTCGTCCCCGGTTTCGAAGAAGTCGATATGGTGGCCCTTGCCGCCGAAGAGGGCCGAGGTAGAGCAGAAGTTGCAACCTACAGGGCAGCCTACCGAGGGGATCAGCATGGCGGCGGTGTCGCCCTTCTTGCCGGGGGCGTTTACCCCCAGGATGCGGGTGCCCATGCCGGAATAGACGCGCGGATGCCGGATGGGGGCCTCCTCGTCCAGGCCCAGGAAGCGTCGGAACCAGCGCACGCCCTCGCCCCTGCAGATGTGATCCGCATCGATCAGGGACTCGATCTGGGGGGCGTTGGCGATATGTCCGCCCACGACGATGGTGGCCCGGGGGAGGAACTGGCGCACCAGCGCGCACATCTTCTGCACCTTGCCGATATTGGGCACGATGCCGCTGATGCCCACGATATCGTAGCTCTGCGAGCCGATTTCCTGGATGAAGCGCTCCAGATCGGGAAAGTCCAGCAGGGTGCAAGGGGCCTCGATATTCTCCTGGATCAGTATCAGGCCGAACGAGCGGTGGAACATGCGTAGCGAGAAGGCGCCCTGCACACGGGTCACCTGGTTGTGATAGAGCTCCATGGGATTGATCGTCCGGCTTCCGTATTCGTCATCCTGCGCAAAGGGCCCGAAGACACTCGTGAGGAGGATCTTGGCCCGCGCACCGAGAGGATGGGTTTGGTTCATGAAGGTTCTCCTTTTAAGACATAGTTTTTCCCATGTATAAGAAGACCGCGGGGGGCGGCAAGGGAAATTTATTGATTTGCTTAATAATTACATATGATTTGCGCATAATTTGCAATTGTTTTGCATATCTTTTACCGGCCCCAGTCGGTGATGCCCCGCAGCGCCCATCCGCAACCCCTTAAGCGCCCGTATTCTCATTCGGCATGATTGCCCGGATAGTGGCGCCCCTTCACCCGTATCGTCCCGATGAAGACTGCGGTGGCGGCCGCAGACCAAAGGGTGCTCGATATCGAGAGCGCTGCGGCCATTGTGACAAACGCCACCGTGCTGGCCGTCAACAGGGGCACCAGCCGCATGATCGCCAGGAAATGCGACCATCCCCTGGAGGCCTGCCTCCTGATGGACAAGGCGGCGCGCTATACCATCGATCGGGGCGCGGGCCGGGAGATCGGCCGGGATGAGGCGCTCGCGATCCTCAAGGAATGCGAAAATCATGGCCTGGTGCGCATGCCGATGAACAAGGCCCACCCAGGACACTTCATCTGCAATTGCCCCCGCAGCTGATCGGGGAGAGGTGCATGGGGTGCGGGGGTGTGCCATCCCACCTGTCCCACGCAAGCCATCGGCCTGCAGGCGGGCAGGCCGGGGGAGTTCATTCCAGCCTGAAACACGCTGCCCGGCGTGCCGTGCCCGGCGCCGCGCTTGTGCATGACGAGCTCAGGCAGGCTGTGGCGCAGGACCTTGCCGATCGGGCTGCGGGGGAGCGCCTCTACGAAGACCACCATTGGGGGGATCTTAAAGCGCGAGCTTCCCGCTGCAGAAGGTCCGCAGATCCTCCCCCCTGAAGGGAACTCTGCGGGTGCCTGACCACCACCACGGCTACCTCCTGACCCATGCGGTCATCCGGGGTGCTCACGACGGGCCTGTCGTGAGCGAATAAAGGGGGTGGCCTGGTCAGGCCTGTATGAGGGAGGAGAACTGTGCCACGAGCTCGTCCCTGAGGGAGGGTTTGATCCCCGGGTGGATCCCCTGTTGGATGAAGGCGGTGTTGTGGTTCTCAGCTTGGCAGAGGTCCAGCAGGTTGGCATTGCTGAAGACATAGTGGGGCGGTTTGTTGAGCCGCCTGGCAAAGGCATCGCGGGCGGCAAAGAGCGCGCGGAACAGGTTTTGCTGGGGTTTTTTCAGCCGGTTGTATCCCTTGGCCTTTTCATATTTTTCCTTTTTGTTTTTGTGGCCGTTGCCGTCCTGGAGCATGAGGTTGTGCAGGAGATAGGTGTCGAACAGGCCCCGGGAGGAGAGTCTGGCGAACAGGGCCTCTTTGAGGGTGAAGAGAAAGCGTACGTCGTTCATGGCGTATTCGATGGCAGCAGGCTCGACGGGGCGCTTCATCCAGTTATAGCGCTGGAAGCGCTTTTTGCTCGGAGAGACGATTCCCAGTTCCTCCTGCAGGACATGTGCCAGGCTCTGCCCTTCATACTCCAGCAGGCTGACCGCCGGTCTAAGGTCGAGCACCGAGTTGATCCGAATGCCGCAAACGTTGGCGAGCAGGCAGGAGTCACTGGCGGCGTCGTACATGATCTTCAGGAGATCCCTTTTCTCGAACAGGGCCTTCAAGGGGGCGCTGTCCTTGAAGCGGAAGGGATCGATGATGATTTCGTTCTGTAAGTCGAAGATCTGGATGAGGCAGAGATGTTCGCCGTAGCAGTGCAGGTTGAATTCGGCCTCGATGTCCAGGGCGATGACATGACGGCGTTCCTGCTCGAGTTCCCTCAAGTAGCCGGTGATTTCGTCTTCGGATTTCAGTTCTCTGATATGCATGCCCCACCCTATACCCTATTTGTGTCGGGAATCAAACCCCAGTACGTGGCGCTTAGAGAGGGTCTGACGGCGGGAAGGGGGATCGTTTCCCAGCGCTGGTACGCGAACAGAGGGATTGGTGCCGCTAGCGTGATTCTGTTCGGAGGGGGAGCATGAGGCCGGGTTGTCCTGCGGGTCAACCACGGACCCCGGCGCGTATCGCGGATGGGGCCTGCGGGCCCTCCATGCTCGGCTTTTACGAGGACGCTCGCCCGACGAAGCGGGCGATGAGCTGCCCCTCCTGCGGCCCCCTGAACTTTGGTGGCTCGGCAAAAAAATATCTAACTAAGAGTAGTTGGGTTATAAAGAGTGTATTGGAGAAGATAGATACCCGGAGGCATAGTCCGGAAGTTCAACCGGAACGGCGCAGGCAAGTGAGACGGGTGCGTAAGCAGGGAATGAAGAATCGGGAGGTTGCTCAGATACTTTGTGTGAGCGAGCGACATGCGAGCATTACATGGCAGAGCTACCTCCGGGAGGGAAAGAAGGCGATAGAGCTGGGGAAGCGAGGAGGGCGGCATGGTGCGCGGCGGACATTGAGCCCGGAGCCGGCGAAGGAGCTGAGGAATCTGGTGATCGACAAGAGGCCTGACCAGTTCGAGCTTCCCTTTGCCTTGTGGACGAGGAGTGCGGTGAAGGACGTTATCCGGGATCGATACAGGATAGAGATGCCGGCTGGGGATTCATGGCGAAGAAGCCGGTGAAGCGTACCTACGAGCAGAACTCCAATCGGCATGATCTCGTCGATCTCCAACCAGGGCCAGGGGCGCTTCATGATGTCCCGAGAGGCCATGCATTCGGATCTGCTGATAACCTTCATGAGGCGGCTGATCAAGGATGCCGGGGAAAAGGTGTTCCTCCTCCTGGACAATCTGCGGGTCCACCATAACAGAAAGGGTGCGGGGGTGGTTTGAGAAGCATAAAGGGAGATCGAGGTATCCTTCCTTCCATCGTAGATGAATGCATGGGGGTAGGATGCGGTTCCTGCACGACAAGATGTAAGTTCGACGCAACGCACTCGCCAGAGGATATGACAGTGCCTGGGTCGAATTCAAGGCTCTGAAACCAGCGGTCATAAAACACACGTTAAACCGCAAGCTGAGAATTACTGTAAAAAAGGCGACAAAACCCTTGAGTTCAGTTTTTCACAGATCATGAGGCAAGACAGAATATTTTATTTCGAGGAGAAGGGAACCTTTCTCTGCGGCAGCGATACGTGGCTACGAATGGTCCGGGCCCGCGGGCGCGCGCATCATCCCCCGGGGAGTGCGGAGGGGGGGCACCGGGAGCGGATACTTTCTGCCAACTGCGCGCCCCAGGCCGCGTAGAGGGCGGGACCAGGGTGGAAGCCATCCGGGGCCATCAACCCGGTCTCCTGCGGGAGGTCTGTCGTGATGAAGTGGCACCGCGCGCTCGAGCGCACCCAGCCGGCAAGCGCCTGGTTGAAACGCCGGGCCTGCGCACCCAGGTACCACCGCAGGGGCTGGGGGAGCGCAGGGAAGGCGTGCATGGGCGGAAGGCTGGAAAGCAGCACCAGCCGGGCACCGAATTTCTGTCGGAGCAGCTCCACCAGCTGCGCCTGAGAGGCGAGCCACCTGCGCCGTCCCTGCCCGCTGGTGACGTCGTTGACCCCCAGGGAAGAAACGACAATATCGAACGGCTCCCCCGGCATGGCAGCAAGACAGGCCACGATCTCATGCGTCTTGGCACCGCTTCTAGCCATCAGACGCCAGGAGACGCAGTAATGCGGGCTCAGGGCCGCGACCAGCCGCCCGGAAAGGGCCTCGTCCTGGGTGGCGGCTCCAACCCCCGCGGCTGCAGAATCGCCGAGGATCAGCACTCTGAGCTCCGGCCCCGCCCCGGTCTGGCCCTGTCTGGCGCCAGGCGGTTCAGGAAGGACGGGCGTGACACGGCGCACATGGCACCCCTGCACATACAGCAGCGGACCGAGGGCGATCGTAGCGGTTATATGTCCCATGCATACCTCAATCGATCAGGTTTTTATTCACGGCGAGTGAGTTTCCATGACGCCTGCTTCGTTAATCGCTATGGATCGAATTACCCGCCGCTTGCGGCGTCAAGGTGTCCAGGTCTTGCCCCGGGTTCATCCCCATTGAATTTTTTCCGCCGGCGGACATCAAGACGCGGCCCCTGCGCTCTCTGGCGACACAATAGACCCCCCGGCCCTCAAATCCGGGTTGGAAACACAGGTTGTCGGAGGTACACCCCGACTGGCGCCGGTCGCCTCTTTGCCAGCGATCAATCAGGTTCGGTTCCCTGATGAAGGGCCGGCTCATGGAAATATAATCGGCGATCCCTTCGGAAACGATTCGGTCTGCCACCTCAAAGGAGCGCAGCCCCCCCACGAGGATCAGGGGCGTTTTTATCTCGTTTTTGAATCGGCGCGCATGATCCTGGAAGTAGGCCTCCTTGTGGATGGCATTGATGCCCGGTCGGCTGGGGGAGAGCTTGCCGGTTTTGATGATACCGCCACTTAGCTCAAGGGCATCGAACCCCGCCCGATCGAACAGTTTCGCCGCCTGGAGTGCGTCCTCGATCGTCAACCCTTGCTCGATTAAATCGGTACAATTCATCTTGATCAGCACGGGATAGTCCGCTCCCACGACCTCCCTGAGGGCCTGATACACCTGGCGATGGATTCTGGTCCGGTTGCCGATCGAGCCACCATAGTCGTCCTGCCGCTGATTATAGGCGGGGGACAGGAATTGACTGAGCAGATAGCCATGGCCCGCATGGATTTCGATGCCGTCGAAGCCGGCCTCCCGGGCCCTGCCTGCGGCTTGGCAGAAGGCCGTAACGATGCGGGGCATCTCCGAGTGAGGGATTACCCGCATATGTCTTGGAAAGAAGGCGGCAGAATCGGACACGGCCAGGGCCGGGCGGCCGGTGAGCTGTGTCTCGGCATACTGCCCGGCATGCGCCAGCTGCATGACGATCTTCCCGCCGCTGGCGTGCACGGCCGCGGTCAGCTGCTTCAGTCCGGGAACGAGTTCGTCCTTATAGACGCCCAGCTGCCAGGGTGTTCCCTGGCCTTCAGGCGACACATAGGCATGGCTGCTGATTATTAGACCGACCCCGCCCCTGGCGAGGTCGGTCATCATCTCAATCAGGCGGGGGGTGACTTCGCCTGCTGGCGTTGCCAGCCCTTCCCAGGTTGCCGAACGCACAAACCTATTTTTCAATACCAGCTTGTTGATCGCACTTGCTTCATACAAGGTGGACATCGGTCTTCTCCCATTCCGATCACCTTTATCAAGGGCGGTCCGGCGCGGCAAGGGCTTTCAGCGGCGAAAATATGGGTGCGCCTTTATGGGGAGGCCCATCCATGCGCAAACCCGCGGCTTTTGCCTCAGTGGTTGAGCCCATCTGCGGCCGGATCAGGCACCGGCAATCTCTTCGTCACCGTGAGCCCGCTACAGTTTCTAGGCACCTGGTGCGGTGTCCTGCGCGCCTTTGCGCAGGACAAGACAGCCGAGCGCCCCCGCAAAGTGCGTCCCTTCGATTCTGAAGTCCGTCTCCCTTCCCCAGGCGACCATTTCCTCCACGTCAAGAAAAGGCTCCTCGAAAGAATGCAGCCATAAAAGCGCCAGGCGCAGGCCCCCGAACTGGGCGCGGACCTCCTCGCGGACCGTCTGCGGCAGGTTCCGTACCAGGTCGTACAGCAGTGCGTAACCATCCACCCTGAGAACCCGATGGATCTCGGATAGGGCCTCAAGAGGGTCCTTCCAGTGATGCAGAGAACCTGTCGAGACCACGCGATCGAAAGACCCTTCGGGAAACGGCAGGGCCTTCGCGCCGGCGATATGCACTAAGATGCGGGGGTCCGGCCCCTGGGCCTCGAGGTTTTGCCGGGCCTGTACAACCATGGCGGGAGAGATGTCAACCCCGACCAGACAGGCGTCCGGAAAGGTCCTGCGCAGGGCCAACAGAAGGTGTCCGGGACCGGTGCCGATGCCCAGCAGACACCGCAGTGGACCGTAACGGGCGATGTCACGGGCCACCAGCTCGTAGTGCCTCTGAAAGATTGCGATTTTACTCAGGGCGCCGTAGAGAGCACTTCCCGGCCAGGGAATCCCTTCGGGATGGAATTTTTGCATGAGTTGCCGCCATCGGGCGCTCATCGCGTCACGTGCCCCGCATCAAGGGCACCGAGCCCGGTTGGCCCCGGTTCCCCCATGGCCGGTCTTTGATCTGCAGGCCTTGTAGACCTGCTTGTGCCGGTGAAAGTGGCCCTGCCTTCAGCCTGCTTGTCCCGGCCCATGCGAGACCCCTGCCGCTCCGCGTGCGTCCCCCCCTCCTCGGCAAAGGGATTCCGCTTCGGGAGCGGTGTTTCGATTGTGTGACGGCCCTAGGGATGGTCTTTCTTCCTCTGCGGGCGGGCGCGGGTGATGAGGGGCCGGCCGTTTTTGGTCTGGAAGCGTTTGAGGATGATATCCGCCTCGGGGGCGGGCACCGTGATCAGGGTGTGCTGATCAAAGATGCAGATATTCTGTACCTTGCGGTCTCGGATGCCGGTTTTTTTGTAGAGGAAGGTGTTGAGCTCCCGGGGGGTGAGACCCTGCCGGCGGCCGCGGGCCACATACAGCTGCACGCCGATGGGCTTCGACGGCCGTTTTCGCGCCGGGCGTAGCTCGCGGTAGCGGCTCTCGTCCAGCTCGCCGGCATAGCCCTGACGCAGGCAGGCGGCCAGCACGCTGCGGGCGTCGGCAGTCTCCAGTAACTCGTCGGCCAGGACGCTGAACCGTTCCAGGTCGGGGGCGGCGAGCTGCTCCGCGATCTCATCGCGGATGCGCGAGCGCCGCGTCTCCATGATCTCGTCCACCCGAGGCACGTCGATGCGCTGCAGGCTGTCCCCTGCCATATGGCGCACCCGCTGCAGCAGGACCTGCTCTTGGGGCGAGACGAGGCTGATGGCCGTGCCCTCCCGGCCGGCGCGCCCCGTGCGGCCGATGCGGTGCACGTAGGCCTCGGCGTCAAACGGCAGGGAAAAGTTGATGACGTGGGTGAGCTCCTGCACGTCGATGCCCCGGGCGGCCACATCGGTGGCCGTGAGCACGGTGATCTGGCGTTCCCGGAAGCGGCGCATGATGCGCTCGCGTTCCGGTTGGGTCATGTCGCCGTGCATGGCGTCAGCGGCATAGCCTCTTTCATTCAGGCGGCTGCCCAGCTCGGCCGTGTCGACCCGCGTACGGCAGAAGACCAGGCCGTAAAATGCGGGCTCCATATCCAGGATGCGGCACAGGACCTCGAATTTGTCCTCTTCACAGACCTCGCAGTAACACTGCGCCGTGAGCCCCGTGGTGTGTCTCCTGCCGCCGGTCTCGATGGTCTCGTAATCCCCCAGGTAACGCCGGGCGATGGTGCGCACGGCCTGAGGCATGGTGGCCGAAAACAGCAGGGTCCGACGGGAGGCGGGCACATGCTTGAGGATGGACTCGATCTCCTCCACAAAACCCATGTTGAGCATCTCGTCAGCCTCGTCCAGCACCAGGTAGACAAGGCCGGACAGATCCAGGCTGCCGCGGTTCAGCAGGTCGTTGAGTCGGCCCGGGGTGCCCACCACCATGTCGGCACCGCGGCCCAGGGCGGCCAGTTGCGGCCCGTAGGCCTGGCCTCCGTAGACCGCCGCGATCTGCAGGCGCTGCCGTCCGGTGAGGGAGGCCAGTTCGTTGCTTACCTGCAAGGCCAGTTCCCGGGTGGGCACGAGCACCAAGGCCTGGACCTGCCGGGAGGGCTGGATGCGCTCGATGAGGGGGATGCCGAAGGCCGCGGTCTTGCCGGTGCCGGTTTGGGCCCGGGCCACCACGTCGCGGTCTTCCCGCAACAGGAAGGGGATGACCGCCTGCTGAATGGGGGAGGGTTCACTGAAACCCTTGTGTTGCAGCGCGTCGAGCATGGTCTCCGAGAGGCCCAGAATTCTGAATCGTTCCATGATGCGTCCTTTTCATGCCGGAGATGGGTGTCTCGCTGGCACGAAAGGAAATCTTCAGGAATGTCCGGCGCCGTGAGTCTCCGCCCCGGCTATATACCGCATCTGACAGAAAATGCCAGCACAAAGAAGCCGCCTGCTATAAGGCCGGTCGGGGGGGCACTAGTTCATGAAAAAGAGACCCTCCCCTTTCGCCCTTTGGAAAAGGGGCCTTTGCTCTGTTTGGCGTTCGGGTGCGGGGTCTGCTCAGGCCTTCGGTATCCATGCCTGCAGTTCGCTCAGCGCGGTTGACGACATCAGGTAGGGTGTCTGGCATGCCAGGGCACGCCGCTGGATCTCTTTGAGCAACCGGCCTGGCGACCACGAGGCGAGGTTCCCTGGGGGGAATGGAGGGCAGACCGCGATGTAGCCCCACATATGCTGCAGGGCATTCCTCAGCCCGCCAGTGGAGGGCGGCGTGCGCAAGACCTCCGTGAGCAGCCTGGCCAGGTCGGAAAAGTCGTCATGGGGCCTCATCCCGGCAACCTCCCGGCCCAGTTCCCGGTAGAGTCTCACGTCGCGTGCCAGCACGGAATATTTATGGTGGCTCCATAACTGCTGGGCGTTTTTCGGAAGAGGGATGCGGCCCGGCGCCTTGTCACGGTATTTGGCCGCGAGGATCAGGAACTGCCCGAAGGGCTCGTCAATGTATGTTCCCGGCCAGGCACCCTTTCTGGTGCGGGTGGAAACAGGGGATCTGTCGGTGAAGCCCCGCAGCGTCATCTCGGAAGCCAGCAGCCGGTGACGCTGCCTGATCGCCCAGCCAAAACCTTTCCAGCGCACTGTTTCGGGGTGGCGGGAATAGCCCGTCTTGCCCTTCACGATGATGGATGCGATTCCATGGAGCTCGCGATGCTCTCCCAGCAGACTCTGCCGGTTCAGGTATCCCGGATGGATGTCCCATATGCGCATGCGCTTGCCTCGATCACGCGGCTCCCGGACGCCCTGGCCGCGCGAGTCTTTCCTTCAGTAAAAGGAGGTGGTTATGATAAGCGCTTGCATCAAACTTATCGGATTTCCTGTTCATAAAGCCATGGAGATAGGGGACGCAGTAACACACAACATTTTCTCTGGGTGAAAGCTGAGAAATTAAGTGTCCGACATCGAAGTGGGGTTCATGATAGGGAAACAGCAGCTCCATCCTGATCCGGGGCTTCACGTTTGTATAATGTCTGATCTGGGAACCATAAAAACCGACAGCCGCGGTTACGTGAGGCCTAAGGATTGCATCGGAGATTGACCAGATGGCCGAGGCCCCCACACTGAAGCCCACCAGCAACAGCGGGGAGACGCTGCCGGCCAGCACCGCTCGCAGCGTCTCCCGGTAGCGTTTCAGGCCCACATTTTGATGGAAGTAGGTGTATGCCTCACGCTCATGTGCGAATTCCAGACAGGCGCCATTGTAGGGATCGACAAGGGTGGCCCTCGAAGAATACGGAGCCAAGGTCTTTGCCAGCGCCTCCAGTTCGGGGGTTCTCCCGAAGACGTCCGCGGCGATGATCAGCTCCAGCCGGTCAGTCATGTGCATGCCTTTTCCCCCCTTGAACGGCCCGCAGCCCTCTCAGACCTTGACGGAGGGCTGGACGGCGCGTGAGGTTATCGCGTGGATGAAACCCATCTTGGCCCGGGTATAGGCGACGCGGTCGTGGCGATAGGTTCGGGAGAGCCTGAGCTTGAGCTCGCCGTAGCATCGGGCGACGTCCGGGTGCTCGATGAGGTAGTCCCGGAACAGGAGCCCAATCATGGGTATGAACCCCAGGCCAAGCCTAAGGACCCTGCTTTGCGCTGCAAGCAGCGGGGAATGTGACCTTCAGGCCATTAAAATGCTCGAAATGCGCCTCGACCATATGGAGGTGGCGGGTGCGTCTGACGGAAGGGTCCCGCTTGATGAACCAGGCATAGAAGGGCGGCGTGTTGTCGCCCCCCGAGGGGTGCCAGAAATAGTCGTACCCCTGCGCCTCGAGGACCGGTGCTCTACTGCGCCGGGTCTTGTCCAGGCTCGCAACCTCCACCAGGGTGTCCACAATGGGTTTGGACAGCATTCCGGGGATGGCTGTGCTCCCGAAGTGTTCGATTTTCCTGACCAGATAGGCGTTCAGACCGGACAGGCGATGCCGCCGTTCGCGCTCAAAAACCTCTGGCCAGAGCGGGTCGTAGGGCACGAGCTCCGCTTCCTCCTTCGTCACGCGGGCGATTTTGGCTGCAGGTGATTCCAGCGTTTCCTGCGGCCGGCCTCCGGGGTCCGTGAGGGCTGCCGGCCGCCGGTTTTGACCGCGCCCTGGTCAGTCCAGGCGATGCTCCCTCCAGGCGCAACCTTCGGCGTCGAAGGTCAGCAGGCGCTCCGAGGTGCGCAGAGTGGCCTTGCGGGAAGTGACCCGGAGCTCCTCCAAGGTTTCCCGCACGCCGAGGGGCACCTCGCAAAAGGCCGTGGTTCCGACCGCCAGGCCGAAGGCCCGGCTGGAGGTTATCACCACGGCGACCTGCTCCGCCGTTTCGGCCGCCAGGAGCCTGTCGCGTAAGGGGAGGGGCGTCTCGATCAGCTGCCCGCTCGCGGCATCGAACCCGACGGCGCGGTATCCGCTCACCAGCAGGGCCAGGCAGGGTGACAGGGACACGGCCGCCTTTGCGGCCTCATCGGGACGCAGGGGCAGGGCCAGCCAGGACTGCGATGAAGACGAGATGACGAAAAGGTGGGTATTGGTGAGCACGGCGCCTACCCTGCCCTCCGCGCCGCGCCAGTGCACCTCTTCCCGGGGCCTGAGCTCCGTGGAGATGGTCTTTTCCCCCTCGATGACGGCCAGGACCCTGCTGCCGGATTCGAAGATGTCGATGAGATCTTCGATCTCTTCAGCGGCGGCGATGCCTGCGGGGGAGACAATGAGGGACAGACACAAAAGCATCAGAAAAGACATTCTCCTTCGCATGCAGCGCCTCCTGAGCCTTCCGTTTGGACCCGATATGGGGGCATCGGTCTCAAAACGGCGTTTGGCAGCCACCAGACCGGCGCTGACCAGGCTTGCGTGATCGCCGATCCAGGTATCGTTTTATTCATAAGGGCATAAGGGGAAACAGATCAAGATGGAAAAGGAAGCCGTCCACCATGAGAGTGGGGGGATTTCTCGTAATAAGCCGTTCTCCTGGAATTTTCTCCCACGCCGCCTTCAGGGGCTTTGCGTCTCAGGCTTCTCGAAAAGATC
This sequence comes from uncultured Bacteriovoracaceae bacterium, assembly GCA_964618975.1. Taxonomy (GTDB): domain Bacteria; phylum Desulfobacterota; class Desulfomonilia; order UBA1062; family UBA1062; genus CAZUDI01. The sequence continues at coordinate 24,261 of CAZUDI010000009.1, read as the reverse complement.
GAAGGTCTGATGTGGCAGGCAGGTGAATGACTGCCTCAGGCGGTAACCGGCCCCGTTCATCGTCTGCAGGATGACCTCCTGAGAGGTGGCGTGCTTGAACATTGCAACGAAACTCAAGCCCCCTGTGGGCCTATGCTCGATGAGGGCCACCTTTCCGCCCGGCTTCAGGAATTGCCGGAAATCGCGGAAGGAGGCCTCCGGCTCTGTGAGATGGTGGAAGACGTTCCTGACGAAGACGAGGTCCACTCCCTCCTGAGGCAGGTATTGGGCGGTCTGCGATGCCGGGACGCAGACAATGGAGTCGAGACCTTCCCGCTGAGAAAGGCCTCTTATGAAGGCCAGATTCCCGGGCTGATTGTCGACGGCATAGACCCTGCCCGATGGTCCTGCCTGGCGGGCGAAGGCGAGGGTGAAGAACCCGCCTCCGGAACCTATGTCCGCAATGACCGACCCTTCCCGGATCGGGAGTCGCTCGAGGATCGCTGTGGGCCGGCTCCTGGGCGAGGCCGCCTCCCGGTTCAGCATTTTCAGAAACAGTGGTCTCCACATACCGTGATCCTCTCAGGGGGCCGTGATCTCCCGTCCCTGTGCCGGCCGTTTAAGGGCGACAGACGACCGCGGCCCTTTCGATCGCCCCGGGGCGATGGTGAGCGTCGACAGATCGGGGTCGATATTCCCGTCTGCGTCCGCCACATATCCCTGGCCGATCTCCCGGTCCGGGAGGGTATTCTGCGGCTGCCATTCCCGGACGAACCCTGCGTCCCGGGTGTTTACAGGTACAGACGGCTTCGCTGTCGCCTCAGCTCCTCGGGGGAGGTTTTTTCCATTTCCAGCTTGAACGACCAGCTGTTCGACATATCGTTGATCTTCAGGGCCTTGTCCGGGCAGTGGGCCACGCATGCCAGGCAGGCGATGCAACGGTCCCCATCCGCAGTCCCTGCCTCGGCCTTCAGCGCCCCTGTGGGGCAGACCTCCTCGCAGACCAGGCACATGCTGCAGGACTGCGCACCCCTGGTGGGAAGCTGCGTGAGCACATTGAAACGGAAGGATTCGATGGAATCGAGCTCTCGATCGCTATAGTGCGTCTTTTCCAGCTTTCCCAGCACGCCCCTGTCCTCACCCGTGAAGCGCCTGTAGGTGACCCTGGCGTATTCCCTTGCCACCTCGAAATCGGTTTCATCCGGCCGCCCCTCCATCGCCTTCCAGCCGCCGAGATTGAAGGTGTGGGCGCCCAGGAACTCCGCAGACGAAACGATGCTGAAGCCCTGGCGCTGAAGGATCTGCCGTGTGGAATAATGTGTCGGGTGGACGCCGAACCCCCCATAGGAGAAGAACATCGAGCACTTCATCCCATGACCGTCCAGGCTGCCCATCCAATCCCTCACCACCCTCGGTGCCCGCCAGGAATGGATGGGTGCCCCAAACACCACCGCCTCAAAGGCTTCCAGGTCGATCCTCGCCTGCCGGGCCGCCTGCGGGGTGATATCGGACAAGGCGACTTCCGCTCCCAGTTCCCTGAGAGAGGCCCCGATTACCTGCGCTAGCGTGCGTGTGTTTCCCGTGGCGGAAAAGTACAGGATCAATATCTTCATTTAAGCAATCCTCCGGGATTTTTATTTGCCGTCTGACAGCGCCTTTCGTCGCCGGGGCTCCCTCAGACAGGTCGGTCTGCGGTCTTGAATGTCGGGCACCGTTCATCGCAGGGCCTCCCGGATGAAGGTGCAGATCCCCTCCATGGCCCGGGACGCTTCCGGGAAGAGGGGGGCCATCAGCGGATAACAGTGGAACAGGCCCTCCCCCACCCTCAGGGTCACCTCTGAGCCGGCATCGCGGGCCTTGTCGGCAAAGCGTATCGCGTCGTCACGCAGGACTTCATCGCCTCCGGCAAGGAGCAGCAGGCGAGGAAGACCGTGCAGATCGCCCTTAAGGGGCGATATCCACGGTGAACCCGCATCATGCTTGCCCACGTAATATTTGCTGAAGACGGGCCAGGTCCATGGGGGGAGGATGCCTTTCTTCGCATTGATGCGATGGGATGCTCCGCTGAGCGTAAGGTCGGTCCAGGGCGAGATCGCCACAACCGCGGCCGGCAGCGGCTGGGAGAGGTCTCTCAGGGCCAGCAGTGCCGCGATACACAGCCCCCCGCCCGCGGAGTCTCCAACAAAGACAATCCGGGAGGCTGCGGTACCCTGGTCCCTGAGCCAGCAGTAGGAGGCGAGGGTGTCTTCGAGGGCTGCCGGAAAGGGGTGCTCGGGGGCCAGACGATACTCGAACTGGAGGGCGCCCGTGTGGCTGCCTGCGACGATTCTGGCAAGGTGCAGGCGCGAAGCGCAACAGGAACCCGAAACATATCCGCCGCCATGCACGTAAAGGATCACCCCGTTTCCCCCGAGACCGGCAGGGAGAATCCATTCCGCGCTCAGGCCGTCGAGGGCGCAGGGCCTGACGGTGATCCCCCGGGGGAGTTTCCTCCCGTGCCGGGACCCCCGCTCGCATTCATCCCGGAAACGAAGAATCGAGGCCAGGGTGTTTCTGTCCCGGTCCCCTTCCGGGGGGCTTGCGTGCCAACGATGCTGCCTTCGCATGAGACAGACAAGCAGACGGCTTCGTAAACTCGGCATGCGCTTTCCTTACAGGATACCGCCGGTCAGGGGACGTTCTGAAAGCCGTGCCTCTTCGAATATCACGCTCACCACAGACTCCGTCCGGGTCGGGTGGCGGGATCGTGGAACAACAGAGGGCTTCCCACGAGCCGCTAGCCGTGCTTCATTCGGATGCATTATGCGCGTTGCCACCCGGTCTGTCAACGCCACGGGGGGCCTTCAGCCCCGGTCACGGGGAGAAAGAGCGCTACCGTATAACCCGCCTCCAGGCGCGTGTCCCCCGGTCGAGGAATTCGAGGTTGCGACCGTTGACCAGGATGATGACGTGGACCTTCAGGTCCCCGCTGGGCTCGAATATGGCGCGCCCCAAGACCGGGGAACGCATAACGAGAAGCTCGAGCAGGCCGCGGATGGCGAGACCCGCCTCGAGCTGGGGTTCAAGCTCCTTGAACCCCAGGCGATCACGGTTGTCGGCAAAGACGTGCAGGGTGATCTTCACCGGGAGTCCTCCGGGAACAGGCGGCTACAGACCGGACAGTGCGTGTCGCGCTTCAGCGCGGCGAGGCCGGCCTCGGCACACTGGCCGTCCCAGACGAAGAGACGGCCGCCCGGTTGAGCACGCGATGCGCCGACAGGGTGCCAATATTGGTGAGGATATTGGCTGGCATGCCGATGACGTAGTACCGCAGGTCCTTACCACTCACGGGGTTGGAGCTTCTGGGAGGTCCTCAGGACCACCTCGCGGAAGGCTCGGGCGCCTGGCGACCTAGCGTCCCGGATAGTCCGGATCGAAGGTGGCGACGATGGCCCGGCGGGTCTTTTCGATGAGCGCCTCCAGGTCGGCGTGGGTACAGCCCTCGGTTGGGATGGGGTCGGAGACCACCACCTCGATCGGGCCGGGACTGAAGGCGAAGGACCCCTTGGGCAGCACCTTGCGGCTGCCGTTGACCGTGACCGGAAGGATGGGCAGCCCGCGCTCGAGCGCCAGGATGAAGCCGCCCTTCTTGAAGGTGTGGATCTGTCCGTCGCATGAGCGTGTACCCTCGGCGAAGAACATCACGCTGGCCTCAGGCGGCAGGCGGTCCATGCCGGCATGGATGCTGGCAACGGATCGCTGCGTGTCAGAGCGGTCGATGAAGATGTTGCGCGAGGCGTACAGGGCGTAGCCGAAAAGCGGTACCTTGAGCAGTTCCTGCTTGATGATCCAGCGGAACTGCAGCCCCAGTTGGGTGACCAGGGCCAGGATGTCGTACTGGGACTGGTGGTTGGAGATGATGACATACGACTGACCCGGCACGATCTTCTCGCGGCCGCGGATCGAGGGATGCACCCCGGTGACGAAAAGCATAAACCAGGCCCAAAGCCTGGTGAGATTGATGGCCAGGTTGCCGGTCCTGCTCAGGAGGGCGCACAGTATAATGGGCAGGAACAGTACCACCGTGGCCAGGCCGGCGTTGAGGCCGATCCACAGGATCTTGGCATACGTGATGAGTATATTCACGACGCACCTCCCAAAAACTATATGGAATCATGTTTGATTTGCAGGAGTCAAGCGAAACCGGCCCGAACCTGCCGTGAAAGCCCCTTGACAGGGGTGGGCGAGGGGGTATATTGTGCTGGTGGTAAAACCACCAGCCAATAGGTCGCGCTTGCGCCCCGGGTACGTGTGTTTGCGGACCGCGGCTGGGGGGCGCATTCATTATCAGGAGGGTGAATATGGCAGACTATGATGTGATCGTCATCGGTGCCGGCTGCGGCGGCCTGAGTGTGGCCGCCCAACTGGCGCACGCCGGTCGGAAGGTCCTTCTGCTGGAACAGTCTCAGTGCGTGGGGGGCTGTTGCTCCACCTTCGAGCACGCGGGCTACCGTTTCGACCTGGGGGCCTCGGTCATCGAGGATGTGGAGGTCATCAACTGGGCCTTCGAACGCATGGGCGTCAGTGTCTGGGACGAGGTGGACCTTGTGGCGTGCGATCCCACCTACACGGTGATCATGAAGGACGGGACGCGGATGACCTACCCCATCTCCTTCGAGCGCTCGGCCGAGGAGATCCGCAAAATCGCCCCGGGCGACGTGGAGGGGTGGTACGCCTATGGCAGGGTAATGCGCGGTTTCCTGGATGCCGCCCTGAAGGGTTTCTTCTGCAGTCCGGCCAACAACCTGCTCGACCTGGGGCGTATGCTGGCCAGAACCCCGCAGCTGCTGCGTTACGGATCCTTGGCCGCGTGCAGCTACCAGGACGTCATCGAGAAATATTTCAAAGACCCCCGCATCCGAGAGTCGCTTTCCTTCCAGTCCTTTTTCATGGGTCTGCCGCCCGAACTCCTGCCGGGCATCTTTGCCATGATCCCCTATGGGGAGCACGACGGCATCTACTACAGCAGAGGGGGCATGAGCGGCATCCCGGAGGCCTTCCGGCGTGTGGGCGAACGCCATGGTCTGGAGGTGCGTCTGGGTACACGGGTAAGACGCGTGCTCATCGGGGATCGGCAGGCCCGGGGCGTCAAGCTGGAGGACGGCAGCGAGATCAGCGCCCGGGTCGTGGTCTCGGACATCAATGCCCGGGTCCTCTATCAGGATCTCATCGGGCTGGAGCACCTGCCCTGGCTCGCCCGCCGGGGCATTCAGAGCTACGAATACTCCATGGCTACCCCCATGCTCTATCTGGGCGTCGACTATGAGCCTCCGCTGAGTGGCCACCACACGCTGCTTACCATCCCCATGGCGGACATGAACGATTTTTGGTGGAAAGACTACAAGCAGGGACATTTCCCGGTGGAACAGTTTGGCATCATCAGTTGGACCTCGGGCACGGACCCAGCCCTGGCCCCAAAGGGACACCACGCCCTGATCCTGACCCTTTGCCCCGGATCCTATCACCTCGCCGGGCGCAGCTGGGACGAGGCCAAACCCGAGTTGACCGAGAAGATCATCGACTATATTTCCCGCAGGCACATCCCGGGGCTCAAGGAGCATGTCCAAGTGGCGCAATTTTCGTCTCCGGTGGACTTCGAGAAACGCCTGCTCTCGCCCGAGGGCGCCATCTACGCCCTGCGGCAGGACCTGTGCAACAGCACGGTTTTCAGGCCCGCGGCCAGGTCGAAGTCCATCAGGGGCCTTTACCTGGTGGGGGCCTCGACCCATCCGGGGGGTGGCGTGCCCACCACAGTGGCCTCCGGCATGATCGCCGCAGATCTGATAGACCGCTATGAACGATGAGGAGAGGATGATGAAGAAGATAATCGTGCTGGGCATGGCCGTGGCCGTGGGCATCTTTGGTTATACCCGGTTGAGCGCATCCAAGAGGCGCTTCCTGCGCGAGCTCGCCCGCCAGATCCCCTGGCTGATTCCGCGCTACTGCGTCTAAGGGGCAGGTGCGACCGGTCATTGGCGGGGGAGGGTGGATCGCCTGTTGACAGCCCCGCTGTCTATACCTATGATCGGGGCCCATGACCACTGAGGCAGACCCGGTGGCCGGTAGAGGTTTAATTATGCAGGAGATACTCAAGCCCATCCGACAGGAAAGCCTGCGCGACATGGTGGTGGCGCGCATCGAGGAGCTGATCCTCTCGGGGAAGATCTCCATCGGGGAAAAGTTACCGCCCGAGCGCGACCTGGCATTACTGCTGGGAGTTAGCCGGCCCGTGGTGCATGAGGGTCTGGTGGACCTGGTCAGCAAGGGTCTGGTCACCATGAAGCCCCGCTTTGGCTCTTATGTCAACGATTACCGCATGCAGGGCTCGCTGGTGCTCTTGACCTCGCTCTTCAACTACCACCACGGCAGCCTTGAGCCCAAACTGCTCGCCAGCATGGTGGCCATGCGCATGCTCTTCGAACTCGAGACCGCCCGGCTGGCGGCCCGCAACCGCACGACGGAACACCTGGAACAGCTCGGGCGCATCACCGCCCGGCAGAAGGTGGCCGATGTGCACGATATCGAGCAGGTCTGCGAGCTCGACTTCGCCTTTCACCACCTCATCGCCCTAGCCAGCGACAACCTGGTCTATCCCCTGATGGTCAACTCCTTCAAGCAGGTCTACACCAACATATCCTCGCAGGCCTTCTCGGATGCGGCGGTCATCCCGGTGACCTTCGGATACCACGCGCAGCTTCTGGAGGCAATCCGCGCCCGGGACGAGACCGGCGCTGTGGATCTCATGCGGGCCATCCTCGAGCACGGACGGCAAAATCTGGAGAAGGCCCTGCGTCCGCGCTAAAGTGTCTGTCCCCTGGAGATGGCGACCATCATGATGCTTGCCAGAGGCAGGGCTTTGGGGTTACAGTCGCGCCGTTAACGGCATATCCATGAGCCGGCCGTGAACGGGACAGCACACCAGGAAGGAGCAGGGACAACGACATGGCCTCGCCGGCGCATAGGGCCCCAGCAGGGGGCGACACCCCGCTTGGCGTTCAAATCGCGCCGGTTATCTTCCTCGCCGCGATCTTCTTCCTGAACTTTATCGCCCGCATCATCCCGGCGCCTTTACTCCCCGCCATCGAGGGCGACCTCGCCATCAGTCATTCCCAGGCCGGATCGCTGTTTCTGATCATCTCCAGCGGATATTTTTTCACCCTGGTGGGGTCGGGGTTCGTCTCGGCGCGCCTGACGCACCGCCTGACGATCGTCCTCTCGGCCGTGGCGCTGGGTCTGGCGCTTATGGCCACCGCCCTGAGCAATGGCCTGGGGAGCCTGCGCCTCGGGCTGCTTCTCACCGGCATGGCTTCGGGCCTCTACCTGCCCTCGGGCATTGCCATCCTCACCGCCCTGGTGGACCAGCGCCACTGGGGCAAGGCCATCGCCGTGCATGAGCTGGCTCCCAATCTGAGCTTCATCGCCGCCCCCCTCGTGGCCGAGGGCCTACTCTGGCTGCTCCCCTGGCGCGGGGCCTTTGGCCTGCTGGGCCTGTGCTCCCTGACGCTGGGGTGCGCCTATGCCCGCTTCGGTCGCGGCGGCGACTTCGCGGGGCAGGCCCCGGACCTGGCCGCTCTAGGCACCCTGCTGCGTCTCCCCGCATTCTGGATCATGCTCGCACTGATCAGTCTGGGCATCAGCGTGACGCTCGGCATCTACACCATGCTGCCGCTGTACCTGGTGAGCGGGCACGGTATCTCCCGCAGCCTGGCCAACAGCGTGGTCTCGTTCTCACGTCTGGCCTGCATCGCCATGGCCTTTGCCGGCGGGTGGGCCAGCGACCGCTATGGACCCAAACGCACCATGGGCACCGTGCTGGTGCTCAGCGGGATGCTGACCGTAATCATGGGGAATGTCAGCGGGGCTATGGTAATCCTGCTCGTCTTCCTCCAGCCGCTTCTGGGGGCCTGCTTCTTTCCGGCCGGCATGGCGGCCCTCTCCCTGATCGGGCCGGCGAACCTGCGCAACGTGACGGTTTCGCTGACGATCCCCCTGGCCTTCGTCCTGGGGGCCGGCGTCGTCCCAACCGGCATCGGCCTGGCGGGTGAGGCGGGCTCCTTCGGCCTGGGCATCTCCCTGGTGGGGGGGCTCACGCTCATAGGCGCCATCCTGACGCACTTCTTGCGCCTGCCCCCGCAACGAGAGTACGGGCTTAAGCCCGGGTCGGGGGACGGTACCGCCGGGGACACGGATATGCCCCGTGCGGGCCTTGTGCACTGAGACGGGCGATCCTCACGGAAGATCAGCCCGCAGCGTTTTCCCGGACCAGACAAAGGAGGCAGAGGTGCCTTCAACGTATGGCTGCGGATGCGGTTTTCCGGCATCATCTCGCTGCAGGCTTTGCAGGCCACCCTTGGAAGGGTGCGCTCGGCCCCCTGGGGCTGGGGCGCAGGCACGTCGCGGTGGGTATGGCCGTGCACGGCCATGGCCTTTTCGATCAGGGGTGCATTCAAGGATCCGACCATGGGTTCCCCCTCATGGTTTTTTATCATACATAAAGGCCTCATTAATTGTTTTTGCCGGGGCGGCTCTGTGGGCCGGCCGTCCCCGAAGCCAGGGCCCCTTGATGGCTGTGTGTCGAATGCCCTTGCTGCCTGCCGCATGTATTGGGGTCCAGGGCTTGCCCTGGGGTTCATACCCAGGAGAACACTCCCCGGCCCATGCCCGCCTCTGGCGACCATCGAGGTCTGTTATCCGGAGGGCTTCCTGGAATTAGTCAGATAACTAATAAACAGCTTGACAGGATTGTCGCTGCGGTTTAGTTGGTTGATAGACTAAACAAAAGAGGGGGAGGTAAGTCCATGGTAGTGGGGGTCCCCAAGGAGATCAAGACGCGCGAGGGCAGGGTCGCCCTGACCCCGACCGGGGCCAGGGCCCTGGTTGAGCACGGCCACGGGGTGCTGGTGGAAAGGGGTGCGGGCGTGGGGTCCGGGATAGCGGATGCCGCCTACATGCAGGCCGGGGCCATCCTGGTGGAAGACCCGGCGGAGGTCTGGGGCTCCTCCGCGATGATCGTCAAGGTCAAGGAGCCCGTGGAGGACGAGTACCCCCACTTGCGTCAGGGGTTGATCATTTTTACCTACCTGCACCTGGCCGCCTCCGAGCGTTTGACGCGGACGCTGCTGAAGAGCGGGGTGATCGGGATTGCCTATGAGACGATGCGCCTGGCGGATGGGAGCCTGCCGCTTCTGGCGCCCATGAGCGCGGTGGCGGGGCGTCTGGCCGTCCAGGCTGGCTGCGCCTGTCTCGAGGCCCGGCACGGTGGCAAGGGGGTGCTAGTCTCCGGGGTGCCCGGCGTTGCCCCGGCCAGGGTCACCATCCTGGGGTCCGGGATTGCGGGCATGAATGCCTGCCACCTCGCCGTGGGCCTGGGGGCCCGCGTCACCATCATCGATATCGATCAGAGGCGGCTCAATTACATTGAGGATCTCTTTCATTCCCGGGCCGTTACCCTGATGTCGGATGCGGAAACACTCGAGGAGAGTGTCGCGGTCTCCGACCTGGTGATCGGCTCGGTCCTAATCCCGGGAAAGCGCACCCCGCAGCTCGTCAGCCGCGAGATGCTGCGCACCATGGAGCCGGGTTCGGCCTTCGTCGACATCGCCATCGATCAGGGCGGCTGCGCTCAGACGAGCCGGCCCACTACCCACGACGAGCCCACCTACATCGAGGAAGGCATCGTGCACTACTGCGTGGCCAACATGCCCGGTGCCGTGCCGCGCACCTCTACCCGGGCGCTCACCAACCTCAGCCTGCCCTATGTGCTCGAGCTCGCCGACAGGGGTCTCGAGGACGCCCTGAAGCACAACCGCACCCTGCTTGCAGGACTCAATGTCTGCCAAGGCCGGCTCACCAGCCGGGAGGTGGCCGAGTCCTTCGGGTGGGAGTATGTCCCCTATGCGGCCTGAAAGGCCGCTTCATGAATTAGCATGACCGGAGAGGAAAACGCATGAGCGCTCTCATGCAAGAGGAGGTCACGATGGTGAGTCAGAAAAACAGGATGGCCAGTGAGGAGCGGGACTACCTGCAGCACCTTTTCGGCAGGCACATCTCGCACGGGCAGGTGCGTTACCTGAGATGCGCCCACCTGGACGTCTATGAGCGTGGGCGCCAGGGGAGCACCTTCGTGGATGCCGTCTCGGACAGGCGCTTTTTCGACTGCTTCAGCTCGGCGGGCTGCTTCAATGTAGGGCGTTTCAATCCCGCCATCAGAGAGGCGCTCAAAGAGGCGCTTGAGACCTGGGACATGGGCACGGCCTCGCTCCTGTCGGAGCCCAGGATCCGCTTTGCCGCCAAGCTCGCTGCCCTGTGCCCCGGGGATCTCAAGCGGGTGGTGCTCTGCGCCAGCGGGGCCGATGCCTGCGCCGGGGCACTGAAGCTCGCCATGGGCGCCACGGGTCGCAGCGGTGTGATCGCCATGGACAAGGCCTATCACGGGCACGAGGGTTTCAGCCTCTCGGCCAACGGCAAGGACTACTACAAGGAGATGTTCCAGCCGCTCATGCCCGCCTTCGAGATCGTGCCCTTCAACGATCTGGAGGCCGTCCGCAGAGCGGCCACGTGTGAGGTGGCGGCCATCGTGCTCGAGCCGGTCCAGGGCGAGGGCGGCATCCACGTGGCAGAGCGGGAGTACCTCGAAGGGCTGCGACGCATCTGCGACGAGCGCGGCATCATGCTCGTCTTCGACGAGGTGCAGACAGGGTTCGGGCGCACCGGGAGCCTGTGGGCCTGCGAACACTACGGGGTGCTCCCGGACATCATGTTCACGGCCAAGTCCATCAGTGGCGGGGTCTATCCCAACGGGGCCGTGGTCTTTCGGGAGAAAGAGCCCCTTGTGGGCTATATCGAGGCCAACCCAGCCTTCCACACCTCCCATGGCGGGGGCTCGGACCTGGGATGTCTGGTTTCCTCGGCCGTGCTGGACTACCTTGTCGAGAAGCGGGTGTGGGAGCAGGCCGCCGCGACGGGGAAGCGCTTCAAGGAGGGCCTCGAAGAACTCGGACGCGAGAACGCTGACATCGTCAGGGAGGTCCGGGGGCTGGGGCTTATGATCGGCATCGAATACCGCTACGAGTTCATCGGTGCGCTCATGGCCGACTGCCTGGCCCGGCAGGGGGTCTGGGCGGCCTATTCGGGCAATGCCCCGCAGGTGATGCGTTTTCAGATTCCCCTCACGACGAGCGCCGACGAGCTGGAGGATCTCCTGCGGCGTATCCGGACCGCCATGGATGCCATGCGCAAGTATCTGATCTTCCTCATGCCGCTGGCGCGGGTGCCCCTGGTGCGCCGGCTCCTGGACAACCTCAAGGTGCAGATCATTGCCTTCAACGCCCTCAGGGACGTGGAGGATTTGATGGTAAGTCTGGTGCAGAGGCTCAGAGAGGGGGTGTCGCGATGAAGGGTGAGACCGTGAAGCTGCAAAACCATGATCGGGAGCTGCTGCAGGCGGCCGAGAGGGTCTTCTCCCGGGCCCTGGTACAGTCCTTGGGGGCAGAGGGGCATGATTTTCTCGAGGGCCGGCGGGAGGGGTCCTCTGTTTACGATAGCCAGGGACAGCGGTGCCTCGATGGCTCGAGTTCGGCGGGGACCTTCAACCTCGGTCGCCGTCACCCTGTCCTCGTCACGGCCTTTCAGCGGGCCCTCGACGAGACCGACCAGGGCAATTTCGTCATGCCCTCCGAGGAAAAGACCCTGCTGGCCCGGAGACTGGCGGCCTTTATGCCCGGGGACCTGGAGTGCGTGCTCTACGGGGTGACGCGCGGCGAGTCCCTGGATGCAGCCTGCAAGCTGGCACGAGGCTTCACCGGACGGGGCGGGATCGTCACCGTGGACGGCGGCTGCTACGGGGAGACCGGCTTTGCCCTGTCGCTCTCCGAAAAGGTCGGCAAGGAGCAGTTCGGGAAACTAATCCCCGGGGTGACGGTGGTGCCCTTCGGGGATCTGGAGGCGGCCCGCGTCGCCATCGGCCAGAGGACGGCGGCCTTTGTCTTGGAGCCGATCCAGGCCGAGAACCACTGCCGTGAAGCGGCCCGGGACTACCTAAGCGGGGTGCGTGCGCTGTGCGATAGGCAGGGGGCCAAGCTCATCTTCGACGAGACCCAGTCCGGCTTCGGCCGTAGCGGGGTGCGTTTCTTCTGCGAGCAGCTCGGGGTGATCCCGGATATCCTGGTGGTGGGGGAGGCCCTCACCGGCGGGATGTTTCCCATGACCGCCATGGTCTTCACCCCCGAGCTCAAGGGCTTCTTTGACGCCCACCCCCTGATCCACCTGTGCACCTTCGGCGGGCATGACCTGGGGTGCCGGGTGGCCATGGCCGCGCTGGAGGTCTATGAAAACGTGCAACCCTGGGAAAGGGCGGCTTTTCTCGGGCAAAGGTTTTTCGGAGAGCTGGAAAGGCTTAACACGGCCAACCCCGGGTTCGTCACCTCTGTGTCGGGCAGGGGGCTCTTGCTCTCGTTTTTGTGCCCCTCCGAAGATCTGGCGGCCCGGTTCTGCGCCCAGGCGCGCCGGAACGGGCTGCTGCTGGAACGGGGACGCGTGGACGGTCGCAGTGTCCTGCTGCGGCCCAGCCTGCTGCTCAGTGATGAGGAGGCCGATGCGGTCATGGAGGTGCTGGAGCGCACGGCAGCGGCGCTCAGGGGCGCCCTGGGCTAACCTGCCCGGGTGGCGAACATTTGTCACAAAGGCGCCCCGGAGTCCCCTCTCCGGGGCGCTACGTAGCGTGAGCAGGCACCTTTGAGTTGGGGGTGCCTTGATTGGAGCGTCTGACTGTGCCATAATCACGCCCCTCGGGAGGGGGAGTTGGCAAGACCGAACGTACAGGAAGAGCGCCGGCGGCAGATCCTCAAGGCCCTGGATACATGTCTGCTGGAGAAATCCTTCCAGCAGACCTCCATCAAGGACATCGCGCGTGTGGCCGGGGTCAACCACGGGGTGCTGCACTACTACTTTGCCAGCAAGGAAGATATCCTGCTGAAATACATCGATTTCGTGATCGAGGACTACCAGCGGCAGATCCGGGAGTGGCTGGGCGCGGGTGATGCGCTGCGACTCGAGAAACGCGAGTTTGTCGAGCAGATCTTCGGCTTCATCAACAACAAGATCACGCTCAACCGCAACCTGGCGCACATCTTCGTGGAGATCTGGGAGATCGCCCTGTACAATCCGGCGGTCAGAGACAGGCTCCAACAGGCCTATACGCAGTGGATCACAGAGCTGACACAGAATCTCGCCCGGCATATGGATGACCGGGAATTCATCTGCAACGTCAGCGTGGCCATGGTGGCCTTCTGGGAGGGCATGGCCCTGTTCTCGGTCATCTTCGAACCCCGGGAGGGTCTCCTGCGGGATGTGCTGCAGGGCTTCCAGCGCCGGATCCTCGAGATCCTCTGAGCCTGGGCGAGCGGCCGACCCTGGAGGCCCAGCGCCTTATCTAACCATCAGCGCGTCCGCTGTCGGGCTTATGGCCGGTCCCGGTCTCCGGTGACCCCCGACAGGTCGCTGTCGGCCCACTCCAGGGCGCAGCGCTTTTCGTTGAGGGTGTATTCCCGGATGACGTGGATGGCCTCCTCCATGCGGCCGGCCTGCCCGTGGGCGAGGGCCTGGGAGAAAAAGGCGCCGTTCCCGGTGAGCTTCATCCGGCGTAGGCTGATGGTGACGTACTCCACGCGCCGTTTGCTGGGCCAGAGCTCGGTGATCAGCTGGTTCAGGAGGGGGACCTCGGCGATGTCCAGCGCCAGGCTGCCCAGGTCGAAGAGGGCCCGATAGTAGCCCTCGAGGTCGTCGCTGGCGGCGCAGGCCACAATGGTGTCCACCCTTAACGTAATCGCCTCCAGGTTCTCCGCGGTGAGACGCTTCACGACCTGGCGCACAAGGAGGCTGTAGAGCTCCGTCAGGATATCGTAGAGGCACTCGATGTGCGGGCGCGTCAGACGGGTCACCCGGACACCATGACGGGGAACGAGCTCCACCATACCGTCCTTCTCGAGGAGACGCAAGGCCTCCCGCAGGGGGCTGCGGCTCACCCGCAATTCCTTGGAGAGCCGATCTTCCACTAGCCGCTCTCCGGGCTTGTAATCGCAGCGGATGATTCTTTCGGACAGGAAGTGATAGATCTGATCGGCCAGATTTGCTGATGGTTTGAACTCCATAGAACGCTCCGTGTGCATTAATTACACATCTCCTCATGCAATATCCGGGGAAATAAATCAAGGTATCAACGTGAACAGCACCATCTTGCGCATGGGGTAAGGTACGGCGGGCTTGACTGGTCGATCATGATACTGTAGATTGTCGACAGAACAAATATGCTAAGAATTACATAAAGGAGGTTTGCATGGAAACGAGCACGTCGAACCTTGAACGCGCGCAGGTGATAGAGGCTTCCCGACCGCCGCAGGCGGCTAAGTCTGCGGCGGGGGCGGTGATCACCGTTGAGAGCCCGATCGATGGGACCCTGGTGGGAAAAGTCAAGGCCTACTCGCTGGAGGAGGCCCGGGAGGTCCTGACAGAGGTCAGGGCGGCCCAGAAGGCCTGGGGGGCACACACGCCCTCTGAGAGGGCCGCGGTGATGGATAACTTCGCCCGCATCCTCAATGAGCGCGCGGATGAGGTGGCCCAGCTGCTCAGCCGGGAGACCGGCAAGCCCCTCTATGAGGCCTATCTGTGCGAGGTGCTCCCCATCGTCCACCTGGCGGCCTACTATGCCCGCCGGGCACCCCAGGTGCTCGGTCCGCAGAGGATCCCCCTGTCTGTTTTCCTTAATCGCAGCAGCTACGTGCACTACCGCCCCCGGGGGGTCGTCTTCATCATCTCGCCCTGGAACTTTCCCTTCACCATCCCCTGCGGGGAGGTCATCTCTTCGCTGGTGGCCGGCAACGGGGTGCTGCTGAAGCCGGCCTCCCTGACCCCCCTGGTGGCGCTGAAGATGCGCGAACTCTTTATCGAGGCCGGGCTTGACCCGCAGGTCTTTCAGGTCATTCCCTCGGCGGGGAGCGTGGCCTCCAAGCTCATCGACCAGGCCCACGACGCCATCGACTACGTGAACTTCACCGGGTCGACCCAGATCGGGAGGACGGTCGCCGAGCTGTGCGGCCGTCATCTCCTGCCCTGCTCCATGGAGCTGGGGGGCAAGGACCCGGCCATTGTCTGCCGGGATGCTGACGTGGATCTGGCCGCCCGTGCCATCTGCTTCGGGGCCTTCTGCAATTCGGGCCAGATCTGCGCCTCGGTGGAGCGGGCCTACGTGCACCGGGAGGTATATGATCGGTTCGTCGCCAGGATGGTTACCCTGGTACAGTCCCTGAGGCAGGAAAGCCCCCTGGAGGGCTTCGGGGTGGACGTGGGTGCCATGACGAGCGCGGAGCAGATCGAGCAGATCGAGGCCCAGGTCCGGGAGGCCCGCGAGCGGGGGGCGCGGATACTCAGCGGGGGACAGCGCCACCGGGCGGGCCACATGTATTACGCGCCCACCGTGCTCGTGGATGTCGATCAGGACATGCAGGTGGTCAGTGAGGAGAGCTTCGGCCCGCTGCTGCCGATCATGCGCGTGGAGGACGAGGAGGAGGCCATCCGGCTGGCCAACGATACCCCCTATGGCCTGAGCGCCTATGTCTTTTCGCGGGATATCAAGCGCGCCCGCCGGATCGCCGAACGGCTCGAGGCCGGGACGGTCATGATCAACGACACCCTCATCACGCACGCCTTCCCCGAGGCGCCCTGGTCCGGGATGAAGGCCAGCGGCATCGGCCGGGTGCATTCGGACGAGGCCCTCAGGGACCTGAGTCTGGCCTGCCACGTGAACTACGACCGCATCCCCCTGCCGCGGCTGGCCTGGGGAATCTGGACCTGGCCGCCCTATTCCGAGGCCAAGGTCGCGCGTTTCAAGGCCCTGCTGGCCCTGGTGGATCTCAAGGGAGGTCTGAAGGAGAAGGCCGGGCTGGCCCTGAAGGTGCTGTGGCCCAGAGCGATGGGATCCTAGCACCGAAAAATGGCCCCCGACACAGGGGGCCTCGACCCTGGCAATTAACCGTCTGCCCCTTGACTCCGGGGTGTAAACGCGCTACAAGTTGCTGGTGGTCATACCACCAGCAACTCAGAGGGGCGTCATGTCCCCCGCAGCATACATCTTAGAACAGGGTGTCCGCCTCCCCTGCAGATCGGAGCATCTCCCGCCCCAACGGCGGGTGATCACGCATGTTCGTAAGGCTCACGCATCTTAAGGAAGCAGATCTAGGAGGGTATGTATGACGGATTACGATGTGGTGGTTATCGGGGCCGGGAACGGGGGTCTGACCGCCGGGACGACCCTGGCGCTCGCGGGTACCCGCGTGCTGGTGCTCGAGCAGCACAACCTGCCGGGCGGCTTTGCCAGCAGCTTCGTGCGCGGTCGCTTCGAGTTCGAGCCGTCCCTGCACGAGCTCTGTGACGTCGGACCGGCCTCCGACAAGGGCGGCGTGCGCGCCCTGCTGGAGGATGAGCTCGGGGTGGCGGTCGATTTCGTCGCCGTGCCGGAGGCCTACCGGCTCATCCTGAGGCGGGAAGGCCTGGACGTGACCATGCCGTTTGGCATCCCGGCCTATCTGGACGCCCTGGAGCGCGCGGTGCCCGGCAGCCGGGGCCCGGTGGGCGCCTATCTGGAGCTCTGCGGCGAGGTCCTCGCGGCCCTGGACTACCTCAAGGATTCGCGCGGCAACCCCGACCGCAAGGTTCTCAGGAAGCGCTACGCCAACTTCCTCAAGACCGCGGCCTACAGCGTGGACGAGGTCACGGCACGTTTCAGGATCCCGCCCAAGGCGCAAGACATCCTCTACGCCTACTGGTGCTACCTGGGGATCCCCACCAGCCGGCTCAACTTCACCATCTGGGCGGCCATGCTCTACAAGTATCTCACCAAGGGCGCCTATATCCCGCGCTACCGCTCGCACGAGATGACGAGCGCGCTGGTGGCGCGCATCCAGGCCTCCGGCGGCCGCGTGGAATTCAATACCAGAGTCGCGAAGATCCTGGTGGAAGGCGGCCGGGTGACCGGGGTTCAGACCGCATCGGGCCGGGTGATCCCCTGCGGGCGTGTCATCTGCAATGCGTCCCCCACCCTGGCCTACAACACCCTGGTGACCCCGCCCCAGGCGGTACCGCCGCGGGCCTATCAGGACGTGAATGCGCGCATCCCGGGCTCGAGCGCCCTGGTGGTTTATCTCGGTCTGGATGCCACGGCCGACGAGCTGGGGATTGAGGACTACAGCTATTTCATCTATGAGAGCGCCGACACCGACAGGCTGTATGCCTCGTTCAGCGAGCTCGGCGCGCCCCTGGTCCAGGCCACCATCTGCCTCAACCGCGCCATCCCGGACTGCTCCCCCCCGGGCACCTGCATCGTCTCCATGACCGTGCTCTACCGCCCGGGGGTGTGGGAGAGGGTTCCACCCGCCGAGTATGTGGCCACCAAGCGCCGGGTGGCCGCGCAGCTGATCGACGACTTCGAGCGCTCGCTCAACATCTCCATCCACGGCCATATCGAGGAGATCGAAATCGCCACCCCGCAGACCTTTGCCCGCTACACGGGGGCCTACGGCGGCGGGGTCTATGGTTACGAGGTAGAGTCCTGGGATTCGATCCTGCCGAGAATGATGTCCCTGGGACAGGATGAGTACATCAAGGGGCTCAGCTTCGTGGGGGGCAACGCCTTTCGGGCCTACGGCTACAGCAGTTCGCTGATGAGCGGCCAGACCATGGCCCTGTTGAGCCTGAAAGATATGGGGGTGAGGGCATGAAAATGCACGTCAGAGGCACCATCCGCGACCTGCTGGCATTCAAGAACCTGGTTCCTGAGAGGAACAGACGCATCGATAGGGCAAAAGCGACACCTCTCACGGAGGACGCCATGGGCGTGCTCTCTCAGAGGCTGCACCCCAAAAGGCTGCACCTGAAGATCGCGTCCATAAAGGACGAAACCCAAACCAGCCGCACCTTCCGCCTGGTGCCCGACCCGCTGTCCGGCACCAGCGAGCTGCCCCCGTTTCAGGCCGGCCAGTACCTCAGCGTCAAGGCCCTCTGCCAGGGGGTGCGTATCACGCGGCCCTACGCCATCTCGTCCGCGCCCGCCGAGGCGGAAAAGGAGGGCTTTTACGAGATCACCCTCCGCCGGATGCCCGGGGGTTTCTTCACCGGGTATGTCTGGGACAACTGGAAGGCCGGCACCCTCCTCGAGACCTCGGGTCCGGAAGGCTGCTTCTGCTACGAACCCCTGCGGGATGCACCGCACATTATCGGCCTGGCCGGCGGCAGCGGCATCGGCCCCTTCCGCTCTCTGATGAAGGATATCCTCTCCGGCGGCACGGACGCCCGCCTGAGCCTGATCTACGGCACGCGCCTGCCGGACGATATCATCTTCGACGCGGAGCTCAGGGCACTCGTGGCCCAGGACCCCGAGAGGCTCGCCCTGCAGCTCGTCTGCAGCGAGCCGGACGAGTCCTGGCAGGGGCCCACCGGTTTCCTGAGCGCGGCGGTGATCCGCCGCCTGGTCGGGGACGTGGGGGAGGCCTCCTTCTTCCTGTGCGGGCCGCCGGCCATGTACCGCTATCTCGAAAAGGAACTGAAAAGCTTCAATCTGCCGCCTGGGCGCATCCGGCGCGAGGCCTTCGGCGAGATCCGCGAGCCTGCAGGCCTGAACGGCTTTCCGCAGGGAACGGCGCGGGAGGTCTTTACCCTGACGGTGCACCAGGAAGGTCGGACCCACACGCTTTCGGCCCGGGGCGACGAGACCGTGCTGGTGGCCCTCGAACGCGCCAACCTGGCCCCGCCCTCCCAGTGCCGCTCGGGGGCCTGCGGCTTCTGCCGCTCCCGCCTGGTGGCCGGCGAGGTGTACGTCCTGCCCGACGATGACGGCCGCCGCGAGGCCGACCGGATCTTCGGCTATTTCCACCCCTGCGCGTCCTATCCTACCAGCGACCTGGTGATCGAGGTGCCGCCCGAGGCCTGAAGGGGGCGTCCCTGCCCGAGCGCCCCGCGGGGGAAGGTCCTTCCCCCGCGGGGCAGCTTGAGAGAGAACCCCCGGGGTGCCCTCAGACGCGCCGGCCAGACAGGCGCGGCCCTGTCCGGCCGGGTGGCCACCTCTGCCGCCGCTCAGCCGGTCGGGGCAGCCGTCTTGAAAAGGGGCCTTGATCGCCTGCGGGTCGCCCCACTGCTTGCAGCGGAAGGCAGGAGCAACAGTTTGCCCCGGGGTTCGTACCCATGATCGGCCTGCGGGTCGCATTCACCCGCCGCTGGCGGCGTCAGGGAGGGGCATAGGCTTGCCTTGGGGTTCATTCCCCTGATGGGGCGAAAAAATCCTACAGACAGACTGTCGATGAGTTCTACAGGAAAATCGGAGCGGTGCCGATAGGCACGCCGCGGCACCTGTGGTTAAAGGACACTAGATCTCTTACAGAGAGACCTCCTTTTTTCGCCAGAAGAGGGGACATAGCCTTCCTAATTCTATGTCCTACACCTAAATCTCTTCTGGCATTTTTTTTGTCCGCCTCCCCGGGGGGGCAAACGACAGGGATCGATCGGTCTGCCCCTGCTCAACACCGACATCAAGCTGGTGGACCCCGCCAGCGGCCGGGAGGTCCCCCGCGGCGAGGCCGGCGAGATCTGCGTCAGGGGGCCGCAGGTGATGGCGGGCTGCTTAAACCAGCCCGAGGAGACCAGGCGCGCGATCGATGCCGACGGCCACCTGCACACCGGGGATATGGCCGTGCAGGACGAGGACGGCTACCTGCGGATCGTCGACCGCACCAAGGACATGATCAACGTGAGCGGCTTCAGGGTGTTCTCCACGCGGGTAGAGGATGTCCTGAGCACTCACCCGGCCGTCGGCAGCATCGCCACCATCGGCCTGCCCAATCCCCAGCACCCCGGGTTCGAGCTGGTCAAGGCCTTTGTGTCCCTCCGGCCGGATTATGCCTGCCAGGGGGATGCCGAGACCCTCAAGGCCGACATCCTGAACCCGGCCAGATCGAGGCTCGCCCCCTACGAGGTGCCCCGGGAGATCGAGATCCGCCCCGAGCTCCCCCTGACCACGGTGGGCAAGATCGACAATCGCCGGCTTAGAGGCGAATACTGAGACCGTGGAAATCACGGCCATGTGCCGAGGGATCACTTTAATCACTCAGGGTCGAATTCCCCGCTGCTTGCAGCGGAAAGTTGGGTCCAGGGCTTGCCCTGGGGTTCATAACCTTGATTCACCATAATTCCCCGCCGCTTGCGTCGAGGATAGTCAAATTTAAAGAAGTGCTTTATTGGCCTGAGGGCCTCCCTTACCTCCTTGTGGCGGCAAGCCGGGGTCTTAGGCTTGCCCCGGGGGTCCTCCCCATGATTACGTATCACGATGCCCGTACCATAGCCATATCCGCTCACTCTTGGGAGACGCCCCCTTGACATGGTGGCCGGGAATATGAAAGACCCTTGGTATGGATCTGCGTGTGCAGCTCGTGTCATGGCTGGGGGCCAGCTTCATCCGAGGCTATTTCAAGCTCTGCCGCATCGAGGTCTATGGCCGGGAGCTCGAGCAGGAGATCCTCGCCCGCCGGCCGGATGTCCTCTATGCCGGCTGGCACCGGGGCTTTCTATATTATGCCTACCACTACCGCGACCGCAAAGGCGCCGGGATCATCTCCCAGTCGCGCGACGGGGAGCTGATCGCCTCCGTGGTCAGGCGTCTGGGCATCAAGGGCTTCAGGGGCTCCTCCACGCGCGGCGGAGGCGCGGCCCTGCGGGAGCTGGTGGACTACATCCGCCAGGGGCATATCGGCGGGTTCACCCCCGACGGCCCCGTAGGGCCCCCGTATGTGGCCAAGCCGGGCATCATTCAGCTCGCCGCCCGCACCGGGGCGCCCCTGATGCCCTTTGCCTGGGACGCCCATCCCGCCTACGAGTTCAACTCATGGGACCGCACCATCCTGCCGCTGCCCCTTTCCCGCATCGTGGTGCTCTATGACCGCGAGCTGCTGTATGTCCCCCAGGGCCTCGGCGAGGAGGAATACGAGGCCTACCGCCAGACCTTTGACCGGCGCCTGAACGCCCTGGCCTATCAGGCGCGCTACTACGTGAAGAACGGTCTGTCGGGAAGCGACCCACGCGATATCCCGCTTCCGGATGATTACCTGGACTACCTTCCCCGGCGTCGTCCGCGGCGGACCGCGGGCTGAGGGCCGCCGCGGACAGGGCTGGGTCGTGCCACAGGGGCCGTTCCGGGGAGGTGGTGCCGATATGAAACATACACATATAAAGAAATTAACAAAGTAATTATTCATGAAAACAAGAAAAAGGCAGATAATTAAAGTCTGAAGCCCTGTGCCTGGAGGTGCGAGGGATGACTTATTCTGCCCGGCCGAAAAGGGCCGTTTTCCGGCCGAGGGGACGGCTCAGCCCCCTTTGTTTTGCGGCCCTGATGGTGTAGGATACACCCCCGTCAAAATCAGGGGCTGCCCCCCCCGCAGGTGGATGAATGCAACAACGAGACGACAACCGGAAAATCCCGGCCGAAGAAGCGGGTGTCCCGTCGGCTGGTTCAAAGGAGAACAACAGATGAAGATAACAGCGATTGTCGGAACCTATCGCAAGGGCGGCGTGATCGATGCCGCTGTGGATACCATACTTGCCGCGGCCAAGGGCAAGGGCGCGCAGGTCGAGAAGGTCTATCTTGTCGATCGGCGGGTGGAGTTCTGTACCAACTGCCGGACCTGCACCCAGAAAGAGGGCGTATCCCGCGGAAGGTGCGTGATCGAGGATGACATGGCGGAGATCCTCGCGCTGATCGAGGACAGCGATGCCGTCGTCCTGGCCTCGCCCATGAACAACGGAACGGTTACGGCCGTGATGAAGCGTTTCATCGAGCGCCTGATCGGGTACGCCTATTGGCCCTGGGGCAAGCTGGCACCCAAGCCCCGCAGGGAGCCTGCTCACAAGGCGGCCGTGATCGTCACCGCCTGCGCCGCCCCGGGATTCTTCGCCCGGTTTCCCTCGGGTATGGTCAAGCTGCTCAAGAGTGCGGCCACCCTGCTCGGGTGCGCCACGGTGCGGACACTGAGCATCGGTCTGGCCGCCAGGAAGCCGGACCAGAAGCTCGGGCGTCGGGCGCGGCGCCGGGCCGTGTCCCTGGGAGAAGGCCTGGCCACGGGAAAATTCTGATTCGAGCCTTCACCTCGGCGCGCACTGTGGGTGGCGACGCGGGAGGGTGTTTTCCCGCATCCAAGGCTGTGCGCGTCAGCCTGCCGCTTAAGGGGGGGGGCTTTCTTCCCGGAACCCCCCCTTCATCTTCAAGATGTAAAAGTGCTTTTGTTCGAATCCCCTTACCGTTTGCGACATCAGACGGGGGGGGCAGGGTCTGCCTTGGGATTCATAATCATGATCCGATTGTTAAACGGTCGCTTCTGGCCGGCCGGCTGAGTTTCCCTCTGATGCAAGTGGGGTTTGTCTACCGTGATTCAGCGCCTCCTGGTTCTCTATCGGCATATCGTTATGTGACGCAGCTCTCTGGCGGGGGTTTCGCTTGAAAAAGGGCCCGTGGGATACCTTAAGGCCGCGATCGCACGCTTCGTGATGGTGGCGGAGGGTGGGAGATGCGCCGGTGTTATTAATTAAGCGTGCCGATGATGGTATATGGACACTTAGTGCCTGATCGATAAATACATAAATAATATTCAATGTATTAACTTCGCACGCACTCGGCATGCCTCTTGCTCATCATACCCCCAAGGATCGGTGCGGGGGCGGCATGTTCATATTTCGACGCGCATCCTCAGGGCGCAGGGATCGGCGATGATGTCAGGGTTCAAATGCGAAGGCATCGCATGATCCCTCAAGGGGCGCCGTTTTCGGGTGACCCCGGCGCTGACTGACCCCGGTCCTTGACGCGTGCGAAGGAAATGGCGCAGCGTGAACGGCTCAGCGCGGGCCGGTTACGTTTGCCACAGCATAGACGTAAGAGGGAGGTGTACATGGAAGACAATAACATGGCGTTTTTCGACGAAGTGATCAAGGAATCACGCAACGCTCTCGTGGATCAGGCGATCGATGCGGGCAGGATACCGCTGGGGTACACCTGCTCTTTCGTGCCCCTGCCCCTGCTCTCGGTCGGGCCGTTCTTCCCGCTCATGATGCGGGCCCCCGGGGTGGGAACCACCGAGATGGCGGATGTCTATCTCTCCAGCGTGATCTGTCCCTACACGCGCGGGCTGATGGAGGTCCAGATGCAGGGCGGCTATGATTATATCAAGGGATGGGTGATCCCCGCCAGCTGTGATCATATCCGCCGCCTGAACGACCACCTCGACTACTTCAAGCAGGACGAGAAGGAGTATTTCAACTACTGTCTCGATCTGCCGCGCAAGAACGGCGACCTGTGGGTCGATTACTATGAGAACGAGCTGCACATCCTGGGGGAGAAGCTCTCCGCCTTCTTCGGCGTGGACACCGGGAATGCCGCCGTGACCGAGAAGATCAAGGAGCTCAACGCCTTCAACAAGCTGCTGAGCTCGATTGGCGAGCTGCGCAAGGAAGAGGCCCCGGTGATCAGCGGCACGGAGTTCCACAAGCTCATGGTGGCCTCGGTCAATGCCCCGCGCGATCTGCTCGTCGATCCGCTCAAGAAGTTCAAGGCCTCCCTCAAGAAGCGTGCGGGCATCAAGGACTACCGGGCGCGCCTGCTGGTGCTGGGAGGCAAGCTCGACAACCCCGCCTATACAGAGGCTATCGAAGCCCAGGGCGGGCTCGTGGTGGCCGACCGCTACTGCCCGGGCTCCCTGCCTTCCCAACTGCTGCCCATCGAGGAGAACGGCGATCCCTACCGCATCCTGGCCGAGCATTACCTGACGCAGTTCTCCTGCCCGCGCATGATGGAGGACCTGCCCCGGCGCATGGACGAAATCAAGGCGATCGTCAAGGAATACAAGATCGACGGCGTCGTGATCCAGGCGATCAAGTTCTGCGACATCTGGGGCGTGGACGCCGTGCCCATGACGACCATCCTGCGGGATGCCGGCATTCCGGTCCTGCGGCTGGAGAGGGATTATCAGCACACCGGTGTGGGGCAGCTCAACACCCGCATCCAGGCCTTCCTCGAGAGCATCGAAGGCCGGCAGATCAACAAACAGATAGTGAGCGCATAAGGGGATGATCTATGAATAAGATGGAAGCACTCGTACTTGGATTGGACTTTTGGGACGCCTGCAAGCGCACCCGGGACTATAAACCCCTGGTGCCGAT
>CAZUDI010000008.1:0-77116 GCA_964618975.1 uncultured Bacteriovoracaceae bacterium | reverse complement strand
ACAACCAAGAGAACAGGACCGCAAGCCCGGGTTGCTGGAGGAACCACCCAACCCCATCCGCAGCCTGAAGCGCCCCCTGGCCGACAGCCTGCCGCCGTGGCGGCCCGAGCCCTACCCCTGCCTGTATGAAGAGAGCGTGGCGGTCATCGGCAGCGGCCCGGCCGGGCTCACGGCCGCGCACTACCTGGCGCGCGCCGGATACCGGGTGAGCGTCATCGACGAGGCGACCGAGCCGGGGGGCATGCTGATGCGCGGCCTTCCCCCCTTCCGTCTGCCCCGTGAGGTGGTGAAAAAAGAGATTCAGGCCCTTATGGATGCCGGCATCGCCTTCCGGCTGGGGGAGAAGGTCGGCAAGGCCGGCCTGGCCGGGATCCTGGAAGAGTTCGAGGCCGTGGTGGTGGCCGCGGGCGCCCCGCACTCCCGGGAGCTCCATCTCCCGGGCTGGCGCAACGAGGGCATCCTGGGCGCCATCGACTTCATGGAGCGCGCTGGCCTGGGCCAGGACATCGAGCGCCACCCCTCGCAGGAGTTCCGCATCGAAGGCGAGGTCGTCGTGGTCGGCGGTGGGAGCGTGGCTATCGATACCGCCCGCACCGCCCTGCGCCAGGGTGCATCTCAGGTGACGGTCGTCTGCCTGGAGTGCGCCGATGAGATCCCCTGCCATGCCTGGGAACGGCAGGAGGCCGAGGAGGAGGGCATCACGATCCTGCCGGGGCTGATGCCGCAGCGCTTCCTGGGCGTGCTCTCGCGGGTTACGGGCCTGGAGGTGTGTGACGTGGCCGAGTTCCGCAAGGACGCCGCCGGCCAGATCCACTGCAGCGCCGCTCCCGGCACCGAGAGGGTCATCCCCGCCGACTGGGTGATCGTGGCCATCGGACAGGCCCCGGACGAGCTCTGGAAGGACGTGCCCGACGAGTACCGGGTGTTCTTTGCCGGCGATGTGTCCTCGCAGAACTGCTCGGTCATCGACGCCATGGCCTCGGGCAGGCAGGCGGCCCTCGAGGTCGACACGCTCCT
Organism: uncultured Bacteriovoracaceae bacterium; assembly: GCA_964618975.1. Taxonomy (GTDB): domain Bacteria; phylum Desulfobacterota; class Desulfomonilia; order UBA1062; family UBA1062; genus CAZUDI01. The sequence goes on along the minus strand of CAZUDI010000008.1, from coordinate 76,099 downwards.
GAGGGGCCGCGCGCTCAAGGACCCCGACGCCCTGCGGACGCTGGAGAAGGCACCCATGGAGGAGAAGATCTACCCCGCCGTACGGCTCAAGGTCGAGCGGCATGCCTTACCCCTGCGGGAGGCCGCCAGCCGGGTGCACGATATGCAGGAGATCGAGCTGGGCTTCGACGGTAAGGCCGCACAGGTCGAGAGCCAGCGCTGCCTGGCTTGCGGGTATCAGGAAGTGGACCCGGAAAGATGCATCGGGTGCGGGGTGTGCCAGCGGGTCTGCCCGACCGGTGACGCCATCACCCTGGTCGCGCCGGGGAAGGAGGACTGAGATGAAGAAACAGGTTATCGTTGTTGGTGCGGGCCCGGGCGGATCCACGGCGGCCCATTTCCTGGCCAAGGCCGGGGTGGATGTGCTGCTGCTCGAGAAGGAGAAGTTTCCGCGCGACAAGCCCTGCGGCGACGGCCAGGTGCCGAATGTTCATGCCATCTTCAAGGCCATGGGCATCTACGACGAGATCCGGTCCAACGCCAGCATCCTGCACGGCACCTCCATCGGCTCCCCCAACCAGGACTTTTTCTCGTTTGCGAACCCCGATGCCGAAACCTTTGCCACACCCCGTCGCGTGATCGACGACATCATCCGGCGCGCGGCGCTGACGGCCGGGGCCGACTACATGGAGAACTTCGAGGCCACCGAGCTCATCATGCGCAAGGGCCGGGTGACAGGCGTGCGCGGGCTGTATCGGGGCCAACCCACCGAGATCGGGAGCGAGGTCGTGGTGGTGGCCGACGGGGCCCACTCGCGGCTGTCCCACCAGCTGGGGTTCTACGGCGAAGACCCGCAGTGGATCTTCTACGGCGGTCGCGGCTACTTCGAGAACGTGCGCGAGATGACGGAGACCATCGAGTTCTTCTATCCGCACCCCATGTTTTTCCCGGCCGGCTACATCTGGATCTTCCCGCTGAGTGAGACGCGCGCCAACGTGGGGATCTTCATCACCGAGCTGGCACTGAAAAAGAGCGGGATGCGGCTGGAGGATTTCATCCCCTGGTGGCGCGACAACACCGCCATCGGCAGGCTGCGCCTGGGCGAGGCCGAGCTGCAGGGGGTCTTCAAGGGCTGGCGGCTGCCCACCTGGGGCATGGCCAAGGCCAATTACACCCACGGTGCCATCGTGGTGGGCGATGCCGGCAACATGATCGAGCCCACCTTCGGCGGGGGACTGCCGCATGCCATGGTGGCCGGCATGACCGGGGCCCAGGTGCTGGCCGAGGCCCTCAGGGAGGGCGACGTGTCCGCCGAGCGGCTCAAGACCTACCGTGATAAGGTCGATACTCTGCTGGGCGGGGGCTACGAGCTCCTCACCCTCCTGCGGCACAGGCTCTTCAGCGACCCGCAGGACCTGAACGACTTCCTCGCCACGGTACACCAGGATGCGGGCCTGCTGGGCTTCAGCGGCTCGCAGGCCATGATCAACTACCTCAACAAGTACAAAGACGCCGGCATCGCCACCACCGGCAGTGCCTACAGCAAGTAAGGCTGTCAGGTGCCGACGGCGCTCGGCGCGGGCCTTAAGACCCCGCCGCCGTCGGCTCGAGGGGGGGCTGCCCCCCCCTCGAATTTTCAAAGGGCCTGAGGGTCGAGTTCCCCCTTGCCTGCAGCGGAAAGCCGGGGGCTCGGGCTTGTCCTGGGTTACATCCCCCCGATTTTTTTCGAGGGGCAGTTGTGCTCCTCGCCCGTAACGTGGTACATTGATAACAGATCCCTTGCGCTGGAGGTCTGCCATGTCCGACTATGAGGTGGTGATCATCGGGGCCGGCAACGGGGGGCTTACCGCGGCGGTCACCCTGGCACGGGCGGGGCGCCGGGTGTTGCTCCTCGAGCGCCATAATGTGCCGGGCGGCTGTGCCACGAGCTTCGTGCGCGGCCGTTTCGAATTTGAGGTGGCCCTGCACCAGCTCAGCGGCATGGGCACGGCCGACCGTCCGGGGCCGCTCAGGGCGATCCTCTCCGAGATGGGCATCACCGAAAGGCTCGAGTTCGTCGAGATGCGCAATCTCTACCGCGTGCTCTTCCCCGGAAGTTACGACATCACGCTCCAGGCGGACAGGCAGTTGGTCATCGCCGAGCTCAAGGCGCGCTTTCCCCGCGAGGCGGAGGCCGTCGGGCGCTTCTTCGAGCTGCTCTATGCCTTCAGCCAGCAGATGATCCAGGGGCTCTTTTTCCGCGACCCGCAGATATCCAGGGACAAATATCCCCTGTACTTCACCTATGCCCTGCGGAACACACAGGATGTCCTGGACGAGTTCTTCGAGGATCCCCTGCTCAAGGCCATCCTGGGCATCTACTGGTCCTACGTGGGGGTGCCCCCCAGCGCCCTGCCTTTCGGCGAATATGCCATCATGCTCTTTGCCTACATCGAGTTCAAGCCCTACCATATCCGGGGCGGCTCGCAGGCGCTCTCCAACGCCCTGATCGACGAGTACCTCCTCCACGGGGGGCAGGTGCGCTTCAACTGCGGGGCGGGCCGGATCGTCCTCGAGGGTGGCCGGGTTCAGGGGGTGATCACCGAAGACGGCGAGAGCATCCGCTGCGAGAATGTGATCTCCAACGCCAGCACGCTTACGACCTACCTCGAGCTCATCGAGCCCGGGCAGGTGCCCTCAGAGGCGCTGAAGCAGTACCGCAGCGCCACGATCGGCCCTTCGGCGGTGACCCTCTACACCGGCCTGGACTGCGACCCGGCCGCTCTCGGCATCCGCGAGACCACCAACTTCATCGCCACTACCCTTAACATGGACGAGGCCTTTGCGCGCTGGAAGACGATGGAACCACAGGGCGTGTGCCTTTTGACCTGCTACGACGTGGACGACCCGGGATTCTCGCCGCCGGGGACCTGCCAGGTGGCCATCGTCTGCCTGCAGTATGCCGACCCCTGGTATGCGATCCCCCCGCACCGGTACGCCGAGGCCAAGTACCGCTATGCCCAGGGTCTGCTCGACCTGGCCGAGAAGGCCTTCCCGGGTTTTAAGGATCACATCGAGGAGCTTGAGGTTGCCACCCCGCTGACCCATCTGCGCTACCTCGGTCATCCCGGCGGGGCCATCTACGGCTTCGATCAGTACGCCAAGGACAGCGCCCTGTTTCAGGACCACCGCTCGGGGATCGGGGGGCTCTATCATACCGGGTCCTGGGTGGGCAGCGGCGGTTTCCAGCCCACGCTGACCTCCGGCCGCCAGGCGGCGCGGGCGGTGCTCAAGTCTCTCAAGGCGCAGCAGGGGGGGTGAGGAAGATGGCGTTCAAGGATGTGATGCAGGATATCGAGGGTTATCGGGACATCGCCGGCGACATCGCGGTCCTGAAAAGATACGGGATGGACCATACCTGCGAGCGGGGACGCGTGGCGCAGCTGATCGGGCTCTACCACCCCGCGAGCATCGCGCTGGTGGTCTCCGAGCTCATCGAGGAGACCGCCTCCACCCGCACCATCCGGCTCGTGCCCCGTGAAGGCTACCTGCCGCCCTTCCAGGCCGGGCAGTATATCAATGTTGCCGTCGAGGTCCAAGGCGTGCGCACCAGCCGGCCCTACAGCATCTCGTCTTCCCCCGGGCAGAGGGACTTCTACGACATCACCGTGCGCCGCACGGCCGAAGGGTTTGTCTCCCGCTACCTGCTCGACGAGCTCACGGTCGGCGAGGCACTGACCAGCAGCGCCCCGGCGGGCACCTTCCACCACAACCCCCTCTTCCACGGGGACGACCTGGTCTTCCTGGCCGGCGGCAGCGGCATCACCCCCTTTATGAGCATGATCCGGGAGGCCACCGACAGGAATCTTCCCCGGCGCCTGCACCTGATCTACGGCTGCGACAGCCCCGACGACGTGATTTTCAGGCCCGAGCTCGCCGAGCGTTCACGGCGGCACCCCCAGTTCTCCTGGGATCTCGTGGTCTCGAGCCCCCCGCCGGGCTATGCAGGCAGGACCGGCTTCATCACCGCGGCCCTGCTGCGGGAGGTTCTGGGAGATCTGGGTGGCAGGATGTTCTACCTCTGCGGGCCCGAGGCCATGTATGCCTTCTGCGGCCGGGAGCTTGCGGCGCTCAAGGTCCCCCGCAAAAGGCTCAGGGTCGAGATGTATGGCCCGCCCAAGGACGTCACGCAGCAGCCGGGCTGGCCGCGCGAGGTCCCGGCCGGGGCGGTCTTTCAGGTCAGCGTGCGGGGCCGGGGGACGGTTGCGGCCCAAGCCGCCGAGCCGCTGATGATCGCCCTCGAACGCGCCGGGATCACGGTGCCGGCCCTGTGCCGCTCGGGGGAGTGCAGCCTGTGCCGCACGCGGCTGCTCTCCGGCCGGGTCTACCAGCCCGAGGGCGTCAGGCTGCGGCGTTCGGACAGGACCTCGGGCTACATCCATGCCTGCATGGCCTACCCCTTAGAGGACCTCGAAATCCTGCTGTAGCCGGGGGGAGCGTACCTGATCGCATCCTGGGCGTTCTCAGTAGGGCAGGCGAGGGCGTCCGTCAACGGAGACATTCATGGTCCAGGGCAAGCATTTTCAAAGAAACAGATAGATGAAAAGCCCCCCTCTTGTGTGGCTCTCTAGGTCGCCAGGCCGATCGTGGCCATGAGCAGCCCCAGCAGCATGAAGATCGCCCCCACGATGCGTGCGAGGAGTTTCTGGGCGGAAATCCGGCAGAAATCCGGAAATCCGGGGACACGATACTTGATTCACCATGTTGTTAGCGGACGCTTGGGGCCTGGCTTCATTTTTCGCAGAGATCTCCCGGTCTCACATTCCAGGCGCTCGATAAAAGTATCATCGCCCAGGGGGCGCCCTGTGCGTTCATGCTGTTTGATACGCTTCATCACATCCTTTGACATCGGCTGTTGAATAAAGACATCCCAGGGACCTGCCATTGACAGTAAGGGGGCCACCTTTACCAGCGTATCATCCGCAGCTTTCAAATGGGCCTTGCAACTGCTCCACCGGTAATCACCAGGATTATCTACCAGATGCGCCCGTACGGGATTGAGCTCTATATAACGGGCTGCAGCAAGCAGGTGGTTCTCATCCATGATGAAAGAGAGGAATCTCCCTTGCCAGAGATATCCGCGCCAACCTTCCCTGAAATTAACCATCCGTGAATATCGGCGATGCGCTTCTCCAATAGCAGTGCGCAATGTTTCCGCATTACCGGGAACAACAATCAGGTGCGTATGATTGGGCATCAGACAGTAACACCATACGTCAACCCCGCATCGACCGCACCACTCGGACATCAAGCCAATGTAAGTCAGATAGTCATTATCCGTGAAAAAGATCTGCTGTCTCCGGTTTCCCCGTTGAACGATATGATGGGGATAACCGGCGGCGACAACCCGTGCCATTCGAGCCATACTATTCTGATAAAGACGTAACGGATCCTGTCAATAATTAAGTATCGTGTCCCCGGAGAATCCCGGAGAATCAGACCACATGATTGATGATATGGCTTGCCACGAGATCGCCGCAGTCCATGCCGCTTTTGCAGGCCAGCTCGGTGCCCACCCCCCGCGCCGGGCCGGCGCCGTCGCCGGCCAGGTAGAGCCCCTTGACCGGGGTTGCATGCGGCGGGCGCAGATGGCGCACCTGGGAGGGGGTCTGGCCGGTGGTCACGGCCGAGCCGCTGCTTTTGCCGATCCAGTTGGCCAGGGTCTCAACCGACCAGAGATCGCAGAAGATGATGTGCTCCTCCATCTGAGGGATCATGCGCATGAGCGCATCCAGGAGGGCGTCGGTCCAGATTTTGGGGTCGTCCATAAGCGCCACGTCCAGGGTAGGTGCCACCGCCACGGCGGTGAGCAGTTGACAGCCCTCCGGTGCGAGGTGTGGGTCATAGTTCGAGGGCACCGGGCAGTAGATGGGCAGAATGTCCGGTTTGCGGCCCTGTTCGAGCTGGGCGATGAGGGTGCGCGTGTGGCTGTCGTCCAGTCGGCCCTTCAGGCGCAGCGGGACCCCTCCCACCAGAGAACCGGCCCGGACAAGGTTACTCTTCAGCCCGATTTTGGCCTGGACCGCGGTCCACGACGGTCGGATGCGTCCGATCGCGGCCAGATAATCCGGCGGGAAATGCCTACGCCCGGCGAGGAGCTCGATGGTATCCTTCACGGCGGTGGTGCTGATGACCGCGCGGGCCGCGATCCTTTCACCGCCGGCCAGGACCACCCCCCGGACCTGTCCGCGCGCGATGGTGATCTTTTGCACGGCGGTCTGCAGGCGGACGGTGGCCCCGTGGCGCCTGGCCCCGGCCAGAAAGGTCTGCGGGATCTTCACCGCCCCGCCCTTGGGATAGCCCAGGGTGTACTCCCGGACCAGCTTCTGCAGGTTCCAGATCGATTCGCCGGCCGAGGCCTCCCAGGGTGGCAGGATGAAGAACAGCCCCAGCAGCAGACCGAGGGCGACCTTGATTTCGCTGCTGTCCGTATAACGGGCGACAAAGTCCTCGACGGATACCTGGTCCAGCTGCTCGATGGCGCGCTGGTCCATACGCAGGATATCGAAGAACAGGTGCATGATCCCGGGATAGTGCCGGGGATGGATGCGCGCCTGCCACAAAAGGCGCGGGATCACGAAACGGTACAGGATCGCCGACAGCGCGCGGGGCACCACCAGATCGATATTCATGCCTTTCAGGTGCACCGTGTCGGGGGTGTGGACGAACTCGAGCGGCGTGCCCATCCCGAGCCGGCGTGTGAGGACCCCGAAGGGCCCCTTGTTGCCCCGGATGAAGAGGTGCGTCCCGGTGTCCACCCGGAAGCCCTCCTTTAGATAGCTCGAACAGTTACCGCCCGGGGTGGGGTTCTTCTCCAGGATGAGGGTCTTCAGGCCGTGGCGGGCGGTGATGGCCCCGGCGGCGCAGCCACCCATGCCGCTGCCGATCACGATGACATCATAGATCCCATCACGGGCAGACTGACGGGAATCCCTGCTCAATGGGGGGCGAAGTCCGGTCATGCTCATCCTCCTCAAGGTTCATGGCATACCATGGCTGAAGTGTACTCCAAAATGCGGCCCAGGAAAAGTGTGGGATGCCGGCTACGGGGGTCAGTTCCAGCCTTCGGCCTCTTTGAGGCCGAAGGCTGGAACTGACCCCCATCATTCCGCAGTGAACTTGTAGCCTTCGCCGTAGACCGAGCTGATGATCTCTTTGTGCGTGAGCACGGTGGCGATCTTGCGGCGCAGGTTCTTGATGTGTGTATCGATGGTGCGGTCGTAGCCGCTGAACTCGTAGCCCTGGACCAGGTTTACCAGGTCGTTGCGGGAGAATACCCGGTTGGGGTGGGCCATCATCACCTTCAGCAGCTTGAACTCGCTGGGGGTCAGTTTCAGTTCCTCCCCGTTGATGGTGGCCTGACGGGTCTCATCGTTGAGCACGAAGGGCCCACTGGAGATGATCTTGTCCTCGGAAGCCGGGTTGGAACGTCGCAGCACGGCCTTGACCCTGGCCACCACCTCGCGTGGGCTGAAGGGCTTGCAGATGTAGTCGTCCGCGCCCAGTTCCAGGCCGAGCAGCCGGTCGATCTCTTCCACCCGGGCGGTGAGCATGATGATGGGTACGAGGGAGACCTTGCGCACCTCCCGGCAGACCGCCATACCGTCGAGGCCCGGCAGCATGATGTCCAGCAGAATCAGGTCCGGGGCCCTGTCCCTGACAAAGGCGGAGACCCTGTCCCCGCGATCGAGCAGCGAGGTCCGGTAGCCCGATTTCTCCAGGTAGTCCCTGAGCAGAGACGCGATTTTTTCTTCGTCTTCCACGATCAGGATATGTTCGTCCGCCATGGCGTGTGCCTCCGCTTTCATTGCCCTGCCGCACTCAGGGGCAGGCTGATCTCGATGTGCACGCCGCCCAGGGATGCATGGGAGGCGTGGATCTCGCCCTGGAACATTTCCACCATACCCTTGGCGATGGCCAGGCCCAGGCCGCTTCCCCCGCTCAGGCGCGACCGCGCGGGGTCGCAGCGGTACAGCCGGTCGAACAGGTGCCCGAGGGCCTCGTCGGAGACCCCGGGCTTGGAGTCCTCGATATTCACTCGCAGAAACCCGGCGGTCACGCCCTGCCATATGCGGACGGTTCCCGGGGCTTCGGTGTAGCGCAGCGTGTTTTCCAGGATGTTGGAGAATACCTGCGCCAGGCGGTCGCTGTCCGCCATGACGGTGATATCCATATCCTCGCCCAGATCGAGCTCCATGGCGATGCCCTTCTGGGTCAGGCGGGCTTCGAACAGCCTGAGGGTGTTTTTCAGGACCTCCAGCACCCTGACGGGCTCGATTTCCATCGACAGCTCGCCGCTCTGGGCCGTGGACAGCTCGTGGAGATCGCCGATGAGCTTGCCCAGGAACAGAATCTCGGCATGCAGAGACTCGAGGGTTTCCGGGCGCAGTTCGCGTACGCCGTCCTGAACGGCCTCGATCTCCCCCTGCAGGATGGCCACCGGGGTCCTCAGCTCGTGCGCGATATCCGTCAGCCACTGCCGGCGCAACTGCTCGTACCGCTCGAGGGTCCCGGCCATGTGATTGAAGTCGTCGGCCAGCTGGCCCAGTTCGTCGCCGGAGGCGACCGGGATGCGGGTATCGAATCTGCGCGAGGCCAGGGCATGGGCCCCCTGCGCGAGCTGCTCGACGGGCCGCAGCAGATGACGCGAGAGCAGCCAGGAGACCAGCGCCGCCAGGACGAGCGCCACCGCGCCGATAACGAAGAAGGCCTGGGACTGCTCGCGCAGGAAGGTCTTTTCCCCGGGTCCGGAGAGCCTTTTACGCTTGCTCAATCCCAGCCACCCCACGACTTGCCCGTCGACGGCGATCGCCTTGAGGATCGGGTCGTGATTCGAGGTGCTACTCCCCGCGATCAGGTGCATCTGATCATCGAAGAGCGCGATGCGCTCGGTGATATGGTGTTGGAGGCTCCGTGGCGGGGATATGTCCCGGGGGCGATCGTCGTCGAATTCCGGGGGCCTCTGGCCCTCAGGCGGTCCGGGCAGGTCCGGCGGGGAGGGCCTGTCGTGTGGCAAAACGGCGCGTATCAGGGCCCTCAAGGTCCGCGGGTCTTCGCGTATGAATGCCCACCCCTTGTGCTCGCGGTAGGCCGCACCCAGTCTGTCCACGGTCTCGCTCAGGGTCTCGCTCTCCAGCCGGTTGACATACTCCGTGAAGTGGCGTTCGGCAAAATAGCGTATGATGCCGGTCATCAGGACGATGATGGTCAGGCATGTGAGCAGAAAGGCCCCGAAGATCTTGTAGGCAAGCCTGATCCTCACCGCTGCACCCCCGATCGACCGGTCCCTTCGGGGCGGCGATTCGCCTTACCCTCCGCCGGCTCATTGAGGTCCCGGGGCGGGCCCTGGGATATGTGCCCATGATCTTTCTGCATGCCTGACCTCTTCAGTTATTACAGATAAATCCACATTTCAAACCATTTCGGGGATCCTCACAATCTTCACATACTCCCTCCATATTTTCACCACATTTGACTGCTATACCTCATTGCGCAGGGGAAAAGACCCTGCGCGGCCGCATGAAAAATGAATGAAAGGAGAGAAAGGATGAATGTTCGTCTGAAACAGGTGGCAGGCATGATTGCCCTGGCCTGTCTTCTCGTCCCCGGAATGGCGCAGGCCTTCGGTCCCGGGGCCTGCGGTGAAGGACATCCCCCGCTGCCCCCCTTCATTGCCGATCAGTATGACGCCGATGGGGACGGGCGACTGAGCGCCGCCGAGGAGGAGACCGCCCGCCAGGCCCTCCTGGAGCGCTACGACACCGACGGTGACGGGGAGCTTTCCCGCACGGAGAGGCAGGCCCTCATGCAGGCCTCCCGGGAGGCCTTTGTCGACAGATATGACGCCGACGGCGACGGAGTGATCTCAGAAGAGGAACACGCGGCCTCCCGGGCCGATTTCGTCGCGCGCTTCGATGCCGATGGTGACGGAGAACTCTCCGAAGACGAGCTCCCCGACCGCAGGCCGGGGAGGGGCAGGCCTTTTTCCGGTGGTGATGCTGCCCTGCGGGGGCCATATGAGGGGGACGCCCCCCAATGAGGGGGATTTCCCCAAGCGATGAGAATTCATGCCGGCACAGGGCCCGGATGCGACCCTTAGCCCTGTGCCGGTGACTGAGGACTGAGAGGGGGGCGAATGGAGCGTAGTGTCCGGTTGTTTCCACTGTGGTTGCTGGTCCTGTCAGCGGGTCTGGTGCTTTGCGGGTGCGGCGCGGATGACAGTGACGATGAAGGTACGGAATATTATCTCTTGATGTCGGCTTCCCACGCAACCCTGTCGGTGGCCGGTCTGTGGGAGGCCATGGGAGACGGCGAGGATTACAATGGCACCTATATCCTCCTGCGGGGCGATCTCTACGACGTGGACGTGGAGGACGAGGGTGGCGGGGATGTCACCCTGATCAACAGCTCAGACCAGACCGTCGATTGTGAATTCGACAGCGATATCGATATCTCAGGGCTGCAGGAGGCCCTGGACCTGATCGTGATCATCGGGGGGATATGCCACTATGAAACCGGCGATACCGATATCACCTCCGACGATTACCCCTATCTCGAAAGCTGCGATTACTCCTATGTGTATGAAGACCAGTAAGGGGGAGGGCGCCTTTTCAGGCCCGCGATTCCCCGGAGGGGGCAGGCACTGCTATGGGTGAAAGGTAAGGGATGCTCGCAGATGCTGGACAACAGGGCCATTCTGGTGGCAGGTGTGGATGAAGCCGCTTACTGGCGCATGCCGTGGCACCTGTCCCACCTGTCCGGCGGGGGGTGTGAGGTTGCCTATAAGCAGGACCCATCCGATGCCTGGGAGGCCCTCGCAAGGGAGGCCCCCGAGCTGGTGCTCCTGGACAGGGAGGCCTTCGATAGCGATGCGAGCGAGTTCACCAGGGAACTGCGTCTGAGATATGCGGGCGTGATCCTCGTGTTGACGGGACAGGGCGATGAGCTGGAAGAGATTCTGGCCCTGGAGGCCGGGGCGGACGATGTTCTGGCCAAGCCTGTCCCCCCGTCTGCTGCTGGCGCATATGGGCGCCCTGTTCCGGAGGGGGTGTTCCGGGGCCAGGGGGAAATCCCAACGGTGTATAACGATCAGAGACCTGACGGTGAATGCCTCCCGGCGGGAGGCCTCCCTCAAGGAAAGGCTCCTCGACCTGACCTCCACGGAATTCGATCTGCTGTGGTATCTTGCCCGCAAGGCGGGATTCGTCGTTTCCCGTGACGATCTCTACAGGGAGGTGTTCCATTCGGAGTACAACGGGGTCGACCGCTCCATCGACGTCTACATCAGCCGCATCCGACAGAAGCTCGGAGACGATCCGGCGAGGCCCTATTACCTCAAGACCGTCCGCGGCGAGGGCTATCTCCTGACACAGGGGTGAAGGCGGGAGCGCGGCGGCATTTGGGGGCTACGGCGTCGCGGCCCAGGGGGACAGGGGTGCATGCCCATGATCGGTGATTCGTTCCATAACGATACAAAGAAATACATGAAATCTCTGTACAACCTTGCGGTTGCGGATTATATTCAGATCGGGGATGTCTGCGGGAGGGCTCCGGGACTTGCCGGACCACCGACGGACATTCACAAAGAGGTATGCCATGATCGATGCCCTGGGCGCGGTTAATGAGATCAGCACGTATAAGCTTCCCGAGGATTCGCAGAAAGTTGTGTCCGCAGGTTCGACCGTCACCGGCCGCTCTGGGGTCACCGGCGGCGTTTCCGCGACTGATCCCTACGACCTGAATGGTGACGGGGTGCTGAGTTACGATGAACTCATGGCGTATCTGGAGGCCATGGGCCTGCTGCAAACCGCATCTTCAACGGAACTGGAGCTGGGTGACTCCGGGACGGTCTCTGCGGATACGGCCACGGCCGCCTATCGGGTGCATGCCGGCAGCCGGGAGGGCTCGAACCTCCCCGGGCTCTCCCGTGAGATGGCCGGGGAGTCTTCTTACACCCCCATTGACCTCATGGTGTGATCCCCCTCACCGGTCTGCCCGGAACAAATCTCCACACTCTTCACAGGATTTATCCATAATTTCTCCACAATGATCCGCTATAAGGGACGGCGTTCCCGGTAAGAGCCAGTTCGCAAGCTCGGGGACAGGAGAGGTGCATAATGAATACACGCGAGACCGGATGGGGGAGTCTGTCGCTGAGCCCGGCAGGCATCCGGGTGAAGGTGAATCAGAATCTGCGGGACATGCGGATGGGTCATGGCCGATTGTGTCGCCCCCCTGGAGCGCCTTCCGGAGGGAGTGCACCTTGTCGGCCTCGGAACGGACGGGATTTCAGGCACAACGGAAAAGAGATGCAAGGCTGATGAAAGGTGAGCGGCATATGCAGGGTCTAAAAATACAACATGTCTGCGGGATAGTGACACGGGTCATCTGGTGTCTGGCGGTCCTGTCTCTGTCCGGGTGCGCGATAGTGGGGCCGGACTATATCAGGCCGGAGATCACGGTGGCCGAGACCTGGAATACCCCCCTGGCGAGCGGATTGAACAGCGGAGAAACAGATCCGCAGACACTGGCCAGGTGGTGGAAGACCCTCGACGACCCCGTACTGAGCGGCCTGATCGAGATGGCCCTCGAGAACAATCTCGACCTGAAGGACGCCCGCTCACGCCTCAGACAGGCGCGTGCCGCGCGCACCATGGTCAGGGCGGGCCTCTTCCCCAGCCTGGACGCGTCCGCGTCCGGTACCCGCAGCCGCTCCAGCGGGGACAGCGGCAGCGGGTCTAGCAAGACGCTGTATTCGGCAGGGTTCGACGCCGGCTGGGAGATCGATCTCTTCGGCGGCCTGCGCCGGTCGGTCGAGGCGGCCGAGGCGGATCTGCGGGCCAGCTGCGAGAATGTCAATGACGTGCTCGTGTCGCTGAGCGCCGAAGTGGCCCTGAACGACATTGAGCTGCGCATGTACCAGGCCAGGCTGGAGGTGGCCCGGAAAAATCTCGGGATGCAGGAGGAGTCGTACCGGATCGAACAGTATCGCCTTCTTTCCGGTCTCAGCGATGAGCTTGCCGTGGCCATGGCGCGTTCGAACGTGGAAAAAACCCGTTCCGGGATACCAGCCCTGTGCACCCAGGTGGAACAGGCCAAAAACCGGATTGCGGTCCTCCTGGGAGAGCCACCCGGTAAGCTTGATGCCGAACTTGGCTCTTATACGCCGCTGCCGGTCATTCCCACCACGGTGGCCCTCGGTGTGCCCGCCGATGTCCTCCGGCGCCGGCCGGATGTGCGCCAGGCCGAGCAGGCGCTTGCGGCCCAGACCGCGCGCGTGGGCGTGGCCGAGTCCGATCTCTACCCCAAACTCACCCTGAGCGGCTCCATCGGGTACGATGCCCTTGACCTGGGGGATCTGATAACGGCCGGCTCCCGGGCCTGGAACTATGGCCCGCGGATTTCGTGGCCCATCTTCCGCTCCGGTTCGGTGAGGGCCGGTATCGAGGTGGCCTCGGCCCTGCAGGAGCAGGCCCTGATAGCCTACGAGGCCGTGGTGCTCTCCGCCCTCGAGGAGGCGGAGAATGCCCTGGTGGCCTATGTCGAAGAACAGACCCGCCGTGTATCCCTCCAGGACGCCGCCGCTGCGGCCCTTAAGGCGGTTGATCTTGCACAGAACCGATACGATGCCGGTCTGATCGATTTTGACAGCCTTCTCGATACACAGCGCACACTCCTGACATATGAGGACGAGCTGGTACAGAGCGAGGCGGCGGTGATCACGAATCTTATAAGCCTGTACAAGGCCCTGGGTGGCGGCTGGACATCCATGGCGCCGAGTTCTTAATTAAGGAGAAACGCACTATGGAGTCAAATACGCACCCTGAATCCGATGTCAGACAGACCCTGGGGATAGGTGTTTCTTCAGGGAGGAAGAGGTTCCTCAAGCGCATTGTCTTCTGGGGGGGGGCGGCAGTTGTCGTGATAGTTCTGCTGACCCTCTGGAGTACACGCGGTGGATCGGAATCCTACCAGTTCAAGACCGGCAAGGCCGTGCTGGGAGATCTTGCCATGACCGTGGGGGCCACCGGCAACCTAGAGCCCACCAACCAGGTGGACGTCGGCAGCGAACTCTCCGGGATTATCAAGACCGTTGAAGCAGACTACAACGATCAGGTGGCCGCCGGCCAGGTGCTGGCACGCCTGGACACCGAAAAGCTCGTCGCCGCGGTCAAGAACTCAAGGGCCGCCCTGGAATCCGCCCAATCGCAGGTCTTACAGGCCCAGGCCTCCCTGAAGGTGACCCGCGCCGAGCTCGAGAGGTTCAGACAGGTTCACGAACTCAGCGGTGGCAAGGTGCCCTCGGCCTACGATCTGGAGGCCTCCGAGGCGGCTTATGCCAAGGCCCAGGCCGACCTGGCCAGTACGAAGGCCCAGGCCTCACAGGCGCAGGCTGTCCTCGAATCCGCCCAGACCGATCTTTCCAAGGCCGTGATCCGTTCCCCCATCAACGGCATTGTCCTGAGTCGAGATGTGGAGCCCGGCCAGACCGTGGCCGCGTCTCTGCAGGCCCCGGTCCTCTTCACCCTGGCCGAGGATCTCGCCCGCATGGAGCTGCATGTGGATGTGGACGAGGCCGATGTGGGGCAGGTCCGTCAGGGCCAGACCGCCACCTTTGAGGTGGATGCCTATCCTGAAGAGGTTTTCCCCGCCTGCATCACCCAGGTGAGATATGCCGCCACCGACACCGACGGGGTCATTACCTATGAAACCGTGCTTAAAGTCGACAATAACGAGCTTCTGCTGAGGCCGGGGATGACGGCCACCGCCGATATCACGGTGGCCGGGGTCACCGGTGCGATCCTGGTTCCCAATGCCGCGCTCAGGTTCACCCCACCGGCGATCCAGGCCGGTCCCACAGGGGAAAAGACCACTGCCGGCAGTTTTACAAGCAGGCTTTTCCCCCGGCCACCGGGCAGGAACAGGACCGCATCGAATCACGAATCCGAAAAGGAAGTCAACGGCAGACAACAGGTCTGGACCCTGAAGGACGGCCATCCGGTGCCCCTCACGGTCACCACCGGAATGACCAACGGTATCATGACCGAGATTAAAAGCGGCGACATCCAGCCGGGCATGGAACTCGTCGTCGGGGCCATGAGTGCAAAGCCATGAAGATGCATGCGTTCAGGGGGAACCCGCCGCATCCCCTCATAGAGCTCGAGGCCATCACCAAGGTGTATGGCACGGGCAGTGTGGAGGTGCCTGCCCTCAGGGGCATCGATCTGGGCATCGCCAAAGGTGAGTTTGTGGCGGTCATGGGTCCGAGCGGATCGGGCAAGTCCACCTGCATGAATATCCTGGGCTGCCTGGATGTGCCGAGCTCCGGCTCCTACCGTTTCAAGGGTGTCGCGGTGGAGGCCCTGACGCGCGATCAGCGCGCGCTTGTGCGACGTCATTATCTGGGCTTTGTGTTCCAGGGCTTCAACCTGCTCAACCGCACCTCGGCCCTGGAGAATGTGGAGCTGCCCCTGATCTACCGGGGGGTTGCCGCCCATAAGCGGCATGGGCGCGCCCGTGAGGCCCTCGCCGCGGTGGGCCTTGCCGGGTGGGAGTCGCATACCCCGGGCGAGCTCTCCGGTGGTCAGCAGCAGCGGGTCGCCATCGCGCGCGCCATGGTGATCGAGCCCGAGGTGCTCATGGCGGACGAGCCCACCGGAAACCTGGACTCCTCCACCAGCCGCGACATCATGGAACTCCTGAAGGCCTTCAACGAAGAGCGGGGCGTGACCATCGTCATGGTGACCCACGAAACGGATATGGCGCTCTATGCCCAGCGGGTGGTGCATTTCCTCGACGGACTTATCGACAACGAACAACACAACGGGGGGGTAAGGCCATGATCTGGGAGACCATCCTGTTGGCCCTGCGGGCGATCCGCAGGAATATTCTGCGGTCGACGCTCACCATCCTGGGTATTGTCATCGGGGTGGCCGCTGTCATCACCATGGTTACCCTGGGCGGCGGGGCCACCGAACAGGTGACCAATGAGATCTCCAGCCTCGGCAGCAATATGCTCCAGGTGCGTCCGGGCCAGGATTTTCGTGGACCCGGGGGCACACGTTCGTCCGCCGACAGCTTCAGTGTGGCGGATGCCGAGGCCATCCGCCGGGAGGTCTTCGGGCTGGAGGCCGTGGCCCCCACCGCCACCGCGAACACCCAGGTCATCGCGGGCAACCGCAACTGGGCCACAACCATCATGGGTGTCACCAACGACTACCTGAGCGTGCGCGACTGGTCGCTCGCGGGCGGCAGAGAGTTCACCGAGGCGGAGTCACGTTCCGGGCGGGCGGTCTGCATCATCGGCACCACCGTCAAGACGGAGCTCTTCGGAGACCAGGACCCCCTGGGAGAGACCCTGCGGTTGAGGAAGCTCGCCTGCCAGGTGATCGGGGTGCTCGAATCCAAGGGTCAGACCGGCTTCGGCCAGGATCAGGACGACCTGGTGCTGATCCCCCTGCGGGCCTTCCAGCGGCGTCTGAAGGGGGACACCGATGTCGGTGCGATCTATGTCTCCGCCCAGGACGGCATCTCCACGACCCTGGTCAAGGAAGACATCGAAGATTTGATGCGCGAGCGCCGGCGCATCGCGGCGGGTGAGGACGACAATTTTCACGTCCGGGACATGCAGGAGATCGTGAGCACCCTGACGAGCACCACGCGCGTGCTCACCGCACTGCTGGCGGCCGTGGCGGCGGTGAGCCTGCTGGTGGGCGGCATCGGCATCATGAACATCATGCTCGTCTCGGTCACCGAGCGCACGCGCGAGATCGGCACCCGCCTGGCCATCGGGGCGCGGGAGCGGGAGGTGCTCCTGCAGTTCCTGATCGAGTCCATGGTGCTGTCGTCCTTCGGCGGGCTTATCGGGGTGGCCCTGGGGCTTGTAGCGGCCTTTGCGGGGGCCGGACTGCTGGGGATGCCCTTTGTCCTCAACCCGGGAATCGTGGGCATCGCCTTTGTGTTCTCGGCCGCCGTGGGTGTGATCTTCGGGTTTTTTCCGGCCCGCCAGGCGGCGCGGCTGGACCCCATCGAGGCCCTGCGGCATGAATGAGGGGCGGGAGCAGGCAGTGACGGTGCCGCGGGATGGGCCTTCCGGGAGCCCCAGGCCGGCCTTCCGGGAGCGACACCCGGAGGCAGCATGGATTAATGGCCTGAGGGTCACATCTCGCGCTGTTTGCAGCGGAGAGCAGGGGCAAGAGTTTGCCCTGGGGTTCATCCCCACGAAGGCAAGGGTGAATCGGTGAAGCAAGGGGGGGTAAGCAGAGCGTCATGAGTACACGCAGGACATTTTCCGGAGAGTTCAAGGCCATGGTGGTGACGGAATACATGCGGGGGGGCAAGACCCTCGAGGAGCTCGCGGACGAGTATCAGGTGCACCCCAACCAGATCAAGAACTGGAAGTCCCTCCTGATCAAACGGGCACCCGAGATCCTCGAAGACCGCCGCAGGCGCGGCGATGTAAGGAACTGAACGACCCCCCCAGGCGGTGACGCATGCGGTGGGACAGGCCCCTGTTCCAGACAGAGGTGGTGTCTTATGCTGTCAGCCCGCGGCGGAGGTTTCAGAAAAGGCCTCCCTCGCCGTGCGAGTGATGCTCTGGATTTGTCTCCTCACGTCCGGTTGCCTGAAGCGTGGAGGGTTTCATTTCGGGAAAGAGCCGCCTTTTACCTCCCTGTCATAGGTTCCCACCGGGATGGATCCGGAGATTTCCCCGTAATCGTCATTGGTAGCGTTTCCCTGGGAGGAGTTATACGCTCCTGAAGAGTGCTCGCCTTTGCCCGTAGGCGAGGTAATGCTGACCCCCGGTGCCGCCGGACGACCCCCGGCGGGCAGGCACTGATAATCGTGATGATACCCGGGCAATAAGTACACCCTTCTGCATGCTGCGAGCCTCGTAGGCCCAATGCTCCCCCTGTGCGGCGGGGAAGATCGTGACCGCTGGGGGCCTCTGAAGGGCGGGGGGCGCATCGGTGAGCGGTACGCCGGTCGCCGTGAGGGCCCCGGGGGGGGGGTAAAAATTGCCCCTCCCCGGGAACATCTTACCGGCTGGTTTTAAAAAATAACCAAGAAGATCAATTAATTGTGGTTTGGAAAACGCAAACCGACCGGCCGGGATTTAGTTACCGCCAGCCCTGTCTGCCTGCGGAGGATGGCTTATCCCAGACGGCATGACCGCAAAGCGCGCTTCAGGGATCCCGGCCGAAGGCGGTAACGAATCCACTGTCGGAAGGGGCAGTAGATGCTGAAAGACGGGCCTTTCTTGGCACGCTTCTGGCTATTCCGAGGCAGGCCTCCCGGGGACCAGGTTAGTCGCACAAAGTTTGCCTTCCTATATTCCTGGCGGAGACAGGGAGCAGGGCTTGTCCTGGAAATGGCCTGAGGGTCGCATTCCCCGCTGCTTGCAGTGGAAGGCAGGGGCTTTAGGCTCGCCCTGGGGTTCATCCGCCTGATGAAACCCGTTGCGGGCTTGAGCGTGTCTGCAAGGGGGCTGTCGGTGAGATACGGACACGCGGTGTCTCTCCTGCCATGCGATAAAGGCCATGAAAGGGGCGAGCCAACCAGGAGGGCCGGCGGGAGAAAGAGAACCCTCTGCGAATCGCGGCCGACGCGACCCTCAGAGGGAAATTCAAAGGAGGGAGTTCATGGTTAATGGAATCAGCGGTTATGGCGGGTGCATGAGTTACTGGCAGACCCAGTCGATGCCTCAGACGCGCGGGCCGGAGGAGATGTTCGGCAGGATCGACAGTGACGCGAGCGGGGGGATTTCACACACGGAGCTCGAGACGTTTGCGGAGAAGATCGCCGGAGACACCCTCGACACCGAAGAGGCCCTGGCCACCTACGACGCCGATGGCGACGGGGAGCTCAGCCAGGAGGAGATGATGAACTTCATGGCCGCCAGCGGCATTCAGGCACAGATGCAGCCGGGCAGGGGCGGACCGGGCCCGGCTGCCATATTTGACGCGGCCGACGAGGATGCCAGCGGGGGGATCTCGCAGGCCGAACTCGAAACCCTGGCGGAGAAGATCTCCGGGGCGACCGGCACGGTCATCGACACCGAGGAGGCCGTCTCGGCCTATGACACCGACGGTGACGGAGAGCTCAGCAGCGAGGAGCTGGCCGCCTTTCTGGAAGCCAGCGGAATCGAGTCGCCCCGGGCAGAACCCCTGGGAATGGCGACGGGCGGCATGCCAGGAGGTCCTTCCCCCCGGGAAAGCGCCCTGAACGCCTATCAGATGAGCTGGGGCTCCCCGCTTTCGGCAGGGATGCCGGAAACGCTCTTCGATGAAGGGGGGCGGAGTTTCATGTACAATCCGGTAGACCTTCTGGCATAGGGACGGGCCAACCGGCCCGGGGTCAGGGCGAAGGTCAGCCCGAGGGGCCTGTCTGAGATGCCCTGACCCCGGTCAGAGCGGGAGACCACGACAATTCAATCGCTCTGGGGCCCATTCCCCGCTCTTTGCCGTGGCATGGTGGGGTAAAAGCTTGCCCTGGGATTCATCCCCCTGATTGAGGGGGCCCTCCTGGGTACGGAAAGGCCAGGATCCCCGACCATGCCCCGAGGAATCGAGCTTGGCGATTGCATGAACAGGCTGAATGTTTTATAGTCGACCCTCAAGAGGGCCCCCATGCTGGACATCGACACCCTGTTTGCCCGACTGCAGGAAAACGAACTGATCGCCCGCAAGTTCTTCGAGATCCAGACCGAGGTGCTCGCGACCCTCAACCTGGAAGACTTCTTCGACAAGCTCCTGTGCTCCATCAAACGCACGTTCGATGTGCCCCATGTCTGGCTCTCGGTGATCAATCCCAGCAAGACGGCCTCCCTGATACACCGCTTCGCCCCGACCGAGCCGGTCAACAACGTATCGCGCGAGGACTTCATGCGCATCCTGGAGGGCACGCCGCACCCCCGACTGCTCAACCGGGACCTGGAACGGGTGCGCTGCCTGCACCCGGACGGGCGCCGCTACGATTTCGGCTCGGTGGCCATCACCCCCATCAGTCTGGACGGCGAGATCATCGGCAGCTTCAACCAGGCCGACCCCTCGCCCCGGCGCTTCCAGCCCGGGATCGATACCGGGCTGCTGGAGCAGCTGGCGGTGGTGGTCTCCATCTGCCTCAGTAACGTCCTGGCCCATGAGGAGCTGCGCGTGCTGGCCTTCAGGGACCCGCTGACCGGGCTGCTGAACCGTCGCGCCATGGAGCGGGTCCTGGAGCGTGAGCTGGCCCGGGCCCGGCGTTACGGCACGCCGCTGTGCGCCGTCTTCGTCGATCTGGACGACTTCAAACAGGTCAACGACCGCTACGGCCACGACTGCGGCGATGAACTCCTGGTGCACACCGCCCGCACCCTGAGGAAGCATTCGCGCACCAGCGACATCGTGGCGCGTTTCGCCGGCGACGAGTTCGTCCTGATCCTGCCCGGGATTGCGATCGCCGAGTCGCGGGCCTTCATGGAACGCATCCAGGCCTTTCTTGCCTCCCACCCCCTGGTCTGCGGGGAAAATACGGTGCCGGTGAGGTTCAGCTACGGCGTGGCCGCCGCCGAGGGCGGCATGGATGCGGCGGGCCTGCTCAAGCAGGCCGATGAACAGCTCTACGCGGCCAAGAAGGACAAGCACCGCTGAAAGGCCTTAAAGGAAGAAACCGGCCTTTCTTCAGCGTCCCGGAAATTCCCCCCGAGGAGGGACTCCCCCTGTCTCACGCTCGGCAGGCCGGGGCCTGAGACCGACCGGCCATGTCCCCCTGGGGCGGCAAGAGGCGTGAACGCTTCCACCTGGCATGGCGCACCATGCAGCCCAGGGACAGAAGGGCCTTGCGCGTGGTGGTGAAACAGGGGATGGCATGGCCTTCGGCCAGGGCGGAGAATTCGCGGATGCTCTCTGAGGCGGTGCCATAGGCCCACATGACGATCGGCTTGGTCTGTGTGGCGCGCATGTGCCCCAAAAGGCCCTCGTAGAGGGCGGGTTTGATCAGGGGGGTCACATACACGTTCACGTACAGGCAGTCGATACCCGGGTCCTGCATGAGGGTATCGACTGCCTGCCGGTAGTAGTCGAAGAGGGAAGCCCCGTTGGCCGCCGAGGGCGGCCCGAGATCGACAGGGTGCGCCCCGAGCGAGGGATGGATGTCCCTCAGCCGGGCGACACTCTCCGGTGTGGGCTGGCCGGGCGTAAGACCGTTTTCACGCGCGGCATCGATGCACTGGATGCCCATGGCCCCGGTCAGGGTGACGATGCCCAGGCGGTTGCCCTGCGGCAGGGGCTGATAGAGGAAGCCCTTGGCGCATTCGAAGAGGTCCTCGTACTCCTCGACGCGCATTATGCCGGCCTGCCGAAGGAGGCCGTCATACAGGGCATCGTCGCCGGCCAGGGAGCCGGTGTGCGAGGCCAGGGCGGATGCGGCATCCGGCGAGCGCCCCCCCTTCAGGCACAGGATGGGTTTAATGGCCGAGATCGCGCGGGCCACCTCAAGGAAGCGCGCCGCACAGCGCGTGTGCTCCATGTACAGGGAGATGACCTGCGTGTTCTCGTCGCGGCCGAGGAATTCCAGGCAGTCGGTCTCGTCGATGTCACACATGTTGCCGAGGTCGATGATCTTGTTGATGCCGAAGCTGTATTCGTGAAAGGGTACGGCCTGCGGGCCGTACATGCCCGTCTGGGTCACGATGGACAGCCCCCCCGTGCGCGCATAGTCGTAGCCGCGCTCGTAGGGCACCGTGGTGAGGCCGTGGGTGGTGTCGAAGATCCCCAGGGTGTTGGGCCCGATGATGCGCATTCCGTATCCCCGGGCCAGACTCAGCAGCTCGGCCTGGCGCTTGCGGCCCTCCGCCCCGCTCTCGCCGAAGCCGTCGGAGACCACTACCAGGTGCCGGATCCCCTTCCTGGCGCACTGCATCACGATTTCTGGGACATGCCGGAAAGAGGTGACGATTACCGCCAGGTCGACAGGGTGGGCGATCCCCTCCAGACTGCGGTAGACCTTCTGGCCGCAGACGCTTTCGGAGGTGGGGTGTACGGGGTAGATGCCGCCCGGGTAGCCTATGGCCAGCAGGTCCCTGATCACAATCGCCGCCCCGAAGAACCAGCCTTCCTGCATGCTCCCGAAGACGGCCACCCCCCGCGGGGTGAAGAAACCCTGAAGCGGTGAATCCTGTCCCATGGCGGTTCCCCTCCCTGAAGATATCAGCCGGCCAAGTGGGTCCTGGCTTCTGAAGTACCGGCAACAGGGTAACAACCTAGCACATAAGCTCGCTTATTCCCAGATGAAATTTACAGCTGCATCCTTGGCCTCCCGGCGGAGAGACCGCCTGCGGAGGTGCTGGGGAGGCTGGGACGCCGATGCCAGAGAGGCCATCGGGACGCGTATTGATCGCTCTGGGGCGCATTGCCTCGCCGCTTGCGGCGCCAAGAGAGACCAGGGCTTGCCTTGGGGTTCATAACCATACTTCACTGCGGGGTTATGCCTCAACGCATGCGGGCTCCCGGAAACGTCCCCGGGTGTTCATCGCTCCCTCAGCGCCTTTCCTGCCGCCGGTTTGTCGGGGTCGGAGGGGTGCCCCCTCTTTCCCCCGGATGATGACCCGCAGACCGGGCGATGGTCTGCGGGCCCGGGAAGGCAGGAGGGCGTGTAAAGGACGCGTTCTGGGCCAGCGAACGGCCGTTGGGCGACTGAAGGTAGACCTGCACGCGGCTCGCTACGTCACAGGTGCCGTCGAAAAAGAGGTTGACCACCGGGACACCGCAGATCTCGGGGTGCAGCCGGAAGAGGTGCGCCGTGATACGCCCCGGTAGGCAGGAAAACGGGGCGCAGTTGACGATCAGGGCCGCCCCGCCGGCGGCGAAGCGCTGGGCCCGGCCCAGGGTCAGGACCGCCTCGCCCTCGAAGGCCAGGGGCAGGTAGCGCCCGGCCACCTTCAGAACCTCCGTAATGGGGGGCTCGTGCCTGTCATCCAGCAGCGGGGCGCACAGATTCAGGGCCTGCCCTTCGATGGCATGCAGCAGGGTATGGCGCAGGCGCGCCTTCTGGCGCGCCCACAGGCCCTGCCGACCGGAGAGCTCCATGACATAGAAGAGCCACTCGCTCATGGGCGCCATCCAGGCCTCGCCCCCGGCGGCCTCGATCACCTCCACCAGATGCTGGTTGGAAAAGCTGTTCATACGCACGAAGATCTCACCTACGATGCCCACCAGGGGGCGCCGCGGCCGCTGCGGGTCGATCTCGCCCGTGAGGCGCTGCGTCAGGGCCCGCAGGTAGGCGCGCCAGTCATGGCCGCAGAAGAGGCCTTCGGCCAGCTCGTCGGCCGCCAGGCGACAGAGTTCCTCGACGCTTTCCGGGGCGGGGTGGTAGGGCACCACGCGGCAGCGCAGCTTGTAGAGGGCGTCGCCCACGCAGACCGCGCGGGCGGCCAGGAGCTCCATCCTGTGGGAGAGAAAGGTGTAGGCATTGCCGGAACTCGGTGAGATGAGCCCGGATTGTGCATGGCCTGTGCGATCCAAGATGCCCGCGATCATCGTGGCATACTGACCGAAGCGGCACGGGCCGGCGGAGCGCGGCAGGAAGAGAGCTGCGGGGCTTTTATCCAGACGGTCCAGGAAGGCCCCGGCCGTTAGGGCCGCGGGCAGGCATTCGCTGCCGCGGCAGAAGGAGCGCCCCAGTTCGCAGTGGGCCGAGGTCTCCTCGCCCAGGGCCTGGGCGTCGTAGCCCGCGGATCTGAGTAACCCGGCGAAGAGCTGCGGGGTATAGGGGTGCATCTGCGGGATCCAGATGCGGCCCGGGGAGGCTTCGAGGTCGGTCAGGATGCGCCGTCGCCGCAGGGGCGCCGCAGCGGCAGGGTCTGCCCGGTGGTGGGCGATCATGTCGGCAAAGGCCTCGATGCGCGTGCCATAGCCGGTGACGGAGCCGTGCTCGTCGAGCTCGAGGATCATGTAGGGCTTGCCGCGGGAGACCTCCTCGCAATAGGTCATGATGAACGAATCGGGGCCGCAGGAGAAGTTGGTCAGAAAGAGCGGATAAAAATTGGGAATCCTGGCGATAGTGAGCGCCTTTCTCAGGATGCGCTGCCCCTGCTGCCAGTACATGTCGGGAAAGCGTGCCACCACGTCCGCATTGGTGACCGTGTCCTCGAGGATGTCCATGGGGATCACGCTGATTCCCAGCGAGCCCAGGAGCTCGGGCAGGCCCAGGTTGAGGATGGGGTGGTAGAGGTTGTACGGTCGCCCGACCAGCACGATCACGGGCGCCTGACGTTCGCGGCAGAGCTCACGACCCTGCCGGGTGAGCTCACGGCGGTAGTGCTTTAGTTCCGCCAGGCCCTCCCGGAAGCCCTGCTCGATGCGTGACAGGCGGGGAACCCTCAGGTGCGCCGCTTGCAGCGCCTGCCGGAAAAGACGCGCCTGAGAACTGAGAGGCTGGCTCAGATCGATCACCGCATGCACGGTGCGCGCGTTTTCCAGGAAGGCGGGCCAGGCGGTGATGAAGGGGCAGTACATGCTGCGCGGGGAGATCCGGGGGTCGCGCAGGTCCTGCACCAGGAAGGGCGTGAGAATCAGCTCTGCAGGGTGCGCGCGGCGCAGTGCGGCGGCGGCCGCCAGGCACACCTTGATCGGATAACAGAAATCGCCGGCGGCGAGGTGCTCGATCTCTTCCCGCAGCCGTGAGGTCGGAGGGGTGACGACCTCGATAGCCAGGTCTGAGGCCACTGCCAGGGCATTCCACAGGGGGGTGAGTTCCTCGTTGAGGCCTATGCCCGGGACGAGGAGGCGCATGCCCTGGGGCGCCGGTGGGGCTGAGCCCTTCAGGAGCGTGTCCCTCAGCGTCAGGGCGGGGTTTTTCTCCGTCGGCTTTGCCGCGCCCGGTTCCCGGCCGCAGAGGTAACCCCAGGAGATGCGCTGAGAGTTGCGTTTGATCATGCTGATGCGGCAGGCATTTTCGCAGCCCTTGCAAATGCGTTCCGTAAGAGTCACCTCTTTGAGGGTCAGACCTGTGAAGGTGCTCTTTCCTTTCAGGCGCTGCTGCACGAGGCGTGCCGCGCCCAGGGCGCCCGTCACATGGCAGAAGGGGCTCACATGGACACGCGCCCCGGTGAGGGACTCCATGGCGGCTACCAGGGCGTGGTTGCGGGCCGTGGCCCCCTGAAAGACGAGGCGCGCCCGGGAGTAGGGCCGGCTGCCCACTACCTTGTTGAGATAGTTGCGGCACACCGCCATCAGGACCCCGGCCATGATGCGCTCCCGGTCCTGGCCGCCGGCCAGCTGGCGGTTGACCTCCTGGTTCATGAAGACCGTGAAGCGGTCCGAGTTGGGCGGCGGTACCTGACCCAGGCAGCGTTTTCCGATCTCGTCCAGCTTGAACCCCAGGGTTATGGCCTGCTCTTCGATGAAGGAGCCTGTGCCGGCGGCGCAGACATAGTTCATGTTGACGTCCGCGATGTGGCCGTCGGCCAGGCGGATGAACTTGGCGTCCTGACCGCCGATCTCGAAGATGGTCTCCACCCCGGGGTCGGTCAGGCATGCGCCGGCGGCATGCGCCGTGATCTCGTTGACGATGAGGTCGGCACCGATGACCTCGCCGATGAGCTTGCGGCCCGAGCCGG
Source organism: uncultured Bacteriovoracaceae bacterium (assembly GCA_964618975.1). Classification (GTDB taxonomy): domain Bacteria; phylum Desulfobacterota; class Desulfomonilia; order UBA1062; family UBA1062; genus CAZUDI01. The sequence goes on along the minus strand of CAZUDI010000008.1, from coordinate 50,484 downwards.
TGGTGGCGCAGCCCTGGATGCGGCAGTCCGCGGAGCGCTCCCGGCACAGGGCGGCGATGCCGTCCAGCAGATGTCGCGTGGCGGCGATGGGGTCGCCGGCGGTGCGGCGGTAGATATCCATCCGGATGCGGCCCTTAGGGTCCATGAGCACCGCCTTGGTGGAGGTGGAACCGATGTCCACGCCCAGAAAGAGCGCTAAGCGCTCGCCACAGGCGAGATCGTGCCAGAGCTCGTTGCCGCAGGCGTCTTTGCGGCGGGCCAGGTCCTGTGTGGGGAAATCGCGAGCGCCTTGAAGGGGGGCGTTGCGGGTGTCCTCGAAGGATGGTGGCTCGAGGTTTTCCAGGCAGGCCAGGAAGGTGTTGGTGTCCTGGGGCGCGTGTCTGGCCATGTGACACAGCCCCCGGGCGCGGGAATAGGTGGCATCCTCGGCCAGGTGCGCTCTCGGCAGGGTGCGCCGGAGGAAATGGCGGATGTGTGGATTTTCGACCAGGCCGCCGGTGATCAGGAGATCCTCGCCGTCGGGCACCCCCCCCTCGAAGAGGGTTTTGAGCGCGGAACTCACGAGCCCCTTGCAGAGCCCGTTGTAGAGGGCCTCGCGGGAGGCGCCGGCCTGCTGGTGGTGGATGAGGTCGGTCTTGGCGAAGACCGCGCAGCGGCTGGCAATGGGAGGGGCGTCGCTGATGAGCGGGAGGGTGGCCACCTCGGCGGGGGTGATCCCCAGTCGCTCGAGCTGCTCGTCCAGGAACGACCCCGTGCCGGCAGCACAGGCGGAGTTGGCGTGATAGTCCAGGATGGAACCGTGGGCGTCGAAGCGCACCAGCTCGATATGCTCGGCCCCGAGGATCATGAGGCGGCGCCTCGGGCCCGCCTGACGCAGGAAGGCGACCTCGGCCGTCAGTCCGTCTACCCGCCAGGCCTCCAGGGCGCGGCCGTGGATATTGCCTGAAAGGGCCACGGCCAGGGGCTGACGGGACAGGGGGGCGAGTTTTAAGGAAATGATCGCGCCAGGCGCGCCGCGATGGCGCACGCTCTCGCGCAGGACCACATCGCCGCCGGCATCCTCGGTCCAGAGCTTGAGGTAGGAGCTCCCAACATCTATGCCGACATAGAGCACATCTCATCCCCTCTCTGCAGTGCATGGGATCACGGGATGCCACGGTTCTCTGGGTGTTTACGGATCTGGGAAGCGCATACCATATTCCGCGGGCTGCATCAACGTGCAGCTCAGCGCCCGGAGTCATTCCGGGTTTGGTCGCCTTCCCTTGCTTCTTGCAGCGTCAAGGAAGGGCAGGGCTTCAGGTCCCCAGCAGGTGTTCCCAGAGGATCTTGAGGCCGATGCCGATGAGGATGAGGCCACCCAGGATCTCGATCTTTCTTTCGAAGAGGTGTCCGACGCGTTCACCAATGAAAACGCCCACCAGCGACAGGGTAAAGGTCACGGCCCCGATAATGAGCGCAGGGTAATAGATGGAGATGTTGAGGCAGGACAGGCTCACGCCCACCGCCAGGGCATCGATGCTCGTGGCAAGTGCCAGGGTGAGGATGAGGAGGATATCGTCGGGGTTCATCTCGCGCTCATCGGCGTCCATGTGGCGGGCCTCGTAGATCATCTTGAACCCGATGAGGCTCAGGAGGACGAAGGCGATCCAGTGGTCGAAGGCGGCGAGGGTTTCGCGGATGCTCAGTCCGGCCAGGAAGCCCGCAATCGGCATGAGGGCCTGGAAGACACCGAAGAAGAGGGCAATCCTGAGGGCATGGCGCACCCGGAGTTCCTGCATGGTCAGGCCGCAGGTGATGGACACGGCAAAGGCATCCATGGCCAGGCCGAAGGCGATCAGGAGAATCGTGAGCAGGTCCGTGTCAGATTCTCCCGGGGGCACCCGCGGGCCCGCTCAAGACCCACAGCCGTAGGGGGACAGGCCGCCATGCCTCGCAAGGTCTGGGGATGAGCGTGAGGGACCTCAAGGTGTGCATGTCCCGCTCCCCTGCGCGCTTGCGGCCACGATCACGCTGGCCTGCTTGTCGAAGGGGTTCGTGCGCATGGCCAGCGAGAAAAAATAGGGGAAGTTGTCTTTGAGGTGCTGCATGTAGGCGAGCCATTCCCGCACCAGCAACCCGTAGGCCCGGTCGATGTCCCCGGCCAGGTGCGAGAGGTCCTCCCCGGGCAGCTCCGCAAAGCAGTCTCTGAATTTGAGCTCTTCGGCGAGATGGAAGACACTGCGCAGGAGCTCGGTGAAGGTCTCGTGTTCGATGAGGTTGGGATTCTCCAGCAGGGCCAGCAGGAAGCGGCGCTGATCGATAAGGAACTGCCGGAGTTTTTCCAGCTCGAGCTTGTCGGGTTCCACCTTGTGGGTATAGGCGTTCAGGCTGCGGCTGACCCGGAAGAATTCCCTCTCCGACCAGTCTGTGCGCACGACGAGCTCCTTCTGGATCTGGTCGAGATGGGGGTCGAGCTTGGAAAAATAGGTCAGAAGCTCGGTGCCTATCTCGCTGAAGAAGACGCCGATCAGCATATTGAGCTTCTCCAGACGGTTCTGCCGGTCGCGGCGCTCCAGAAGTTGGTCGATGATCAGGGTCACGAGCAGGACCTCGATGAAGACGAAACCCACGTCCCCGATCATATAGATGAAGATGTGGTGGGCATCGCGAAAGATCAGAAAATGGATGTAATAGGTCACAACCGACAGCGCCAGCAGCGTGATGCCGAGACCGATTCCCTGGAGGTGTTTCATATGCACGTCCTTACACGGTTCTTATCGCTTTGCCCGCAGGCCCTTGCGGCTTACGGCCTCAAGGGGTGGCCAGGGCTTGCCCTGGGAGTCCCTTGATTTACGGGAGGATCTTGGCATAGCGCGGGAGGTATTGTCAAATGTTTGCGCCCAGGGGATGGACTCGGCACGGTTATGCCAACGAGCATCCTTTATCCCCCATGCCCATGTGCTGGAGGGGGGGCTAGGCCTCCGATGGGAATAGCCGGGCGAAATGGAGAGAAAAACGAAGCAATATTTAGCTATTCGAATGTCATGGGCCGGCACGAGAAGCGCATTGAATCAGATACTGTGCCAGGCTTTGTCATGGGGCTTGAATTTTTACTGCATTCCCGGTATCCCTGTTAGCACTCAATAGAACAGAGTGCTAATAATACCCTACAAAGGAGGAACGGTATGAGTGTTAGACCACTGCATGACAGAGTGCTGGTCAAGAGGATCGAGGAGGAGGAGAAGACCTCCGGCGGGATCATTATCCCCGATACGGCCAAAGAGAAGCCCCAGATGGGCGTGGTGATGGCGGTCGGTGGCGGCAAGCGTACGGAAGACGGAAAACTCATTCCCATGGATGTGAAGCAGGGCGACAAGGTCCTCTTTTCCAAGTACGGCGGAACCGATGTCAAGATCGAAGGCCAGGAGATGCTGATTCTCAGAGAGGACGACATCCTCGGGATAGTCGAATAATAAAGGGGGAAGACAGATGGCAGGAAAAGATATTCTCTACGGCTCAGAGGCACGCGCCAAGGTGCTCAACGGTGTCGACAAGCTGGCCAACGCCGTGAAGGCCACCCTGGGACCCAAGGGCCGCAACGCGATCCTGGATAAGATGTTCGGCGCTCCCACCGTGACCAAGGACGGCGTCACCGTGGCCAAGGAAATCGAACTCAGCGACAAGTTTGAAAACATGGGCGCCCAGATGGTGCGCGAGGTGGCCTCCAAGACCTCGGACGTGGCCGGTGACGGAACCACCACGGCCACCGTGCTGGCCCAGTCGATCTACACCGAGGGGCTCAAGTACCTGGCGGCCGGCATGAACGCCATGGACCTCAAGCGCGGCATCGACAGGGCCGCGGCCGTGATCGTGGAAGAGCTCAAGAAGATGAGCAAGAGCGTCGAGGACAAGAAGGAAATCGAGCAGGTGGGCACCATCTCTGCCAACGGCGACTCCGAGGTGGGCGAGATGATCGCCGACGCCATGGACAAGGTCGGCAAAGAGGGCGTCATCACCGTGGAAGAGGCCAAGGGTATGGAGACCACCCTGGATCTCGTCGAGGGCATGCAGTTTGACCGCGGCTACCTTTCCCCCTACTTCGTTACCGATGCCGAGCGCATGGAGGCCGTGCTTGACGACCCCTATCTGCTCATCTATGACAAGAAGATCAGCAACATGCGCGACATCATCCCCGTGCTCGAGACCATCGCCAAAGAGGGACGCGCCCTGGTGATCATCGCCGAGGATATCGAGGGCGAGGCCCTGGCCACCCTGGTGGTCAACAAGCTCCGCGGCACCCTGAAGTGTTCGGCGGTCAAGGCCCCCGGTTTCGGTGACCGGCGCAAGGCCATGCTGGAAGATATCGCCATCCTCACCGGCGGGCAGGTGGTCTCCGAGGATCTCGGCCGCAAGCTGGATTCCGTGACCGTGGCCGATCTCGGCACCGCCAAGCGGGTTATCATCGACAAGGACAACTCCACCATCGTCGAGGGTGCCGGCGCCAGTGCCGATATCCAGGGGCGCATCTCGCAGATCAAGGCCCAGATCGAGGAGAGCTCCTCGGACTATGACCGCGAGAAGCTGCAGGAACGCCTCGCCAAGTTGGCCGGCGGCGTGGCGGTCATCAAGGTCGGGGCCTCCACCGAGCCCGAGATGAAGGAAAAGAAGGCCCGCGTAGAGGACGCCCTGCACGCCACCCGCGCCGCAGTGGAAGAGGGCTGCCTGGCCGGCGGTGGGGTAGCCCTGCTGCGCAGCATCAGCTCGCTGGCCTCCCTGGATCTCCCGGGCGACCAGAACTCGGGCGTGAAGATCGTACAGAAGGCCCTCGAGGAGCCCCTGCGGCAGATCGCCGTCAATGCCGGCCTGGAAGGCGGTATCGTGGTGGAGAAGGTTAAGGGCATGAAGGGCAACGAAGGCTTCAATGCCGCTACCGAGGTCTACGAGGACATGGTCAAGGCGGGCATCATCGATCCCACCAAGGTCACGCGCTCTGCACTGCAGAACGCCGCCTCGGTGGCCGGCCTCATGCTCACCACCGAGGTCATGATCGCCGAGAAGCCCGAGGAGAAGGGACACGGTATGCCGGGCGGCATGCCACCCGACATGGGCGGCATGGGCGGCATGGGCGGCATGATGTAGGCGCTGCCTAGTTCATTCGAATCACCCAAGGGGGCCGGCTAAAAGCCGGCCCCCTTCTTTTGTCTCCTCCCGGTCACGCCTCGCCGCAGGCGGCTTGAGGGCGTGACCGGGGCTTGAGCCGGGGCTCATACCCCTGAGTGAAGAAAGCGTCCCTCATGGTGGACCGGTTGGGGCGCGGGTCTGAGGACTGGGGGGGGATCGCTATGGGTCGAATTCCCCGCCGCCGGCATCGAGGGGGGGCTGTCCCCATGATTGAGGTGCTGCCGCGGCGCGGGTCCGCCTGGTCTCAGCCGACGGACCAGGACGGGGTTATTGTCTCAGCGGGGTCCCGCTCTTGATGACGTTGCCCTCGATGACCAGGAGGATATCCTGGATGATGCGGTCCTTGTTGATGGTTTTGGGGGAGTCGTTCAGGACCATGACGCTGCGCAGTACGAGTTCGTTGAGCACGCCGGCCAGGATGTAGGGGTGCACGTCCACGAGCAGGTCGGCCTCCTGGGCCTCCTCGATGAGCCTGGTCAGGCGGGAATCGATGTCCTTGTAGGCCTGGACATTGGTCAGCATGAAGGTGGAGGTCTGCCGTTTTTTCTTCTTGGTGCCGGTGTCGTACTCGGACATGAAGATGCTCAGCAACTGTGAGTTCTCGATATAGAGGTCCAGGAGGCTGACCACGAGGCGTCTGAGTTTGTCGAGGGCGTTGAGTTCTTCCTGGGAGGTGATCTCGTCGTAGACCTCCGTCATGTCAGTAAGGATGCCGGAGATGAGGGCGGCGAAGATGTCCTCTTTGTTGGTGAAGTGGTTGTAGATGGTCCTCCGGTCAAAGCCCGAATGCTGGGCGATATCCTCCATGGTGGTGGCGTAGAAACCCTTCTTGTGAAACAGACTGCGGGCCGACCGCAGGATAATGGTCCGGTTTCTCTGGATCTGTCTTTTGCGTCGTACTTTTTTTTGCATGACCTCATTCCACAATTAGATTTGATCAACTATGACATAAAAAACATTCTTAGTATGTGAAGTCAATAGAAATCTTACCGAAGATCAAGAAATCTCCACGCGCCGTCATCGGTAGATATGGTGATTTGACAAGCCCCCCCGGGTGCTATATACGCAGTTCAGAAGATGATTGCCATTAGATGACAAGGAATGACAAGGGAATGTGTCCTGAGAAAAGAACGCTGATGGTCAGATGCCCTGTCTGCGGAGCGCGGAGGGAATACGCGGGCAATCCCTACCGACCCTTTTGCTCCCGGCACTGCAAGGATCTCGACTTCCACCAGTGGAGCAGCGAGGGATATCGCATCCAGGGGGAGGAGCCCGTAGATGATGAGGACGAGGATGAGCAATTGTGAACCGGTGATTCTGGAGCGATCCTCCCACGCCATGTCGCGCCGCGAGGTCGACCCGGATGCCCTGAAGGTGCTCTATCGGCTGCACCGCAACGGATTCAAGGCCTACCTGGTGGGCGGGGCGGTTCGGGACCTCCTCCTCGAGAAACGGCCGAAGGATTTCGACGTGGTGACCGACGCCCACCCCGGACAGATCAAGAAGCTCTTCGGCAATTCCTATCTCATCGGACGGCGCTTCCGGCTGGTCCACATCCGTTTTAAGGGCAACAACATTATCGAGGTGGCCACCTTTCGCCGCGAACCCGACGAAGAGGATATCGACCAGAACAACACCTTCGGTAGCCCGGAAGAGGACGCCTTCCGCCGCGATATCACCATCAACGGGCTGTTCTATGACATCGCCAATTTCTCCATCGTGGACTACGTGGGCGGGCTGGCCGACATCCGGGACAAAAGGGTCCGCATCATCGGCGACCCCCATGTGCGCTACCAGGATGACCCGGTGCGCATGTGGCGCGTGCTGCGCCATGCCGTGAGGCTGCAGTTCGATATCGAGGCGGCCACGGCCCAGGCCGTAGCGGTCCACCGCGAGAGGCTCGCGACCTGTTCGGGGGCCAGGCTCTTCGAAGAGCTCAACAAGGACGTGAAATCGGGATACCTGGGCCCGCTGATCTCCAAGATGCGGGACTTCGGAATACTGCCCATTATCTGGGGGACCGTCGGCGAGTTTTATGTGCAGGATTCGCAGGCATTCTCCTCTCTGGAGAGGCTTCTTCAGGCCCTGGACCGGGCCATCCAGGCGGGTCGTATCCCCACCCAGGAACTGTGTTACGCCCTGATGTTCTGGCCTTGGGCACAGCAAAGACTCGCGGACATGGGGCGCGGGGTCGACAGGGGCAAGGAGCTCAACGAGGTCTTGAACGCCGCGGGTCTGGTGATCACCATCCCCAAGTCCCTGCGCGCAGGCTGCCTGCAGACGATCATCATCGTGCAGTCCATGAGTGAGGCCCTCGCCACCGGGAAGATGCGCTGGTCTCTGAAAAAGCGCTCGCGCTATGCGGACGCCGCGCAGGTGTGCGTCCTGATCGAGGAGGGGGATTTGCCCCGGGGAGGGGAGGCGTTCGAGGCCCTCTTCGCCAGGCGCCACGCGGAGGCTGGTCGGCCACGCCGACGCCGGCGCCGGCGTCGGCCGAAACGGGGCACGCCGCGGGAGATGTGAGGGGGGGCGGGTATCCCGGAAGGAGGGGCGGCCCCGGGAGAGTCAGTCGCCGCCCTGAAGCCCGGCCAGGGCCGAGATGCGCAGCCAGGAAAGGGCCCAGATGAGTGCCAGCAGGAGCAGGCCGGAGGCCAGTCCGGCGCATACGAGCAGGATCAGCCGGAAGTCGGAGAATCCGGACAGTCCCAGCAGGACCTCCTCGGAGGCCACCAGGGCCAGGGTGGTCTGTTGCTGGTCCGTGCGCCAGGAGACCCATTGCCGGGGGGACAGTTTGTCTCCCCGGAACCAGTCGCTGCCCTGGGGGGTGCGCCTGAGGTGGATGAGCAGCTCTTCTCCGTGCAGGGCCCGGGAGAGGGCCGCCTGTCCCTGGGCGGCGAGGACCTGATCGCTGGTGGCCGTTATCAGATCGTCTTGAATGAAAAGGTAATGTATCCCGGCTCTAAGAGGCCAGACTCTCTGATTGGCTGCCTTACCCTGTATTGTGAGGGATGGCGCGGCCAGGGCCAGGATGTCCTCCTGGAGGGTGAGCATGCGCTGCACGTGGACCTCGCGCTGGTGCACCATGACGGCCCACACCAGCAGCCAGACGAGGATCAGGGCCATGACCACGAGTGCCTCGGCACGGGTGATCTTCCTTGCCAGGGGGGGCATGGTTTTCATTTGCAGTGTCATATTGGTCTGTTACTATCGGAGTCGGTGAATATATGCAAGTGTTGATTTGGATACCCCTATTGCAGTAATAACACATTCCAACGGGGGATCCGCGGAGGGCGCTCTTGTAACATACGGTAATAATGAGCGATATTGCGTGGGTGTCAAATGGCACGATGCATGCATATCATGAAAGTGCGAATTGATTGTCGAGAGGAAGAATGATGAGTAAAAGAGGAAGCCTTGATATGGTAATGAAGAATATGGACCCTGAGCGGGCGGCCAAGATCCTGGCCAAGACGCTTTTCAAGGAACTGATCAAGAACGGCTTCGCCCACAAGGATATTATTAATTTATCTAAGGAAATTGTGGAATGTACTGCCGCCGACCTGCGACGGTCGCGCTCCGAGGAGGGACAGTCCCATAAGGATCGCCTACTGATCGGCTAGGGTTTCCCGTATCGTGGCGATCACATTCTCGACGGTCTCTTGCAGTGTCATGTGTGTCGTATTTACAACAACAGCGTGGTTTGGGACAATCAGGGGGGAGACCTCCCGCGTCCGATCACGCTGATCCCGTCTCTCGATATCCTCGGTAACCTCTGTGAGCGACATGCCTACCCCCTGCTGCTCCAGATCACGCTGGCGCCTGAGCGCCCGTTCGCGCGGGTCGGCGTCCAGATAGAATTTGACTGCGGCCTCCGGAAAGACCACCGAGCCGGTGTCGCGTCCCTCGGCTACCACCGGGGCCTTCAGTGGGAAGGCGCGTTGAATCTCCAGCAGCGCCTGCCTCACCGGGGGGTGCCGAGCGATGAGGGAAGCCAGGTGGCTGATGTGGGGGGCGCGGATCTCGTCGCTGACGTCCCGGCCATCGAGCAAGACCCTTTCTCCGTTGAGCCGGATCTCCGAGCCCCGGATGATGCCCGCGCAGGCCGCTGCGTTATCCGGGTCGACGCCCTTATGCGCGATGGCCACGGCCGAGGCGCGGTACAGGGCCCCGGTGTCGAGAAAGACGAAACCGAGCCTGGAAGCCACCAGGCGCGCCACGGTGGACTTGCCCGTGCCCGAGGGGCCGTCGATGGTGATGACGGGGTGCCTCATGCCAGCTGCTCCATGGCCGCGAAGAATCCGGGATAGGAGATGTCCACACAGGTCCTGTCGTCCAGGGTGACCTCGATATCGAGTGCCCGCGAGAGGATGTGGAAGGCCATGGCGATCCGGTGATCCAGGTGGGTGAGGACCGCTCCCGGCCTGAGGCGTAGCGGGCCCTCGATGATCAGACCGTCCTCTCGTTCCGTCACCTCCGCCCCCAGGGCCGCAAATCCCTGCACCAGGGCCTGGATGCGGTCGGTTTCCTTCACGCGCAGCTCGCGTGCATCCCGGATCGTGGTGCGTCCCCGGGCCAGGCTGGCCGCTACGGCCAGGATGGGGATCTCGTCGATGAGCCCCGGTATCTCGGCGCCCTCGATGATGGTCCCCTTAAGCTCGGCCCCCCGGATAAGGATATCACCCACGGGCTCCCCGGCCGAGAGCTGAGTGTTTTCGATGGCGATTTCGGCGCCCATGCGCTCAAGGACCGCAAGCAAGGCCGTCCGGGTGGGATTCAGGCACACCCCCCGGATGAGGAGCTCGCTGCCCGGCGTACACGCCGCCCAGACCGCGGGAAAGGCGGCCGAGGATGGATCGCCCGGCACCCGGATGTCGCGGGAAGAGAGCTCCTGGGGTCCTTTCAGGCTGATGAAGCCCTCTTCCTGGCCGAGCGTGGCCCCGAAGAAGGCCAGCATGCGCTCGGTATGGTCGCGGCTGGGGAGCGTCTCCTTCACCCGGGTGCGCCCCGCGGCGTTCAGCCCCGCCAGCAGGACGGCCGACTTGACCTGGGCCGAGGGGACCGGCAGGGTATAGGTGATGCCCTTAAGGTCTCCACCCCTGACGGCCAGGGGCAGCCTCCCCCCGCTGCGGGCCAGAAAGGAGGCCCCCATGGCGCTCAGCGGCTCGATCACGCGTGTCATGGGCCGGCGGATGAGGGAACTGTCGCCCGTGAGGATGGCCATCCCCGGGATTCCGGCCAGGATGCCGCTCAGCAGCCGGGCGGTGGTGCCGGAATTGCCGGCGTCGAGGACCTGTTGGGGTTCGGTGAGCGCGCCGCCCTCGACCACCCAGAGATCGCCTTGGGGCGTGATGGAGGCCCCCAGGGCGATCAGCGCCGTACGTGTGCTGCGGACGTCCTGAGAGTCCAGCGCCCCCCTGATCGTGCTCGTGCCCCGGGCCAGGCTGGCCAGCATGAAGGCGCGGTGCGAGATGGACTTGTCGCCGGGTGCGTTGATTTCACCTTGGATTATCATCGATTATTCTCCTTAAGTGGCGTTGGGCGCTCAGGATGTCCTCCAGGATGCGACCCTCGCCCTTCCGGAGGCAGTCCTTCAGGGTCTTGAGCTGGCCGATGTAGTCTTCGATCAGCCCCAGCAGGTGGGCGCGGTTGTCCAGAAAGATATCGCGCCACATCACCGGGTCGGAGGCGGCGATGCGCGTGAAGTCCCTGAAGCCCCTGCCGAGCAGTTCCTGGTGGCCTGTGAGCTCGCCGGCCACCGGCATGAAGGCGAAGCTCAGCAGGTGGGGCAGGTGGCTGATGCGGGCCATGAGCTCGTCGTGTTCCTCGGGGTCCATGCAGAGGCTGGCAGCCCCGCAGGCCTCCCACAGCCCCCGGACGCGCGCGAGGGTCTCCCCGCTGGTGTTCGGTGTCGGGGTGAGGATATTCACCGCGCCAACAAAGAGTTCGGCGAAGCCGGCCCGGTAGCCGGAGTCCTCGGTCCCGGCCATGGGGTGGGAACCGATAAACCATGGCCAGAGGGGGCTCAGTTCGCGCACGATGTGCGCCTTGGTGGAACCCGTGTCCGTCAGGAGCGAGCCCTCCTCGAGGTAGGGGATCAGCTCGTGGGCCACGGGGACGATCGACCCCACCGGCAGGGCGATGACCACCGTGTCGCAGGCGGCGGTAAGGCTCAGGTCCGCCCCGCCGCGGGCGATGACCTTCTCGCGTATGGCGGCCTCGATCGTGGCGTCCTCGCGGTCGATGCCCGTGATCTCGTGCGTGGGGCTGAGCGCCCGCGCCAGGGAGGCGCCGATCAGCCCCAGTCCGATGACGGCGATCTTCATAGCACCTCTTTCAGGTGCTCGAGGAAGGCCGCGTTTTCATCGGGCAGCCCCACGCTTACCCGCAGGTACTCCTCGAGCACGGGCATGTGCCGGGTGATGATGCCGCGCTCGAGGAGCGCGTCATAGACCCCTCGGGCGCGCCCGCCGAGGTGCACGAGAGCGAAGTTGGTCTGGGTCTCGCCGCAGGGAAGTCCGAGGGCGGCGCAGCCCCGGCGCAGCTGGTCGATCCCCTTCCAGGTGAGTTCGAGGGTGGCCTCCAGGAAGTCGCGGTCGGCCAGGGCGGCGCGTCCGGCGGTGATGGCCAGCAGGTTCATGTTGAAGGGCGGCTTGATGCGCATGATGAGGTCGTGCAGGGATTCGCCCATGAAGCCGAAACCGATGCGCAGCCCGGCCAGCCCGTGCGATTTGGAGAGGGTGTTCATCACGATGAGGTTGGGGTGCGTCTCGAGGAGCCCCAGGGCGCCTTCGAAGTCGGGGGCGCGGGCAAAGGCGGCGTAGGCCTCGTCCACCACCACGAGCACGTGAGCGGGAAGCGCCTGCAGCAGGTACCGCATTTGGGCGGCGCTCAGGTGGGTGCCGGTGGGGTTGTTGGGGTTGGCCACGAAGATGATGCGCGTCTCCTTCCCTACGGCCCGGATCAGCGCCTCGACGTCGATGGCCAGGTCTTGCATGGGGGCACTCCTGACCTGCGCCCCGCAGGCGCCCGCGGCGATGGCGTAGTAGCTGAAGGTGACAGCCGGGATAAGCACCTCATCCCCCGGGCGCAGGAAGGCCCGGCAGATGAGATCGATGATCTCGTCGGAGCCGTTACCGGCGATGATCTGACCCTTGCGGCAGCCGAAGAAGGCGGCCGCTTCAAGCCTGAGTTCCCTGGCCTCGGCATCGGGGTAGAGGTGCATGCGGGAGGCGGCCTCGTTCACGGCCCGTACCGCCGCGGGGCAGGGACCCAGAGGGTTTTCGTTGGAGGCGAGCTTGATGGGATGCGCGATCCCAAAGCGCTGAGCGATCTCTTCCTTCGAGGTCCCCGGGATATAGGGGGGGATCGTCAGAAGCCAGGGGGTGGGTTGGGGTGTGCTGCTCACGGGTTGTACCTCCCATCCGGATAGGATCCGAGCACGATGATCTCGTTCGTACAGGCCTTGAGGTCTTCAAGGGCGCCGCTGACGGTGTCCTGCTCCAGGCTGCCCTCGAAATCGATGAAAAACAGGTATTCCCAGGGTCCCGTGCGCGAAGGTCGTGACTTGATGCTGGACAGGTTGATACCCCGCCCGGCGAAGATGCCGATGGCCTGGTACAGGGCGCCGGGTTTATTCTGCAGGGTGACGATGATGGAGGTCTTGGCCCGGCCGGTGGTCTTAAGTCCTTCGCGCGCGACGACCCAGAAGCGGGTGATGTTGTTCGGCACGTCGTTGATGTCGGCGGCCAGGATGGAGAGGCCGTAGAGGCGGGAGGCCTCCTCAGAGGCGACCGCGGCGCTCTTGGGGCGCCGCGTGACGGCCCGGGCCGCTTCCGAGGTGCTGGCGGTCTCGGTGATGGCCGCCTGTGGCAGGTTGTGTCCGAGCCATGTGCGGCATTGAGCCAGGGCCTGGGGATGGCTGAAGACCTCGAGCACGTCCGCAAGGCGGGCCTGGCGCGAGAGGAGGCAGTGCCTGATCGGCAGCAGGATCTCGCGGCACACACACAGGCGCGTGGCGGCCATGAGGTCGAGGGTCTGGTTGATCATGCCCTCGGTGGAGTTCTCCACCGGTACCACGCCGAGTTCGGCCCGCCCAGTCAGGACCTCCTGGATCACGGATTCGATGGAGTCCTGGGGGCACAGCTCGGCGTCCAGGGCGAACACCGCGAGCGCCGCGCTGTGGGTGTAGCTCCCCTCGGGGCCGAAGAAGGCGACCTTGCGTCGCGTCTGGAGCCCGCGCGAGAGGCTGAAGATCGTGCCGAAGACACCGGCGAGCATCTCCCGCGTGAGCGGCGGCCGGAGTCTTGCGGCCAGGCGCTCCAGGATATCCCGCTCACGCGAGGGGTCGTAGATGCCCTGGCCCTGTTTGAGGGCGCCCACCTCCACCGAGAGCGCGGCCCTGCGTTGCAGGAGTTCCAGCAGTTGCTCGTCGAGCGTATCGATTTCGGTGCGGAGGTCTTCAATGTTTTTCATCATGGTGAAACCCTATCAAATGAGGGGAGGTTTTTCAAGCCGGCCGCACGGGGGGCCTCAGGCGTCGAGTCCCTCCAGGAGGGCCATGACATTGTGCCCGAGGACCCTATGGTTGTAGCCGCCCTCGAGCAGGGCGAAGCAGCCTGCGCCTAAGCGCCGGGCGGCCGCGCGCACGCTGCGGGCGATGGTGGTGTAGTCCGCCGTCTTCAGCAGCATGCCCCAGTCCTGCTCGTGGTTGTCGAAGCCGGCCGAGATGCCGATCAGGTCAGCTGGGGTCTCCTCCAGTATGCGCTGGACCTCATCCAGATAGCCGCGACGGTCGGGTGACTCCACATTGTGGATACATACATCCTCCCTGTGGCCCAGGATGTTCACCGTGCCGTCGCCGTAGTGCAGGTCGATGTCCAGCACCAGGGCCTGGTGTATGCGCCCTGTGCGCAGGAGCGTCTCCAGGGCGAGCGCCATGTTGTTGTAGAAGCAGAATCCCCAGCAAGAATCCCGCGAGGCGTGGTGACCGGGCGGGCGGACGAGCCCGAAACAGGGTTCTTCGAGGGCGATGGTGGCGCTCAGCAGGGCGCCGCCGGCGGCCAGCGCGGCGATCTCATGCAGCCCCTGCTGTTTGATGCGTTCAAGGTGGGCCCGGGAATGCACGGCCAGGAGATCCTCTTCGGTGGCGGGATCGGGCGTTATGAACTCCACCTTGTCCGCGATCACGGAGACGATCGCCTCCATCCGGCCCACCTCGGCCGCCGGGTCCATGGTATAGCTCTGGTAGAAATCCTCGTGAAAGACCACCTTCATGCGATCCTCCCGCAAATGACATCGCTGACCCCATTGTATCCCGATCGATCTGAGGTGTAAACGTGCTTGTGCCAGGAGTGTGGGTCGCATTCCCTTACCGATTGCGGCGATAAGGAGGGCCCTCAGGCTTGCCCTGGGGTTCATGCCCCTGATTATGTGGCGGGGAGGGAGACCCGGGGCAGGGTGTGTGCTCCGGGGGGGGGCGGTCGCTGGAGGTGACTGGGACTCCCCCCGGGTGGGGATGATTCTTGACAGCTCGGCGTTTTCGCTCTATATTCCAGGATCAACGGAAAGACGAGGATATCAAGAAAACCGCAGTAAACCCGAAATCAAGTTTCCTCCGGTTGCTGGTAGGCTCCGTGTTTCCGGGAAAGAGAAACGGGTTGTGCCCTGCCTGCGGGTGGGAGGCCCCGGACGAACATGGAGGCATGCATGTCTGAAGGAACGGTGAAGTGGTTCAACGAGAAGAAGGGGTTCGGCTTCATTACCATGGAAGACGGGAATGATGTCTTTGTGCACTATTCGGAAATCAGGGCCGATGGCTTCAAGACCCTCGCGGAGGGCGAACGCGTCAGCTTCGACGTTACCGAGGGGCCCAAGGGCCCTCAGGCGTCGAATGTCAGGAAGATCTGAAGGGGCCGCTTGAATGAAACCCGCCTGAGGCGGGCGCGCAGCAGGCGTGCATGCCGGGGGCAGGCCCTGCTCTTCAATTGCCCGTGTCGATACCCAGGTCCGTCCGCAGGTAATCAAGCCAGGCGCCAAACGAGAGCTCCGCGCGTCTGAGGCGCAGCTGTGTGCGTTCGCGTTTGGGGCCGTCGGGGGGATCCATGATGCCGAAGTTGATGTTCATGGGCTGAAAGTTCTTGATATTCGAGTCGGTTATGTAGTGGGTCAGGGCACCCAGCGCGGTATCTGTGCCCGGGAGGACCAGTTCCTTGCCCGCCAGATGGGCCAGCATGGAGATGCCGGCCAGGATGCCGCTGGCGGCGGACTCCATATATCCTTCCACCCCGGTGAGCTGGCCGGCGCACAGGATACCGGGAAGTTCGCGCAGGCTCAGATCCGGCCTGAGGAGACGCGGGGAATCGAGGAAGGTGTTGCGGTGGATGCTGCCGTACCTCAGGTAATGCGCCCGGGCCAGGGCCGGGATCAGCCCGAAGACCCGCTGCTGCTCACCGTAGGCCAGGCGTGTCTGGAAGCCGACGAGGTTGTAGGCGTTCCCCCGCAGGCTCTCCCGCCGCAGCTGGACCAGGGCGAAAGGCCGCCGGCCGCATTTGGGATCGACGAGGCCCACCGGGCGCATGGGACCGAAGCGCAGGGTGTCGCGCCCCCTTTGTGCGATGACCTCGATCGGCAGGCAGCCCTCGAAGTAACGCGTATCCTCGAAGGCGCGCGGCGCTATGCGGTCGGCCTCCAGCAGGGCTTCCACAAAGGCATAATAGCCCTCCCGTTCCAGGGGGCAGTTCAGATAGTCGTGCGCCTGCTCGTCCCAGCGCGAACCGAAAAAGGCCTTGCTGAGGTCAATGCTCTCCGCGTCCACGATGGGGGCGATGGCATCGTAGAAGAAGAGACGCCCCCCCCCGGTGAGCTCACCCAGACGGGAGGCCAGGGCCTCGGATGTGAGCGGTCCGGTGGCGATGATGGTGGGACGCCCGGCCTCGATGCCGGTGACCTCGGCGCGGATGAGGGTGATCCCTTCCTGGGACAGGATGCCCTGTGTTACCTTGCGGGCAAAGGTCTCCCGGTCCACGGCCAGGGCCTTGCCGGCCGGCACCCGGCAGTCGCGGGCCACAGACAGGCACAGTGAGCCGAGGGCGGCCATCTCCTGCTTGAGCAGGCCGTGGGCCGTGAGGGGATCCTCGCCCTTGAAGGAGTTGCTGCAGACGAGCTCGGCCAGGCAGGCGCTTGCATGTGCCGGCGTGGTCACGTCCGGACGCATCTCGTAGAGATCCACGCCCACGCCACGGGCCGCCAGGAACGCCGCCGCCTCCACCCCGGCCAGTCCGCCACCGATGATGCTGACCCTAGGCGCCGTGTTCTTCATAATCGCAGGCGGGGTTGGGGCAGGAGAGCTCATTGCCCTTGCCCACGAGGAAGGCTGCCCCGCAGAGGGGACAGGGTTTCTCCACGGGCCTGGTCCAGCTGATGAAGGGGCAGTCCTTCTGCGAGCACTTGTAGTAGAGCTTGCCGCGTTTGGAACGCTGCTGCAGAATCTCGCCCTCACAGCCCGGCAGGGGGCAGGCCAGTCCCAGGGGGTAGGGCATGATGTTTTTGCACTCGGGGTAGTTGCTGCAGGCCAGGAAGGGGCCGTAGCGGCCCCGGCGGGACACCATGGGCGCCCCGCACTTGTCGCAGGTCTTGTCGGTGGGGACGGGTTTCTCCAGGGGCGTGGTGTTCTTGCACGCGGGATACTTGCTGCAGGCCAGGAAGGGGCCGTAACGGCCATGCCGGATCACCATGCGCTCACCGCACTTTTCGCAGATCTCGTCACTGAGTTCGGGCGGGGCCACCTGTTTGGGCTGGATGTTGCCGGATTCGTCCCGTGTGAATTCGAGCGTGTTGGTGCACTCGGGGTAGCCGGCGCAACCCAGGAAATGCCCGTTTTTGCCAAGCTTGATCAGCATCTCACGCCCGCAGACCTCACAGGCGATGCCCGAAGGGCGCTGAATCGCCCGCAGGTTCTCCATCTCCTCTTCGGCCCGGTCATGCTCGCTGCCGTAGATGTCATAGAAGGTCTGCATGGCCGAGCGATAGCTCGTCTTGCCCTCCTCCACCGTGTCGAGGATTTCCTCCATGCGGGCCGTGAAGCCGATGTCGAGGATGTGCGGATAATGTTTGACGAGCAGGAAGTTCACGTCCCGTCCCAACTCGGTGGGGACGAAGGCGCGTGATTCCAGACGGACGTAGCCCCTCTCCTGGATGGTGGAGATGGTGGGGGCATAGGTGCTGGGGCGGCCGATGCCCTTATCCTCGAGTTCCTTGATGAGCGTGGCCTCGGTATAGCGGGGCGGGGGTTGCGTGAAGTGCTGTTTGGTGTCGAGCTCTCTGAGTGTCAGGGGCTGTCCCACGGCCAGACCCTGTGGCAGGAGGGTGTCCTTTTCCTCCTGTTGTGTATGCTCCTCCTGCCCGCGGTAGGCCTTGAGGAAGCCGTCGAATTTCAGCACCGAGCCGGTGGTGCGCAGCCCCACGCCGCCGGCACCGATTTCCACCGTGGTCTGGTCGTAGACCGCGGGGGCCATCTGGGAGGCCACGAAGCGGTTCCAGATCAGTTCGTACAGGGCCAGTTGTTCCCGACTGAGGTAGGGTTTGAGGGATTGCGGCGTGTTGGTGACCGCCGTGGGTCGTATGGCCTCGTGGGCCTCCTGGGCCGTCTTTTTGGCCTTGTACTGTTTGGGCCTGGCGGGCAGGTAGTCCGGCCCGAAGTGCGCGGGGATGAACGCGCGCACCTCACGCAGGGCCTCCTGTGAGACCACCGGGGAATCGGTGCGCATGTAGGTGATGAGGCCCGTGATTTCCTCGCCCTTGATGGGCAGACCCTCGTAGAGTTGCTGGGCCAGGATCATGGTTTTCTTGGCCGAAAAACGCAACCCCGTGGAGGCGGACTGCTGCAGGGTCGAGGTAATGAAGGGGGGTTGGGGCTGGCGGGTGCGCACCTTCTTCCTGATGGCGTTGATGGTGATGGACTCGGCCGCCTGGATGCGGCGCACGATCTCCCGGGCCTGCCCTTCGTCGGGGATCTCCTTGGGATCCACCACGCGGGCGCTCAGCTCCTGGGCGTCTCCTGTCAGCAGATGGGCATCAATGGTCCAGTATTCCTGGGACACGAAGGCCTCGATATCCTCCTGGCGCATGCA
This sequence comes from uncultured Bacteriovoracaceae bacterium, assembly GCA_964618975.1. GTDB lineage: Bacteria > Desulfobacterota > Desulfomonilia > UBA1062 > UBA1062 > CAZUDI01. The sequence continues at coordinate 32,197 of CAZUDI010000008.1, read as the reverse complement.
GATCAGACGCAGGGCCACCGACTGGACCCGCCCCCCCGACAGCCCGCGTTTGACCTTCTTCCAGAGCAGGGGGCTCATAGTATAGCCCACGAGGCGGTCCATGGAGCGGCGCGCCATCTGGGCGTCATAGAGGCCCCTGTTCAGCTGTGTGGGATGGGCCAGGGCCTCCTCGATGGCACGTTTGGTGATCTCGTGAAAGGTGATGCGTTCGAGCGGCACATCCGGCTTGCGCAACTCCTCGGCTACATGCCAGGCGATGGCCTCGCCCTCGCGGTCGGGGTCGGGGGCCAGATAGATGTGTTCGGCTTTGGCGGCGAGGTTTTTCAGCCGCTTGACCACGTCCTTCTTGTCGGTCTTGATGCGGTAGGTGGCCGTGAATCCGTTGTCGATTTCCACCCCGAGGACGCTCTTGGGGAGATCCTTGATATGTCCCATGGTGGCCTCAACCTCGAAATCCTTGCCCAGGTACCGCTTGATGGTGCGCGCTTTGGTCGGTGACTCGACGATCACCAGTGATTTACCCATTATCTCTCCTTGCTGCGAAACGATTCCCCTTCAGGCGGACGATGCGTCCCTCGAGCTCCAGTCGGCTCACCCGCTGAGCGACTTCGCTGATACTCATCTTAAGCCCGGAGGCGATCTGCTCCATGCTCAGGGACTCCCCACCCATCAGGCCCACGATCTCGTCCGGGTGCCCCTTTTCCGGGGTGCCGGCCTGCTGCAATATACCCTCGACCTGCGGGGCGATTTCCTGAAGCACTTCGTCGGCATTCTGCACGAGGGTGGCCCCCTGACGGATGAGCCGATGGGGGCCCTGCGAGCGTATGTTCGTCACGGCCCCGGGCACGGCCATCACGAGGCGGCCCTGCTCGCCGGCCAGGCGGGCCGTGATCATGGCCCCCGATCTGGTCGTGGCCTCCACCACGATCACACCGGTACTCAGGCCCGCGATCAGGCGGTTGCGTCGGGGGAAATTCCTGGCGTCCGGCGGCGTGCCGGGCGGGAACTCCGTGACCAAAGCGCCCTTGAGCGCGATGCGCTCTGCCAGCTCCCTGTTTTCGGGTGGGTAGAGGATGTCCAGCCCTGACCCCAGCACGGCAATGGTGCCGCCTACGCCCTCCAGGGCCCCGGTATGGGCGGCGGTATCGATCCCCCGCGCCAGGCCGGAGATGATCGTAATGCCGCAGGTGCTCAGGTCCCGTGCCAGGACCTGGGCCGTGTCCCGGCCGTAAAACGAGGGGGCCCGCGTGCCCACGATGGCCGCGGCGGGCTCGATCTCTTCCAGCGAACCCTTTACGTAGAGCACGGTGGGGGGGTCGCTAAGCTGTCTGAGAGCTGCGGGATAGGCCGCATCGTCCAGACACACGGTGCTGGCGCCCAGGGCGTCTAGTAGCTGCAGGACCTCTCTGACCCGGGTGGGTGCCACGCCTGTGGCCAGGGAGGCGAGCTGCGGTTTTTTGAGGATACCCAGGGACTTGAGCTCCTCGGGAGAGGCCTTGAGGATGGCCTCGGGGGCGTGATAGACCTCCAGCAGTGCCTGGATGCACCGCGGGCCGATGTTCGGCATGAGGTCAAGGGTTATCCACGCATCATGTGTGTTCATGATTCATCTCCATCCCAGGAAATGGGAGGCTAGCGAAACAAGGTGGGGCGTGTCAAGTTTTAATCGCTATGGGACAAATTCCCTTATTACGTGCGGCGCGTATTGGGGTTCAGGGCTTGCCCTGGGGATTCTTACCCATGATAGCGGCTCAGTCGAAGCCCCCGTGGCGGCCGTGGCCGTGGGCGAAGCGCGCGGCGCCTGCCTCGGTCTCGCGGCTGGCGATCGTTGTCAGGCCGTGTTGGAATTCGTTGGCGAGCGCCTGATCGAGTTCGAGCGCGAGCCCCTCGTACAGGGAAAGGCGATCGTGACGCAGACAGGTCTGGGGAAAGGCGGCGAGGCTCAGGGCCAGTTCGTGGGCCCGGTCAAGGGCCTGGCCACTCGGCACCACCCGGCTGGCCAGGCCCATGGCCAGGGCCTCGTCGGCGCTCACCGCGCGGCCGGTCAGGATCAGGTCCAGGGCGCGGCCCACCCCTATGAGGCGCGCGAGTCGCACGGTGCCGCCGTCGATGAGCGGTACGCCCCAGCGGCGGCAGAAGACACCGAAGACGGCATGCGCCTCCACCACCCTCAGGTCGCACCAGATGGCCAGTTCCAGGCCGCCGGCCACGGCATAGCCGGCCACGGCGGCGATAGTGGGCTTGGAGAGCGTCAGGCGCGAGGGGCCCATGGGTGCACTGCCGGCCGGATCGAGCCGGTTGGCCTCGCCGCGGCTGATGGCGCCCAGGTCGGCACCGGAGCAGAAGTGTCCTCCAGCACCTGTGAGCACGGCCACCGTGCAGTCCTCGTCGGCCTCATAGGCCGTGAAGGCTTCATACAGGGCCTGGGCCGTCTCGCGGTCCACGGCGTTGCGCACCTCGGGACGGTTGATGACCACGGTATAGACCGGGGGGTGCCTCTCGACGAGCACCTTCATGGCAGACCTCCTGTGAGGACTATGGTTATAAACCCCAGGGCAAGCCCTGGGCCCTGCTTGCCGCTGCAAGCGGCGGGGAAATTGACCCTCAGGCGGATAAAGTGTAGCTCAATTGCCGCTGTTCCACAAGAGGAGGGTAAAGGGGAAAGCGCCTGGAACGGGGCGATTGTTGGAATGGGTATTCCCGCGACGGGGTGATTATGGTAATTTAGGCATAAGGAAGGGCACGAGTCAAAGGCAAGGGATGGTGGCTGGTTTTCCTCACCCAGGATGCCCTGCCCGCAGACGATACCTGAGGAAGGATCAAAGGCAAAGGATGGAGGTATGGAGAAGGATGGCCCCCGGGCCGAGGCGCTTGTGGATCTTTTGTACCGTGCGCTCATGAGCGTCTATCGGTTTGAACGGGACAATATCAAGGAATTCGGCCTGGGATACATGGAGATTCTGACCCTCAAGACCCTTAGCCGCATCTCACCGTTACGTATGGGGGAGATCGTCGAGACGTTAATGATCCCCTTCAGTTCGGCCACGAGGCTCCTGGGCCGGCTGGAGCAGGTGGGATTTGTGGAGCGGGTCTACGTGCCGGAGGACCGGCGTGGCGTGCATGTGCACCTCACCGGGAGGGGGGCGCAGATGGTGGCCGACATCGAACGCTATAACCTCGAGACCATCACGGGCAACATGAACGGTTTCAGCCCCGAGCGCATCGAGCGCATCATCGCTACCGCCAACGATCTGGCGCAGATCCTGCGCATCGACGGCGGGCAGGGCCCCGACAAGGGCCGGGCGCCGGAAGAAAAACCCTGAACTCCATTCAGTGCCGACCTTCCAGCTGCTTGCCGGTAAGGGAATTGGGATTGGCGCGGGTGATGCGTACCTCGACGGAGGTCCCCACCAGGGAGACCTTGCCCGGAAAGTTGACGATGGTGTTGCCGCTGGTGCGGCCACAGACCTGGTCGGCATGGCGGGAACTGAGGCCGTCCACGAGCACGCGGCAGGTGCGGCCTACCTGGGCTAGGTGGTTCTCGAGGGTGATTTGCCGCTGCAGCGCCTGCAGTTCGGAGAGCCTGTGGGCTTTCATCTCCAGGGGGACATCGTCTATGAGCCTCGCCGCCGCCGTCCCGGGCCGGGGTGAGTAACGGAAGGAATACAGGCCGTCGAAGCCAACCTCGCGCAGCAGCATCAGGGTCTGGGTGAAGTCGGTGTCACGCTCGCCCGGAAACCCCACGATGACATCCGCACTGAAGGCCATGTCCGGCCGGGCTCCCCTCAGTGCCTCGATCAGACCGAGATAATGCGCCCTGGTATAGCCTCGCTGCATGGATTTCAGCACCGAGTCCGATCCGGACTGGAAGGGCAGATGGACGTGGCTGCAGAGTTTAGGCAGCGCGGCGAAGCAGGCGATGAGTTCCGCGCTCATGTCCTTGGGGTGCGAGGTGGTGAAGCGGATGCGCTCGAGGCCCTCAATGGCATGTAGTTGGTGCAGGAGCTCGGGGAAGCTGAGGCCCCCGGCATAGGAATTCACGTTCTGGCCGAGGAGGAGGATCTCCTTGACGCCGCGGGCCGCATAGGTGCGGGCCTCGCTCAGGATGGAGCGCCAGTCGCGGCTGATCTCCGGACCGCGCACAAAGGGGACGATACAGTAGGCACAGTAGTTGTTGCAGCCCTGCATGATCGTGAGGGCGCAGCGGTGCGGCGCATCCATGAACTCGGGCTCGGGGACGGTCTCCAGGGAGGGAATTTCCACCCCGTAGCGCGTGTCGATGAAGGGGCCGCTGTGGGAGGCCGGCCTCGCGACGGCCTCTCTCAGGCGGTGGAGCTGGTGCGTGCCGAGCACGATGTCCACATGGGGCATTCTGGCGGGCAGCTCGGCGCCGAGTTCCTGCGCCACACACCCGGTGACGGCGATGATCAGATGCGGCTTGCAGCGCTTGTAGCGCCGCAGACGGCCCAGGTTGCTCAGGGCCTTTTCATGGGCCTTCTGCCGGACCGTACAGGTGTTGAGGATGACGAGGTCGGCCTGATGGAGATCTTCGGTCGGGCACCAGCCGCTGCGAGCGAGATCGGAGTACATCTTGCGGGTGTCCAGATCGTTCATCTGGCAGCCATAGGTGAAGATCTTCACGTAGCCCCTCATGGAAGCCTTTCTTAGCGGCAGAGCCCGTTCCAAGTCAAGTCTCCTGTTGGCAGGCGGGGATTGCCGGGGTTCCGCCGATCGCCGGCAGAGGGTGCCAGGTGCTGAGGATATGGGGAGGCTGAGCCTGCGGGCACGATATCCCTCTTGTTTTTGGCGCATAGTGCCGATAGGAATTATGAGATCTATCCACGAGGGAGGAGCGTCAATGGGGAGGAGAGGGTTCAGTCTCTTGGAGGTCATGGTGGTGGTGGTGATCGTCGGCATCCTTGCCGTTATCGCCATACCTTCCTATACCGGTCATGTCAAGAAGGTGCGGCGCTCGGAAGCGGTCAACGGGCTGCAGACCATCGCCCTGTACCAGGAGCGCTACCGGGCGGAACATGGTGCCTACACCAGTCTCGCCACCCTGAGTGCCGCCTATCCCAATACCTTCAGCAGTGATTTCTATGCGTTCACGGCCACGAGCACCGGGAGTGGCCAGAACTTTACGGCCATCGCGACCCCGGCGGGTGTGCATGCCCCGGACAACGACAGTTCGAACCAGAACATCGTCTTCTGTATCCGGGATGACGGCACCTGTGGACGGTGGGTGGGAGGGGCCTGTACAGCCAACCAGGACCTGTGGACCACCCTGCGTCCATGAGGAGGGGGTTGTCCATGTCCTCAAGGGCCGTAAGGGGAGGGCAGACAACCAGACAGCGCCTTCTCGGATCACGGGCGCTGCCCGGAGTTCTGGCCCTGTTGCTTGTCCTGGCCGCCACCCCCCTGTATGCCTCCGAAGCCAGGGTGGTCAAGTCCCTGGAACAGACACCGCTCGAGAAACAGGTGGATGAGTTGTGCGCCACGCTGACCCAGGGGATCGTCCCGGATACGCTGCACCTGACGTGGTTCGACAGCCGGCATCCGCAGGCCCCGCTGCTCTGTGATGCCTTCGTGGCCTCCATGGTGGAGCGCTGCCTGTTGCGGCGCGGCTTTCAGCTCGCAACCCGGCCCGATGAGGCCTTCTATGTCCTGCAGCTCACCCTGACCCCCTGCCAGGACCGCCTGCTCACCCTGGCGCAGCTCAAAAGCGGCGAGCGGGTGATCGCCAGCGGCGAGGGGGTCTTCTCAACCGTGCTTGCACCCTGGAACGAGGGCCTCACGTCGCACCGCTACCGCACACGCACACGCATTCCCATCGGAGGCGCGCCGTGAAAAGGCTGTGGTGGATCTTGCCGTTGGTGCTGACCCTTAGCTGCGCCCACCTGACCACGCAGCAGGCCTTTACCCCACAGGCCTGTGCACAGGCCGTCGCCCGTTCGATCGGCATGGGGCTCGAGTCGTCCTATGCGGGTATCACGGTCATTGTGGCCGCCCCCGTGGATGCTTCCACCTTCCGGCCCGGCGATTTCGGGCTGGCCATGCAGGAACTGCTTATCGGTGCCCTGGTCGCCGAACAGGTCAACGTCCTCGAGGTGCAGCTCAGGGAAGTGCCCTACATCACCTGCCAGGACGGTCTCATGGCCCTCAGTCGCGATGCCGCGCGTCTGAAGGACGAACAGCGCGCGGGCATCATCGTCGTGGGCACCTATGTGGTCCAGCGGGGCTCGGTGGCCCTTAACGTACGGGCAGTGGATTTTACCACCAGTGACGTCATCACGGCCAGTACGGTCAACCTGAGCAAGACCGCTTCGGTCAGGGACCTCCTGCGTGGCTGCCCGGAGAAGAGACTCTATGAACGATGACCATGTCTTGGGCCGCATGTTTCTCGTTGGGCTGTGCGTTCTCTGGATGACGCTTCCCGGCTGCGCCCTGATCAGGCCCGACTACCGTCTGCAGGAAGACACCCCCATCGACTGGGGGCTTGCCGAGGCCTTCGAAGGGGGCATCACGGTACAGCCTTTCGAAGGCGCCCAAGCGAAATGGGGCCTGTACGCCGCCGAATACATGCAGACCTGCCTGCTGGAGGCCGGGGCCTTCCGGCGGGTGGTCCTTTCCGCGGATGACTCCGTGAGCACCCCCCTTGTGCTGCAGGGCGAGATCGGGCAACTGTATTACGGGGGCACCGACACGCCCTCGCGGGCGAACCTGACGGTGCGCATCGTCTCCATGAAAGACAGCCAGACCCGCTACCTTAAGCACTCAGGCGTCGCCTATGAGCGCTCCGGCGTGCATCTGACCTGGTTCAGCCGCATCTTTCCCCCCTCGCCCTATCCCGAGGAACTCCTGCGCGCACTCGTCAAGCGCAGCGCCGAGGATATCGCCCGACGCACCCGCCAGAACGGGACAAAGTGCCCCTGAGCGATACCCGCAAGGCGCCTGCGGCCGCGGTGAGCCTGCCCTGCCGAAAAGCACGTGACTGTTGGAAGGCGGTCATATGAAGATCCGTTCCTTTGGCAGGAATAAATTGTAATTATTGATAGTTGAAGGTCTTAGGCCGTTCTTGTTGTATGACGCTTTCATCGATGATGTCTAGGTCTGTCTGCCGGAGCAATAAAATAAATCGCACCTGCCCTCGCTGGTGGCAGGCAAGGAACCCAGGGCTGGTTTATTAACCACATCTGAGGTGATAAAAGGTGCCTGGCGTATCCCCATCCAATCCTGTGACCTCATAGGGAAATGCTGCCGGCGGCCCTGACCGGGGAAGGCGGCGATCAGGGAGCCCCTCTTGTCAGGGGGCCTTGCCCCAGACATACAGGCGTCCGGAGACTGATCTCAGGTAGAGCAGGCCCTCGGGACTGACCTGGGAGGCGACGATCTGATCCGTGGAATCGTCGATCCCGGTGGGGTTCGTCCAGGTCTCGCCGCCGTCCGTGGTGCAGTAGGTGCCGCACCAGATGCGCTCCAAGAGGTCCACATCCAGGCTGCACACCACTACATCGGGCTGCGCCGCACAGGCGATGCCGTTGATGCGGACCTCGTTTAAGGCGCTGTTTACGCTCCAGATGTTGCCCTGGCTATCCAGCACCACCGCGCAGGCCGGGTCCGCCAGGGCGCCTTCGGGCGCGGTCCAGGCTGGGCTGGAGTCGGTCTCCTTGTCCCAGGTGTAGATTCCCGCCGTGGTGGCCACCAGGGTGAGGTCGGTATCCGAATAGATGTCGAAGACGGCATCGTCGAGCTGTCTGTCCATCCAGTCGGAGGATGCATAGCCGTGCAGACCGCTGCCGGAACCCACCCACAGGTAGGACCCGTCGAGGTGCATGGTGGAGATGACGTCGCCCGCTTCGCAGGTGTCGCAATCCAGGGTATCCTCGGTGCTGGAGGAATAGGTGATGATCTCGGCCGAATCCGCCAGGACGCCTTTGAAGGCATAGGAGGTGGTATAGTAGTAGTTGGTGAAGGAACTCACCACCATGGTGTTGAAATCCTCACCCCACCCGGCGGTGCTGCTGGCGGTGGCGCTGAACGAATGCAGATACTCGCCCGCCACGGCGGCCCAGATGCCCCCGGCCTTCAATCTCTCGCGCCTGGCCGTGCACAGGGCGACCTCTCCGTCTTCCAGCAGGCTCACGGCATCCGCGCGGGCACTCACCCGCACGGAGAAGGGGAAGGTCTCGTTCTCGCCCTCGTCATCGATCACCCTGCAGGAGATGGTGTAGTCGCCGGTGGTTTCGGGGGCGGTCCAGTAGGCCCAATACTGGGAAAGGCCGCCGTCCTCGAGGGTGCCCCCACTGGCGCTCCAGAGATACATCAGGGGGGGATTGTCCGTGGTGCACGATACCCGCAGGAGGATCCTCTGCCCGCTCACCGGGTTGGCGTCCGTGAACGAGGCCCAGGTGATTTCGGGCTTTGTCGGACTGCATCCGGATACACACATGAGACAGAAGACAAGGAACAAGACCGCCTTTTTCACTGACTCCTCCCGATAAGATGGTGTTGCACCACTCCTAACAGATCGTGGATATTCACGCAAGGTGTAAGGAATTTGGTGTAAATTCATGGCCCCTGCGAGGTGTTTGTGCTATACTGCCTCCACGTGCGAAAGGATTCCTCCCCGCGGCGATATGGTGCGGGAAGGGCGGGTTTAATCGCTATGGGTCGAATTGCGGCGCGCATTGGGGTACCGGGCTTGCCCTGGAATCTATACCCATGATTGGATCTTCTCCCGGGAGGTGCGGCCGGGTGCTTCGCACATGGTATATGCCGACGCCATGATTGAGGGGTGCGTATGGTTTGCGGAATAGATATCGGCGGCACACATACGGATGCGGTCTGCCTCCACGAAGGGGAGATCGTCTCCCTGGCCAAGGTCGTAACCGCGGATGACCTGGTGGGATCCATCCTGGGCGTCGTCGAGAACCTCGGGGTGGCGTATGGGGAGATCCAGCGGGTGGTACTCTCCACCACCCTGTCCACCAACGCCATTATCGTGAAGAACTATCCGCCGACGGGTATGATCGTCTCCGCCGGCCCGGGAATCGACCCGCGGCACTACTTTCTGAGCGACGACTTCTATCTCGTCGACGGTGCCATCGACCACCGTGGGCGGGAATACATTCCCATCCGGGAGGAGCAGGTCCGCCAGGTATCCCGTGAACTCCGGGACAGGGGGGTGCGCGGTGTGGGTGTGGTGTCGAAATTCTCCGTGCGCAACTCGTTGCACGAACGCCGCATCGCCGAGCTCATCGCCGACGATTTCACCTACCTTACCATGGGCAACCGCATGGGCGGCGCCTTGAATTTTCCCCGGCGCCTGCACACCACCTATTTCAACACGGCCATGATGCCCATCCAGGAGCGCTTCGTGAAGGCCGTCAGACAGGCGTTGTCCGAACTGGGGATCCATGCCCCGCTGTTATTCCTCAAGGCTGACGGTGGCACCTATTCCTCCGCCGCGGCCGACCGGCTGCCGGTGGAAACCATCATGAGCGGGCCGGCTGCCAGCATGATGGGGGCCCTGGCCCTGGGCCGCGACACGCAGACTACGCTGGTGCTCGACATCGGGGGCACCACCACGGACATCGGTCTCCTGATAGGGGGTATCCCCATCCTCGAACCCATGGGGGTCAGTGTCGGGGGGCTCAAGACCCTCGTGCGCGGGCTGCATATGCTCAGTGTCGGGGCCGGCGGCGATTCGGCCGTGCGCCTCGAGGACGGACGGCTTCAGGTGGGCCCTGCCCGGGTGGGGCCGCCGGTCGTCCTGGGCGGGGCTGTGCCCACGCCCACCGATGCCCTGGCCGTGCTCGATCAGTACCATCAGGGCGACCGGTCCCGGGCCGAGGCCGCCATCGGGGATCTCGCCGCCCGGGCCGGGGAGGACGTCGTCCCCTTCGCCCGCCGCATCGTGGACACCATGGTGGGGGATATCCATGCCGCCGCTCTGGGTTATGTAGACGGGGTCAACCGTCACCCCGTCTACACCATCCACGAGATGCTCAACCCCCAGATCTTTACGCCCAGCCAGGTCATGGTGATCGGGGGGCCGGCGGAGGTCCTTCGGCCCCGTATCGAGGAGGTCTTCGGGATGCGCTGCGTGCTGCCCCCCTACTCGCGCGTTGCCAACGCGCTCGGTGCGGCCCTGGCGCGGACCACGGCGCAGATCACCCTGACTGCCGACACTCAGCTCAGGCGGGTACTGTGCCCCGAACTGGATATCGATAGGGAGGTGGAGCCCCGCTTCGGTCTCGGGGATCTCAAGGAGATGGGTTTTTCCCTCTTGCGGGGGCATACCGAGTATCTGGGGCTGGCCGATGATGTGGCGCTGGACGTGGTGGAGGAGCAGAGCTTCAACATGGTGCGGGGTTTCAGCACCACGGGCAGGAACATGCGCGTGCGCATCCAGTCGCGGCCGGGCCTCATCAACGGATGGAGGCATGCACGATGAAGGCCATGACCACAACCGGGCTCATCCTTTTCCCGGCCTATGACTGGGAGATCAGCCGTACGCACCCCGAGCGCCAGGAGCGCCTCCTCTATACCCAGGACCAGATCCTGGAGGAGGGGCTGCTGGACATCGAGGGCATCCAGGAATTCAAGGCCGGGCTGGCCGGCGAGGAGGACGTGCAGCGGGTGCACTTCTGTGTGCCGGATGTGGCCGCACAGATCACCCCCTCCCACAGCGTTTCGGCCGGAGGGTGTATCGAGGCGGCCCGCCTGGTGCTGGACGGCGTGGTACAGAAATCCTTTGCCCTGGTACGTCCCCCCGGGCACCATGCCATGCGGGTGGTGCAGGGCGCCCGCGGATTCTGCAACATCAATATCGAGGGCGTCATGGTGGAGTGGGTGCGCCGGCACTACCCTCATATCCACAGGATCGCCATCGTGGATACGGACTGCCACCACGGTGACGGAACCCAGGATATCTACTGGCACGATCCGGACGTGCTCTATATCTCCCTGCACCAGGACGGGCGCACCCTGTACCCCGGCACCGGCTTTCCCGACGAGGCGGGCGGCCCCCTGGCACACGGTCTGACCATGAATGTACCCCTGCCGCCCAGGACCAGCGACGCCGGTTTCCTGCACGTCATCGAGCACCTCGTGCGGCCGGTACTGGACGATTTCCGGCCGGACCTCGTGATCAACTCGGCCGGCCAGGACAACCACTACTCCGACCCCATCACGGACATGGCCTTCACGGCCGGCGGCTATGCCCGGTTGAACGAACGCCTGGCGCCGGACATCTGCGTGCTCGAGGGGGGGTATTCCATCGAGTCGGCGCTGCCCTACATCAATACGGGCATTATCCTGGCCCTGGCGGGGATGGATTATACCTATGTGAGCGAGCCGGACCTGGACCGCGACCGAATCAGGGACTCCCCGCGGGTGCTGGCCTATATCGAGGAGCTCTGCGCGGCGCTTCTGAGGAAGTGGCGCTCCGGTTCTCCGAAGGCCTTCAAGGCTGGATTCGAGGAGCGCCATCGCAGCCTCTACTACGATACGGACGGGATCTCGGAGTCGCAGCGGGAGGTCATCCGCCTGTGCCGTGACTGCCCCGGGGCGCTCAGGATCGAGTCCCTGGCCTCGACCGGCTATCGCGTCCTGTGCATCCACATCCCCTGGCATGCCTGCGAGCGCTGCCGCTCCCAAGCCGAAGACTGGTTCGCTAAGGCCTCTGTGCCCTACTATGCCGCCTACCTGCAGGATATGGATACCGATCAGTACCGGGTGAAGCTCCTGTGAAGCTTAGGCGCCGGCGGCGCGTCATCCTGGCCCTGGGCGCCGGCGGCGCCCGGGGGCTCGCCCACATCGGGGTGATCCGCGCCCTCAGACAGGGAGAGGTTCCCATCGAGGGCATCGCGGGGGTTTCGTTTGGTGCCATTGTGGGGGGGCTCTATGCCCTGTATGGTGACATCGACGAGGTGGAGAGGCGTCTGCGGGACTACATGCAATCGCCCCTGTTTCAGGAGACCAGGCGGGGCATGGGGCTCGTGGAGGAGGGGGAGACCTCGCGGGGCTTCTTCGATCGTCTCCAGGCCACGCTCAAGAAGGGTTATTTCTTCACCATGGCCCTGAGCCGCCAGTCACTGGTCACGCCCGAGGACTTCGTCTATCACATGCACGAGCTCGTGGGGGACGCCGACTTTCGCGATTTGCGCCTGCCGTTTGCGTGCCTGAGCGTGGACCTGGTGACCGGCAACCCCATCGTTTTTGCCGAGGGGGACCTGTGCACCGCCCTGCAGGCGAGCTGCGCCGCGCCGGGTTTTTTCCCGCCCGTGGGCCTGCACGGCATGCTCCTGGTGGACGGCGGGGTGGCCGAGATGATCCCGGTCAACCTGGCGCGCACCCTGAAACCCGACTATCTCGTGGGGGTGGATGTTACCCGCAGCGTCGATCCCCTCGACGGGCAGGGGCAGGAGCTCCACCACAGCCTGGACGTGGTCTTTCGCAGCTACGACATCACGCGCGAGTTCATGAACGTCTATATGACCAGGGAGATCGACTGCGTGATCCGGCCGGACATCGGCGCTTACAGCTGGGCCGATTTCGAGTATTTCGACCGCTATGTGGAAGAGGGCGCCCGGGCAGCCCGGGCCAGGGTCCGCCGCATCCGGCGCGACGTCTACTGGCTGAACACCTGAGGGGCCCGTCACAGGCTGCAGGTCCGCTCCCGCTCTGCGGTGATTCTCTCCCCCCGGGGAAAGAGACTTGCGTGTAGCGCCCGCCAGGAGGGCCAGGGCCGCCCGGAAGGTCCGATCCATGATTTCGCTTGTGCACATATTTCCTTACCGCCGGTGGTGTCAAAAAGAGGGGGACCCTGGCTTATGATTTGCGGCAGGCGGGCGCCGCGGGACGCCCGCCCTTCATGACTCAGGGACACACTCCCCGTTGCCTGCAGCGGAAGACAGGGTCAAAGGATTGCCCTGGGGTTCATGCCCCTGATTTGCCGGTCAGGTGGCGAGGTATCCGCCGTCGGCCGGAATGACGGCGCCCGTGATGAAGTCGGAGGCGGCCGAGGCCAGGAAGACGGCCAGGCCCTTGATGCTGTCCTCGGTGCCGTAGGTGTTGAGCGGAACCATGGACAGGGCGATGTCGAGGACCGGCTTGAGGTCCGGCTTGAAGAGGTACTCCATCATGTCGGTGCGGAACATCCCCGGGGCGATGCAGTTGACGTGAATCTTGTAGCGCGCCAGCTTGACGGCCAGATTCTTGGTGAGCACCTCGATGGCGGCCTTGGAGGGGTTATAGGCCACGGCGGGATGCCCCTCCTCGATGGATCCGCGCGATCCGTAGATCGAGGAGATATTGATGATTTTGCCGCCGCCCTGGTCCTTCATGACCCGGGCCGTCTTCTGGGTGAGGATCCACACCCCCCTGACGTTGACGTCGAAGATCTTCTCCCACTTGTCCAGGGGAAAATCGAGCGTGGGGGCCCCCCAGGTGATGCCGGCGTTGTTGACCAGCACGTCGATGCTGCCCATCTCCTTGAGGGTGACATCCACGAGGTTCTCGAGGTCCTCCTGGGAGGCCATGTCGCATTTGACGGCCAGGGTCTTGACCCCCTTCTCGGCCAGTTCGCGGCAGGCCTGCTCGCAGTTGTCGAGTTTGCGGGAGGCCAGCACCACGTTCGATCCGGCCTCGGCCAGACCCGTGGCGATGAACCTGCCGATGCCCCGGCCGCCGCCGGTGACGATGGAAACCTTGCCGCTCAGATCGAACATCTCATGCACATTCATAGTATAACCTCCTATATATCTGCTGGTTATGTGAATCTAGCTGTCAAGGGACCGGGTTCAAAAGGGAATCCAGCCTCAGGCGCGATTGCCGCTCCACCTCCCGGTGCAGCGATCTCCTGTGACTGTCCATGGTAACCAGGGCCGGCAGGTCGGCCACGGTCACCTCCCACATGGCCTCCGGCAGGCCGAACTCGCTGAGATAGACCCCGCGGACCTCGGTGACACAGGCGGCCAGGAAGGCCGCCGCGCCCCCCGTGAGGTGCAGGTACACGCCGCCGTACTCTTCAAGGGCCGCCAGCGTCCTTTCCCCCATACCGCCCTTGCCCATGATGGCCCCGGGATGAAAGCGTTGGATGATCTCGGCCTCATAGGGCTCCTCGCGCTGGGAGGTGGTGGGTCCGGCCGCGACGATCCTCCAGTCCTGACCCTGTCTGAGGCTCACCGGGCCGCAGTGGTAGATGATCAGGCCCGTCAGGTCCAGCGGGGAGGGGTTGCCGGCGGCCAGGAAGGCGTGCACCCTGTCCCGCGCGGTGACGATCCGCCCGCTGATGCTCACCCGCTCGCCTGTCCTGAGCCTCGAGGATGCCTCCCGCGTCAGCGGGGAATGGATGCGTGTCAGAGCCATCGGGCGATCTCCCCCCCCGCGGTGAGTTCGATCCCGTAGCGCCGGGTGGCCCAGCAGGAGTAGCTCAGGGTCACGTAGTAGCAGGCCGGGTGGCGGCCGGCGCACCCGATGCGCACGCCCAGGAGGGTGGTTTTACCCCCCAGGCCCATGGGGCCGATGCCGAGGGTGTTGGCCTGTTCGAGAACCTGGGTCTCCAACTCTGCGAGCCGGGCCTCCGGGTTGGGCTCGTCGAGCCGGCGCAGGAGCTGCCTCTTGGCGACGAGATAGCCCGAGGCCCGATCCCCCCCGATGCACACGCCGAGGATCCCGGGGGCGCATCCCCGACCCTGGGCCAGCCATAGGGCATCCAGCAGGCAGCGGCGCACGCCTTCCAGATCCCGCCCGGCCCGGAGTCCCTCGTGGGGCAGGCTGTACTGGGTGCTCACGTTTTCCGAGCCCCCGCCCTTGAGCATCACCGTGATGCGCGGCGGAGAGTCCGAGGGATGGAAGTGGATCTGCGGCACGTGTGCGCCGGTGTTGTCGCCGGTGTTGCTTTCCGTGAGGGGATCGACACAGTTCTGTCGCAGCAGGCCCTCGGCGGTGAGTTCGCGCAGCGCCTCCGGGATGGCCGCGAGGATGGCCGAGACATCGGCGTCCGGTCGGGCCTCGATCACGGCGAAGAGGGCCCCCGTATCCTGGCAGAGGGGGGTGTGCGTACGGCGGGAGATCGCCGCACTCTTAAGGATGATGGACAGCGTTTCCCCTGCCACCGAGCCGGGCTCCTCGCTGTCCAACGCCCGCTCGAGGGCGGCCTCTATGTCGGAGGGCAGCTGGGTGCTGGCCCGCACGAGGAGTTCCCTGAGACTTAAGTGCACGTTGTAAATGTCCATCTGTTCCATGATACCATAGAATTAAGAGGCTTACCATGTTCTCGTGGCACAGACACCAGGGAAAAGCCTGGAACGGTGAGTCCGGTGCCCTTACACCGGAAGGTGGGGGTTGGCTGTGCGCGGCCCGGCTTAAGCGCGTCAGATATCCGGGGTCTTCAGCGCTTGGGGCCTTCCATGGCGTCCGGGGTGGGGGAGAGCAGCTTGCCGAAGGCATCGATCCGTTCCGTGAGGGTCTGTTCGAGGGACCTGACGAACTCGTCGCAGAATTCGGTCAACCCGGAGGCGATCTGTTCCACCATGCGGGCCTCGTTGTCGGAGGTGAGGATCTCGGCGTCGATCCCCTTCTTTACCAGGTGGCTGGCCCACTGGTGCCCGAAATCCATGCTGAGGGTGCCGTGGAGGATATCGTGGAAGGCCTTGCGATACTCCTGTTTGCTGGTTTCCACCAGCCAGGAGATGATGTCCGGGATCAGGTGGCGCACGCCCTTGTCGGATTTCTCGAGATCCAGGAGGATCTGGAAGATGGTGGCGCGGGTGATGTCTTTGCCGGAGGTGTTCTCCATGATTTTGAAGGAGATGTTTTCCCTGATCATCTCGGCCAGTTGCCTGAGCGTGATGGGTTTGGAGGTCTCGGTGTCATACATGATGCGATTCTTGTACTTTTTGATGATCCTCATCGCTCTTTTCCCCTGCCTGTCTTATGAGGTGTCCATCCTATATTTATGCACTGCACTAGTCAAGGTGAAAGCGCGGAGCACGCCCCTGACCTGCCTGGGCAAGGAATGGCGCTCTTGCCGTGCTGTCTTGCGTATCGTCCGCTCAGGGCGGAGGGGCGCGATAATCAGGGCTCAATTTCTCGAGCCGTTCTGCCGTTAGGCAAGGGTGAAGGCACTGTTGACAGGTGCAGAATAACTGTGCGATAAAGTTGACGATATGTTTGGACGGGACGGGAAACGGGCCCGGGGAAAGCAAGGCAACAAAATAATGCACATTATCAAGTGCTTGGCGCTTCTCCTGGCGGTTATTATCGGGCTGTTGTTTCTGAACGCCCCCCGGCAGGAAGCAGGGGTGATCGAGGAACAGGCCAGTCCCGGGCTGACCCGCGACGATCTCAGGCTCATCACCCCGGAACTGATCGAGGAGCGCGACCTCACCGTCGACTGGGATCTTCAGGGCTACATCGCCGAGGCCATGAAGGACTACAAGGTCGGCTTCGCCGCCGTGGCCGTCATGGACGCCTACAGCGGGGAGCTGCTGGCCCTCTACGGCAAGGACGCAGGTGGGGAGAACTGCACCCTGGGTCTCGATACCTACCTCGCGGCGAGTCTCTTCAAGGTGGTTACCTCGGTGGCCGCCCTTGAATATGGCGGAATGAGCCCCGAGACCCTCTTTTCCTACAACGGCAAGGCGCATACCCTCTACCGCGACCAGCTCTCCACCGCGACCAACCGCTGGACCCGCCAGATCTCCCTGGAGCGGGCCTTCGCCGTGTCCAACAACGTGGTCTTCGGCAAGCTGGCCGCCTACGACCTCGGGGAGCAGCCTGTCCTGCTCAGCGCCATGCGCCTGGGATTCTGGACCTCCCCCCTGAAAGAGTGCGCCTGCCGGCCCAGCACGCTCTTCATCCCCGAGACGACCTACAACCTGGCGGAGCTGGCCAGCGGATTCAACCGCCGCACCCGGGTCTCTCCGGTCCACGCCGGGCAGATCGTAAGCCCGGTGCTGACGGGCGGCTCCATGGTGACGCCGCGCATCGTGCGCTCCACGCCTGTGGAACGCGTGGAGGTCTTCAGCCAGGACACCGCCGAGAAACTCAAGGGTATGATGGCTCGCACCGTGCGATCGGGCACGGTCTCGGGCACCTTCCGGGGCTATGCGCGCGATCGGGTGCTGAAAAACCTGGTGCTCGGTGCCAAGACCGGTAGCATCAACGGCACGCAGCCCGACGGGCGGCGTAATTGGTTCGTGGGCTTTGCCGAGGACGCCGCCTCAGGGCGCGCCATCACCGTGGCCTGCCTCATCATCCGCGAGGACTACTACTGGATCGAGGCCGACGGCCTGGCCAAGAAGATCATCCGGAACTACTTTGCCGAACCCCTCACGGTGGCCCGCTCGCAGTGAGGCACAGCTGGCCCCCCTTCGTTTTGAGGGGCTTACGCTCGATGCCTTCCCCTTTTTTCCCAAGCTGTCGGGGAGGTCCCCCCTCTCTCCGGAACCCGGGGCTTTATTCCCTCGCTATGGCGCTTGACACCGCAAACGCCCCTGTGTTAGCAATGTTTCCGGTTCCGGGACGTAGCGCAGTCTGGTAGCGCACCTGAATGGGGTTCAGGGGGTCGGAGGTTCAAATCCTCTCGTCCCGACCAGATCAAAGACAAAAAGCCGGCCCTGCTTAAATGCAGGGCCGGCTTTTTTATTGAACCACGGTGGAGAGATCCCCTTTTGGTCGGCATGAGCGACAGGGAAAAAAGATGAGGCCGGCTTACGGCTGACGCGCAAGGGCGATGAATTCGTCGATGCGACCGGAACAGAGCAGGGGCACGAACTGCCTGACCCGTTCCATGTCCCAGTCCCACCACCTGATCTCCAGCAGGGCCTCTCTCTGCGTTTCACTGAAACGTTTGCGGATAAAGCGGGCCGGATTGCCGGCGACGATGGTGTAGGGATCCACATCCCTGGTTACGATGGTGTTGGCCCCGATGGCGGCGCCGTCTCCGATGGTGACCCCCGAAAGGATGACCGCATGGTTTGCCAGCCAGACATCGTTGCCGATGATGACGTCGCCCTTGGTGGCGGGATGGCCGGAGATGGTCTCGGCACCCGGAAAGAGCTGATTGATGGGCGGGGCCGGGAAGGGGTAGGTGGTCACCCAGTCGGTGCGGTGATTGCCCCCCAGATAGATATGTACCCCGCTGGCAATGGAGCAGTACCTGCCGATTTTCAGCCGGGCCTTTTCCCCCAGCCAATGGATTGCCGGAGCGCCGTAGGTGAATTCGCCGAATTCAAATCCGTGTTTCTCTGTCATCTCCCGATAGAGCTCACGGGTAAAGAATGCCTGTGCCATAAATCCCCCGCTATTCGTTTGGTTAAATCAAGATTCTAATATATATTGACTGACCGATGAACAGGAAAATCGATCAGGGGAATGCCCCCGGGGCAAGCCTCCATGGCCGCGGCAGTAGCTGAGGGAATTTGGCCCATAGCCAGTCAGGGGATTTTAACCCAAGGCCAATCATGGGTATGAACCCCAGGGCACACGTAAGGAACCTGCTTTCCGCTGCAAGCCGCGGGGAATTCGACCCTCAGGCCACTAAAAGGTACTGAGATGCAAAAGATCCTCTTTTTGATGAATGCGAAAGGCCTCATGGATCGGGACCTGATCTACGCCCTGAAAAAGGCCGGGCATGAGGTCCTGGTGGATCAGATCACGACCGCCCGGACCCCGGAGGGGCATCAGGCCGAGCTGATCTCGTCGGAACACTTCATCGAGGCGCTGGAGGGCTTCCGGCCCGGGATGGTCTTCAGCTTCAACGGCCGGGGGGTCGACAACGAGGGTTTCTGCGCCTCCGAGATGCACAAACGCGGCATTCCCTTTGTTACCTGGTATGTGGACCAGCCCCGCCCCTCCAGCATGGGGAAACGCTATCGTGCAGACAACACGTGGATTTTCTGCTTTGAGCGCCATTTCGTGCCGCAGCTCAAAGACTGGGGCTTCGGGCAGGCCTTCTATCTGCCGCTGGCCACCAACCCCGACCGTTTCCGGCCCCTGGGGCTGGAAGCGGAGCCTTCGGTCTGCTTTGTGGGCGACAGCGACTATGCCAGGATCGATTACCTGGCGCGCAATCTGGACCGGCAGCTGGGGAAGTTGGGGGATGTCTTCTATGATGTCCTGGACAGGGCCATCAATCTGCTGCTGGCCCGTCCGGGATGCCCTGCGGGGCCCCTGGTGCAGGCCGCGGTCCGGGAAGCGCCGTTTACCTGGGAGGGCCTGACGACCGACCAGCAGGACATGCTGGAGGGCTTTGTGGAGCGCGAGGCGGGCCTCAGGCAGCGGCTGGCGTATCTGGCGGGTCTCAACGAGCACTTCGACCTGGCGATCTACGGCGACGACCTCTGGCGCAAGAGCTTCGGTGAACGGCTTCGGGGAAAAGCCAATTATTTTGACGATACGATCGTGAAGGTCTACAACCGCCACGCCGTGCAGGTGAACATCTCGAAGTTCCAGCTGGTGAGCGCCATCAACCAGCGGCCCTTCGACGTTTCGGCCTGCGGGGGCTTCGTGTTGACCGACGAACGTGAAAGCCTCAGGGAGCTCTTTGCTCCGGACGAGGTCGTGGCCTACCGGGACATGGATGAGCTGGTGGAGCTGGCCGGGTACTATCTGGAGAATGAGGCTGAAAGAAGGCGGATGGCCCAGAAGGCGCGGGAAAGGGTGCTTGCTGAGCACACCTACGGACACCGCATGGAAGAGGTTTTCAGGCGGGTGGGCTAGCTTTTCGTGAAGAGATGCCGCGCAAAGTCCGGTACCTGCCGGAAGGCGCAATGCATGGAATGGTCGGCGGATGCGAGGTGGAGGCCGAAGCGCTCGAGCACCGTCTGGAGGCTCTGGCGGGTGTGGATGGAGATGTGGCCGTTGCGGGGGGCGATGTACCACCCGGAACAGCGATAATAAGGGACCGGGATGCCTGTGAGCTTGAGCAACAGGCCGTTGCGTTCCTCGCAGTTCTTGCTGAGGTCGCAGACGCCAAACAGACGCGCCGGGGCCTGGCAGCACTTGCAGACGGTTGCGGGCGGGACGAGGGGTTCCATAATGCGGGGAGCTACCTTTCCGGGATCATGCAGCCTGAGTCTTTGAGGGGCCAGTCCCGGGGCGAAGTGATCTTTCTGAGGCCGTTGATCTCCGCCTTGAGGTCTGAAGGCACGCCCAGGACATTGCCGGAGCGCAGGTGACCGAAGATATTGTCTGTTTGATGATAGAAGTTGTACGGATTGAAGAGCGGCGGCAGATGCCAGTAGAGGTCATAGCCCAGGGACTGGAGCAGGGCGATCAGGGAGGGTGATCCTTCGCGACGGTCGTTTTCCACATAGAGCAGGGGCCGGTGCCGGGCGATGGTCCGGACGGCCCCGCGGATGACCTCGGCCTCCAGCCCCTCCACGTCGATCTTGACGAAATCGAGGCGCGCAAAATCGATGGCGTCGAGCGGCATGATGCGGACCTCTTCGCCTGAGTCCGCTTCCTGGTTCAGGCTGAATTCCCCGAAATTGCCTTCTTTCTCGTAATCGGGCACCGGAATGTGCGCCTGTCCGGCCTGGCGGCCGAGGGCTGACTGGATGCAGTGGACATTTCTGATCTCATTGAGCGCCATATTGGCGCAGAGCATCTGAAAGACCACGCGCTGGGGTTCGAAGGCCAGGACCAGACCGGCCTCGCCCACGGTCCGGGCAAAGAAGAGGGTATGCGCCCCGATATTGGCCCCTACATCCACGACCGTGGCCCCGGGCTGCACGGTCTGCCGGAAGAGCTCTATTTCCGCCTCGGAGAATTCGCCGTATTCGTCCAGGGAGCGCCCCACGAAGCGGTCGTTGACATTGTAGAGCATCAGGCCGTAACGGGTCTGCTTCAGCCGGTGGCAACGGCTCTCTATCAGTGATCGGGTATCATCCATCATCTTTGGGTGTCGGGCCTTATCTTTTTTGATCGCTCAGGGTCGCATTCCCCGCCGCTTGCGGCGACAAGGAGTGTCCAGGGCTTGCCCTGGGAGTTATACCCCTGATTGGCGGTTTTCCATTTCAGTCAGCCGGTCTTCGACCTCCTGCGCATCCGCACCGCAGCGCAGGGCCTTCTCCAGGTGGCTGAGGGCCTGGGTGGTATCGCCCTTTTGCCTGGCCAGGTCGGCCTGTAGCAGGAGCGCGCCGCTGCCTTCGGGGGTGATGGCCGCGGCCGCTTCGGCCAGCCTCTCGGCGCCGAGCGTCTCCCCCTGCTCCAGGAGGCCGATTCCCGTGGCGGCGATCAGCCCGGCCAGTTCCTCCAGGCCCTGGATCTCCCGGTCGGTCTCAAGATGGGTCTGTTTCATCAGCCGCTCGAGGGCCTCGACCAGACCGTCGAGGTCGTCAAGTCTCAGGCAGGCCAGCAGCAGGCCGCTTAAGGAGGCCGGCTCACCCCTGCGGGCGGCCCGGCGGTACAGCTCCCGCGCCTCGTCATAGCGCTGCAGGTAATAGTAGGCCCCGGCCAGGGCCGGGAGGCTGCTGCTGTGGCGGTCGATCTTATGGGCGGCCTCGAGATAATCAAGGGCCTGCTCAACCCGACCCTGCTGCAGCAGGGTCACCCCGAGGGCTCCAAGGGCCGGCTCGAAGAGCGGATTGACCCCGAGGCTCTGCCGGTAAGCTGCCTCGGCGGACTCGAGGTCGCCCCCCTTCTGGCAGGCCAGTCCCAGGTAATAGGGCAGCATCACATTGATGTCGGTGGGTATGGCAAAGGTCTCCTGCTCTACACTTAAGTTCTGGGCCTTTGCGAGGAGTGCTTGGGCCCTTGCGTAATGCTGTTCACGCACGAGCAGGGCCCCCAGGAAGTAGTGCATCAGGCCGCTCTCGGGGTATGCGCGCACGCCCTCTTCCAGCTCATGGAGGGCCTCCTGCGGTTGGCCGAGGTTCAAATGGCAGTCGCAGGCCATATGATAGGCATACTTGCGCCACAGGCCGCCGCCGCCTTTGTGCCGGGCGATCCCGATATGTTTGAGGCTTTGGGCATAGTCCTTGACCGCGAAATAACTGGCGGCGATCATGTAGTGCTGTTCGGCGTCGTCCCGGCCCCCGGCCAGGGCCTTGAGCTGGATGGCCAGGTTGCGCCGTCCCTTGGCCAGGCGGCTGGGGGCGTCGTGGTAGCCGGTGTGCCGGATGGTGATGTCGAGACGGCGCGGTGTGATCCCGGCCTCGCCGATGGCGGTGGCCAGCTCCTCATGGACCCTTCCCCGGAAGCGGACATCCTCCCGGCGCGGGAAGATCCTGAGCTGGTAGAAGGCGGTGTGCCCGTCGCCGGAGGCCGCAGCCTCGTCGGTTGCGCTTTCGATCTTCAGGAAGCAGGCCGTATCAAGCTGGCTTTTGAGCTCCCGGAGTCTGCGCCCCTCGGCCTCGTCGATGCGGTCGTCGGCATCCAGCCACAGGAGGTAGTCGCTTCTGGACAAGCCGATGGCGTGGTTGCGGGCGGCGGCGAAGTCGTCGCTCCAGGCGAAGTGGCCGACCCTGGCCCCGAAGGACTCCGCGATCTTCACCGTGTAGTCGGTGGACCCGGTATCCACCACCACGAGCTCATCGGCGAACGCTTGCGCGTCGCTCAGGATGCCGGCCAGATTCCGCTCTTCGTCGCGGACGATCATGACCACGCCCAAGGTTGCGTTTGTGCGGGGCTGCGCCGGGTCCATGTGTTGGCCGCCGGATCTGGCCATTTTTTTCCGCAGGAGCTCACGGTTGCGCTGTAGGCTCGCCGTGCTGGAGCCGCCTTTTGCCAGGCCTTCGTCAAAGGCGGCCAGCGCCTCGGTGGGGCGGCCGAGTCTGATCAGGGCGACCCCCAGGGTGTTCAGGGCCCCGCCCGGATCGAAATAGGGGGCCCGCTGACCGGCCTTGAACAGGTCGACGGCACGCTGCATCCCGGTTGCGGCTTCCTCGAAACGCCCCAGGTGAAAATCTTCGGTGGCCAGTTCCAGCCAGGAGCGCGGATTCTGGGGGTCCTGCACGCATTTTATCTGGAGCAATTCGCGGTAGTAGGCCATCTTTTCCGGTGTTACGGCGCCGAAATGGTGGATGGGCGCCAGGATTTCACCCAGAGGCAAGCCGGCATTTTCGAGGGAAGGCTCCAGCAATTCGCGCACGGCCCCCGCATATCGGACCCCCACGCGCCGCGGAAACATGCGTACCTTGGTGGAAGGCGCCCAGCCCTTAAAGCCGCGCTCCAGTTCGGGATACTCGCCACGGCAGGCCACGAAGCCCTGGGCGGTCTCCGGTGAGCGGTAGTTGCGGGTGGTCATCAGAAAACCCCGGGGCGTCTCTTGCGCGGCGGCATTGATCAGATGAAGATCCCTTTCGGCGATGCGTTCGTCGGCATCGATGGAGAAGATCCAGTCGTATTTTGCGGCCTCCACATAGACGTTGCGGGCCTCGGCAAAGGAATCGTTCCAGGGATGCTGGATGACCCGGGCCCCCAGGTTGGCGGCGACCAAGTGCGTGCCGTCGTCTGATCCCGTATCCACGACGATCATTTCGCTTGCGATCCTTCCCATCAGCGGCAGGATCTCCGGCAGGTCGGAGGCGGCGTTGCGCACGATCATGGCGAAGGTGAGCTTGTCCATCAAATGACCTTTTGCGAAGATTTTTTTCTGAGCCAGAATTGGTACATGGATCTGAAAGTGTCCGAATTGTTTAATTCATATTCATTCCAGTGGGATAGGTTGGTGCGTTGTGGGTCGTCCGGGAACATTGCATCATAGTGCGTTATGATGGTGGAATCGAGATTGATGAAGCCGATGAAATCCAGGCTTAGGTCTGTAAGAATGGCCTCGATCTGGGGCAGGGTGAAACGATGCTCCTGTACATGGAAAATCAGGTCGCGGCATTCGGAGGTCACAAAGAAATCTTTGAAGGATGCGACCGGCTTGATCGGCGAATCATCCGGCAAGGCCAGAATTTCCTGGCGGCATTTACGAATGTCTTCAATAATTGGGCGATAAGACTGTTTGGCAATATATTGCCTGGCGGCAACGACCGCTTGGCGTGCGATCTCGCTGTAGAGCGCAATCTCCATGTATCCACCGGGTTTGAGCAGATCTGTCAGAATTTTCCAGCCGAGTTGCGGATCGCGAAGATGATGCAGCACTCCACTGCATTTAATGATATCGAAGCTGTGGTTGAAATTTTCCAGATTCAGGAGATCGGCCTGCATATATTCGATGTTGGCGATTTCCAATTCCCGGGTCTTGCGCCGGGCATAGGCCAGGCTGGCAAGACTCAGGTCAATGGCCAGCACCTGGGATCCGGAAATGGAAAGCGCTGTCTCAATTGCCTGGCGGCCGGTGCCGCAGCCGGCAATCAGCACTTCAGGCCTTGGAGGTACCGCGATCGCAGTTTCTTTCAGATGGGGAAAGTTTAAATGCATCAGCGTCTGGAAGTGCTGGGGGATATAATTGGCTACATCCTGCCAGCGGGGATAGGGATTTTCTTCATACTGGGCTTGTACGGACCGGGAGATATGATCATTGATCTTGGAAAAGATTATGATTTCACCGCGCAGCTGTCTTTCCATGGCGGGTTCCTGAACCTGCTGACGGATCAGGTCGGCCAGGGGACTGCTGCTGTCCCGTTCGGTGCAGAGTTCGTGTCCGCATGCAAGATTCAATGAAGATAACGGCTGATATGCGGCCAGCAGTGCGATTTCGAACTCCGGGATTTGATCCGAAGATTGGAGATTGTTCACCGCGGCGTTTAATTTTTCCAGCCAGCCAGATTCCTCTTCTGATACAGGGTAAATATATTCGTTCAGAAAACATTGGCTTGCCAGGGCACAAACCAGGGCCAGCCCCTGGTTGCTCACCGCAGGCGCGATCGCATGATTGACGCAGGCTTCCAGCAGGCCGCGACGCAAGGCAGCGAGAAAAGATTCCCAGGAAGAGTTGGTTATGATGATTTTTTTCAGAAATTGCAGCAGCAGGGAGTGGGCGAGCTGCTGGAACAGTTGACCGCTGATGATGGCAGTTTTAAGCTCATCCTCATGCTGCATACGAACCAGTTGTCGATAATGTTCAACGGCGGGCATCCGGCTTAAAAGGGTGCCGATGGTCCCTTCCAGCTGCTGTTTCTTTATGTGCGCAAGGCGCATACAGTAGTTGAGCTCGTCAGCCAGATCCTCATCGAAATGGGAAACACTCAGGAACCTGACGATCTGTGTAAACTGCTCCCAGTAGGTCGGATTCGATCGATCAAGTTTGAGGCATAACCGGATACAGGACAGGGCGGAGTCCCTGCTCTCCAGTGAATAGAGCGCCTCGGCGAGGATGGCGTAATACCCGGCCTCGTCGGGTTTCATCTTGATGGCTTGCCGGTAAGATTCCGCGGCCTCCTTTTTTAGACCTTTTTGAGCAAGGATCCTGCCGAGATTGACGTAGTTCTGCGGATTGTCGGGATTGGTAGCTACGGCGCGGCGCCAATGATTCTCGGTATCATTAGGGTCTTTGGGCTCGGTTTGCTGCTTGGCGGCATGAAAAGACTCGATTAACCAGTGACTTGGGTCTGGAAGTCCTGCGGGCTTCTCCAAGAATGAAAGCTGGCCGAATTTGCGGAGCAGTTGGCTGATCTCGATTCGGGCCAGACACGGACTATGAGGGCAGTCAAGGGCACAGCTTTCCGGGCAGCCCTTATCGGGATCATAGCTAAAAGTCCGGCCGGAGGAAGTCTGGATGGCGGTGCCTTTTTCGAGCAGCATTACCCGGTTTTCGCCGATCGGGTTTTTTAGTTTTGTGCGGCGCCGGATGGTGGAGATGCCGCAGGGACTCTGACAGGTCTCTCCGGAATAATCGGCATCCAGTGTCACGACCCTGGGGTAAAATCCGGTGCGGATGGTCGAACTGATCGGGCCGAAGAGCACCAGAGCCGGAATGTCGAACGCCGCTGCGATATGGTAGGCCGAACTGTCGGTGGAAACCACCGCGTCACAGCCGGCAATGGCCGTGACATATTCCTTGAGTCCGCCGGAGGTGTCGATGCTGAAGATATTGGGAAGGGTCAGGCTGGAATCCCCCGGCACCACGAAGCTGATCGCGGGGTGGGCGGAGGCCAGCTCGGCGAGGATGCGGTCCGGCAGGCGCCTGATCTTGTCGCTGGCACCGCCGGCAAAAAGCACTTTGGTCCGGCCGGGCAGCTGGTTGAGGGCGGCAATCGTCCGGAATGCTGATGTCAAGCTGGCCGGCAGCAGCGGTTTTTTATCCACGGCATTGACGTCGTCCGGATCGATGCCCAGGCAGTCGAGGTAATAATCCGTCATCTCGCCGGTATCGAACAGATCGTTGGGGTCGGCAAAATCCACATAGTAGTCGGTTTCCCGCAAAAGCTGCGAAAATCTGACCGGATAGGAGATGATCCGGTCGGCCAGCTCTTCAAAAATATCAGCATAGTCTGAATAGGTGGCCAGAATGATCTTGGCACGACCATTGAGCCTTTTGCGGAATTCTTTGATGGCGGGCGTTAGCATGATCAGGTCGCCGATGCCGCCGGCGCGCAGCAGAAGAATGCGGCTGCCCGGGGGGATCTCTTCGGGCTTGAGGTCGAGAGGTCGGGGATATCCGGGGATTCGCCCGGCATCGAAGTGCACGACACTGATCAGGCCGGCATGTTCTTCCAGGATTGCCTGTTCCAACCCACTGGCCGCCGCCAGGATATGGTCAGGATTGATATCCGGCGGTGTCAGCGGTCTTAGATCGTAGGTGGCGCCATGGTAGATGAAACGCCCCTCTCGGTTGGCGGCCAGAAATATCATCGGGCCTCCGTGAAGGCTGCCAGGCGGGCAGTCAGGTCGGGATCGGCGCCGGCCTTCCTGATTCTGGCGACCAGCAGGGGGGAAACTACAGCCTGCGGCTGCTGTTTCAGGCAGCTCACCAGATTGAAGAGGGCGTCCTGATGGCCGGGGGCCGTTTCCAGGACCCTGATCAACAAGTCGATGGCCACGGTGAGATCGCCCTGCTGCCAGCTCAGCACCCCCAGATCCGTGAGGGCCTCCGCGTTGTCGGGTTCCAACTCGAGGGCGTTTTCAAAGAAGAAGCGGGCCCGGTTGAGGTCGCCGGCATTGAAACAGTCTTCGCCGTCACTGATCAGCTGGGCGCTCAGCTCCGCGCTGCTGTATGATGATTCACCCCCCAGCTTGAGGTAGAGCAGCGCCACCCGTCTTTTCTGGGCCGCTCTAGTTTCGGCATCGGCGAAGCGGCGGTAGCGCGCATGGATCTTTTCGGTGGTGGCGAGGCTATCATGCATACCGGCCCGCGTCACGCAGGCGCGGCCCGTGAATTTGCGGTATTCGGCCGTGAACGCCTCAAGGTGGATGAAGTCATGCCGGCGCGCGAGGCGGATGATCAGCTCCCAGTCCTCGAGGGAGGAGAGCCCTTCGTCGAACAGGCCGGTCTCATCCAGACAGGCGCGGGCATGCATCAGGCAGGGCAGGGGGATGTAGTTGGCCACCAGCAGCAACTCGCGGTCGAAATCGTGGCAGAAGGGGACGTCGCGGCCGGTCTCCTGCCCGTCTTCACCGATGAAGACCCGCCAGGCATTGCTGTAGGCCACCCCGGTCTGTTCGGCGGCCCTTCTCAGGACTTCCAGGTGCTGCGGGTAGTAGAGGTCGTCGTCGTCCAGATAGGCGATATAGCGGCCTTGAGCGGCCTTGAGGGCGGTGTTGCGCGCCGCGGCCTGGCCTCTTCGCTCGGGATGCTCAAGGAGGCGGAGGCGCGGATCGGCCAGGGGTTCCAGGACGGCCTTGATATCACCGCCGCCGTCGTTGACGATGAGCAGCTCGAAGTCGGTTTCCGTCTGCGACAGCACGCTCATGAGCGCCTGGCGCAGGAGCTCCGGCCGGTCATAGGTCGGCATGATGACTGATACTTTAGGTTCTGACATTCCGGTCACTTGTTCAGCTTTGTCCGCCGTTGATGGCCGCTCCCAGCTCGGCCAGCAGGCCCTCGGCCTTGGCGGCCGGGATGCCGGCCAGCCCCATGGCGCTCCTGAGGTTCTCACGGGCGTCCTGATGGGCGGGGTCCTGCCGGAGGACCCTGACGAAGATCTCCAGCGCGGCCTGAGGGTCACCCAGTTGGGTTTTGAGCACCCCCAGGTTGTTGAGGGCCAGGCTGTCCGAGGGGTCGAGCTTCAGGGCGCGTTCGAACAGCTTCAGGGCCCGATGGTAGTCGCCGCGCTCGAAGGCCTTTTCGCCCCATTGGTTGAGCTTACCGGTGCGATCTGACCTTTCAATGCTGAGGGCATAACCCTTCAGGTCGGCATTGAAGGATACAATGCCCGGCCATTTGGCGATGAAACGGTCGCGGTTTGCGCCCAGGTGGGCGTTATAGTCCATCCGGTTGCCCTTGAAGGTCTTACTGCCAAAATGGTGGATGAAGACATCCCGGGCGATTACGGCGCTGAAGCCGGCCAGGGTGGCGCGTAGACAGAGGTCGTCGTCCTCGAAGTTGCCGGTAGCGTAATCTTCATCAAAGCCGCCAATCAGCTCGAGGACCTCGCGCTTGACCAGCAGGCAGAATCCCACCAGGCGCACGGCCGCGCTGGCCCGTCCGGCGTTGTCCGCATAGATTCTGCGGGCGAAGGCCTGCATGGCATCCATTTCTTTGTAGGGGACATCTTCGATCAGCTGGGCGCCTGAGACGGCGTTACTGACCGGCCCCACCAGCCCGATGTCGGGCAGGTGATTGAGATAGCGCAGCATGCGGTCCAGCCAGTGTTCGGTCACCACCGTGTCGTTGTTGAGGAAAAGGACGTAGTCGCCCTGTGATGCCTGGATACCCTGGTTGTTGCCTCCGGCAAAGCCGCGGTTTTCGGCATTGATAATCAGCTTGACGTTCGAACGCTCGGCGGCGAAGGCCTTCAGGAAGTCGACCGTGCCGTCGGTCGAGCCATTGTCCACCAGGATCAGCTCGTAGGGGACACAGGTGCACGTCTCGATGCTCTCCAGGCAGAGTCTGGTATATTCCAGCTGGTTGAAGGTCAGGATGATGATCGAGGTCAGGCGGGGGGGTGAAGACACGCTGGAGGTCTCTTTTTCCGCAGAGATGCCGGATTGAGGCCGGGCCGTGATCAGATACTGGTAGATGCGGCCCTCCTCGGCGAGCGACGCCGTGTCGAGGCCGGCCTCCCTGCAGGCCTCAATGAAGGCGGGCGGCACCTCCCCGCCGGGAACGGCCGTGCCGGATATGGCTTCGATTTTGAAACCCGCCTCACCAAGCACCCGGTAGATGCTTTCACGGGTGAAGAAGCGCAGGTGGGTGCGATCCAGGATACCGGCTTCCACATAGGTGAAATGGCCTTCGATCAGGTCCTTGAGCACCGACCAGTGGCGGACGTTGGGGATCGAGAGGATCAGCTTCCCCTCGGGCTTCAGGATGCGGCGGGCCTCTGCGAGCATCCGGGCGGTATCGCTGATATGCTCGATAAAATCGGCCATGATGACGGTGTCGAAGTCCCTGTCTGCGATCTCGTGGATAAGCAGGGTGGCGTCACCCGTATAGACCTTGTCCAGTACCTTCGCGGCGGCCCGGGCGGCCTCCGGTACGTATTCGATGCCGGCCACATAGCGCCCGGGAGTCTTCTTAAGACCCATGCCCAGAACGCCGCTGCCGCAGCCGATGTCCAGGATGCGGCAGGCGTCTTTAGGCACCAGGGCCTGGACCTCGGGACGGGCATAGCCGTAGTACCGGCCGGGCTCCTCTGTTTGTCCCCCGGGCATCGGGGCCTGGGGCCGGCTGGTGATGCGTTCGGCATCGATCCTGAGGGCCTCGATCAACTGGTCGGTGTCGCGGAACTCGATGCCGTGCTCCTGCCAGATCTCGCGGGTATAGTCCCGGTATTTTGCATTGATCAGGCATTTGTCCGAGCGCGGATCGTCCATGTATTCGAGCTGGAGCAGTGGGTAGAGATAGCCCACCAGGTAGCCGGCCTCCACCAGGCGGTGCTGGTAGTCGGTCCAGCCGTGGATCTTGACCTTTTCGTCATAGACCATGGGGCCGAATTGCTGCTGGATGGAGCGTTTCATCAGGTAGCAGCAGCCGCCGATATGTTCATCCGGCAGGATGGCGATAGCGTTCCTGTGCACCAGGCGCGCCACGGCTTCCTGCGCATTGAAATCTTCCGGCCGAAAGTGCCAGCCGCCCACCACCGCCAGTTCGGGGAGCTTGCTATGCGCTTCCACCAGGCGCTCGAGCCAGCCCTCGGGCACCAGGGTGTCGTTGTCGACCTTGCCGATCAGGTCGGTGTCCGCCTTGGCCCAGAAGGCGTTGGTCGGTCCGGGCAGCCCTTCATTGGAGGTGTTATATTTGATGTCTTTAATAATGCATGGATATTTCAGTCGGAATTCCTCCAACCACTGCGGCGTGCCGTCGGTGCTGTGGTTGTCCACGATGTAGAGCTCGAAGGGGTAACGTGAATTTTCGATCAGGGCGCTCAGGGCCTGCCGGGTATACTCAAGGCGGTTGTAGGTGAAGAAGAGGATGGCGACGGTGGGCTGGCTGCCAAGAATTTCATCAGTTTTCATCAGGCCTTCTCGCTTCAGGATTTATGGGATTATAACAGCTTGACGTGACAGGTCATAGCTAAGGTTTTCCGGCAAGGATGGTAGCCACGCTCTTAGCATAGGTATAGCGAGCAATGACCTCCTCGCGTCCCTTTGCGGCGATTTCTTCCCGTTTGGGCTTGTGCTCAAGGTAGTATTCGATCTGTTCGAAGAGCTCATCCTCGTTTTCATACCAGATCAGGTGGCGGTGATTCTCGAAGACCGTCTCCAGCCCGGGGGTGTAGCGCTGGATGAGAAAGGCACCGCAGGCGAGGGTGTTGACCAGGCGGTTGGAGAAATAGGCTTCGAGGTTCGTCCATTCGTCGCCCATGAGGCCCAGAAGGATCTTGCTTTGTGAGCAGAGCGTAGCGAAGTCCGCGCCGAAGACGCTGTCCTGATGTTTGAGACCGCTTGTCTGCCAGCCGCTGCCCGCCACGACAAGATCAAAGCGGTTGTTTAGCCTATGGAGAAGTTTAAGGCGGGAAGCGTCGTTGTTGTTGCCGATGAAGGCGAGCTCGTGGATTTTGGCACGCTCGTGAGGATGGAAGAGGTCCGGGTCGGTGGGGCAGGGCAGATAGTGATAGGTGCTCAATCCTCTGGACTGGCCCTGCTTCACGTGGCTGCGATTGGAGATGTATACACCGTCGGCGACATTGCCGAGCTCTTCGTGGAAGGCCGAAGGCCGGGCATCGCCGTAGAAGGCTGAAACCCTGCAGCCGGTTTGCTGCTTGATGTAATCCAGGATCGTGGGGGGGACCATGTTATCCTTGACGCTGCCGCCCAGATGGAGATGATCGGGCTTGAGCGTGATGATCTCCTCGGCGATCTTTCCGAGGCCCTTGAGGTAGATCTCGCGGATATCGAACGGCACGGTGTGACCACGGGCCTTGAAGGCCTTGAGCCAGTGAAAATTGGAGTTATCCGGGTTGAAGAGATCGACGTAGGCGATCGTCGGTTGGGATGTCTTGGCGGTCGCCTGACCGGCTTGTCCGGTGGGAATTGCGGCGATCAGTCGTTCGGCCAGGGTCTTGAAATTGTACCGCAGGGCGATCTCACGGCCGCGGGCCATGAGATCAGCGCGTTTCTTCGGGTTGTTTATGATGAAATCAAAGAGCTCACGGAGGTGTTCAGGGGATTGATACTGGGGCACGCTGTCGCCGAATATTTCCCGGATGCAGGCGTTTTTGTCCGAGATGGCGAAACCGCCGCTGGCAAGGATATCGAAGATTTTGTTCGATACAAAGCCTTCCCGGGCCATATCGGTGTGATGGTCGGTGATGGAGATCAGCGACGAGGCATACAGTTCGTTCAGCTTTTCGTTTGCAAAGTAGCGTCCGGCAAAATATTTCTCGGGCAGTACGTTGTCCCAGTCATTGCCCCAGACCTTGAAGTTGTAAGGCGTCTCTCTGATATCGGTTACAATCTGACGCCCCTGGCTGCCGCGCGAGTTACCCACAAAGACGATGTCATATTCAATCTGTCTATCAAGCGGTTGCTTAGACGTTGCTCCGATCAGAAGCTCGACATCACGATACCCCATAGCCTCCAGTTTTGGAATGAAGAGCGGCGACATGCAGAAAATCTTGTCATACTGACGCAGATTGGCCGATGTTATCATATCGGGATGGCTGTATACCCAGGCGATCTTATAGGCGTT
>CAZUDI010000007.1:48882-77807 GCA_964618975.1 uncultured Bacteriovoracaceae bacterium | reverse complement strand
ACTCGGACGGGAATTCCGCTACGCTTCATTCCCGCCGGTGATGGCTGAGCGTTGGCTGTGACAGCACGAGGAGGTCTGATGAAGATCCTGAATGTATATGGGAGTTCAATCAATGGTTCGAGCGCCGCCATTGCAAATCGTTTTGTTGAAAATGCCGGACAGCTCGGTGCAGAAATACAAAGCGTCAATTTCAGCGGTGCGATTATAACCGGTTGTAAAAAATGCATGTCCTGTAAAACCACGACCGACAGGTGCGTTATCAAGGATGACATCACGAAGGTATTCGACGCCCTGGTAGAATGCGACGTCCTGGTACTATCTACGGGGGTCTATTCAGGAGATGTAGCCGGGAATATGTACCTCATTGAATCCAGGCTTTTTTCATTCCTGAAACCCGATTATGAAACAAACCCTCATCCCTCGCGGTTACCGCCAGGGAAAAAGCTGGTCTTCATTCAAACCCAGGGCGGTTCTGAACACTGGCACGTTGACATATATCAGAGATATGAATTGTTGTTTGAAAAACTCGGGTTCAGCGATATCTTTGTAATCCATGCATGCAATGTCGATCACCCTTTTGACATTACAGATGACATTATGAAACTGGCGGAAGATATTGCCGAGAGAATACTTCATGGCTGAATATGGCGGGGAGTGCTGTCCCCGCTGCCGTGTAGAAATACCCAACGACAGCATTCAGGTGAACGCGTGCTATCGCACACGCCACTGATGTCGGGTGTTCGCCTCTCAATGAATGAAGGATAAGACTATGGATGATTACAAACTCTTGATCGACCTGCACAAGGAAGGCTATCGCCAGGGACCTGGCGGGGATGCCGAGACAGAACTTGCCCTCAATCTGGCCATGATTGATCGGACAGCACCGCTAAAGGTAGCCGATATTGGGTGCGGCACGGGAGCATCTGCCATCCTGCTTGCCCGACTCTTGAATGCCCGGATCACTGCAGTGGACTTCCTTCAGGACTTTCTTGATGTGCTGGAGCAAAGGGCCGAAGGCACAGGGGTTGCGGACAGGATATCAACCCTTGCCTGCTCGATGGACGACCTGCCTTTCGCCGACGAGGAATTGGATGTCATCTGGTCCGAGGGGGCAATCTATAACATTGGATTTGAAAAGGGCGTAACTGAGTGGCGACGCTTTCTGAAAGCGGGTGGTCTATTGGTTGCTTCTGAGATCACATGGCTCACGGACTCCCGACCAGAGGAAATCCAGAAACACTGGGATAGCGAGTATCCCGAGATCGATGTGGCTTCGGCGAAGATCAGGGTTCTGGAGAAACACGGATTTTCGCCAGTCGGGTACTTCGTGTTACCAGAACGTTGCTGGCTGGATGGGTATTACCGCCCCATGCAGGCCAGGTTCGAGGATTTCCTGAATCGAAACGGGAACAGCGGAGAAGCTCGTGAAATAGTGAACGCAGAGCAACACGAAATTGACCTCTACGAAACATACAAGGCTCACGTCGGTTACGGGGTCTATATTGCAAGAAAGGTGTGATGGAAAGGCGAAAGAGGCGCTGTACTGGAGCAGAAAGCAGAAAAGTAAGGGTCAGGTCTTGCATTATAACGTATTTATCATCTTTGTTTATTAATATGGCATTACAAAATCTGATATCCATTTAGAATGCTTGACGATAACCTCACGGGTGACGTTGATTGCCCAAGAGGGACAAGGGCTAAAGTCCCTAAATCCGGTGGTAGACCCCGATATTCGGAGAGCAGCGGCCCGGCGCAGGCGCCGGGCCGCTGCATTGATATGTTCGATTTCGTCAGCACCACGATATATGGATCTTGACAATAGCGAAGCGTGCACCCGTATGATTCCGGTTTACTACCTCAGGATGTACACCGCCCCGCTGCGGTGCGTCCTGGTCGTTATTGATCACGGCCCAGTCGTCACTGCCGCCTCCACAGCCGCTCCACAGGGAAAAGAGTGAGAGAAGAACTACCAGCCTGAGCCGATGGATGCAATGTCTCGTCATGCTATCTCTTGCTCTTTTTAATGGCCTGAGGGTCGAATTCCCCGCTTTTTGCAGCGGAAATCAGGGTCATAAGCTTGCCCTGGGGTTCATACCATGATTACACATGCAGTGCATGTTTATTCCGAGAAGGCAATCTTTGAGGAGGAAGGACGTCCGCGAACCAGGACAAATCGTGGGTCTGAACACCAGGGCGAGCCTTGCCCCCCCCTGTTGCCGCAGGCGGCAAGGAAAGTGACCCATAGCAGATCAAGCGTTTCCAGCACCACCGCGAACGCAGCATCACGCGGCCACGGACGTCCTCCCACCGGTTTTATGGCAGCAGACAGAATTTGTTGCCTTCAATGATGATCTTGTCGCCGATGCCTTCCCCGGCCAGGACCTGGTCGCGCAGTGCCCTGGCCAGACTGGAGCAGAGCCCTGGATTGTCCGTAATTTCAAAATCATCCAGAACACAGACAAGGGAATCCAAGCCGAGGGAGGTGAGGGTGTCATTCTTGGATACGATCAGATCTTCTCCGATCGAGGTGAGACTGCTCAGGGGGGCCAGACAGGTCAGGGCGTGGTTCCCCCTTATCTCCAGACTGCCGCTCAGCTCGGTGATGTTGTCCAGCCCTGCCAGACTGGACAACGCGGGATTGCCAAATGTAGTAGTGAGTTTCTCCACTCCGATCTCGATACGTTCCACTGAAGTGACGTTGTGCAATGCAGCCAGACTGGTTAGAAGCTGATTGTCCCAGACGATCAGGCCTCCTCCGATCGCGCCGAGATTTTCAAGACCGTCAAGACTGATCAAACCGGCATTGCCTTCAATCTCCAGATTCCCCCCGAGCGAGGTGAGATTCTCGAGCCCCGTCAGATCGGGCAGGACAGCGTTGCCTGAAATAGAAAGGTCTCCGCTGAGTGCCGCGATATTCTCCAGCCCTGCCAAGCTGGGCAGTATCATATTGTCGCTTATCGTTATGCTTCCACCGACAACGGTGAGGTTGACAAGCTCCGCCAGACTGAGCAAGGAATCATTGGCGAAAATCGATAGGTAGTTTCCGACGTTGGTAAGATTCTCAAGCCCCGCCAGGCTGGTCAGGGCACCTGTGCCCCCGATGCCCAGACTTCCCCCGACCGAAACCAGGTTTCCCAGCGCCTCCAGACTGAGCAAGGCTTCATTGTGCGAAATTCTCAGGCTGCCCTCAAGCTCGACAAGGTTTTCCAGACCATCGAGGGTGAGCAAGGCATCATTGCCATAGATGCTCAGCTGCTCCCCAATATCGATAAGATTATGGAGTGCTTCCAGGCTGGTCAGGGCATCGTTGTCATCGATCGAACACGTTCCCCCGACCGAGGTGAGATTCTCCAGCCCTGACAGGCTGGTCAGGGCATCGTTCTCTTTGATCGAACACGTTCCCCCGACCGAGGTGAGGTTCTCCAGCCCTGTCAGGCTGGTCAGAAGATTGTTTTTTCCCACAGATAAAGAGCCCTTCACCACGGTGAGGTTTTCCAGTCCTGCCAGACTGATCAAGGCGCGATTATAATAAACCCACAAATCAGACTCTTGAGAGATGAGATTTTCCAGACCTCTCAAGCTGGTCAGGGAGTCGTTGTTGAAGACCCCAAGATTACCATCGATCGAGATGAGGCCTTCCAGCCCCTGGAGGCTGACCAGGGCAGCATTGTACCCGACGTGCATATCTCCCTTCACCGAGGCGAGTGTTTCGAGCCCCGCCAGGCTGGTCAGCGAACCTGAATTCTCGATTCGTATCCCCCCAACCGAGGTGAGGTTCTCCAGCCCTGTCAGGCTCATCAGGTTATCATTCTTCACGATTTCAAGATTGCCCCCCACCGATACGAGGCCTTCCAGGCCTGCCGGGCGGGTCAGGACGGCATTCCCTTTCCACACGCGAAGGTCTCCACCAATTGCACTTAGGTTTTGCAGCCCTGCCAGAGAGGTCAGGGATTCATTGCCATAGATATGAAGGCTCCCCCCGATCGAGGTCAGATCTTCGAGCCCCTCGAGATTGACCAGGTCACTTTCCCAAATCACTAGATCGCCGGTAATGGCGGTAAAGCCTTCCAGGGCCGCTATATCGTCGGAATCTTCGATAATATATTTTCCCTGCCAGATCGGCCCATCCTGGACTGTCCTGACCGTCCATTCCCGTGAATCATGCACGACCCAATTGTTAAACCAGTCACACTTAAGGCCATCAATACCTTCCGCGACTCTGATGCAATGATATTCCCATTGATCACAGCCGAATTCACACTTGATCAACAGCTTGTTCGAATAGGACTCCATGTCCTGATCAAGCTCGAATTCGATCGTTTTCGTGTCCTCGCTATGCGCATAATAACTGGAGCCATCAATTCCCCTTCGTTGCACACTCCAGCGGTAGGTCGTAAAATCCCTGGTTCCGGGTCCGGAATGGATCTCGGGGCCTTCAACGCTGAAATTGACACTGTCACCACTCCGCAGCTCGATCGTCACCGCCGGGTCCGGGGTGGCTGCGGTAATGACCTCATCCCAACATCCTGCCAGACCGAGCGCTGACACCACGCCGCACACGAGCGGCAGCAGCCACTTCACAAAGTTCATGGTCTTACCTCCTCAAAAGAGTCAAACAAGTCATGGTCGCATATCACCGTAGTCCATTCAGTTACTGCAATTTTCATGCAATTTTCATTGATCCTGTTTCTCTAATGTTACAGATGCAATCCTTCCCGGACGCAGCCCTAAGAGGCAACTTATTTCCCAGGAGAAGGAACTTCCCTTCCCCCCGGGGACGGCCGGCAGGGCAACCGTCCCCCTTATGCCCATTGAAACAGGAGCCGGCCCTCTTCATTGTCAGGGCTCCGTGAGTTGAGCGCAATGGGTCAATTTCCCTTACCTCCTTGCGGCGGCAGGCAGGGGCAAAAGCTTGCCCTGGGATTCATGCCCATGATTAATGTCCCGGATGCTCCCCCGCCCCGGGTGCACATCTCCCGGGGTGGTTCATTCCTGAGTCAGAATGTGCTATGGGGCAGGGGTGCACAATGACCTTTGAGGGGAAGACAGCCATGGGACACCGGTCGGACAGGGAAGGGGAGCTCAGGCCCGCGGGCCTGGAGGAGCTGCATATAGGGCCCACGGACATCGCTGCGCTGATTGAGGGCAGCCTGCAGGACGTGCACCGGCCGCCGGTGGTGACACTCGTCCTTACGTGCGACCTGGCGGAGACCCTGGTGTGGCTCGATGCAGCGAGCATCCGCAAGGTCGTGATCGATCTCGTGACCAATGCTGTCGAGGCCACGCCCGAGGGCGGCGAGGTGCGAATCGGGCTCGCAGGCGACGAACAGCGGGTGGTGATCACGATTGCCGACAGCGGGCACGGGATTGCGCAGGCGGACATGGACCTGCTTTTCATCCCCTTTTTCAGCACCAAGCCCCCCGGGGAGGGGACCGGCCTGGGGCTGCCCAGGGCCTATGCCGCGGTCAAGCTGCATGCGGGAAGCATAGAGGTGGCCTCGAACGCCGACCCGCTCCTCGGGCCTACCGGGACGCGCGTCACCATCACCCTGCCGCGTTCCCAGGCCCGCCCGCAGAAGGTGGGGCGCCTCATCATCCACGAGGACTAGGTTCCGCGGGGTGCCCGGTCCCCGCATCTCAGATCTCTTCCACCACCACCTGTTTGTTCAGCCGCCCGAGTTCCTGGAGGATCTCGCGGATATACACCATGCGCATGGATTCGCCACGGATGATGTCGGCCACCTGATTGGGATTGATGGCCGTGCCGACGATCAGGCGGATATCGTCCGCCTTCATGAGGAGGCGGGCCAGGCGGGTGGCGGCATCGTCGTCCCGGGGCAGGTCGTAGATGGTGGCCGCACCCTTGAGGATTTCCACCGCCAGGCCCAGGGTCAGGATACCCTCGGTCACCAGGTCTACCCCCTTCAGGCGCGCCGTCGGCGGCGAGCCTTTCTTGGGAGGAGGGTCGTCGCGGCCCCGCTTGCCGGGGGGCAGCCATTCCACCAGCAGCTCCTCCCCCAGGACCCGGGCCGCCATCTGGGCCGTGCTGCCGCCGCAGACGATCTTCTGCCCGGAAGCGCGCATGAGCCTGGTGACGGCCAGCTCGTCCAGCTCCCTGTTGGCCGGCGGGCCGGTGAGGATGGTGAGGTTCACCGCCGGGCGCACCTTCATGCCGATGACCGTGGCATCGTCACCGGGCTGGTCGTCGTAGAGTTTGAGGCAGGTGCGGGTCAGGGCCTGGGTCAGCTTGAAGGTGTCCACGATCCCCGCCTTCACAAAACGTTGCACGGCCTGGGCGATATTGTCCCAGCCCCAGCCCAGACGGTATATCCCGCCCAGACCGGCATGTTCGTATCCGTCGCTGAGCAGGACCATGTAGTCGTTGTCCTGAAGCTCGAAATGCGCCTCGCGGATCTTGCGGCCATTGACTTCCCGCTTTTCCATGGGGAGCTGGAAGAGCTCCTGGTCGCGCACCAGGATCAGGGGCGGGGAGTCGAACTCCACCAGGTGCGCGTCACGGCCCCGATCGACCAAGAGCACGGCCAGGGTGGCATAGGCCAGCTTGCGCACACTGCATTCCGGCAGGGTCTCTGCCATGGTCTGCAGGACCTCCTCCACATCGGCGCCCGACTGGAACATGCGCGCGGCGATCTCCGAGGTGAGCGTCGAGAGGATGTTGGCCTTGACGCCACTTCCCAGGCCGTCGGAAAGGACCGCGACAAAGGTCTCGGGCGTCTGGCGGATAATGACCGAGTCGCCGCACAGCTCTTCCCCGGTCTTGTTCAGGCTCAGCCAGGAACACTCGACCAGGTGTCTCACTTGGCGGTATCCTCTTCCAGCAGCCTGGCCAGGTGCGAGACGATCGTCTTGCTCTCGGCCGTGGTCTCCCCCAGGAGGTGCGCGATCTCGTGGGCCACACGCATCTGCTTGCTCAGCACCTCGCGGGTGCGTTGTATGGTCTCCTCGCGCAGGGCGTCGAACCGGTCGCGTTCCATCTGGCGCTCCGTAACGTCGCGCAGGATGGCGATCATGAGCGGCTGGCCCTCGACCCTGACGATGGTCAGTTCGACCACGAGATCCTCTAGCAGCCGGCGCACCTTGCCGATCACCGCCTCTCCGCTGTCGCGCACATGGATGAAGTCGTCCATGACAGGTATCAGGCACGACAGGTGCTTGCCCACCACGTCCGCCATGGAACACCGGAAGAGTATCTCGGAGGATGGCGAGGCCTCATGGATGTTCAGGTGGTCATCGATGATCAGGATCGAATTGGGGGAGGCATCCATGACGACCTGGCACAGGGATTCGGAGCGCCGGCGCATGTAGGGGATGCACATCATGGGTTCCGCCATGCCACGCAGCGTGGCGATGGCCTTTTCCCGGCAGCTGGAATAGCCGCAGGCCCCGCAGTTGAGCTCGTCCTCCGGGGTGTATTTGTTGACGCGGTGCATGACCTCCTGGATCTGCTCTTCGCTGAACGCCGGCACATGATCCTTACGGTCCTGGTAGGATCGATCCAGGGGCGGCCAGTCAGCGCGGTCGACGAGCAGCGGCGGCTGATGGCGCGCATTGTAGGCGATGACCTTCTGGCGTGCGAGCGTGATGCCGCCGGAGAGACCGGCCATCGAGGGTCCGTTGATGCAGCCGCCCTTGCAGGCCAGGAGTTCCACCAGGCTGGCATCGATATGGCCTTCCCTGATGCCCTCCAGTACATCGCGGCAGGCGTCCAGCCCCGAGGCCACCACCATGCGCCTGTCGAGCAGGTCCGTGTTGAGGTGCGCCGTGCCGATCAATCCGCCTTCGACAGGGAAGAGCCGCCCCCTCTCCGCCGGAGGCTCCACGGCGATCTCCGCCGATGGGCGGCAGATGATACCCTTCTCGTCGAGCCAGTCCTTCAGTCCCTGGAAGGTCATGACGGTGTCGATCACCCCGGCCACGGGGGAAACCGACATCTCCATCTTCTTGGCAATGCAGGGGCCGATGAAGACGATGTAGGCCTTCTGTCCGTAGCGCTGCCTCAAGAGGCGCCCGTGGGCGATCATGGGCGAAACCAGCGGGGCCAGGTGGGGGATCAGATCGGGATGATACTGCTCCACCAGGTTGATCACCACCGGACAGGACGAGGTGATCACCGGCCAGCGCTCTTTAGTCCGCTCGACATACTCCCGGTGGGCCAGGCCCACGATCTGGGCCCCGACGGCCGTTTCCTCGGCCGCATGGAAACCCAGGGCCCTTAAGGCCTCCTCCAGGTCGGCGAAACTGCTCATGTCGAAGAAGGCCGGGGCCGAAGGCGCCACCGTCGCGATCAGCAGGCGCCCCTGTGCCCGGGCCTGCTGGATATCCGCCGCCGAGCTGCGCACGCTCTTGGCCTGCTGGGGGCAGACACGCACGCAGGTGCCGCAGAGGATGCACAGCTCGGGAATGACCTGGGCCTGACCGTCCCTGACCCGGATGGCCTTGACCTCGCAGCTGCGCACACAGCGGTAGCAATCGCGGCAGCGGGCCGGATTGGTGGTGATGATCGGTTCGTTCATGGGTCCCCCCAGTGAAGTCCGGATGCGCTCATGTCCTGGTTACGAGCGGGCTGTCGACCGCGGGCAGGATCTCGGTATAGAAGAAGGACTCCGCATCTTCGGGGAGGATGCCGCTGAAGGCGCGCTCCCCGACGCGTATGGATACCCCCTTGGAACAGGTGTCCATGCAGAAGGCCCCCACGATATCCACCAGCCCCTCGAGGCCCTCCTTCTCGATCAGGCGCTGGATCTCCCCGGCCAGGTCGTCCGACCCGCGCAGACTGCAGGAGCTCCCCACGCAAATGGTTACGATGAGCATGTCTCTTCCCCCTTACACCTTCTCCCCCTCATCGAGCAGGGGCATGAGCACCGTGTCGATGAAGGCCCCGGCCTCGTCCGGGTCCACCTGCGGGATGATCTTGCGGCCCACCACGACGTTCGGCCCGCCGTCACACTGACCGGTGCAGAACTGGGCCTTGACGCGGAAGCGCTCATGCAGCCCGCGCCGGCGCAGTTCGGCCGCCAACCCTTCCAGCAGCCGCCATGAACCCTTGAGATAGCAGTTGGTGCCGATGCAGACCCCTACATCGATCAGGGCCTGTTCGCGCAGCGACTCGTCGGCGGCCTCCTGCTCCTGGCGCATGGAGCGCCGGCGGTAGGTCGTGTGCAGGGCCTCGTGCGAGGCCGTGCTGTCCGGCTTTCCCAGCCAGTTGGTGTAGAGCGCCTGCACCGAGGGATTGTCCTGGCTCGTCCGGATGGGGGCCTCCTGGTCGAGGCGATAGAGGACCTCGAGGCGATGCTCCGTATCGCTGACCAGCTGCGGCGCCGGGTTGCCGGAGCCGTTGATGCACCCGCCGGGACAGGCCATGACCTCTATCAGGTCATAGGGGGCGTCGCCGGAGCGGATGCGGTCGATCAGGTGCTGGGCGTTCTGCAGCCCGCTCACCACGGCCAGGCGCACCTGGGTCTCCCCCAGGGTGACCGTGGTCTCCTTGACCCCCTGGAGCCCCCGTATCCCCTCGTAGGTGAAGCTTTCCATTCGCTGACCGGTAACACGCTCCGCCGACAGGCGCAACGCCGCCTCGGCCACGCCGCCCGAGGCGCCGAAGATGATCCCGGCGCCGCTGATGTTGCCGAAGAAGGCGTCGATTGCCACGGGCGGGATGGCCACCGGATCGATGTGCTTGTCGCTGAACATCTCGATCACATCATTGGTGGTAAGTACGGTATCCACGTCCGGGATGCCATCGTTGCCGAATTCGGGCCTGCGGGCCTCGTATTTCTTGGCGTTGCAGGGCATGATGGAGACGAAGTAGAGCAGCTCCGGCCGCACGTCGAGTTGCCGGGCGAAGTAGCGCTTCATGACCGCCCCGAACATCTGCTGGGGGGACTTGCAGGAAGACAGGTGGGGCAGGATGTCCGGGGCCGTCTTTTCGCAGTAGTTCACCCAGGCCGGGCAGCAGGAGGTTATCTGCGGCAGCACGCCCCCCTCGGCCAGGCGGCTGAGGAACTCGGTGCCCTCCTCCATGATCGTGAGGTCGGCCGCCCAGCAGGTATCGAAGACATAATCGAAGCCGAGCTGCTTGAGCGCGGCACTCAGGGCCGGCATAACCTCCCCGGCGGGGATGCCGTAGTGCTCGCCCATGGCGGCGCGGACCGCCGGGGCGATCTGGGCCACGACGGTCAGCTCCGGGTTCTGCAGGGCGCGATACACGTGCGGGAGCACGGGTTTCAGGCTCAGTGCCCCGGTGGGGCAGATGGCGGCGCAGTGGCCGCAGGCCACACACATGGTCAGGTCCAGCGGGCGGTGGTCGTTGGGTCCGATGCTCAGGATACCTTCGGTCTCATTGAAGCTCAGGGCCGAGACGCCCTCCATCTCACGGCAGACCTTGAGACACAGACCGCACAGGATACACTTGCCGGGGTCGCGCGTAATGATCGGGTGGTTGTTGTCGATGGGCAGCGGACGGGGTGCCTGGTTCGCATCGAACTGGACCCCGTACTGGCTGGCATAGGTGCGCAGGTCGCAGGCATAGCGCTGGGTGCAGCCGCAGGCCAGACAGCGCGCGGCCTCCTCCATGGCCGTCTCCAGGGACCAGTTGGTGGTCGATTCCCGGAAATTGTCCCTGCGCGTGAGCGGCGGCAGCACCGGGACCTCATGCCGCCGGGCCGGGACGACATCCTTGAAGGCCTCGGGGGGCAGGTCCTGCCAGGCCCCGCGGCTGCAGGTGTAGGGCTCGGCCTTTGGTGTGACCCGGCCGTGCGAAAGATACTGATCGATGGATAAGGCGGCCCGCTGGCCGGCACCGATGGCGGTGATGGCGATATCGGGGCCGGTGACGCAGTCACCCCCCGCAAAGACCCAGGGCAGGGCGGTCTGGAGGGTGGCAGGGTCGACCTTGACGTTGCCCCACCGTTCGATCAGGGCCGCATTCTCGAGGCAGTCGCCCTCCACGGCCTGGCCGATGGCGGAGATGATCGTATTGGCCGGCAAGGCGAATTCCGAACCTTCCACCGGCATCGGCCGGCGCCTGCCGCTCTGATCGGGTTCGCCCAGGACCATGCGGATGCAGGTGAGCTGCAGGAGTCCGTCGCTGGGTCTGATCGAGACCGGGGCCGTGAGGAACTGGATGTTGACGCCCTCTTCGAGGGCCTCCTCAACCTCGATCGCCTGGGCCGGCATCTCCTGGCGGGTGCGCCGGTAGGCGATGGTCACGTCCCGGGCGCCCAGACGGATGGCGCTGCGGGCGGCATCCATGGCGGTGTTGCCGCCGCCCAGGACCAGGACACGCTCGCCCACCTCAGGGGTTTCACCGCGCGCCAGGCGCGCCAGGAAATCGAGGCCGGACATCACGCCGGGCAGGTCCTCGCCCGCAACCCCGATGGGGGTGGCCTTCTGCGCGCCCAGGCCGACGAAGACGGCCTCGAAACCGTCGCGTCTGAGGGACTCGAGGGTGAAGTCGCGTCCCAGCCTCTGGTGGTAGTGGATCGTCACCCCCAGGTCGAGGATGGACTGGATCTCCGCGTCAAGCGTCTCGGCCGGCAGGCGGTAGTAGGGGATGCCCCAGCGCAGCATGCCCCCCGGCGCGGAGTGCATCTCGAAGATCGTGACCTGGTGTCCCTGGCGGCGCAGGAAATAGGCGGCGCTCAACCCGGCCGGTCCGGCCCCGACCACGGCCACGCGCTTTCCCGTATCGGGCCGGCAGGATGGGGTGTAGGGGGTGAGCTGGCTGGAGTCCCAATGGGCCACGAAACGCTTGACCCCGTTGATGTTCACGGGTCCGTCCAGGGCATTGCGGCGGCACTCGGACTCGCAGGGGTGGGGGCAGACGCGCCCGCACACCGCAGGCAGGGGGTTGCTTTCCTTGATGACCTCGAGGGCCTCATGGATGTTGCCGCAGGACACGTGTTGGAGGTATTTCTGGATATCGATATGGGCAGGGCAGCGCAGGCT
The DNA here is from genome assembly GCA_964618975.1 of uncultured Bacteriovoracaceae bacterium. Lineage (GTDB taxonomy): Bacteria > Desulfobacterota > Desulfomonilia > UBA1062 > UBA1062 > CAZUDI01. The sequence continues at coordinate 65,840 of CAZUDI010000007.1, read as the reverse complement.
GCAGGGGGCCTCACAGTCACCGTAGTGGTTGCGCAGCAGGGCTTGCAGGTAGATGGTGCGGTAGCTTTTCAGCGCCTCGGATTGGGTGCGGATCAGCATGCCCTCTTTCACCAGGCCCGAGGTGGCCGAAACGAAACGCGTTTTTTGGCCCTCTTTGATCTCGACGAAGCCCACCTCGCAGGTGCTGGGGGGGCTGACCCGCGGGTCGTATCCCAGGGCCGGGATGGTGATGCCGTTGGCCTTGGCTGCATCGATGATGGTCATGCCATCTTCTGCGGTGCACTTCTTGTCGTCGATGGTAAGTGTAAGCATAGTCATCCTCTCTGATCGTGTGGTTTGGTGAGAACTTTACATCGATGTCATCGGGGGCATCGATCCGGATACGAGGGGCCACGCCTTTTTAAGGGGCGTGCGTCGTCTCACATCAGGGTTCGGCAGGTAACGGATGCGGATGAGCCCGTGCTTTCAGGCCCCGATGCATGCTTGTGGGTGCGCCCTTTGTCGGCTGTCCTGCCGGGGCGCCTGTTGCGGATGCGTGCCTTCATGTTGTCGGTCCCCTTCGTTTCTCACTGATAACCTCTAGGTGGTGTCAGCGGTTTTTGCGTCCTTGGATGTTTGCTTGTGCCTATACGTCAAGACGGGTTCGATGGCAAACGGAAAGTTGATTCGTGAATAAGAATGAAGTGTTGAATCGTTGTGGGTAGGAGATTGCGGCGGCTTGCGGTGAAAGGGGTCGCAGCCTCTCGGTCAGGGTGCACATCATGAACCCCAGGGCAGACCCTGGACCCTCTATGCCGCCGCAAGCGACGGGGAATTCGGACCACAGGCCATTAAGGCCCGGGTGGTCTTGGACTCAGGCTCGGGTTGACCAATGATGACAGGGTGTTGCGGGGGGCGGCCACGACCGCCCCCCGCAACACATCACTGCAAGGCCTCCGCCATGAATTTCACGAGGTGATAGACATCCCTCCAAAGGGAGCCCTCTTCATACGCCTGCATCGTGTCGGACATGAGGAAACGGTGCGTGTCCGAGAGGATGGCGTCCCAGGTAAAGGAAGGATCGCGCTCCATGCCCAGCAGCAGATAGCTGACCGCACCGTCCGGTTCAAGCAGGGCCTGCATGAGATCGAGTGAGTCGGCCCAGCAGTGGGTGGTGTTCAGGTGCGTGAGCACGTCCGAGGTATCGATCAGCACCCGGGCCAGGAATCTGTCCTCGGCGCTTTCACCCAGGACCTGCACCAGCCCCTCGCAGACCAGCGCCCACTCTTCGTCGTCGATGTCCACGTCGGTGAGGTGATCGAGCAGGCTCACCAGGGTGTCGGTGACCTGATAGGGCGATCCGTCGCTCAAGAGTGCCGCACCGGTGTCCAGGTTGACCTCGAGGGCATCCCAGTAGCGGGGATCGGCCAGCGCCTTGCGGGGCAGGGAGAGCATCTCGTAGGCCAGGGTGTAGGGTGAGGTGCTCTCGGGATCGATGGTGCCGATCAGCGGGGCGATGCCGCCGATGATCTCATGGCGGGCGGTCTGCATGCGCTCGCTGCCCAGGATCGAGGAGAAGTTCAGGAAGGCCTCCAGGAACTCGGCCAGCTCGCATTCGGCCATGAGCGGCTCGATGGTCTCGGCCAGGGGCATCCGCACCCCGACGCCGCCCTCGATGTAGCTGTGGGTCTCGATAGGCATCTCCACCAGATTGGCCAGGAGGTTGACCACGTAGGACAGGGGGAAGGTAACGCCCAATTGAGCGCGGGCTGTATCCTGGCGTTTTTCCATGTCATCCAGGGACAGGGAGGTGCCTTCCACCGCCTCATCGTACAGGTGCTTGGAGGCCAGGCTCAACGCCGCGATCAGCGGCAGCATGGGGCTGGCCTTGTCCTCGTGGCCGGCGTAGCGGTAGCCATTCCGCCAGGTGTCGTAGTTCCAACGGTAGACCTCCGGGTTCTGGCGGTCCAGGAAGGCGGCCGGGTCGAAACGCTCTGGATCGAAGTACCCCACGGACGACAGGATGATGGGCCAGGTATCGCGCAGGTCCTGGGGATACATGTAGTAGCGGGTGTTGCCCGCTGCGTCGGTCTCGGGTTTGCCCATGCCACTGATCAAAAGCTCGCCCACCAGGTTCTTGACCGCCGGCAGCGAGAAGAGATTCAGGATCAGGTTCTTGATGCCCGTGGGGACCTCGGCGTGCTCGAGGCCACGCTCCAGGCTTTCATCGAGGCCGTCGATGACGTCGAGGAGCTCGGTGTGGATCAGCCCGTTGATGCCGTCCACCTTGAGCAGCACCAGCGGGATGCTGTCAGCGGAACTGCCGGAGATGGCGCCGAAGAGATCCCCCAGGAGACTGCCGAGGGGGGAGCTCAGGAAATCACCCACCAGGGCGATGCGTTTGGCGACCTGCGCCAGGTCCATGACCAGGAAGATATCGCGTTCGAAGAGCATGTAATTGGCGTTGTCCCAGATGTTGTCATAGGGGCCGTTCTCGATGGTGTCCACGATGGAGAGGAAGGCCGATTCGGCCCCGCTGGCCACGCCCGCCGTCCCGGGTGCCACCCAGACCTGGCCGTCGAAGCCTGCATAGGCCTCGCCCCCGAGGTTCTCGTCGTAGTGCATCATGACCCCATAGCCGCGTTTTTCGGTGACGGGGTGCCCGTCGCCGATGAAGCGCTCGGGGTTCTTTTCGAACACGGGCGACCACAGCAGGTTGGGGATGGCGATGCGGTCCACGGTGGGGATGAGTGTGCGCAAAAGGTTGAGGGTGCTTTCGGCGTCATCGTTTTCCCACAGCATGGGCGAGGTCAGGGAAAGCCCGGTGTGGAAGCGGGATCCGAACTTGATCAGCCCCCTCAGGTAGGAATAGTCCCTGAAGTCGATCTCGGGGGTGGGTTGGTAAAAGCCGCTGTCACTGGTGAAGACGCCGGAGCCGTCGCGGGGCTGGAGATGCGGGTCGCAGGCGATCATGTCGCGCACCCGCTCGGCGACACGCTCGGCGTCGGTGGGGTAGCCGTGTTCATCGAAAAGGGTAATGTATTCGACGAACCTTTCTGCGATCTGGGGGTGCATCAGCAGCTGACGCAGGCCATGATCCTGCTTGCCGTCCTGGCCGTAGCCGGGGATGCCCACCTTGGTCAGGCGTTCGCCGATGATGGGACCCCTGGTCCACAGGCGGTCGAGAAGTTCGCCCAGCGTATCGGTGTCATACTGGGCATAGATCCCTTCGAGCACCTCCCTGGTCACGGGGAAGAGGTTCTCGTCCGCGAGCGTGGTGCCGAGGCCGTAGAGCAGGTCGGCCAGAGTAATCTTGACCTCGTCGTCATAGAAGAGCTTCTTCGAGCCCTGGAGAATGCCCTCCAGCCCTTCGGGGGCCTCCAGGGCGAACTCGGCGATCTTGTCGTCCAGGTCGAGGAAGTCGAGCTTGCCGTCCTGGGAGGACTGCTTCTCCGCCAGGTCGGCGGCCAGGATGTCCATGGAGTTGTTGACGGTCTGGCCTGGAAGCGTGGCCTGGAAGCAGATGGCGCGATAGAGGATCTCGCGGATGTAGTTCATGGTCTCGAGTGCCTCGGCGGACGAATTCTCCTTGATGTCGAGGCGGTCGAGATAATCGTAGAGCGGCTGCTTGTTCTCCAGGGGCAGATTGATGACATGGCTGACGAGACCGGCGGTGGCCGAGAGCAGGTCCGGGACGGGGCCCTTGTTGTTCATCTCGCCGAAGACATCCTCCGAGAAGATGCCCTCGGGGACGACGCGCGCCTCGAACAGCGGTGGCAGGCCGTCGAGCATGGCCACGATGGAGTCGGCATAGGTCGTGTTGCCGAGCACTTTGCGGTACATCTTATCCTCGAAGGTCGCCCGGGACAGGTCGCCGTAGGTGAAGAAGGCCTCCAGGCCCGGGTAGTCCTCCAGGATATCGAAGATGTCGTCCGGGGCGCCCTCATCGCCGATGGATGCCACAAGCGAGCGTTCGGCCGAGGAGCTCGTCCCCTCGGTCTGAGAACAACCCGTTGCTATCAGGCTTATGAGCAGGCAGATGAAGGGAACCATGAGGAGACGATCCTTGCGCGTTGAGACCTTCATAGAGTTCCTCCTTTGTTGCTGAATAATCTTTATATAGAGGCGCTCCCCGTCGGGGGGCGCCCGCAGCACACTGCAAATATCTGTGAATCCAAGCACCAAACGTGCCAATCAATTTGAAACGTTATCCACGAGTGGGCCTTGACTAGCTGAGGGGGCGCTCGCGGATAATCTTCAACACCAGGGCATAGATGTCGTCCCGGCGGTGGTTGAACCGGAATTCGCACTCCTTGAGGTGCAGGTGCAGGGTGGATTCCGGTACACCGTGAAATTTCATGAGCCTCATCTTGGAGAACGACCAGAAGGCATCGATGGCGTGCGGTCGGGTGACGTCCTCACCCCCGTTGGGGGACTTGAGGATGTGATAATGGCGGTTGCGGGAGAGATCCAACAGGCCGTGATATCCCCTCCATCCGTTCGCATTGATCACATCCCGGGCCTCGATCCGGCCGCGAATGAGATCTTGGGCCCCCTTTTTGATACCCTCCGGGACAGATTCGGTGTAGATACGCTCGCCGAGCTGAATGACCCCGAAGAGGGGAAAGCCCTCCCCGCCGGTGCCCTTTGGGAGGGGGGCGTCCGACCCTTCCCGGACGGGGATGGCCAGGCTGAAGGCGGAGGTGGCGTTGCAGTAGTCGGCGATGCGTTCGCGGATGAGAAGCAGATAGCGGTTGACGGTGTTGCGGTTCAGCCGGGACAGGACGGAGATCTTCTGGGCCTCCAGATCGAGGGCGAAATAGCGCACGAGCTCGCGGAATTTTGCCTCCGAGATGCGAGATCTGTGTACGTATTTGTTTTTTCTCAAAGAAACAGGCATCGTGTGTGCCTCATCTCATCAAGCCCCAGGCTGTCTGTCTGCAACGGATCATGCCCGTCATCCCCCGGGAGGGAAAAATCATTCCCTCCCGACCGATATTTTTTCACCCCTTGCCCACTACAGTTTGAACTGCAGCGCCAGGGTGGCGCTGAAGACGCTCCCGCTGAGGGAATACGGCAGGGAGTCGATCTTGGTGTAGGTGCGTTTTTTAAGGAACTGCTCCTGCAGGGCCAGGCCCACCCGCACGGGGTGCAGCAGGAGATTGAGCGGGTCCTTGAATTCGGTGCCGCATCCCAGAGAGACGATGTGGCGGTCCGTGCCGAGGTAGTTGGAATTGCCAAGCTGATCGGGTACCGGGGTCGGTGCATACTGGTAGCCGGCTCTGAGATCGAAGCCCTTGACGGGGTACTCAAGGCCGAGGTGATAGGAGATGACATCGTTAAACGAGGGGCTGACCCGCCGCAGTTCCCGGGGGGTGCTGCGTTTGAACTCGGACCAGTTGTCCAGCGTCAAGTCGGCCTCTACGAGGAGATCCCCGAAGCGGTACGAGAGGCCCGCCTGGTATGATTCGGGATTCCAGAATGAAAGGATGGCGGTATAGGCGGCCACTGAGGCGGCGCTGGAGCCGATGGTGATGTCCAGGTTGGCGAAGAAGGGATCCATTTCCACCTTGATGCCGTCACGGTAGCACAGCCCCAGGCTCAGGTTCTTGAAGGGTGTGAGCTGGAGGCCTACGATGGGGCTGTTGGCCAGCTCCATCTCCATCCAGACATCCGCCTTGGCCGGGATCACGTGCTGCGTGGTGGAGAGGTCCTCGGCGCCCAGGGTGAGGTTGGTGGTGGCATCACCCACCACGATGGAGTGGGCCCCGAAGCCGAGACGCAGGAGCTCCGGGATGGCATCGATGCCCAGCCCGAGGTAGATGGTGGTGCGCTTGATGGAGGAGTTGAACTGCACGAAGGCATACCGATACTCCTCGGTGTCCTCCAGGCTCAGGAAGGTCATGTCGTCGCGCAGCGTCAGCCCCAGGGCAAAGGTGCACTGGCGGGGCAGACGGACCATCTTGTTCAGGTCCAGGGCCACGTCCAGCACATAGGTTCCCAGGGTCAGGTCACTGTTGGTGGGCGCGCCGATAATGGGTCCGCTCACGTCGATTGAGGCCCCGTTGTACATGTAGCCGAATCCCAGGGTGTGCCCCGTGAGCTTGCTGAGACCCGCCGGGTTGTAGTACAGGGATGCGGTGTCATCCACCTCGGCGCAGAGCGCGCCGCCCATGGCCATTCCCCGTGGCCCGTTTTCATAGGTGTCGAAGATGTCCGCGCGAACCGGCTGGACCAGGAAGCACAGACCCACTACCCCGATGATGCCCAAAGAACGCAAGATCTTCATCATACCGTATCCTCCCCTTGCATATTCACTTCAACGCCGGCGCTGATCCGTGAACAGGCCGGCGGCATAGCTGGGATTAAATGACATCGAAAACAATAACAACGTTAACTATAATAAATAATGTTAATATATATTGACGAAGAAAACCTGTCAAGCGCATTTTTCGGTGCCGATTCCCTGGGGTTGGTTTCTCCTTACTGCATTTCAGTACATATTGTCGGTATGGGGGCATGCCCTTGTGGCCTGCATTTATTCCCAAACCAAAAGAATATTTTACCATAAGCACCTCATTGCTGTCACTGAAAAAAACAGACGGACAAGGGGGGCACGGGTCCGCCGCGGGGCGTGTTCCCCGCGGTGATGCCATGATTGAAGATTTGCCCCGGCTGTGGTAGTCCCTCAGCAGGGACGGACTCTCGCCATCGGAATGCAGGTGATCGGTATCCTTGCCTGACACAGCATGAGGGGTTGGCCACGTGAGTATGGTTCTGATCATTGACGATGATTGCACCTTGCGCCAGAATCTGGCGCAGGCCTTGTCCGTCAAGGGACATGACGTCCGCGAGGCCTCCAGCGGAGAGGAGGGCCTGAGGCAGCTTCGGTCTGCTTTGCCGGACCTGGTCCTGCTGGAGGCCGGCCTGCCGGATATGAGCGGTCTCGATGTCTATGCGCGTATCCGGGATCTTGCCCCCGCCCTCCCGGCCATCATCCTGTCGACCTTGGCATCCACCGAGACCGCCATCCAGGCTATGAAACTAGGGGCCCTCGAATATGTGCTCAAGCCTTTCAGGATTATCGAGATCATAAATCTGATCGATCAGGCCCTGGAGGCCCGGGCCTTCCTTGGGCCCCGTTGCGAGGCTACCCCGGGTCTCGACATGCCGTCCTCGGACGCCATCATCGGCCAGAGCCCGGCCATGCTGGAGGTCTATAAGTCCATCGGCCGGGTAGCCTCCAACAGCGTGAACGTCCTGATCCGCGGCGAATCCGGAACGGGCAAGGACCTCGTGGCGCGCGCCATCCATCATTACGGCCCGCGGGCCGACGGGCCCTTCCAGGTGATCGATTGCGTCTCCATCCCGGAGAGCCTGCTGGAGAGCGAGCTTTTCGGATACGAGAAGGGGGCCTTCACCGGTGCGGTCGGACGCCATGCCGGCAAGGTGGAATCGGCCCGTGGTGGCACGGTGTTTCTCGATGAAATCGGAGACATGCCACTCTCCATCCAGGCCAAGATCCTGCGGCTGATCCAGGAAAAGCGCTTCCAGCGTCTGGGTGGCAACGAATCCATCGGCGCCGATGTGCGTATTGTGGCGGCCACCAACCGCAACCTGGAGCAGGCCCTGGCGGAGAAGCAGTTCCGGGAAGATCTTTACTACCGGCTCAAGGTCGTGAGCATATGGGTGCCCCCCTTGCGGGAACGCCTGGATGATATCGAACTGCTGACGGATTTCTTTCTCAGGCGTCATGCGCGGGAGATGGCGGTCGTCAATTCCGGATTGTGCGAGGATGCCTGGGCCGTACTGCATGACTACCACTGGCCCGGGAATGTGCGCGAACTCTCCAATATCCTGCAGAAGGCACTGATTTTCAGCCAGGGGCGGCGCATTTCCGCGCATGCCATTAAGCAGGCGATCAGGGGGCGGGACGGTATTGTCGCTGAGGTTGTGCCCACGGACATGGCGGCCCTCTGGATACGGGGCTGCCTGGAAGCACGGCAGGGCGAGGGCCTGTACCAGCGGCTCATGGAGCGTTTTTCGCGCATGGTTGTCGGCGAGGCCCTCGACATGACCGGAGGCAACCGGACCCATGCGGCCAGGATGCTGGGGATATCCCGACAGGCCCTCCTGGCCAAGATCGCGCGTTATCGCGACGAGGAGTGAGCGGTGAAGCCCTTCTCGATGCGTGCCGCTGATCAGAAGCCTTCATATCGCAGGCCGAGAAGGGTTGGGGGCCGCAGCGCCACTGTCGGATTGACCTCTGGCGGTTATTTGTGCAACATTCGGCAGGGAAGTCATGCAGGTTATGCGAAGACAGTCAGTGACTAGGACCGGTGAGGCCTGTCTCCCAGGCAGACAGCGGTCCGGGCGGCCCTGTCCCGGGAGATCTTACCGTGGCGAGTGAATCGTTCGATGTCATCATTGTGGGCGCCGGGCCGGCGGGTTCGACCTGCGCCGCTTACCTCAGCCGCGCGGGGGTCGAGGTGCTGCTTCTGGATAAGGAGGCCTTTCCTCGCGACAAACCCGGTGCCGGTTCGCAGTCCGAGGTTGCCATGGCCCATGTTACCGAGCTGGGGGCGCTGGAGGAGGTCAGGAAGGCCGGCTATCCCAACAAGGGCCTGCTGCTGACCGCCCCGGACTATACCAGATGCTATCTGGACGCCCCGGGCGAACGCTTCACCACCCCGCGACGGATATTCGACAACATCATGAAGAATGCCGCCCTCCGGTGGGGGGCACGGCTGCTGGAGCACTGCTGGGTTTACGATGTGATCCGTGAAGGCGCCTGTGTATGTGGTGTAAAGGCCCGCTGCCGTGACGAGAATGTGGAGTTTCGTTCCCGCCTTGTGATCGGGGCGGACGGGGCGAATTCGATGGTGGCGCGGGCCATTGACATGTTCCCGGACGAGCCCGAACATGTCGGTATGGCCGTGTCGTGCTACTTTGAGGACGTGCCCATGGAAGGCTACAACGAGATCCACTTCGACCGGAACGTCCTGCCCTGCTATGTCTGGATCTTCCCTTCTGGCAAACGCGAGGGCGTCGCCAGCGTAGGTTTGGGACTGAGGGGCGGGATATCCCTGGGGACCGACCTGACAAAATATTTTACCCAGTTCGCTCGGACCAGCCCCTATGGCGCACGTCTGAAAAATGCACGGCAGATCAGTGAATGGTGCGGATCGCGGCTGCCCTCCGGGACACAGGCGCGGCAGAACTATACGGACGGCTGCATGCTCATCGGCGATGCCGGCAGTTTCGTGCTCCCGCTGACCGGCGAGGGGGTCGGCACGGCCATGGAGACCGCCCATATGGCGGCCGAGATGGCCATCGAGGCCATCGACAGCAACGATTGCTCCGCTCGGATGTTAGCGGGTTTCGCCCGACGCTGGCAGGCCGCCTTGGGCGTGAAATTCCAGAATATGAAGGTCATGGAAGAGGCCTTCCGGGACCCTGGCGAGGTCAACACCATGGTGCAGCGGTTTCTGACCAATGCGGAATTCAAGCAGGAGATGCTCAGGCGCATGTTTCTCGTCAGCTCGAAATCCTGACAGAGCGTTGCTCCGGGGGGGGGCGTTAGGCCCTCGAGGTAAAAGGACCCACTCGGTCTGAATCCTGGCGAATCCCCATTGTCCTCCCGAAGAGGGGCCATCACTCTTCTACCCGGGCAGGGGGGAAGGGCCCCCTCCGGCAGACCAGACCGAAGCGCCTGGCGGCATCTTAATTGCTATTGTCCTGATTTCCTTACTGTTTGCGGCGTCACGACGGGTCCCGGGTTTGCCCTGGGGTTCATGCCCATGATTGATGACGGACTCCGAGAACGCCCGCTGATCCGTGATTCACGGGAGACCTGCAGTGCTGAGCTGGGGTGGAATATCGCACGCATTTGGTGTAGACTGCTGGGAGAAGAAAACCCGGATGAAATGCCGTCCGGGCGTGCGGCACCGGGTGCCAGGGGGAGACGACCATGGTGAGGTGGGAGGCCTTTCTGCTCACGGTCCTGACTGTAGTCTGTATGTCGGTCGTGCTGCGGAATGCCGACTCACGGGCCGGACAGCCAACGCTGGAACGGCCGCCGATTGAGCGCCCGCAAGGTGAAGACCTTGGGACTGTGAGGGCGCCGGTGGCGGCCGGAAGATTCTACCCGGGCGACAGGGTCGGGCTCGAGCGAGAACTTGAGCGATTGTTTAAGGCCGCGGGTCGGGCACGCCCCACTGCCCCGAAGGGGGGCAGGTTGTGCGCCCTGGTCATGCCGCATGCGGGCTATGCCTATTCCGGGTTCACGGCGGCCAGAGGCGCCTGCCAGCTGAAAGGCCGGCGTTATGGGAAGGTGATCGTTTTGGGGCCGGATCACTGCGTCGGGTTCGAGGGCGCGGCCCTCACTATGGTCCGGGCCTGGGCCACGCCCCTGGGGACGATCCCCCTGCACGCCGATGTGGCCCGACTCAGGAGCCAGGAAGGGCTGTTTCGGGATGTCCCGGCCTCACAGCGCTGCGAGCACAGCATTGAAGTGGTCCTGCCGTTCTTACAGCACACCCTGGGCGAATTCGGCCTGATCCCCATCGTGGTGGGCCGATGTGAGGCCGAAGCTCTGGCGGGGGCCCTCTCCGGGCTGCTCGATGACGACACCCTGGTGGTGGTGAGCACGGACCTGTCGCACTATCTGCCCCTTGATCAGGCCCGTGTGCACGACCGTGAGACCATCGCATCCATCCTTGACGGTGACACTCGGGCCCTGGAAAGAGGCGAGAACCGCGCCTGCGGAAGCGTTCCCCTGCAGGTGCTGATGGCCCTGGCCAGCGAGCGGCAATGGCGGCCGGAACTTGTATCCTATACAACCAGCGGCGATGCCGCCGGCCCGCGCGAGCGGGTGGTGGGCTATGCGGCCATCGCCTTTTACGAGGAGTGCGCTATGGAGAAGACAATCAATGCGGCCCAGGGCCAGGCGCTGTTAAGGCTCGCCCGGCAGACCATTTCCCAGAGGCTCGGGGGTGGGGAGGATCAGGAGGGGGATCTCCGGCTGGCGGACGAGGCCCTGGCAGTGCATCGGGGAACCTTTGTGACGCTAACCATCAAGGGGGAACTCCGGGGGTGCATCGGATCGCTGGAGGGCCGTGAGCCCATTGTGGACGGGGTCAGGCATAACGCCGTCAATGCCGCCTTCCACGATCCCCGCTTCCGTCCGCTGGGCAGACAGGAACTCGACAAGGTCACAATCGAGGTCAGCATCCTGAGCGAACCGCAGCCCCTGGCGTACACCGACGGCGAGGATCTGCTCGGGAGGCTCAGGCCGGGCACCGATGGAGTGATCATACGTAAGGGATACGCCAGTGCGACCTTTCTGCCCCAGGTATGGGAGCAGTTGCCCGACAAGGAGGAGTTTCTCACCCACCTGTGCCTGAAGGCCGGGCTCGCCCCCGATGCCTGGAGGCGGGGTGATCTCGAGGTCTTAACCTACCAGGTACAGTATTTTGAAGAGGGGCACTGAAAGGGATGTCCTGCTGGTGGTCCTGGCCACGGGGATCTCCTCGGTGGCGACCCAGCTTTACACCATCCGCGAGTTTCTCTCCCTTTTCGAGGGCAACGAGTTTGTCATCGCGCTGATCCTGTGTGCATGGCTGCTCCTGGGGGGCATCGGCACCCTGCTCTCGCAGGCCGCTTCAAGGCACCGGGACCCCCTGGGCCTCCTGGCCCGGCTCACCCTGCTCCTGGCGGCCCTGCCCGTGCTGCAGATCCTGGGCGTGCGCCTCCTGAGGGAACTCCTCTTCCTGCACGGGGCCTCGGTGGGCTTGGGCAAGCTCGTGGCCTTCTCCCTGGTATGTCTGGCCCCCTATACCCTCACGGTGGGTTTCGTGTTGCCCCTGAGCCTCTTCGCCATCCGGCGTCAGGAGGCCTCCTACCCCGGTGTGCACGTCTATATCACGGACAATATCGGCGACGTCACCGGCGGGGCGCTCTTTGCGTTCGTGCTCGTGGCCCTGCTGACCCCGTTGCAGGCGCTCTGCGTGGCGGATCTTGTGCTCATGGCCTGTGGCCTGCGGCTCTCCGGGCGCGGCAGGCCGAGGAGGGCCGGGGTGCTCCTGGGGATGGCGGTCCTGGGCGTGAACCTGGCGGGTCTGTCTGCAGAGAAGGCCTCGCTTGCCACCGGCCAGGGAGAGCTGGTGCACTACGAGGAGACCCGCTATGGACGCATCACCGTGCTGCGGGACCAGGGGCAGTACACCCTGTTCGAGAACGGGGTGCCCCTCTACAGCAGCTCCAACACCTTTGCGGCCGAAGAGGCCATACATTTCCCCCTTTCCCAGCGCGCCGATCCCGCAGAGGTGCTCCTCGTCTCCGCCGGAGGCGGCATGCTGGAGGAGCTTGCCAAATACGCCCCGTCGCGGGTGGCGTATGTCCGGCTCGACCCGGCCATAAGCCGCGTGGAGCTTTCACTGGGTCTGCTCGGAGAGATCCCCGGTCTCGAGGTGATCAACGCCGATGGCCGGGCCTTTCTGGCATCGACCACGCACACCTATGACACCATCATCCTCAACCTGCCCGATCCCGACACCTTCCTGCTCAACCGTTTCTACACCGCACAGTTTTTCACCCTCGCCCGGCGGCGTCTGAGGGAGGGGGGCGTGCTGAGCTTCACCGTTTCGGGGTACGAGAACTATCTCGGTGCCACGCAGCGCCGTGAGGTGTCCTGTCTGTACAAAACGGTCCGAGACGTGTTTCCGCATGTGCTCATGCTGCCGGGCCGTCAGATCTCCTTCCTGTGCAGTGACGCCCCCCTGAGCCCGGAAATCCCGGAACTGCTGGCGGCCCGGGGCATCAAGACCGCGTACATCGAAGGGTATTTCACCCAGGAGGTGAACGCTGAACGCCGGCAATATCTCGCAGACGCCCTGGATGCGCACGCCACACCCAACCGCGATCTTTCCCCCGTCATGCTGCGTTACATGTTTGCGCAGTGGTTCGCCAAGCACGGCACCCGCCCGATACCCTTCCTGCTTGCGGCGGCCGTCCTCGTTATCGGCTATGCCCTGCATATGGGTGCAGGGGAGTATGTCCTTTTTACCACCGGCTGGACGACTATGGCCGGCGAGATCCTCGTGATCTTTGTTTTCCAGATCTTCTACGGCTATGTCTATCTCAAGATCGGGCTGATCGTCACGGTCTTCCTGGCCGGGCTCCTGCCGGGGGCGCTGCTGGGGCAATGGTTGCGGGCTCGGGGCAGGAGGGTGCTCCTCATGAGCGATGGTCTGATCGTGATCCTACTGGGAACGTCGATTGCGGGCCTCGTCCTGGTGGGCGCCTCCCTGCCGCAGGGGTGTTGCATCGCCTATGGGGGGCTGCTGTCGGTACTGTGCGGCCTGCAGTTTCCGGTGGCGCTTTCTCTCAGGGGCGGCAACAATCCGGCCATGAGCCGGGTCGTTGCCGCCGACCTGCTGGGGGCGGCCTGTGGCACCATGGTCACCTCGGCCATCGGTATCCCCCTGCTGGGGATTATCGGGGCCACCGGGGGATTGATCGCCCTCAAACTGAGCAGTATAATGGTGACAGGGTTATGTCATGGCCAGCCTCAGCCGTCGTGAATTTTTACGCCTGTGTGCCGCCGCATGTCTGGCGCCGGGAGCCCTCGCACCCGCTGGGTGCACACAGGATGCACCCAGCGCCCTGTTCGCTGACAGCGACATCACCGGATCGGTCTTCACGGGCGGGGGCCCCAGGCGATTGTGGAAATGGTCGAAGGAGGCCTCCCACTACCGTCTGCTCGAAGGCAGTGTGGTGGTCTGCGACCTCTGTCCCCACAGCTGCAAACTTTCCCCGGGTGACAGGGGTGTGTGCCGTTCGCGTGTCAACCACAAAGGCACGCTCTACACCCTGACCTACGGCAACCCCTGTTCCGTGCACATCGACCCCATCGAGAAGAAGCCGCTCTTTCATTTCATGCCACAGACGCGGGCCTTCTCGATCGCGGCCGCGGGCTGCAATCTGCGCTGCCTCAACTGCCAGAACTGGGAGATCTCACAGGTCACCCCCGAGGAGGTGAGTTTCCGCGAACTTCTCCCGTGCGAGGTGGTGCATGAGGCCTGCCGGGCGCAGTGCGCCTCGATTGCCTACACCTATTCCGAGCCGGTCACCTTCTTCGAGTATATGCTGGATACGGCACGCGCTGCCCGTGAGCGCGGGATTGCCAACCTTTGGATCTCCAATGGCTATATCAACCGCGGCGCGCTGCTTGAACTCTGCGGGGTGCTCGATGCGGCCAACGTGAACCTGAAGGCCTTTGACGATGAAGTCTACCGCAGGCTCAACGGGGGCCGGCTTGCGCCCGTGAAGCGTACCCTCGTGGTCCTCGCCATGCGGGGTGTGCACCTCGAGATCACCACCCTGGTGGTGCCGGGATATACCGACGGCGAGGATATGCTGCGGCGCATGTGCGGATGGATACTCGGTAATCTGGGCCAGGACCGCCCGTTGCACCTTCTGCGCTTCTTCCCCCACTACCGGCTCGACCGTCTGCCGCCCACCCCGGTCTCCACCCTCGAACGTCTGCGCGAACTGGCCATCGAGGAGGGTATGCGCTATGTGTACCTGGGCAATGTCCCTGGTCATCCCGGTACCAACACCTACTGCCACAACTGTGGTCGGCTGCTGGTGGAACGCAGGGGTTACCTGATACCGGCCTTCCACATCGTCGAAGGACGCTGCCGCTTCTGCCGCAGCGTCATCCCCGGGGTATGGAAGGGTTGATCCCTGAGGGCGATACCGGGTGATCCATCGGAAAGGGTGGCGATGCCTCTGCCGTGAGGATGCGCAATACGCAGGGCGAACGTTCCGGCTATCCGGGCTCCGGCCGGACGTAGTGTCCGCTCTTGCCCCCGGACTTTTCCATGAGCCGGATTTCTGAGATCACCATGCCCCGATCAAGGGCCTTGGCCATGTCATAGATGGTCAGCAGCGCGATACTGGCCGCGTGTATGGCCTCCATCTCCACCCCGGTCTTGCCGGAAACCTTGACCGTGGTCTGGACCTCGATGGATGAGGTGGCCTCATCCGGGGTGAAATCCACGGCGATGGTGTCGATCGGCAGGGGGTGGCACAGGGGGATGACGGCATGGGTGTTCTTGGCCGCCATGATGGACGCGATCTTGGCGGTGGCCAGCACGTTACCCTTCTTCACCTGGTCGGAGAGGATGGTCTGGAATGCCTCGCGAGACATGGTGATGCGGCCGCGGGCGCGGGCCTCCCGGCGGGTGACGCCTTTTTCGCCCACGTCCACCATGACGACCCGGCCCTGTTCGTCCAGGTGGGTAAGGCCCATGGGTCAGTCCTTGTCCGGTTTGGAAGAGGGCGTGTCGCTGCCGGAGGCCTCCGAGGCCTTGGCCTCGACCTTGCTTTCATGGCGTTCCCCGGAGGTATCCTGGGGGGTGTTCTTGCGGGCATAATCGGTGAGGTACCAGCCTGAACCCTTGAGCTGGAACGAGGAATGGGACATGAGCTTTTTTACCTGGCCGCCGCAGTGGGGGCAGTGGGAGACCGGAGCATCGGTGAACTTCTGCAGTTGTTCGAACTCTGAATTGCATTTCAGGCAACGGTACTCATAGATAGGCATGGATGCTTCCTCCTTGGTCGACAAGAATCTCGAGGTTATATAGTGGCGCCGGTGTGACTTTGTCAAGTAGCGTGAGCACCTTTTTCCGGCCGGGCAGGGGGTGCTTGGCCATGAAAAGGCGGGTGATCGCATCCACCAGGACCTCCTCGTCGTATTTCACCGTATAGAAGTCCGCCTGGCCGGAATCGAAGCGGTGCATGTGGATCAGTTCGTGGGTCATGACGAAGACGAGGAAGGTGAGCATGTCCACCTCGGCGTTGTCGTGCAGAAAGTCGAGGATTTCCTTGTCCTGTAGGCATATGCGGTAGTGTTGGGCCCGGCCGGGGCGGTCCGATTCCAGGCGCATGAGTTTGGCAAAGGTGCCCTCCTGCCGCTCAATTGCGCTGAGTTCGTCGAGGGTTTTGACATCGTAGCGTCCCTCCAGGCTGCAGCGCGTGGAGGCCTTCACGATGTGCTCGGCAATGGCCGAGCCGTATCTGATCACTCCCCTGTGAAGGTGGTCGAGGCGTGCCATGGCCCTATGGTAGTATGGATCGCACCAAAAGACAAGCCCCGGCCTCCTGGCCGATCCTTGGCCCCGGTCTGCGGCAGCACGAACCGCCTTTCCCCGGCACGGACCGGATGCCCCGACCGGGGCCGGCGGTCCGTGCCTCGATCCTAGAGTTCGCGCCCCACCGCGGCGGCGATGCGCTGCAGTCCTTCCATGAGGGCGGCAAACTGGGAGGGTTTCAGGGACTGGGGTCCGTCGGAGAGCGCCTTTTCCGGAGTGGGGTGCACCTCGATCATCACCCCGTCGGCCCCGGCGGCGATGGCGGCGTAGGCCATGGGCTCCACATAGCGGGCATGACCGGTGCCGTGCGAGGGGTCCACGATGACGGGCAGGTGGGTCTTGCCCTTGAGCACCGGCACGGCCGAGAGGTCGAGGGTATTGCGGGTGGCGGTCTCGAAGGTGCGGATACCGCGTTCGCAGAGGATGACCTGGCTGTTCCCGCCCGAGAGTACGTACTCGGCCGACATGAGGAATTCCTCGATGGTGGTGGACATGCCTCGCTTCAGGAGCACGGGGATCTTGGCCCGGGCCACCGCCTTGAGCAACTCGAAATTCTGTATGTTGCGGGCACCCACCTGGACGCAGTCCACGTATTCGGCGGCCTCTTCCAGGCTCTTCTGGTCGATCACCTCGGTGAGGACCTGGATACCGCAGCGCTTCCGGGCCCTCGCCAGCAGGATGAGTCCGTCCGCCTGGAGCCCCGGCAAGCAGAAGCGTTTCGCGCTGGCGGGCGTTCTGGACATCGACGGAGACGGCGGCAGCGATCAGCACATTGTCCGCAACCTGATTACCATGAACGGCGGCCTGATCGATTGCGAGGCC
>CAZUDI010000007.1:0-48872 GCA_964618975.1 uncultured Bacteriovoracaceae bacterium | reverse complement strand
TAGGGCGAGGTACGGGGTTTGAAGGCCCCGCCGCGCAGCATATGCGCACCGGTCTGCTTGATGGTGGCGGCCACCTCGGCCATCTGGGCCTGGGACTCCACAGCGCAGGGCCCGGCGATGACGGTTATCTTGTTCCCTCCCACGCGCACGCCCAGTCCCACGTCGATGACGGACGGTTCGGGCTTGGTCTCGATAGAGGCCAGCTTGTAGGGGGTGAGGATGGGTACCACCTTTTCCACCCCGGGCTGGGCCTCCAGGGCGATGAGCTTGGTCTTGTCGCGCTCCTCGCCGATGACGCCGAACACCACCCTCTCGGTTCCCTCGGACAGGTTCGTCCGGCACCCGAAGCCCTCGATAAGATGCTGTACGTTCTGGATTTCTTCCTGCGTAGCCCCTTTTTTCATAGATACGATCATCATGCCTCCTTTCCGGTTGATTACCGTCGGGGGCACCCACGACCGCAAAAGAAGAGGCCGTGGGTGCTGCCACCCACGGCCTCTGTTTTTTGTTGGTTGCGACAGATCAGCCGACAGGTGGCCGCACGGTATAATACCAAAAATAAAAACCGTAATATCTGTCGGCGGAACTCTCTTTTTGCATGGATTTTCCTATATCAGATGCCGCATGGCGCGGGCAAGCAAAATCTTTGGGGAAACGTCCCGGAGAATTCGGTCGCTCCCGGGCCGATGCGCAAAGCCATACACCAGACCCTCCCTGTCGCCTGACAAAAACGGGCCCTGTGTGAGACCTCGCCCGGGGTTGAGTTTGACGGGCGGGGTCGGGTGATGGGGACAGTCTCAATAGCGCTGTCTGGGTTTGGGGCGGTCCTCCTTGGGTCGGGCCTCATTGACCTTGATGTTTCTGCCCTTGAGCGGGTTGCCGTCGAGACCCTTGATGGCCTCTTCGGCCTGGGCCTGTGAGGGCATTTCGATGAAACCAAACCCTTTGGATTGGCCGGTATACTTGTCCGTGATAATGGCAGCACTGGATACTTCGCCGTACGCGGCGAAGATGCGCCTCAAATCGTCTTCCGTGACACTATAGGCTAGGTTCCCCACGTAAAGCTTCATCTACTGCTCCCTCCGGCTGGTGCGTTGATCTGAATAACACTATCGCGTAACCAAACGCACAAATTAGACGATAGTGGGCGACCGACTATTGGCCAGTTGTTTTCATCGTATACACCAATTGGGCATCGGTAAGCAACTCTGGGTTGAATATCCCGGAGATTTAATCGCCATGGGTCGAAGTCCCCCCGCTAGCGGCGTCAGGGGGGGGCAGGGCTTGACCAGGTCATGACAGGGAAGCCTTCCTGGAGGCCCCAGGCGGACCAGCCAGGGTGTCAATCGGGTGACGCCTGCCGGAGGGCGAGTGTCATGGTTGGCGACAGGCCGTCGGGGTGATCAACAATAAATACAATTGATTGGTGTGCCTCAGCGCATGGCAATGTTCTTGCATGAATCTCTTGGGGCCGCACCTGGTAAACAGGGGGTCCTTCCCGGGAAACTGATTCAGGGTCATGCGGCTGAGAATGCATTTCGATTACAGGGTGGGAGGTTCATGGATGAAAAAGATTCTGCTGGTGGAAGATGATGAGCATCTTCAACTGCTGCTCAGGGAAGAACTCTCAGATGATGGATATGATGTGCGGATTGCATCCAACGGCAAGGATGCCCTGGATCTCCTGACGGCCGATGGGGGGCTCGATCCCGATCTGATCATCATGGATATACGCATGCCCACGATGGATGGTATCGAAACCCTGGGTAACATTATCCACGCCCGTATCGACAAACCGATTATTATCCATTCGGCCTATTCCGGCTACAGGAACCACGTCCTGACCATGGCCGTGGATGCCTATGTGGTCAAATCCAGCAACTTTGATGAGTTAAAGTCCGAGGTCAGCCGGCTGCTTCGGGAGAAGGGTGAGGACTCTGCAACTGGAACCATCGCCAGAGAGCCTGTCAACCGCAAGGCGCTCAAGCGCCCTCGGGGCAGTGAGCCCGGCCTTTGGATGGTCGGCGGGGAAAGGTGACCTGGTCCGAGATTGTCCCGTAAGCGGCGGCTCTAACGGGTCTGACCCCATCAGATGCCGATCGACCGGAGGATCCATGCCCCCACGACTGGTGAGTAGTGCGTGGTGTCGATCCAGCTGGGGCTGGATCCCGCCGCGATCTGATCGTCATAGAAAGGATTGTTCAGGCTGAAATCATAAAGATCAAGCCCGTGTTCCCTGGCGATAGTGCCGATGCGTTTCTTCCAGGCCATGAAGGCGGCGTATTCACCCTCGTCCTTCATCTTTTGGACCTGACGGGTGTTCATGGGCGAGACGTACACGATCAGCTGCACGTCCGCAAGGCGCACCTCGTCGAGGATGTCGGCGAAGGCCGCATACTCTTGAGGGGTGATGGTGATCTTATCGGTGTAGAAAGATTCAAGGAGGCGTTCAACATCCGCCTGTGAACGGGGGTTCGTGATCTTGAACCCGCTGTAGGTCCAGTAGCCGTCACCGCCATGAACCCCCTGGCGTGCGCGTTGCACGTCCTTGTAGGCCATGCGGGTGAAGAGTGATATGGGGATGGCCCTGAAGACGAAGCGGTGATCGCCGAGGTCCTCGTCAAATCCCGGCTCGCTGGGCCGCAGGGCATTGAACATGAAGTAATCCAGACCGAAGACGATCGTCTTGGCCGGCGTCCAGCGTATCGCGTGTCGGACATAGGCACGCGCCTCGCGGATTCTCAGGCTCGATATACCCAGGTTGTAGGCGTGCCACGTATCAGGGGCCTCGGTATCGATGCCGCGATAGACCCGCGAACTCCCGATGACGATCACCTCCGGCCTGCGGGTGACCACCTGGATTGCCTTGGCAAAACGATGCCGGATATCCAGCACGCGATTGTGCCCACCCCACTGTCGATGCCAGGGCGGCTCGGCGCTCCATAGCCAGTAAGGGTCGTTCACTCTCACGTAGAGACCGAATCCGGAGACCATGAGGATGATCGTCAGCAGCAGGAGCAGGGTATATGAGGTGTAGGAAAGGCGTCTCTTCATGGGCTAGAAATTGAAATAGAGGAACTCGCTTACCTCGGACAGATTGTAGATGGCGCTCAGGGCGCACGCGCACGTCACGATCATCCAGGTCAATGAGGGTTGCCAGTGCATCCGGCACCAGGCAGGCGTCCGGTCGGTATCCTGGAGATAGGACTGGTAGCCCTTGCGGTCGACGAACTCTACCGCATTGGGCAACAGAAAGACAATGGCCGAAAGATAGAGGAGCATCTTTGCCAGGCTCGGGGGCGTGAAGGTTTCATGCAGGGCGAAGCCCTTCAGCCCGGCCATGGCGCTGAACAGGTGCAGGGCCCCGGTGAAGCTCTCGGCCCGAAACAGGACCCAGGCCACCACCACGGCCACAAAGGTGAAGCCGTGCGCCAGGCCCGCAGTCCACCATCGGGCGGTGTGTCGGTCCGCTGTCGGCATGAGGGTTCTCCAGGCATGATTGACAACGAGATAGATGCCGTGCAGGGCGCCCCAGGCTACATAGGTCCAGCCCGCCCCATGCCACAGGCCGCCGAGGAGCATGGTGAGCATGAGGTTGACATAGCGGCGCACCCTGCCGTGGCGGTTGCCCCCCAGGGGGATGTAGAGGTAGTCCCGCAGGAAGCGGGAGAGGGTCATGTGCCAGCGTCTCCAGAACTCGATCATGTTGCGGGCCTTGTAGGGCGAGTTGAAGTTTAACGGCAGGCGGATGCCGAAGACCCTGGCGATCCCCAGCGCCATGTCACAGTAACCCGAGAAATCGAAATAGAGCTGGAAGGTATAGGCCAGGGCCCCGGCCCAGGCATCGAAAAAGCTCAGCGACACCCCCTGCTCGGCGGCGTGAAAGATCGGGGTGGCATACGCCGCCACGCCGTCGGCCAGGACGACCTTCTTGAACAGGCCCATGCAGAAAAGGGTCAGCCCGATGGCCACATGCTCGGAGTTCAGGCGCAAAAAGCTGCGGCGCATGAACTGCGGCATCATTTCACGGTGGTGCACGATCGGCCCCGCGATCAACTGCGGAAAGAAGGTTACGAAAAGGCAATAGTGGAGCAAATCATAAACACGCGCGTGCCCCTTGTAGGTATCCACCAGGAAGGCGATCTGCTGAAAGGTAAAGAACGAGATCGCTAAAGGCAGCGTGATTGCGGCGAGGTGTGAGGTGCCCCCCATCAGGGAACAGGCGGTATCGACGAAGAAGTTCGAATACTTGTAATATCCGAGCAGGCCGAGATTGAAGGTGATGCCGAGCGTCAGCAAAAATCTACGAAGAAGCCCGCCCTGTGAAGGCCGCGAACCCAGGCCGAGTCCGAGCGTGTAATTGACCCCGATCGAGGCCAGGATCAGCCAGACATAGGCCGGATTCCACCACCCGTAGAAGAAGAGCGAGGCCCCGGCCAGCCAGGCTACCGCCAGCCGGTGATGCCCGCGTGACCCGACGAGGAAGAAGCCGGCGACACTCAGGGGCAGAAAGAGGAATAAAAATTCATACGAGTTGAAGAGCATGGGTTTGTATGAACACCGTCTTTTGCTTTGCAAGGGGGCCGGGCGCATTCCACGTTCCCGGCGGCGGAACTCTCAGGCCCACGGTCCCGTTTTCCTGATCTGCATGTTGTGAGCCCCCGTCGGCCCGCACCTCGGTCATAAAAACATCCATTTCCTCTTATTCTGATATCGCCCACATGCATATATCAAACAGGGCCTTTCTTCAAGCCTGCGGCTTTGCCTCCCGGATGGCGGCAGCGGATGCGGGGGGGTGACGGTTTGTGCAGCGGTGTTAGCCTAGATGCTCGATATGGCTCGCAGTCTGTGCACGGCATCCTGGATTACCGCCAGTGTGGTGTCGATGTCGGCTTCTGTGGTGCCATGCCCCAGGGAGAAGCGTAAGCTTCCCTGGGCCTCGCGCGGCGGGATGCCCATGGCCAGCAGCACGTGCGAGGGCGCCTGAGAGCCCGTGGTGCAGGCCGAGCCCGACGAGGCACAGATGCCATTGAGATCAAGGTGTAAAAGCAAGGATTCGCCCTCGACGCCCGGGAAGGTGACATTGGTGGTGTTGGGCACACGCGGCACGTCGGCCGCGTTGATGCTGAGTGGCGCGCTGCCCTGGATCAGCCCTTGCTCGAAGCGCTGCCTGAGCGTCAGCAGGCGGGGTGTTTCCGTGGGTAGACCCTCCACGGCCAGACGCAGCGCAGAAGCCAGGCCCACGATGCCGGCCATGTTCTCCGTGCCGGGACGCAGGCCCTTCTCCTGGGCCCCGCCGGTGATCACCGCTTCCAGGGGGGTTCCCTGCCTGACGTACAGGGCACCGGCCCCCTTGGGACCGTAGAATTTGTGGGCCGAGATGGTCACGAGGTCAGCCTTGAGCGCGTCCACTTCCAGGGGGATCTTGCCGGCGCTCTGTACCGCGTCGGTGTGCAGCACGATGCCGCGACTGCGCGTGATCCTGGCGATCTCCTCGATGGGCTGGATCACGCCGGTCTCATTGTTGGCGTGCATGATGCTGATCAGGATGGTTTGCTCCGTGAGGGCCAAGGCCAGCTCATCCGGATCGACCCTTCCTGTGCGGTCCACGGGCAGGCAGGTGACCTGGAAGCCCTGGGCTTCTAGGTCGCGGCAGGTATGCAGCACCGCGTGGTGCTCGATGGAGGTGGTGATGATGTGGTTGCCTTTCGGGCGCAGGGCGCGGGCCGCCCCGCGTAGGGCGAGGTTGTCGGCCTCGGTGCCGCTGCCGGTGAAGACGATCTCGGACGGACGGGCGCCGAGGCAGGCCGCAACCTCGGAGCGCGCCCGCTCCAGGGCGGCGCGGGCGGCACGGGCCGGGCGGTAGAAGCTCGAGGGGTTGCCGAAGTTCCCCTTCAGAAACGGCTCCATGGCGGAAAGGACCTTGTCGCCCAGTGGGGTCGTGGCGTTATGGTCGAGGTAGATCATTCACCGTTTCCGCTTTCCTGAATGAGCCGGCGCATGAGGAGGTCGTGGATGGCCAGGTGGATGGCGCGGATGCCCAGCAGGGAGCAGTGTCTTTTCTGATCCGGGATACCCCCCAGGGCGTCGATGACATCGTCATCGGTGAGATCGAGCGCCGCCTGGATGGTCTTGCCCTTGGCCAGATCGGTGGCCATGGAGCAGGTGGCAATCGCGCCCGGGCAGCCGAACGACTTGAAGCGGATGTCCTCGATGCGCTCGCCCTCCACCCGGATCCAGAGCATCATCTGGTCGCCGCAGTCGTCATCCTCCACGAGGGCGAAACCGCTGCACTCCTCCGGGGTCATCTCGCCGATGTTTCTCGGATTCAGGAAGTGCTCGATCGCCTTTGGGGTATAGTTGTCGACAGGATCGCTCTTGGTTGTGGCATGCATGTTGTCCTCGATCTCTTTCACGATGTGTGGCTGCGGCTCAGCGGGAACAGCAACCGCCCTGAGGGCTGTCGCAGCGCTCGTCCCTGCCGCAACAGGTCTTGCCTCCCTGGGGCAGGGGGTGGGTGGGGGTGACGGTAACGGACATGCACTTCCTGAAGGTGGTGTTTCCGCAGTCCGCGCAGACCAGGTCGGCACCCGTGTCGCCCATACGGGTGAGAACCTCGGTTACCCGGCCACAGGCGCTACACTGAAATTCGTACAGTGGCATAAGCAATCTCCTGCAGTATCTGTGGTGGGGAAGACACAGAGGCGGCGTTTTCCCCTTAAATCGCCATAGCTCGAATTCCCCGCCGCTTGCGACGTCGAGGAGGTCCAGGGCCTGCCCTGGGGTTCATATCCATTTATCTATGTCTTCACGGCCGCAATGTCAACCCGGCACAGGGGGCGGCCCCAGGGCTTCCTGCTTCTGAAGCGCGTGCCGGGGCCAGCTTCCCCCCCTTGCCCTCACGGCGGATTGAGGGTATGTTTCACTCCGGCAGGATGGCGAGGGCAAGGGATAAACCGGCACCTATCATCGCGTAACGGGGAGGCCGGGCTGCAGAGTACAGCAAAGGCAAAATCGGGCCCGTCAGGGGCGGGGCCGGCATGAGGTGAGCATGTTTGAATTCCACATTTCCCGGCAGACCCGACAGAGATACCGCTTCGGCGAGACCCTCTTTTCGACCAGCGGCAATGTCGTGTTCGCGAATATCCAGGCGGCCAGGGTTTTCACCGATCTGGTCAACCGCACCCGCGAGGTCCACAGGCATCCCGATCTGGCGCTCAGGCCGGGCGAGGTCAATGCCATGGGGCTCATTGACGAGGTGTTGCACCATGTGGTGGCGGTCTACCGCCGGCGGGTGAATCCCCGGGCCATGCAGGATGCCTGTGCTATGCTCGAGGAGCGGCTGGGCAGGGACAGCGTGGATGCGGCCCTGCGTACCTTTGTGCACCTCTTCCCCCCCTCGGCCGTGTTCCGGGGGGAGCTGGCCGAGGAAGAATATCTGAGTGGGAGCACTGCAGGGGTCTCCCACCGGGCGATTACCCTCGAGGAGATGCTGCTGCTCTTCATCGCCAACCGCAATCCCGCCTTCAGGCCTTTCCTCGAGTTCTTCGACGAGCAGAACCTCGCCGGACAGACGCACTACCTGGAGCTCATGCGCACGCTCGACACCTTTTTCCAGGACGAGCCGCGTCTGATGCCCTATGATCTGCCGCTGATCGAACTGTTGTTCGCCCCCATCAAGGCCGCACCCCATTCCCTCCAGGGGCAGCTCGAGTTCATCTACGCCCATTGGGGCGAGTTGATCTCCGATCTCATGCTGCGCATCCTCATGGGCATGGATGTGATCAAGGAAGAGCGCGTGCGTGGCTGGGGGGGGGCGGGGCCGGCCCCGGTGCTGCGGTTCGGCCTCCGGGAAGCCGAGGAGATAGAGCGCTTCAGCCCGGACGAGGACTGGATGCCCCGACTCGTGCTCATGGCCAAGAGTGTCTATGTCTGGCTCGACCAGCTTTCGCGCAAGTATGGGCGCACGATCAAGGCGCTGGACCAGATCCCGGACGAGGAGCTCGACCTTCTCGCCGGCTGGGGCTTTACGGGCCTGTGGCTCATCGGAATCTGGGAACGCAGCCCGGCCTCGCGCCGCATCAAACAGCGCATGGGCAATCCCGAGGCGCTCTCTTCGGCCTACTCGGTCTATGACTACACCGTCGCTGCGGATCTGGGGGGGGAGGGCGCCTGCGATAACCTGAAGGCGCGGGCCGCGTACCGCGGTATCCGCCTGGCGACCGACATGGTTCCCAACCACACGGGTATCTATTCGCGCTGGATGATCGAGCATCCCGAGCGTTTCATCCAGCTCGGCCACAGCCCTTTTCCCGCCTACAACTTCAGCGGGCCCGACCTCTCGGAGGATCCCCGCGTGGGGATCTTTATCGACGATGGCTATTGGGAAAGGCGTGATGCGGCCGTGGTTTTCAGACGCGTCGATCGGGCCACCGGCCAGGAACGTTTCATCTACCATGGCAACGACGGCACGAGCATGCCCTGGAACGATACGGCCCAGCTCGATTTTCTCAAGCACGAGGTGCGCCGGGCCGTCATCGATATGACCGTGGAGATTGCTCAAAGATTCCCCGTCATCCGTTTCGATGCGGCCATGACTCTCACCAAGCGGCATTTCCAGCGGCTGTGGTACCCCCTGCCGGGCTTTGGCGGGGATATCCCCTCCCGTGCCGAAAACACGGTGAGCCAGGAGGACTTCCACAACGCCTTCCCCGAGGAGTTCTGGCGCGAACTCGTGGACGAGGTGGCGCATCGTGCCCCGAATACGCTGCTGTTGGCCGAAGCCTTCTGGTTGATGGAGGGCTACTTTGTGCGTAGCCTCGGTATGCACCGCGTGTACAACAGCGCCTTCATGAATATGCTCAAGGAAGAGGAGAACAGCAAGTACCGGGACGTGATGAAGAACGTGCTGCGCTTCAATCCCGAGATCCTCAGGCGTTTCGTGAACTTCATGAACAATCCCGACGAGGACCCGGCCGTCAGCCAGTTCGGCAAGGGCGACAAGTATTTCGGGGTGGCCACCCTCATGGTGACCATGCCGGGCCTGCCCATGTTCGGCCATGGGCAGGTCGAGGGCTTCGGGGAGAAATACGGCATGGAGTACGCCCGGGGCTACTGGAATGAGGAGGCGGACCTCGCCCTGATCCGACGCCACGAACGGGAGATCTTTCCCCTGCTCAAGATGCGCCATCTTTTCAGTTCGGTGGAGAATTTCGTGCTCTATGACCTGGTGACGGATGCAGGCCATGTGAACGAGGACGTCTTCGCCTATTCCAACCGGGCGGACGGCTCGCGGGCGCTGGTGATCTACAACAATCGCTACGCCGAGGCCTCGGGACATATCCGGCGTTCGGTGGGGATCAGCGCCGAGGCCGCCGGACACCGGCATTTGGTGCACAAGAGCCTCTGCGAAGGCCTGGATCTCAAAGGGGAGGCGGGGGTGTACTACGTCTTTCGCGACCTGAGGAGCGGGCTGGACTATATCCGCTGCGGGATGAGCCTGGCCACGGACGGCCTGGCGGTGAGCCTGGGGGCCTATCACGCCAACGTGTTCCTCGATTTTCGTGAGCTCTACGACGACGATTCCCGGGCCCTCATGCGACTGGAGCAGGGCCTCGGTGGCCGGGGTGTGCCGGACATGCTGGAGGCCCTGGCCGAGGTGCGGCACGCCCCGGTGCTCGAGCCCCTGCGGGCGCTCCTCAGGCCGGACCTGCTTGAGGGCGAGATCCGATGCCTGTTCCAAGAGGGGCTTATCCCCGGGGCCTTGAGGGGGCGTCTTGAGAACTTCCTTGAGGCCGTGAAGGCCCACACCGGCAGTCGGGGCGAGACTGCCCTGGTGGCCGGTCGCATCGGCTTGACCATTAAGGCCGTAGCTTCCCTGCCTGTCTTCCTTGAGACACAGGGCGAACCCGGAAGGGACGCGTTCGAACGTATCGGACACCTGATGGGGCGGGAGGGATTTGCGCGCCAGGCCTTTGTCTGGGCGGTGAGCGCGCACCTGGGCCGGCTGGCCCCAGGGGACGATCCCGGTCTTACAGGCAGGGCCTGGCTCGAAGAACTGCGGCTGGGGCGCGCCATGCAGGGGGCGCTGGGGCTTTCCGAAGAGGCGGCCTCCCGGGAGATGCGGCGCCTGGCCATCCTCACGGAGTTCCCCGGATGGAAGACCGGTGATGATCCGGGGGTCCTGGCAGGTTTTTTCGAAGGCCTGTTGCAGGATGCCGCGGTGCAGGAACACCTCGGGTTCAACGCCTTCGACGGGGTATGGTGGTTCGGCCGCGAGGCCCTGGAGGATCTGCTGGACTGGCTGTATGTGCTCAGGCTGGCCCGGTTGCGGGAGGAGAGCCCCCGGCAGGCGCGCCCGTCCGTGGTGGTGGAGCTGCAGCAGGCGACACGTTTTCACGCCAAACTGCTTGAATTGCTGCCCGCCACGGGCTACAGGGTGGAGGCTTTATCCGGAAGGATCAGGGAGGCCGCCGAATTTGCCTGCACCGGCTGAGCCGCCGCTGAACGGCGAGAAGAAGATGAGCATTCTTTCGGGGATAAAGAAAAGTGTGCCCACCGGCGATAGGTGAGGTGAGGGGAGCGCATGCAGAATATCTTCACAGGATGGCTGAAGTCTATCGCAAAGTGGGGGTTTTTTATCGGCCGGGACCCCCGGCATCTGCCGGGGCGTTCGGTGGTGTTGTTCCCGGTCATGCCGCAGGTGCTTTTCTGTGGTGTGGCGGGCATTCTGGCCGTCAAGGGCGCAGACCCCGAGGGGCAGCACGGGGTGGTCGAGCGTCTTTGCCAGAATTTTGCCCGTATGATGGAGCACGGTATCGACGTCGTGCTGGAGCAGGCGATCGGTGTCGAGGCCTACCTGGGCGATATGGTCACCCTCGAGCAGATGACGGAGGACCTCTATGCCCTCAAGCAGAACGTCGGACTCCAGTTCGAGTTGAGCTCATCGCAGGAGATCAACCGCCTCAGGGAACTCTCCCGGGAGTTGGATAACTTTCTGCAGGGACAGGAAGGCACCCTTGAGCATCGTGCGGACATGTTCCCGTCCCACGCCATGGAGAGCCTCTCGCTGCGGCTTATCCTCCTGCGGGATCTGGTGTGGGGTCTCAAGCAGGACCTCCTGCTGAACATGGACAAGATAGCCGAACTCAATGCCGGCCAGGATCCCCCCACCCGGCACGCCTTCGAGAAGTTCCAGCGTTTCAATGCCATCCTGAACTCCCTTGATCGCCTCGAGGTGCGCGGGCGCGATTCCAGCGGCATCCAGGTCACCTTCTGGCTGAAGGACGACCGCAGCTATGAGGAGGCGCAACGGGCCATCCACGCGGCCGGTCTGGCGGACGAATTCCAGGCCCGCATGAATACCGGCGACCTTTTTCACCGCTCGATCCACCGTTGCGGCAACAGCCTGATCTTTACCTACAAGACCGCTTCGGTCGCGGGCAAGCTCGGTCGTAACTGCCGCGAGCTGCGGCGGGCCATCGCCGCGGATGCGATCTTCCGCATTTTTGTGGCGCTGGACGCCGATAACGAGATGTATCTCTCCCACACGCGTTGGGCCTCGGTAGGGGCCATCAACGAACCCAACTGCCACCCCGTGAACAACCACACCCTCGAGGCGGACGACGGCTTACGGGACTATCCCCGCTATGGCCGGGGCCGCTGGTGCATCAACGTGGCCCTCAACGGTGATATCGACAACTACCTGGCCCTGAAGGCCGCGCTCGAGGCCTCCGGGGTGAAGTTCGATCACCGTCTCACCACGGACACCAAGGTCATTCCCCTGCAGGTGGAATATTATCTGAGACAGGGCTGCGACCTGAAGGAGGCCTTCCTGAAGGCCCTGGGCGACTTCGACGGAGCCCACGCCATTGCGCTCGAGAGCAACCTGGAGCCGGGCAAGGTCTATCTGGCGCTCAGGGGCAGCGGCCAGTCCCTCTATGTGGGTCTGTGCCCCCGGCACTACTTCTTCGCCTCGGAGATCTACGGCCTGGTGGAGGAGACCACGCATTTCATCAAGATGGACGGCGAGCGGGAACACCTCGCAGACGGAAACGCCACGCAGGGCCAGCTCTTCGTACTCAGTGACAACGCCGGCGCAGGTATCAACGGGATCGAGGCCTGTTTCTATGACGGACACCCCCTGGCCCTGACGGAGAAGGACATTCAGACCGCCCAGATCACCACGCGGGATATCGACCGGGGCGACTATCCCCACTACCTCCTCAAGGAGATCCTCGATTCCCCGGGCTCCATCCGCAAAACCCTCCGGGGCAAGTACCGCATCATCCGGGAGAACGATATCCCGCAGGTGCAGTTCAAC
This sequence comes from uncultured Bacteriovoracaceae bacterium, assembly GCA_964618975.1. Taxonomy (GTDB): domain Bacteria; phylum Desulfobacterota; class Desulfomonilia; order UBA1062; family UBA1062; genus CAZUDI01. The sequence continues at coordinate 36,550 of CAZUDI010000007.1, read as the reverse complement.
CTCGGGGAGGAGGTCGTGCCCGAAAAGATCCGCACCGCCCTCGTCCAGGGCCAGATCAAGCGTATCTTCGTGATCGGTCAGGGCACGGCCGCCGTGGCCGGCCGGGCCATTGCCGAGGCCCTGAGCGTCTATCTGAAAGACATCCCGATCAAGATCCAGGCCAAGACTGCCTCGGATTTGAGTGGCTTCAGCCTGGATGAGGCCATGGACGACAGCCTGATCATCGCCGTCACCCAGTCGGGCACCACCACGGACACCAACCGGGCCGTGACCATGGCGCGCGAGAAGGGGGCCCACCTCCTCGCCATCGTCAACCGCCGGCAGTCGGACATCACCACCAAGGCCGACGGGGTCTTCTACACCAGCGACGGCCGCGATATCGAGATGTCGGTCGCCTCCACCAAGGCGTTCTATTCCCAGATTGTCGCAGGTTATGTCCTGGCCTTGTCCATGGCCAAGTTGCTGGGATCGATCCGTGATCAGGAGATCGCCCGGGCACTCGCGGCCCTGGAGCGCGCCCCGATGCTCATGAATCGTGTCATCGGCCGTCGGGATGAGATCAGGAAAGCCGCCTGGGAGAATGTGCGTCAGAAGAAGTACTGGGCGGTGGTGGGCAGCGGGACGAACAAGGTCGCCGCCGACGAGGTGCGCATCAAACTCAGCGAACTGTGCTACAAGACCATCTCCTCGGACATCATCGAAGACAAGAAGCACATCGACCTCTCGGCCGAGCCGCTCATTCTCGTCATAGCGGCCGGCAGCCCGGAGATCGTTCTGGAAGATATTGTCAAGGACACGGCTATCTTCAAGGCCCATGCCGCCCGTGTCGTGGTCATCACGGATGAAGGCGAGACGCGTTTCAATCCCGTTGCCGAGCATGTCATTGGCGTGCCCCAAGCCGGTTTTCCCACCTCGGTCATCCTCAATACCCTGGCCGGGCATATCTGGGGCTACTTTGCGGCCTGCAGTCTGGATGAACAGGCCAGTGCCTTGAAGGACTTCAGGAACCGCCTGGCCGGTATCGTGACCGATCACGAAACAAAAGGCTACACCATCTACGAGAGCATGCAGGATAAGGAGCTCAGACGGGTGGTCGATGAGTTCTTTTCCGGGTTCTCGACCTGGAGGACCCTCGGCAGCCTGACCACCCTGAATGTGGAGACGGCGATGGACCTTACCCTGCTCCTGAAATATGCAGGTGGCAAGCTTGCCCTCCAAGACTTTCGAGATGACTTCCAAGATCGACGGATCGCACCTACCCCTCTGGATGCGCTGGATTTCACCCTGGCCAAGGCCATTGATGAGCTGGCGCGGCCGGTGGATGCCATCCGCCACCAGGCCAAGACCGTGACCGTGGGCACCAGCCGCAAGGTGGAAACCCCGCGGGGAGTACTCTTCAATCCGTTGCTCGAGCTTGGATTTTCACCCGAAAATCTTGCCGCCCGAGGCGTCCTCCTGCTCAAACGCCTGCAGAAGGCCGTCCAGGCTGTTCGCGGCTATACACTCTATCGGATTGACGGACTCGATGAAGAAGGCCAGCCCACGGATGCAACCACGATCGTTTCACAGCGCAAGGGTGGCGTTGCGGAGCACATGCCGTCCCGGGCCGATTCCGTGGTCCCTCTCATGGGTACGAAGCGCACCCTCGTGAGGAACGGGGAGATCTATGCCGGGGGCGGCAAGGCTGATGATGCCTCCATCGTCATCATGCCTCTGCTGGGGGATACACACCTGATCGAGCATCTGCTGCTTTTTCACGTTGACTTCAGCACGGGGCTCAGCGTCGAACAGAAATGCGAAATCCTGGGCGAGCGCTACGGGGACATCATCGACCTGATGAACGAAGAAAACCTGCCCTGGGAGGACCGGTTCCTGCAGGAACTGCCGATCAAGTTCCTCTTGGGCGAGGCGGTCGAGGTGATTGTCGACCGGATCAAGGCCCGGGGCACACTCACCCCTGGTGCTTGAGATTAAAGGCGATGCCTGCCCCCTGCTATGTCAATGACAAGAGCACGTCGATCAGACGGTGCGCATCGATGAATGGCGCCGTTGCGGTGTTGACGAGGGAGGTATCGATGATTTCAATGCCCAGCGAGCGGATTCTCTCGTAGTCTATGGACGTGGCATAGCGGGTATTCTGAGTGTCGAGCACGACGTAGTTCAAGAGCTGCTCATTGGCAATACCGGTCGTGTCCTTTTTCAGGGTGTTGATGATGATATCCACACACTGGGCCAGGTCCATGCCGGTCTGCTCCGGGTCCGGAAAGGTATTGGGAACATAGACCTTGGCACACCTGTTTCCGGCCACCGCCTTGCCGACGCCCGAGGGGATCAGATTGGCGATGATACTCGTGTAGAAGCTGCCCATGGGATAGCAGATAAGGTTTGCCCTGTGGATGAGGTCTTCGGTTTCTCCGCCGATATGCGTTGTTACAGGACGGGGGTTGTCGAGAGACTCGGTAAGGAAGATACATTGGATGGGGCAGCTGATGTGAGGGACCTCCTTGCCGGTGATAAGGTGCTGCCCTGCCAGCAAGGTGCCGTCCTGGAGTTCGGCGGCAAGGTGCAGGGGTTCCTGGAGGAGCGGCTTGACGATGCCCCTGACGCCCATCATGCGGGAATACGTATCCAGAACCGTATCGATATCGGTGCTGCTGTTGAGGTAGCAGCCGGTCAGGATGAGATTGCCGATACTTGCTCCCCGCAGGTCGAAGTCTGACGGCATATGCAGGAGAAAGGCGTCCAGATGGGAACAGATGATGGCGCGCATAGGTTCTGGAATGGAGGTGACTAAGGGGTCCTGCCCTGTGACCATATCCCGTAGACTGAGGATCAGGGCGTGGTTGTCCGCCTGCAAGGGGAAACGCCTATCAAAGAGATCGCAGATGGGCGGCGTGCCGCTCAGAGACCGGTCAGCCAGGGCCATGAGCCGATTGCGAAGATCGCCGATCGAAATGATATGAAAGGCGTCACGCAGCCGGCGGGAACTGCCGCCGTCATCGAAGGGGGTTACCAGATGGATGGAATTGCAGGTGTAGGAGATGAGCAACCGGCTCAGCGCATACAATGCCGTTCCACCAGAGAAGAAGAGGATGCGGGGGCCCGATTCAGGGCGGCCCCGGTAACGCGCAAGTTTTGAATGGTCAGGAATCTTATGTAGATACGTTTTTCTCATGGAGTGATTGGATGAATACATCATATCTGCAATGAATATCTCATGTTATATGCCTGTATTTTAATTACGTTATTGACTTATCGGACAATTCGGATACAAAATCAACACAGTTTTTATGCTCGAGAGAAAAATATATTGTCAAAGATTCATTATCCCGATAGGGGGAGAAGGCAATAGGCCGAGACAATCAACAAGATGAGATGCGGAGGTGACAATGGATTTTAAGCTGCGATCTCAGGCAAAGATTGCGTGCTTGCTCGAAAAGGGGGTCGACATCCTCAATCCATACACGATTGATATCGGTGAGGAAGTGGATCCGGAACGGATATCGGGTAAGGGGGTACGGATTTATCCGGGCTGCCGGATTTATGGAAAGAAGACGGTGATATCGGCCGGTACGCAAATCGGTGCCGAAGGTCCCGTTACCATGGAAGACTGCCGGACCGGATTCGATGTTGAACTCAAGGGGGGCTATTTCAGCAAAGCGGTCTTTCTTGACAAGGCCAACATGGGAATGGGAGCGCATGTCCGGGAAGGCTGCATCCTTGAGGAAGAAGCGGGCGGGGCTCATTGTGTCGGCCTGAAGCAGACCATTCTCTTCCCTTTCGTGACCCTGGGAAGCCTGATTAATTTCTGCGATTGTTTCATGGCCGGCGGTACCAGCCGCAGGCACCACAGTGAGGTCGGCAGTTCATACATCCACTTCAATTTCACCCCGGAGGGCGACAAGACGACACCGTCACTGATCGGCGACGTACCCCGGGGCGTAATGCTCAATCAACCCCCGATTTTTCTGGGAGGGCAGGGCGGCATGGTTGGTCCCGTAATGATCGGATATGGAAATGTCATCGCGGCTGGTTCGATCCTGCTGACCGACTATGCCATGGACAACAAGCTGATTATTGGAACATCCCACCCGGGTGAGGTGCGGGACCTTATCCCGGCCGCCTACCCCCGGTTGAACCAGATCGTCGCCAATAACATCATCTATCTGGCCAACCTTGCGGCCCTGGAGGAATGGTACATCCATGTCAGGAAGGGATTTCTGGAGGCGCGGGAGTTGGGGGGCTTCCTGTATGAGGGCCTCTTGGAGATGCTCGCTTCGGCCAGGAAAGAACGTTTGAAGCGGCTTAAGGCAATGGCGGAAAAGGTGTCTCAGCCGACAGGAAAGGATCTGAACCAGCAAGCGGCCGCGACCAGGAGAGAATTCTGTTCGAGCATGGCACGCATGGAGGAGATCTTCCATGATGGTGCCGGTGCCGATGTGGTCGGAGACCGGAGAGAACGGTTCCTGGCCGGCTTTGAAAAGGCGGCCGCCAGCAGACAGACCGTATATGTTGAAACAATACAGGCATTGCCGTCAGAGGTATCGAATTTGGGTGTTCAATGGTTGAGGGGCATCGTGTCCGGCCTCTGCGAAAAAGCGGCCGAGCTGGTGCCTTCTTTCCAAATTAAGGTATAACCGACAGGGAGGATATATGGGTAAGCTCTTCGGCACGGATGGAATCAGAGGGCAGGCGAACCGCTATCCGATGAACGCGGAAATGGCTTTTTCCGTCGGTCAGGCAGTCGCCTATCTCTTGAGAAAGGAACACCACCGCACACGGATCATGATCGGCAAGGATACGCGTATTTCAGGCTACATGCTGGAAAGCTCGCTCGAAGCAGGAATTTGTTCCATGGGCGGCTACCCGTATCTGGTCGGTGTGCTCCCCACTCCGGGTATAGCCTTCATCACCCAGAGCATGCGCGCTGACGCGGGCATCGTCATCTCCGCCTCGCACAATCCTTATGAAGACAATGGCATCAAGATCTTCAACGGTAACGGCTACAAACTCTCGGATGCCCAGGAAGGTACCATCGAGGAGCTGATCCTGAACGGCAAGCTCAATGACCTCTTGCCTGCCCCGCATGACATGGGCCAGGCCTATCGGCTCGAAGACGTCAAGGGACGCTACGTCGTCTTCCTGAAGAACACCTTCCCCCGCACGCTCTCCATGGAAGAGATGAAGATCGTCCTCGACACCGCCAACGGCGCCACCTACCGGGTGGCCGCAGAGGCATTTGCGGAACTGGGCGCCGATTTGCAGGTCATCCACAATACCCCCAATGGGCTGAATATAAATGATGAATGCGGTTCACAGCATACGCAGGACCTGCGCAAACGCGTGGTGGAGACCGGTGCGGCGCTGGGTCTGGCCTTTGACGGCGATGGCGACCGGCTGATCGCGGTGGACGAGAAAGGCAATGAGATCACCGGAGATCAGATCCTCATTATCTGCGCTACCATGCTCAAGGAAGAGGGGCAATTAAGGAATGACCTGCTGGTGAGCACGATTATGAGCAATCTGGGTCTGCGGGTAGCCTGTAAGAAGTACGGATTCCAGCACCATGCCTCTAAGGTGGGAGACCGCTACGTGCTCGAGGATATGCTGAGCATGGGCAGCATTATCGGCGGTGAGGAATCAGGTCACATGATCTTCCTTGATCACCATACAACGGGTGACGGTATTATCACGGCCATGCAGCTTGTTGCCGCAATGGTGAAATCCGGCAAGCCGCTTTCCGAACTGGCGAAGATGATGGACGTCTATCCCCAGAAGCTCATCAATGTCACGGTTGCGCGTAAACCGGAGATCACCACGGTTCCTGAAATCGTCGCGGCGATCAGACAGATCGAGAGTGAACTGGGGGACGATGGACGGGTCCTGGTACGCTATTCCGGCACGCAGAATATGTGCCGGGTGATGATCGAGGGACCGACTGCCTCGGTGACGGAGAAATACTGCACCCAACTGGCGGATGTCGTAAAGACGGCACTCAGCTGATAACCGGGGCATCAACAGGATATCGGACGACCTTTCAACGGGAGGATGAGGAATATGGCCATCAATGTCATGGTGACACGGGACTTCGATCACATGAGCGCAGTGGCGGCTGATGTCGTGAAAAAGGAAATCGTTGCGGTACAAAAAACAAAACCGGAAATGGTGCTCGGTCTTGCAACCGGCAATTCGCCGACGGGCCTCTACAAACATCTTGCCCGTGCCGCCAATGAAGGCATCTTTGACGCACGTCGCTGCCGCAGCTTTAATCTTGACGAATATGTCGGCCTGCCCGGCGAGAATGTACAACAGCGTGTCATGCATCCGGAAAGCTATGCCTATTTCATGATTCAGGAGTTCTTTGCGCATCTTTGCACCAAATTCATCGAAACCAGCGTTCCCTACGGCGCGCTCATCGATCAGGAGACGCTGATCAGTGAGCTCGATGCCAACCCTGGCGACTGGGAAGCCCTGGGGGTTGATGCCGGCAGGTCGATTGCCATCAAACCGCAGGCCGACTCCGCTTATCTCGCCTGGGTGAAGCGGGAGATTCTGGATGCCTATGCAGGAAAGATCCAAAAGGCCGGTGGCATCGACCTGCAGATCATCGGCGTGGGGGGGAGAGGCCACGTTGCCTTCCACGAATCGGGCATTCCCTTCGAGGGCAGCTCGGTCATGCTGGTCAAGCTCGATGATAACACCGTCACCAATGCCGTCAATGACGGCCACTTTGCCAGCAAGGAGGACTCGCCGCAGTATGCGATTTCCATGGGGGCCGAATTGGTCTATCAGGCGCGAACCGTGGTTCTGTTGGCCAATGGAGCGCGGAAGACGGAGTCCGTGACACGTTCGCTCCTGGACGAACCCACCTCCGATATCCCGATTTCGTATGGCCAGCATTATGCGGCGCGCGGTGGCAACCTTGTGTATGTGCTTGATAGAATTGCCGGCGAGGAACTGCTCCACCATCAGGACAAGCTCAAACAGAAGGGGATCGAAATCCGGGAAGTGGGTTAAGCCTTCTCCGGTCTGTCCCAGCATTTCAATGGCCTGAGGGCCATATTCCCCGCTGCTTGCAGCGGAATGCAGGGGCTTTCGTCCCTGAGGGTGCCTGGTCGATCAGGCGCTCAGGGATTTTTCCAGCATGCCGCAGAAGGCCTCGAAGAGGTCTTGATAGCTGATGCCGAAGGCGTCTTCGAAGTGCTCACGCCGCATGAAGATGATCTGCAGAAAACCGGAGATCTGGCCCCAGACGATCAGCATCAGTTGCCGGGGCGCCAGGTCGTTCCGGATGGATCCGTCTTCCTGGCAGGCACGGATAGCCTCGGTTACAAGTGAAGCGGTGGTGTCGGAGGCCTCCTGGCAGGCATCCCGGGTGGCGCCCCGGCGGGATTTGTCGCCGTAGTAGATGCACAGCCGCGACTCATAGCGCATGATCAGGCTGAAACAGGTGGGGTTCTCGATGAAGAAGCGAAAATAGGTTTCGGCCAGCTTCCGCACGAGGGAGCCCTGTAATGGCCCGAGGGTCGCATCCCCCGCCGCTGGCGGTCCCAGGCCTGCCTTGGGTTTCATACCCATGAGGGCCTCTGCCAGGCGTTGGTTGAGGGCGGTCAGTCCCCGCAGTACGATCGCCAGGAGGATCTCCTCCTTGTCGATGAAATAGTTGTAGAAACTGCGTTTGGTGTAGCCGGCGGCCGCCACGATCTCATCCACCGTGGCGGCATCGTAGCCCTTTTCGGCGAAGATGCCCTCGGCAAGTTCGATGATGCGATTGCGGCGTTGTTCCCTCTCCCAGTCACGTCGTTCCTGCATGGTAGGCCTCAATATCCTTGACAGGCTTAGGTGATAGGGCTACATTACACCATAGTGCAAAAAAATACAACAGAATGAATACGGCAAGGGGGGTGAGATGGTCGTTGCCCTGGTGGGTTTTTATATCCTGTTCCCGGTGCTGGTACTCTGGCTCTGCTTGAGGTTCGAGATCTTCAACAAGATCGGCGCGGTCATCATCTGTTATATCGTAGGGATCACCATTGGTAATATCGGCATCATCCCGGAAGCGGGTGCGCATGTGCAGTCAGGCTTAAGCGAGGCCGCTGTGGCCCTGGCCTTGCCTCTCCTGCTCTTTTCCATGGACGTGAGGCGCTGGCTGCGGATTGCGGGCAAGGCGCTGCTCTCCATGCTGGGGGCCACACTCGCGATCATCGTGATCGCCTTTGTCGGCTACGCCATGATCACGGGCCGTGTGCCGGAGGCCTGGAAACTGGGCGGCATGGCCATCGGTGTCTATACCGGGGGCACCCCCAATCTGGCGGCCATCAAGACCGCCCTGGGCGTGGATTCTACCACCTTCATCATCATGCACACCTATGACACCCTCATCTCACTGATCTACATCATCTTCTGCATGTCGGTGGCCCAGCGCATCTTCAACCGCTGGCTGCCGCATTTCAGCCTGGCTTCAGGGGCAGGGAACAACGGGGACCTGGAGACCGAGGACATCCATTCCTATGCCGGCATGCTTTCTCGCAGGACGGCCCTCTCCCTGGGCGGAGCCACCCTGCTCTCCCTGGCGATCGTGGGCGTGGCCCTGGGTCTCTCCGCACTGGTTCCCGCGGGTTATGCCACGTCGATCGCCATCCTCACCATCACCACCGGCGGCATCGCCTGCTCGTTCATCCCGCGCATCCGCCGACTCGAGAAGACCTTCCAGCTGGGCATGTATATCATCCTGGTCTTCTGCCTGGTGGTGGGGTCCATGGCCAACCTGAAGGATATCATCAATATTGACTGGAACCTGATGTTCTTCGTGATCTTCTGTATCTTCGGCTCACTGCTGCTGCACGGGATATTCTGCCGCCTGCTGGGCATCGACACCGATACCTACATCATCACCTCGGTCTCGGCCATCTGTTCGCCGCCTTTCGTGCCCGTGGTGGCTGGCGGTCTGAAGAATAAGGAGGTTATCCTCTCGGGCCTGACCACCGGGATCATCGGCTATGCCATCGGCAATTATCTGGGTATCAGCCTGGCATATGCCTTCAAGGCCATGCTGGGATAGGTGGTCTCGGCCACAGGGAAGATGACACGCGAACTACATACAAGGAGGAGGATCATGCAGCAGATTCCGGAAAAGGGCATCCCGCGCCCGGAGGTGCTCGAACGCCTGAAGGCCTTTGCCGGCGAGGACGTCAACTATCACGACAACCGGATCTTCAGCCTGGTCTACTATCTGGGCGAGGAGCATACGGATTTCCTCAAACAGGCCTATGGCCTGTACTTCAGCGAGAATGCGCTCAACCCCATGGCCTTCCGCAGCCTGAAACGCCTCGAGCACGAGGTGGTGCGCATGAGCGCCAGCCTGCTCAACGGCGACGAGCGCGTGACAGGAGTCATGACCTCGGGCGGCACCGAGAGCTGCCTGCTGCCGGTGCTGGCCTATCGCGAGCTGGCCCGTAACCGCTCCCGCTTCCGAACCGTTCGTCGCCCGGAGATGATTGCGCCCGAGACCATCCACGTGGCCTGGGAGAAGGCCGCCAAGTACTTCGGGGTCAAGATGGTGCATGCCCCTGTGGGGCCCGACTGCCGGGTGGACGTGGAGGCCGTGCGGCGCCTGATCAACCGCAACACCGCCATGCTCGTCGCCTCGGCGCCTTCCTACCCTCACGGGGTGATCGACCCTATTGAATCACTGGGACAGCTCGCCCTGGAACACGAGCTTCCCTTCCATGTCGACAGCTGCCTGGGAGGTTTCCTGCTGCCCTTTGTCGAGAAGCTGGGCTACAAGCTGCCGGCCTTCGACTTCCGGGTTCCCGGGGTGAGCTCGATCTCGGCCGACCTCCACAAGTACGGCTTCGGCGCTAAGGGCGCCTCCACCGTGCTCTACCGCAATATCGACTATCTGAAGCACCAGTTCTTTATCCATGCCGACTGGCCCGGGGGCGTCTTCGCCTCGCCCGCCCTCTTGGGAACCCGTCCAGGCGGCGCCATCGCCGCCGCCTGGGCGGCCCTGAACGCCATCGGCATGGACGGCTATCTCGACCTGGCCCGCACGATCATGGACACGACCCGGCGTTTCAGGGAGGGCATTGCCGCCATCCCCGGGCTGAAGATCCTGGGCGAGCCCGCCATGAGCGTCTTCGCCTACACCTCGAGCGACAGGGAGCTGAATATCTTTGCCGTAGGCGACCGGCTGGACGAAAAGGGCTGGTTGGTCGACCGCCTCCAGAAGCCCGACGCGCTGCACTGCATGATCACGCCGCGCCATGCCGCCATTGTGGATAACTATTTGGTGGACCTTGAAAAGGGCGTGCAGGCCGTACGCCATAACCCCGGGCTGGCCGTCAGCGGTAACGCCGCCATGTACGGCATGATCGCCCACGTCCCCTTCCGTGCCCTGATCAAGAGAGAGGTTGCCAGGATGATGCACGACCTCTACGGTCCCGAGTGCGTCATGCCGCCTCTGTCTGACGGCCCGGGTCAGAAAAACCCGCTGGCGATGCAGCTGCTTGCGCGCTTGCTCAATGCCTTCGGCCGCCTGAAAGGCAACGCTTGATGGTCTCGACGAGGGGGCCTTCAGGCCGGTGTCTGCATGAGAGCCCTCAAGCAGCTTGTGACCATCAGGGGGATTGGGGTTCAAGAAGGATTATCTAACCCCCTCCTTTCCCGGGAGGGGGTCTTAATAGGCATAGATCCCGCTGATGGGTCCGATGATGGCGATAACGGCGGTGATGAGCACGCTCATGAGCACGGACATGATGATGCCGGCCTTGGCGAAATCGCCCAGGGAGAAGTAGCCCGAGGTATAGGGGATGATGTTGGTGGGTGTCTGCGTGATGAGGATGATGCCCAGGGATGAGGTGAAGGCCGCCGGTGCTACCAGGATCCAGGGATGGATGCCGAAGCTTAAGGCCAGAGAGATGAGGATCGGGATGATGATGATGCCGGTGACCGTGTTGCTGGCCAGAAAGAGCTTCATGAAGATCACCACCAGGACGACCACAAAGATCAGCCCGATCGGGCTGAAGGAGCGGATCCCGCCCAGCAGAACCACAGCCAGCCATTGGGCGGCGCCGGTATAGTAGGTCATCATGCCCAGGCCCAGCGAGGCCATGATGAGGATGATGCTGTCCCAGGAGATGGCGCGGGCGGCCTGCTCCTGATCGAGCACCCGGAAGGGGGGCAGGAAGAGCAGGAGCCCCCCCAGGATAGAGACATAGCTGATGGGCAGGTCGATGCGGCCCTGCGTGAACTGCGCGATCAGCGGATTGAAGATCCAGAGGAAGATGACGATGCCAAAGACGATCAGGGTACCGGTCTCCTGTCTCGACAGCCGGCCCAGGGTCTGCAGCTGAAACTGGATGTCCGCCTTGGACAACGGAAGTTGCTTGATCTCGGGGGGGAACATGACCAGCAGGACGATCCAGCCGAAGGGGATCAGGATCAGCGCGGCGGGCACACCGATGATCATCCAGTCCAGAAAGGTGATCTGCATGCCCGTGATCGTGCGCATGAAGTTGATGGCCACCGGATTGGGGCCACAGCCGGCCGGGGTGGCGATGCCACCGAAGATGGGCCCCCAGCACGAGGCGATCATCAGACAGCGGCCGAAGTTGCTCTGCAGCGGTTTGCACCCTGCCTGCTTCAGGATTCCCACCCCGATGGGCAGCAGGATGGCGGCCACACCCACATCCGAGACCCACATGGAAATCAGGGTGCCCATGATCAGGAAGCCGAGGATGACCCGGCGGGTACTGACCCCCAGGATTCTGAGCATGGCCAGCGTCAGGCGCTCTCCGAGGGTGGTGCAGGAAAAGGCGCCCGACAGGAGGAAGACCCCCAGGAAGAAAAGGATCAGGTCATTGCCGAAGCTGATGCGGACGATCTCCTTGTAACCTTGCGCCACACCCGCGATCTCTGTGATGGTGTCCCCTTTCAGAACCTGGAGGCCATCGGTGACCCCCAGCAGCGGCATTAGGAGCATCACACCCAGGGCGGTGATGTGAAAGGGCAGAACCTCAGTGACCCAGTAAAAGATCGCCAGCACCAGCAGTCCCAGGCAGAGTTTTCCGTTGAGGCTCAAGGCGATCGTGTCCTGGCCGACACTCAGGGGCCGGGGTTCGGGCAGAAGGCAGATCACCAGGAAGAGTGCCAGGCCGATAGCGAGCAGCAGGGATTGTCTTAAGGGCGTCATGTCATTTTTCACCGGATGTCTCCCTTCGATTCATGGTCTGCCTGTCCCTCCCCCGGCAGTCCCCTCAGGACGCAGGTTACGGTGTAGAGGTAGAGTTCGCGGAAGTCTTCACCCCGGAGAATGGTGCTCTGGAGTTTTCTGAACTGCAGCATGCCGTGCAGATTCGACCACAGGACCAGCGCCACCCGGTGGAGTGTCCTGGGATCGAGCGCGTCTGCGGGGAAGATGTCGTTGATGACCCCCTCGATCAGGGACAGGACGCGGCTGCCGTGGTCGTCGATCATCTCCTTGAGGTGCGGCGGGAACACCACCTCGGGGGATGTGAGGAAATAATTGAAGATCTCGTAATACTTGCGGTGCTGCTGACTGAATTCGAGGTAGGCAAGCGCCATTTGTTCAAGCTTTTCCCGGGGGGGGAGATCCCGTTCGCCGACCGCGTTGATCGCGGCATATAACAGATCGAGTCCCTCCTCCTGCAGGGCGGCATATAGCTCTTCCTTGTTCGTGAAATACAGATACAGGGTCCCTACGCTCAGTTCGGCATTGCGGGCGATTTGATTCATGCTCGTGGCGCCGATGCCCTTCTTGAAGAGCAGGTCGCGGGCCGCGTCGAGGATCTGCTTGCGGCGCTCGCGTTTCTCCCTTTGTCGTCTGTCTTTGGCACCCATGTTCCCTGCTCCTCTATGGTTCTCTCTGTCTGATAACCCCGAGACCTCAGACGCTCCCGGGGGTGCGGTTTGTCCCTCAGGCCACCAGCGGCCCTCCATCCAGGCCGAGTTCGGCCAGACGGGCGCTGGTGGGAACGCCGTCCTCATCCCAGCCGCGCAGCGCGAAGTAGGCGCTGAGCATGTCTTCCAGCGTCTCCTGCGGGCAGAAACGTCCCCGGGAGGGCCCGTCGGGGATGGGCGCGTGCATCACGCGCCAGGGCAGCATGTTGCGGGCGCGGGTGAGTCCCCGGCGCACATTGATCAGGCGCTCCAGGGTATAGATGCGCTCGGCCATGCACTCCAGCTCGCTCAGGGTGAGGTCCCACCCTGTGATCAAGTTCAGCAGGGGCAGATAGGCCTCGTTCAGGCGTGTGCCCAGGACCCTCTCCTGGACGAAGCGGCAGATCACCAGGGAATCGCCGATGGCGGTGTTGTTCTGGCTGTGAAGGCAGATTGAGGGCTGCGCCTCGAAGTCGGGCTCTGCCTGGGGATCCACGTAATGCGGTCGGGCGTCGTGATGGCTGCCGCCGCGGGTGGAGGTGGCGTAGGCCAGCCCCATGTTCTTGAGCCCCCTCGCCGAGTGGCCGGCCATCTCGAGCCCCTGCTGGCAATAGAGCAGGTGGCCCGCGTCGAACCTCTCGGCCAGCCGTGACGAGCCCAGGGCCAGCAGGGCTCCGCCCCCCCTCATGAAGGCGGTGTCGCAAACGAGCGCGGGCACATCCTGACCGCTGGCGAAGGCGATACGGCAGCCCAGATCCTTTTCGGAAATGAGCCCGTTTTCCAAGCACTCGGCCACAAAGGCCAGCGTCACCCCGAAGCTGATGGTGTCCAGACCCATCTCATCGCACAGGGTATTGGCATTGAAGATGGAGACGAGATCGGCGTTGTCCAGCATGGACCCGAGGGCATAGAGCGTCTCGTATTCGGGCATCTTGACCCGATGGTGCGCGAATTCACCCGAGGGTACATTGACCAGCTTGCCGCAGGCCACCGGGCAGCCGTGGCAGGCGATGTTTTTGTGCTTATAGGTGGCCTGGATCAGCTCACCGCTGATGGCGTGTGCCATCTCGAAGGTCTCGCGGGTGTTGTTGTGGGTTCCGAGGCGTCCCTGGGCGTTGACCACGTTCACCAGGATCGGCGTGCCGATCTCTGTGAGCCCGCGGGACTTCTCGCGCAGCAAAGGGCGCAGGCCCTGCAGATAGGCCTGCAGCTCCTCGGGGTGGGCGAGGAGAGTTTTGTGCGTGCCGCGCACCGCCAGGGCCTTGCAGTTCTTGGAACCCAACACCGCACCGATGCCGCCTCTGCCGGCGGCGCTGATGCGGGCCCCGCTGCAGATCACGTTGGCATACAGCACGCCGTTCTCACCGGCCGGCCCTATCACGGCGCTCTCCAGGCCCGCGCCTTCACGCTTCAGCAGGAGGGCATGCGTCTCCCCCGTGGTGCGGCCCATCAGGCCGTGGGCATCCTTGATCTCCACGTTGTCGTCCTGGATGAGGATATAGACCGGGGAGGGGGCCCTGCCGCTGATGACGATGGCGTCAAAGCCCGTGCGTTTCATCATCCAGCCGAAGTTGCCGCCGAAGTTCGAATCGAAGAAGAGGCCGGTCAGAGGCGAGATGGCGGCGAGATGTGCCCGGCCGCCGCCCCAGACGGGGGTTGCCGTGACGGGCCCGCTGGCAAACACCACGACGTTTTCGGGGGAGAGGGCCTCGGCCTCAGGCGGCACCAGGTCATGGATATAGCGCGCGGCAAACCCATTGCCGCCCAGATAGGAGCGGGCGAAGCCTTCCCCCAGGATCTCGACGCTGCACGTGCCCGTGCTCAGATCGATCTTCAGTATCCTTCCCATATAGCCGTTCATAAGCCTACTCACCCGTGGTTTCTCTATGCCGCCTGCACAGGGGGCCTGAGGATCTGCCGCTTCCCGTCTCTTTATGGCGGAGGTAGGCATCGACATCATCATTTGATGCTCTGGATCGCCTTCCCCGCCATTGGCGGTATCCAGGGATTTTTCCGGGGTCTATGCCCATGTTCGCCCGATCACTCCTCGATATGCAGGGAGACCTTCTCCACCTTGGCCAGGTCGCGTTCATAGTACACCGCACCCAGCATGAACAGGCCGGCCGCCACAAGGGTGAACAGCGGCAGGATCAGCATGGCGGTGTGGATGTCGTAGGCATCCGAGATGGCACCGACCACGATGGGACCGGTGGCGCTGCCCAGGATGTGCTGGACGATCACGCAGATGCTGTAGGATATGGCCCGCAGTCCCGGGTGAACTACGTCCTGCGTTACGGCCGCCGCGGCCGGGACGAAGGCCACCACCGCAATGCCCCCCAAGAGCAGGCATACATACTGCGCTAGACCGCTCAGAAGGACGAAGGCCACCGCCAAGATCACCGTGGTTGACAGGGAAGCCAGTGCACTGAAAACCATGCGTGCGTTGGTCCTCCGTGTACGCCACCTGTCGGCCAGGTATCCCCCCAGCGGGGCACCCACGATGGCCAGCATCATCACTACCCCCCCCTTGACCCCGGCCGCGCTCATGGAGATGTCCTCGGTGCGGTGAAAATACGTCGGCAGCCAGCTCATGAGCGAGGTGGTGACAAAGGTGTTGCCGGCAAACGCCAGGTAGGTCAAGACGAGCGAAGGGGTGCGGGTAAACTCGCGGATGATGTCAGAAGGCCGCATGCGCTGCACCTGAGGGGTGTCAGAATGACTGTCGCGGGTCTTGACCAGGTTCACGGTCCGATAGTCCTTGATCCTCAGGAAGATCAGTCCCACGATGATGCCCGGCAGGGCCACCAGCCAGAAGGCATAGCGCCAGCCGAAGTGTTCGGCCACAATGGCGCCCAGGGCGATGCCGAGTGCACTGCCCAGCGGAATGGATGCATTCCAGAAGCCCATCACCGCCGCGCGTTTGTTCTCCGGGAAGACGGCCGAGATCATGGCGGTGCCGCCGGGGGCGAATCCGGCTTCGCCGATACCGATGACGCTGCGGGCGGCAAAGAGCTGCGTGAAACTCCTGCTGAAGCCGCAGACCGCCGTGGCGAGGCTCCACAGGATGGCCATGAGCGAGATGGTCTTGCGCCGGCTCCAGCGGTCGATGAGCACCGAAAAGGGCAGGGAGAAGATCAGGATCGCCCAGTAGGCGGCGGATACCAACAGGCCGCACTGGGTATCCGAGATGCCCCACTCCTCTTGCAGAAAGGGAAAGATGGAAACCACCACCAGCCGGTCCATATAATTGAACATGTACAGCAGGAAAAGCAGGAAAAACACATAGGAGGAATATCGCTTCGAAACCAGGTACCCACCCGAATCAGTCTGCATGGCAAGTTCTCCTTTTCCGCCAGGAGGACGGCCGCCTGCTGGGGGCTGGCCGCCCCGGGATACCGGCCGGGTTTGTGAGGCCCGGCCGGGGGGGGATGAACGCCTCTACTACATATTCACCGCCTTCAGGCCTTGTAATTCCCCAGATTGGCCAGGGCGACGCTTCCGGGGCTGATGGTGTCGGGGTCGGTCAGGACGTTGATGCAGGCGGTCCTGCCGCTGGCAAAGGCCTCCTCCAGCGCCGGGCGCACATCGCCGGGACATGTGACCTCGAGCCCTACGCCGCCCAGGGCCTCGACAAGCTTGTGATAGGGCACATAGCCGATTTCCGTACCCTCTTTGATGGGGTGCCCGATCCTGAGCTGCTGACTGTGGCGGATCATGCCCCAGCCCAGATCATTGGAGATCACGACCACAATGGGCAGTCCCTTGCGCAGGGCGGTCTCAAACTCCATGAAATTGAACCCGATCGAGCCGTCGCCGCAGAAGAGACAGACCCGTCTGCCCGGGTTCGTCAGCTGGGCGGCATTGGCATAGGGGATACCCACGCCCAGGCAGCCGTAGAGATTCGAATCCAGGTAGTGACCGGCACGGCGTATGGTACGGGTCATGCCCATCCAGATCTGGGCATCGCCACCGTCGGCCACCACGATATCGTCCTCGCGGTCCAGGAAGCGGTTGACCTCGTGGGCCACGCGCAGGGCATGGATGGGGACCGTCTCGCTCTCCCACTGGGGCATGGTCTGGGCCTTGGAATCCCTGTCCGCTTTATGCAGCGTGTCGACCCAGTCGCCGAAGGTGGCCTGCAGACCGGAGGCCAGGTCCCTCTCCTTGATGATGCGGTTGCATTCCTTCAGCAGGGCCTGGATATCGCTGATGATGGCCAGATCCACCGAACGGTTGCGGCCGATCTCCTCGGGCTCGATGTCCACCTGCACGAGCTTGGCCTGAGGGCTGAAAACATCACCGAAGATATAGTAGAGGTTCAGACGCGAGCCGAGAAAGATCACCAGATCGGCGCCCATGTTGGCCGCCAGTGCGGCTCCAGGGCGGATGGCCAGCGATGATTCGAAGCACAACGGATGCGTATCGGGGATGATGCCCCGACCCATCGAAGAGGTCAGGGCGGGGATGCCGGTCGTCTCCACGAAGCGGACCAGTTCGTCGGAGGCCTGGGCATACCAGGCCCCGCTGCCAGCGATTACCAGCGGCCGCCTAGCCTGCTGAAGCAGGTCGATGATGCCCCGGGCGCCCTCCAGGTCCACCGGGTGTGAAGCGCTACAGGAGGAGTGGAGGCGTTTGATCTTGGCGCCATCGGCCTGCGCATTCAGGACGTCCACCGGCAGTTCGAGATAGACCGGGCCGGGGCGGCCGCTGATGGCATGGCGGAAGGCCAGGTCGATATACTCGGGGATGCGCTCCGGATTGTGGCACACGAAGGACTTCTTGACCAGGGATTCGATCACCGGGGCCTGCTGCATGTCCTGCAGGTCGAGCTTTTCGATGGAGGCAAGCCCCACGCTGCCGGAGATCAGCACCAGGGGGGAGTTGGAAAGGCGCGCATTGGCGATGCCCGACAGGGCATTGGAAAAGCCCGGACCGGCGGTCACCATGGCAATGCCGGGCCGGCGACGCAGGCGCCCGTAGGCCTCGGCCATGAAGACCGCCGCCTGTTCGTGGCGCGTATCGAAAAGCCGTACCGGCGAGTTCTCCAGGTACTGGTAGATAGGGGTGATATGACCCCCGCTGATGGTAAAGACATACTCGACGTCGCGTTCGATGAGGGCCTCGGCCGCCAGACGGCCTCCAGGAAACTGTTCCATGTGCAAACCTCCTTGACTCAGAGTTCCATCAATTGACCGCCGGTGACATTGACGGCCTGCCCGGTGAGATATGCGGATTCACTGGAGGCCAGAAAGGCCACCAGTGCGGCCACCTCGGCCGGCGATCCGATGCGCCCGAGGGGGATGGTAGTGCACATCTCCTTTTCGCGCGCCTCAATGGTGCTACCGTAGAACTGGGCCTCCAGGCCGAAGCGCCACTTTTCGAGATCCGTGCCGATCTGTCCCGGGCAGACCGCATTGACGCGGATATGGTTGCCGGCGAGCTCGCGGGCCATGACCTTGGTGAGCATGATGACCCCGGCCTTGGCCACGGCATAGGCCCCGTTGAAAAGGGGAGGCACCTTGCCGGCCCGGGAGGCCGTGTTGATGATGACCCCACCGGAGGGGGGCATCAGGGGGATGAGGGCCCTGGATACGCGGAAGACACCGTGCAGATTGACGTCGATGGTCTTCATCCAGGCGGTCTCATCATAGGAGAGCACGGCATTCGGGACTCCGAACGAGGCCCCGGCATTGTTGCAGAGGATGTCGATATGGCCACAGGACTGCCTTACCTCTGCCACCATGCGTGCGATGGAGTCGGCACTGGTGACGTCCAGGTCGACCGCCAGGGCCTTGACCCCCTTGGACTGGGCCAGTTCACTGGCGATGGAGCACATCTCCTCACGGGAACCGATCTGCACCTGGGAATCCTCGCAGGCGATGGTCCCGAGGTCGGCAATGATGACGTTGACGCCGCAGGTGGCGAGTTTCTCGGCGATGGCAAAGCCGATGCCCGTGCGCTTGCCCGCACCGCTCACCAGTGCGGTCTTGCCCTTCAAGTCCGGATACATTCAAGCCTCCTTTCGTGGCGCCTGATCAGAACGACAGCACAACCGTCCGGTAAGCCAGGGGCGAGGGTGCCTTCGGGAAGGAGGCGGCTGCATGCCGGACTGAGCGCAACTCATAAAATGAATAGTATTCACATTCGGCGCAGAAGTCAACCGGAAATAAGCTCTCTTCTCTGTGAGGCCGTATACCCCCGCCTCACAGAGCGATTCCAGAAGCCATGTCCGGCCTTTCCCGGTCATTGGGCTGTTTAGAATTCTTCCCCGATCTTCAGCAGCACCTTGATTGCCTGCCCGGTATCGATACGCTCGCGGTAGACACGGGGCAGCTCGTCCAGCCCGATGACATCCGAGATCAGCGGGCGGCCATCCACCAGACCCTGTGCCATCCATTCCAGACACTGACGGTTTTCCGCATGGGTGTTGGAATACGAGCCTGTAAGCCAGATCTCCTTGAAATTCAAAATCATGGGCGAGAACTCGATATTCTTCATGATGACACTGACAATGGTGACGGTGCCGCCGTTGGCGCAGCAACGCAGGGCCTCGCTTGCCAGTGCCGGGATCCCGGAGCATTCGAAGACGCTCGTGTAGCCTATGCCCTGGGTGTCTTCCAGGGAGCGCAGGAGCAGGTTGTCCTCGCTTGGATCTACCAGGATATCCGCGCCAAAGCGCTCTGCCAGCGCCCTCTTTTCCGGTACCGGTTCGGACAGCGCGATGGGACCGAAATCCAGGACCTTCAGCAGACGCACCAGGGCCAGACCGATGGGCCCGCCGCCGATGACCAGGGCCGAGCCGCCCTGGGCGCGCGAGGTTTTGATGCCGTGCAGGGAGGCGGCAAAGGCCTCGGCCAAGGCGGCATTGCGGGAATCGACCCCGTCGGGGATCGGGATGAGCATCGCGGGGTAGGCCCTGAGGTACTCGGCAAATCCACCGGGCAGGTCGCCGATGCCGATGGAGCGCCGGTCGTTGCGGCAAAGATAGGGCCGCCCCTGGGAGCAGTCGCGGCACGTGCCGCAGTAGGTGGGTCGAATCATGACCCGGGTTCCAAGGGCACACCCAGTGGCTGCGGGGCCTGCCTCCACCACCGTACCGCTGACCTCGTGGCCCACGATATACCCCTCCTCCAGGGATCCGCTCTCGATCAGCGAATGATCGGAACCGCAAAAGCCGGTGTTGCTCACGCGGATCAGGACCTGATCCGCATCTATCCGGGGGATGGGTACCTCGCGTGTGGAAAGCTTCTGACTTCGGTCATACACGACGGCGCGCATGTCACACCTCCTTAATCCGCGGTCTGTCTCCCTGTCGGGATATTTACCCCTGGCCTGTATGCAGGGATCTTTTTCTCGCTATGGGTCGAATTCCCCGCCGCTTGCAGCGGCAAGGAGGTTCCAGGGCTTGCCCTGGGGTTTAAAACCATGATTCAGGACAGGTCCACATGCTTGATCTGCAGCGAGACGGTCTTGGCGCCGTGCTCGGTCTCCTGGCGGCCGACCTCGAAAAAGCCGCACTCCTCATGGAAGAGGCGCGAGGCGCTATTTAAGGGGCGCAGGTTGTACTCGCAGGTCAGGATGGGGATGCCCTTGTCGCGGGCATGGGCCTCGAGTTTCTGGTAAAGGTGGAGGCCTACGCCATTCCGGCGGGCCTCAGGCGCGATGACCATGCGGTCAATGTAGAGGAACGAAAGGTAACGCTCGCAGAACCAGAGGTAGTTGGGGCTGTCATAACATGCCGCCGGGTCGAGGGCGATCAGAAAGCCCGCCAGACGGCCGTTGAAGACGGCCACGCTGGCATAGTGGGCCTGGAAGCGCAGGTGCTCAAGATCTGCAGGCAAGAGGGAGTTGACGTGCGGCAGGCTGGCCTGGTTCAGCGCGAGGACTTCATCCAGATGGGTTGTCTTAAGCGGCTCAAGCTCAAGCGTATTCATGTCGGAACACTTACTTATCTTTTTCGTGGTTTTTAGGCAAGGCACAAATGATATGACCCCGGGCGGGGCATACCAGGAGAAGACCCCTTCCCGGGATACATGCAGGTAGTCCGGGGTGGCTGTCGGTCGACGGTGGGTCTTAAGCGCTATACGTCGAATTCCTCCGACGTTTGCGGCGTCAAGGGGGGCCTGGCTGTCCCTGGGGGTCTTGCCCATGATTAATATTATTATTACACTGCATTATGCCGATAGGATCTCATGCATAGAGCGTTGCAATGCCATGACCTTGGCAAAGGAGGAAATTTCATAAGATGAACATTTTCACTAGGATGATCTTTGTCAAGCCAGCCATATTCCAGGAGTTTATTACCTATGTGGTGGTTGTGCCGATCGTGGTGTATTTCTCGTTTTCTGCGGTTGACTTCACCCGGGAGTACCTGGCCGAGTTTTTGGGATACCTGATCCTCCAGACCGTGGTCTCCTGCGGCCTGGGGGTGTGGGTCAAGTACCACCTCACCCGACCGATCGTGGGATGGATGGTCGCACACAGCCGGGGGCAGGAGGACTGTGAACTGCAGAAGAAGGCCTTGAGACAGGCCGCGAGTCTTCCGGCGATCGAGGGGGTCGTGATATTCCTGCGCTGGGCTGTGATTGCGGGTTGCGCCGTGATCCTGCCCTTCTTCCTCACCGGCAGGCTCAGTCTGGCCGAAAGTCTGATTGCCGAGGTCGTGCTCCTGATGTCGGGGGTATCCGACATGGCCTTGTATTTCCTGGTCTCCCAGAACAGCCTGGTGGCGTTTGTGCGCCTGTCCGGGCAGACGGGACAGGCCTTCGCCGATCTTGCCCTCTGGCGCATGAGCTTCAAGACCAAACTCCTGGTCCTGATCCTGTTCATAGCCATTCCCCCCCTGTGTATCCTGACGGGCATCATCTATCTGTCCATCCTGGGCTTCGTGTCCCTGCTATCGATTCAGCTGGGTATCTTGATCCTCATGGGCCAGACGGTGTTCATCATCTTTCTCAATGCCTATCTTCTCAGCCAGACCTTGTGGAGTTCCATGATGGACATGGCCTCCATGTTGAGAGACATAACCCATGGTGTGGGGGACCTGACCCTGCGGCTGGGGGTCAACACCCTGGACGAGATGGGCGACTGCGCGCGCTGGTTCAACCGCTTCATCGCCAACCTGGAGGCCATCATTGGCACGGTCAAGCGCACCGCCATGGACCTCGACGTCGCGACCGACGAGATTATGACAGGATCCAAGGGCCTATCGCTTTCCTCCCAGGCCCAGGCCGCCTCGATCGAGGAACTGGCGGCCAGCGTGGACGAGATGACCGCTGCCATCAAGCACAACGCCGCCAATGCCTCTACCGGCCTGCAAACGACCCGACAGATGGTGCAGATGGCCAGCGAAAGCGGCAAGATGTCGAAGGAGCTTGTGGCAGCCATGGACGGCATCTCCGAGGCCTCCCGCAGGATCGGCAACATCGTGACCACGGTCAACGAGGTGGCCTTCCAGACCAACCTCCTGGCGCTCAATGCCGCGGTGGAAGCGGCCCGGGCCGGCGAGAACGGCAAGGGTTTTGCCGTGGTGGCCCAGGAGGTACGCTCGCTGGCACAGCGCTCGGCCGAGGCCTCACGCGAGATCAGTGCCCTGATCGAGGACACGGTGGACCGGATCACCCAGGGGGATGAGATGGTCAGGAAATCGGGTGAGGTGCTCGAACAGATTATCGGACATATCGAAGGGCTGTCCGGCACTATCAACGATATTGCCAGCTTTTCGACCCAGCAGGCATCCAATATCGAGGAACTGACGCTCGCCATCGCCGGGATCGATGTGGGCACCCAGCAGAACGCCTCCACGGCCGAGGAGCTGAGCCGCACCTCCCATCACCTGAGCGTCAGGGCGGAGGACCTGTCCGGGAAGATCGGCCTCTTCAAGGTCTCCAGGCGCTCCGGGCAGGGAGAGCTGCGTAAATGACGCGGACCCCTCTTCCGATCTCCTTTACTTTCGCAGCGATAATGGTAGATAGAGATCAGCTAGGTTCCCTCCGGGCGCAGATGATATGCCCGGATAACGTGATCCGATTGGACAACCATTCGCTGGGATTATCGTGGGGAGGAAACCCGGGCCGGCCCTGGATTCCCCTTGGTGCCGCCTGCAACCGATAGTGCCCCCTCGAGGCGGCGTTGGGACCCCCGTCTGTATGCAGGCAGGTGGATCATATGCACAGAATGCATGACGATATTTTTGAGTGTAATCATGGAGATGAAACCCCGGGCCGGCTCGGGATTCTCTGCCGGCGCCATTGGCAGGCAACCGTGCCTGGGGCGATCGAGCAGCAGGGCCCTGACCGTTGCCGACCCGGCCGGGGAGGCGTGATCCGGCCTGGTCGAGACTCTACGTCGCTGGAGAGGAACCCCTTTGACCTGCCCAACGTTCATAATACCGATAAGCCCTTTTTGTAGCCCGCCTTTCCCCCTCTTTTTTTATCTTGATCAAGTCCATAACCATCGAAGGGAGAGGAGAGTCCATGCATATGAAGGAGTTGCTGCAAGCCAGGGCACAGGCATCCAACCGCCGGGAATACGGCGTCGACTATGAGAGCATCAGGTGGATAACCCAGGACGAGGCGCTTCAGGCGGGCGCGGTGCGGCGTGAGCTGCTACAGCACCTGAGCGTCTGCGCCCGCCTGGGGTACAACGATACCAAGATCGATTGCACCAACCTTTCACCCGGCTGTGTTCTTTGTGCCGAGGGGGCCTGGTCATGCCTGTTCATCAACGGGAAATGCAATTGTCGCTGCTTCTACTGCCCAACACCGCAGGACGAAATCGGCGTGCCGATGACGAACACCCTGGCCTTCCCCCGGGTGGACGATTATACGGCCTACCTCGAACGCTTCGGTTTCACCGGGGTCAGCATCAGCGGAGGGGAGCCCCTGCTCACCCTGCAGACCACCATGGAGTATGTCACGGCGCTGAAGAAACGCTTCGGGGAGAAGATCTACCTGTGGCTGTACACCAACGGGACCCTGGCCGGCGATGATACCCTCAGGCGTCTGAGGGACCTGGGTCTCGACGAGATCCGTTTTGATATCGGGGCCACACGCTATGACCTCGAGCATGCTCGTCGGGCGGTCGGCCTCATCCCCCGGGTTACGGTCGAAATCCCCGTCGTGCCCGAAGACGCAGCCCTGCTCGAACAGCGGCTGCACGCCATGCAGGACCTGGGTATCGATCACCTCAACCTGCACCAGCTGCGACTGACCCCCCACAACCGTCATGCGCTTGTCCGCAGGGGGTACACCTTCCTGCACGGGGAGAAGGTGACGGTCCTCGAATCCGAACTCGCGGCCCTGAGACTGATCGCATATGCCCACGATAACGGGGTCGGCCTGGGTGTCAATTACTGCTCCTTCGTATACAAGAACCGTTTCCAGAAGGCCGCCGCCCGTCGGCGCAGCGCGGCCTGCATCGCCAGGCCCTGGGAGGACATCACACCGAGTGGGTACATCCGCCAGCTCTGTCTTGCGGGGGAGAGCCCCCGTGTGCTCTCCCAGGTTGAGCGTTTCGAACAATCCGGGGTCGACCCCCAGACCTGGTCGCTGGATGGCCCGGCTCCCCGGCTCACCTTCAAGGCCCCTCTCTGGCCGCTGGTCGACTTCACCAGGCTGAAACTTTCGGTGGCCTATGACGAAACCATGATCTTGCCGAGGCTGACCTACCGCAACCTGTTTATCGAGATTGAACTGAACAAGGCGCGCCGTATCGCCGTCGAGAGGGTGAGGGCCCTGGCGCCCTTGGAGATCGACGGGGAGGATGTGACCCTCATGCGGGGGCTGGTCTGCGGCGATTCCGTCGAGCCGGCCCTCGGGTTGGTCGGGGGCCGGCTCGACGGAATCCGGGACTTCGAGCGCATTCCCACCGGGCTGCAGTGCTATTTCTGATCCCTGATAGGCCAGACCCTGCCTCGGGCTAGAGCGCGGCGGCCAAGGCCGTCTGCAGGTCGTGCTGGATCCGGGGGTCCTCGATCTTCTCACCCCTGGCATCGGTGACATAGAAGACGTCCGTGACCTGCCCGCCCTTTGAGGTGGCAAAGGCGCGGTGGATGGTCAGGCCGCTAGCGCTCATGACAGAGGCGGCGTGGTAGAGCAAACCGCTTCTGTCCGGGGCATCGATGCCGATCAGGGTGAAGAAGTCGGAGGTGGCGTTGTCGAAGGTGATCCGCGCCCCCGACCCTGTCCCAATGCGGCGGCCGTCCTCGGCCAGCGGTCGCAGATGCGCGATGCGCCCCCCGATGTCGAAGGCACCCTGAAGGCTGAGCCGGAAGAGATCGCTCAGACGGTCCCACTCGTTATAGTCGTTCCACGGGGGGGTGACGTCGAAGATGTCCACCGCCAGGTTGTCCTGCCAGGTGAAGGCCTTGGCCGAGAGGATATCGAGGTGGTTGAGGGCCAGGAGACCGGTCAGCAGGGCGAAGAGTCCGGGGCGATCGCGGGTGATCAGGGTGAGCCGAACCCGGGCATGGTGCGGCTGCGCCTGGTAGACGAGCTCGTCGTCCCTCTTCAGGTGCGCGCTCAGCTCGAGGTGACCGATGATGCGGCTGACCGGCGTGGCCAGGATGTAGGCCTGCGGCAGGGTCCACAGACGGCCGCGCTGTGTCTCGCCCAGCTCGGCCGGGACACGTTCGAGCAGCTCCCCCCAGCGCCTTTCGAGGATGCCCGGAGTGAGGGTGCCGCACAGGAAACCATGCTCGAAGAGGTGGATCGCCTTGGAAAACAGCTCGTCCAGCAGGGTCTCGCGCCACTCGTTCCAGGCCTCCTTGCCCGTGGCACGTGCATCGGCCACACTCAGGAGGTAAAGCATGACGAGACGCTGACGATCCCCGGCCAGGCGGGCGCAGTCGGCGGCCACATTCTCCTCGGTCAGATCCCGCATGAGGGCGGTGCGCATGAGCACCAGGTGGTGGCGTACGAGAAATTCCACCAGGCGGACCTGTTCGTCCTCGAGCCCCAGGCCCCCGGCGATGCCGCCGGCGAGGGCCGCCCCGCGGGCGGCATGCCCTTTTCCGGAACCCTTGCCGATGTCGTGCAGCAGGGCCGCCAGAAGGAGAGGCTGCCGCAAGGCTTCGGGGACCGCAAGTACGGGACGGGCGCGCATGAGGGCCATGATCTCGCCCACGCAGCCAACACAGTGGTGGTCGATGGTGCGGGTGTGGTATCCGTCGGTCTGCATATAGCCGCGCAAGTGGGCGAAGTCCGGAAGAAAGCGCTCGAGGAATCCGGTCTCCAGCATGGCCGTAAGCGCCGCCTGGGCCCCGGGGGCCGCGAGGATCTCCAGGAAGGTGCGGGCACTTGGCGCCTGACGCCCCAGGGAAGCGACGAGGCCTAGATGAGAACGGATGAACAACCGCTCGGGGGTCGTCAGGGCCGCTCTTCCCGTGGCGAGGACCGCGAAGAGCGGCAGCATGCGCTCCGCTGGCGTCAGGGTGAGGGCGTCGGTGCTGCGGGGCAACGCGGGGTGTCGCTTGCTCCCGATCTGCTGGTTGAGGTGCAAAAAGAAGGCCTGATGCACCGACTTGATGGCCAGGGCATGCCGGTGGTATGTGCGCAGGAGGTATTCCTGCGGGCTCAGGCGGCCCTCCCCGCTATCTCCCAGTCGTTTGGCGACTTCCTCCTGCTGCATGATCAGGAGACGCTCGCAGCGGCGGCCGGCCATGAGGTGCAGCTGGAAGCGTATCCAGGTGATAAAGTCATTGGCCTCCTGCAGTTCCTTCAGGTCGAGGGCGCAAAGGATCCCCAGAGAGAGCAGTTCGTCCAGATGGGAGGTCCCCAGGAGGAAGCGGGCGGCCCAGTGGATACTGTGCACGTCCCTGAGCGCCCCCTGGCCATCCTTGACGTGAGGCTCCAGCATATAGGCCCCGTCTGTGAAGCGGAAGTGTCGCTCGGTGTCACGCCGCTCGAGTTCCCGCAGGAAGGTGCGTCGTTGCCTGAGCGAAGGGGGTGCCTTGGCCATGCGCTTGAGCTCCGCCAGGGGGCCAGGAGAACCGCAGAGGTAACGGGCGTCGATCAGTGCGGTTTGGAAGAAGAAGTCGTTGCCCTGGTCCTTACGGGCCTGGGACGGGGTACGGATGCTGTAGCTGGCCTGCAGTCCGTGATCCCAGAGGGGATAGATCAGGGTCCCCACAAGTTCGTCGAGACCGGTCTTCGAGCAGGCGGAACCAATCAGGAGCAGCAGGTCGATGTCGGAGGCGGGGCACAGCTCCTTGCGGCCGTAGCCGCCCAGGGCCACGAGTGAGAAATCCGGGGAACCTTTGGGGTGCCAGTCCTCATACAGGGTCAGGATGAGGGTGTCGATGCGATGCGTGAGCGCGCGGGTCAGCGCCCTCCCCGGGGTATAGCCCGGCGGCTGGGGGAGGGCGGGCCGCAGGCCGCACCCCCCCCTTTCCCCGGGGAGTCTAGATCGCATCATTGCCGGTTTCACCCGTGCGGATGCGGACGACCTCTTCCAGGGGGATCACGAAAATCTTCCCATCGCCGATCTTGCCGGTGCGGGCCGTGCGCAGGATGGTCTGAACCACCTGGTCCTGGAGTTCGTTATCGATGACGAGTTCAATCTTGAGCTTGGGCAGGAAGTCCACCTGATACTCGGCCCCGCGATAGATCTCTTTGTGTCCCTTTTGGCGTCCGAACCCCCTGACCTCGCTGACGGTCATGCCCGAGATCCCCAGTGACTGGAGGGCATCCTTGACCTCGTCGAGCTTGAAGGGTTTGATGATGGCTTCGATTTTTATCATCTTATGACTCCTTGGTCGTTGGAACTCGTTGTTAACCTGCGGTTTTTCCCCGGGTCTAGCGCAGCACATATCCGGTCTCGCCGTGTTGACTGAGATCGAGTCCCTGGAGCTCCTCTTCCACACTCACTCTGAGCCCCACGGTCCTGTCGAGCACTTTGAAGATTATAAGGCTCAGGACAAACGAGTAGGCCATGGCGCTCAGGGCCCCGATGAGCTGGATGACGAGCTGCCGGGGATTGCCGAAGAAGAGGCCCGTAGCCCCCACGGAGGCGAAGAGACCCGTGGCCAGCGCCCCCCACAGGCCCCCCAGACCGTGGATGGCCACCACGTCCAGGGCGTCGTCATAGTGCAGGCGCTCCTTGAGGAGGATGCCCCCGTAGCACAGCACGCCGGCCAACCCCCCGATCAGGAGGGCGGCGAGCGGGCCGACAAAACCGGCCGCGGGCGTGATGGCCACCAGCCCGGCCAGGGCCCCGGAGGCCGCCCCCAGGGTGGTGCAGGTGCCGCGGTGCAGACGCTCCACCATGATCCAGCTCAGGGCGGCAATTGCCGTAGCGACCTGGGTGGTGAAGAAGGCCAGGCCGGCCGTGCCGTTGGCCGCCAGGGCCGAGCCGGCGTTGAACCCGAACCAGCCGAACCAGAGCAGGGCCGCACCGAGCATGGTGAGTGTCAGGTTGTGGGGGTAGATGGGCTGCTCGGGATAGCCGGTGCGCTTGCCGATGATGAGCGCGGCAGCCAGGGCGGCGGCGCCCGAGTTGAGGTGGATCACCGTGCCGCCGGCGAAGTCCAGGGCCCCCAGCCTGCCCAGCCAGCCGCCGCCCCATACCCAGTGGCACACGGGCAGATACACCAGGGTGCTCCAGATAAGAACGAAGAAGAGAAAGGCGGTGAATTTCATGCGTTCGGCAAAGGCGCCGGTGATCAGGGCGGGGGTGATGATGGCGAACATGAGCTGGAAGGCGCAGAAAACCAGGTGCGGGATGCCTGCGGCATAGGGGCCGGCCTCCTGTCCCACGCCTAAGAGCCCCACCCATGCCAGCGATCCGGTGAGACCGTGGATGTCCGGTCCGAAGGCCAGGCTGTAGCCATAGAGCACCCATACGACGGTGACCACCCCCAGACAGATGAAGCTCTGCATCATGGTGCCGAGCACGTTCTTGGCGCGCACCAGCCCCCCATAGAACAACGCCAGGCCGGGGGTCATGAGCATGACCAGGGCCGTGGCGACCAGCAAGAAGGCCGTATCTCCTGAATCGATCATCGTGCTGCTCCTTTCGGATAGGGTATCTGCGACCA
Organism: uncultured Bacteriovoracaceae bacterium; assembly: GCA_964618975.1. Taxonomy (GTDB): domain Bacteria; phylum Desulfobacterota; class Desulfomonilia; order UBA1062; family UBA1062; genus CAZUDI01. The sequence continues at coordinate 7,614 of CAZUDI010000007.1, read as the reverse complement.
GGAGAGCAAGTCGGATGCCAGATCATTAAGTAAATGGATATATTAAATAAATGACCGAAATGGGACTTGCGAAAGTAACAAAATTGAATTAAATAAGAGAATAGGCACATAAAGCGTCTCTTGGAGACGGCCGCGGCGCCGCAGGAAAGGTTGCCGGAGTTGTCAAGAAGGCGGGGCCGGGTTCGCCGGCGAAGGAGAAACGAGACATGATTACCTTTACCTATGATGACCTGGCCACGCTGCACTCCGTGGCCAAGATCCTGGCGCGCCCCATGGAGCTCAGGGACCAGCTGGAGCAGGTCCTGCACGAGCTCAGCCTCAAGGCCGATATGGAGCGGGGCATGATCTCGATCCTCGACCGGGAGACCGGGGAGGCGGTGCTGGACGTGGCCCATGGGGCGGATGTGAGCGGGCTGGGTATCAGCTACAAGCCGGGCGAGGGCATCACGGGTCAGGTGGCCCAGACGCTCAAGCCCATGGCCATCGCTAATCTCGGCCAGGACGGGCATTTCCTCGACCGCACCGGAATGCGTCGGGATCTGGACCGCTCCGAGCTCTCGTTCCTCTGCGTACCCATCATCTATGAGGGTAAGGCCGTGGGTTTGCTGTCGGCCGACAAGGTGACCAAACGCGTCTATACCCTGGACTACGAACTGCAATTCCTCTCGGAGGTGGCCTCGCTCATGTCCCGTACCGTCCATATCCGCCGCCTGGCCGAGGAGAACAAGCGCCTGAAGGAGGAACTCTCCCGCACCTGCCGCCCCTCGACGGAGATCATCGGAAATTCACGCGTGATGCGGGAAGTCTTCGCCCTGATTTCCCAGGTCAGCGACTCTGGAACGACGGTGCTCATCCACGGGGAGACGGGCACCGGCAAGGAGCTCGTGGCACGTGCCATCCACAACAACTCGCCCCGCAAGGGCGGGCCCTTTGTGGAGGTGAACTGCGCCGCCATGCCCGACACCCTGATCGAGAGCGAGCTCTTCGGGCACGAGAAGGGGGCATTCACCGGGGCGCAGCAGCGTCGCCGTGGCCGTTTCGAGGAGGCCAACGGCGGCACCATTTTTCTGGACGAGGTGGGCGAGCTCACCCCTATCGCGCAGGCCAAGCTGCTGCGCGTCCTGCAGGAGCGGCAGTTCCAGCCACTGGGCTCCTCGCGCATGATCAAGGTCAACGTGCGCATCATCGTGGCCACCAACCGCGACCTCGAGCAGGATATCAATGCGGGCACCTTCCGGGCCGACCTCTTCTATCGCCTGAATGTCTTCCCCGTCTTCATGCCCCCCTTGAGGGAGCGCGGCAGCGACATCGTCCTTTTGGCCGACTATTTCGTGGGCAAGTATGCCCTGGAGTTCGGCAAGGCGATCAAGCGCATCTCCACTCCGGCCCTCGACCTCCTGCTGGCCTACCACTGGCCAGGCAATGTGCGCGAGCTGGAGAACTGTATCGAGCGCGCCGTGCTGCTGAGTGCGGGGGATACCATTGAGGGTGTGCATCTGCCGCCTTCGCTGCAGATGAAGGAGGAGGCCGCCCGCATGGGCAAGGGGACCCTGGCGAGTCTGGTGAATACCTACGAGCGTTCCCTGATCATCGACGCCCTCAAGGATGCCAGGGGCAATCAGAGCCAGGCCGCCCGCATTCTGGGGACCACCAAGCGCATCATGCAGTACAAGGTGCAGCGTTATGCCATCGACCCGACACGCTTCCGCAGGAAGCGCGTCTAGGTAAGGGAACAAAAATGTAGCAGCTATGTCCCCGCTTGAGGCCCTGATTTGCTGCCAGATACAGGCGAGGTAGGAGGCGGATGACCTCGACACCCGTGAGCCTGCGGGGGGCCCCATTGGCAGGCTCCCGCAGGCCGACCTCGATCCCGGCGATGTCACCTCAGGAATGTCGCCCCGCGGGTGACACGGGGCGCAGGGGTGGCACGCTTCTGGCTTCATCCAAGGGAGAGAGAAGACCAGGAGGGTACTATGAAGTCACTTTCGCGGGCCAGCACAGGCATCCCGGCACTGGACGAGATCATCGACGGGCTGCGCATCGGCGACAACGTCGTCTGGCAGGTGGATGAGATCGAGGACTACCGGATGGTGGCCCGGGCCTTCGTCGAGCGCGCGCTGGCCGAAGGGAAGAAGACCAGCTACTTCAGGTTCGCCAGACATGCGTCCCTCCTGGAGCCCCGGGAGGGGTTGACCATCCATAGCCTGGATGCCGTCTCCGGCTTCGAGACCTTCTCGACCAGGATCCACACCATTATCACGGAAGAAGGCGAGGGGGCCTTCTATGTCTTCGACTGCCTCTCCGACCTGCTGCAGGTGTGGGCCACGGATCTGATGGTAGGCAACTTCTTTATGATCACCTGTCCCTATCTCTTCGAGCTCAAGACCGTGGCCTATTTCGCCATCGAGAGTGCCAGCCATGCCTTCAAGACCGTGGCCCGCATCCGTGAGACCACCCAGGTGCTGCTGGATGCCTACAACACGCAGGACAGTTTCTACATCCAGCCCCTCAAGGTATGGAAACGCTATTCTCCCACCATGTTCCTGCCCCACCGGCAGCAGGCGGATTGTTTCACGCCCGTCACCAACAGCATCGATGCCACCCGCCTGAGCACGCACATGTCCCGGCGCTGGGAGGTGGGCGCCCGGCGTAATCTCGATTACTGGGACCGGCTCTTCCTCAAGGCCGCCGAACTCACCCAGAGCCCGGAAGACAGCCCCGAGCGCGCCCGGATGGTGGAGGAACTGTGCCGCATCATGATGGTGCGCGAGCCGCGCATGTCGGAGCTCAGCAAGCGCCACTTCCGCCTCGAGGATCTGCTCGACGTGCGTTCCCGCATGATCGGCACCGGCTATGTGGGCGGCAAGACCGTGGGCATGCTGCTGGCCCGTGCACTGCTCACGCGGGAGGCCTCCCCCGAGGCGCTCGCGCACCTCGAACCCCACGATTCCTTCTATGTCGGCTCGGACGTGTTCTATACCTACCTGGTGCAGAATGGCTGGTGGAAGATGCGCATGGAGCAGAAGACACCTGAAGGGTATTTCGAGGTGGCGACTTATCTAAGGGAGCAGATGCTCTCCGGCGGCTTTCCGGACGAGATTCAGGAGCAGTTCATCCAGATGCTGGAGTACTTCGGTCAGTCGCCGATCATCGTGCGATCGTCCTCCCTGCTCGAGGATTCCTTTGGATCCGCCTTCGCCGGCAAGTACGAGAGCATCTTCCTTGCCAATCAGGGCACGCCCGGGAGGCGCTACGACCAGTTCGAGAACGCGGTGCGACGGATCTTCGCCAGCACCATGAACGAGGATGCCCTCATCTACCGGCGACAGCGCGGCCTCGAGCAGCACGACGAGCAGATGGCCCTCCTCGTGCAGCGGGTCTCGGGCTCCAACCGCCGGCAGTACTTTTTTCCCGAGTTGGCCGGGGTGGGCGTTTCCCGCAATACCTTTGTCTGGAAGAAGGGTATGGACCCGGCCTCCGGCATGCTGCGCCTGGTCTACGGTCTGGGCACGCGGGCCGTAGACCGGGTGGAGGGAGACTACCCCCGCATCGTGGCGCTGGACGAGCCGCTCGTGCGGCCGCATGCCGGCCTGGACGATCTGCGGACCTATTCCCAGCACCAGGTGGACGTGATCAATATCGAGGAGAACCATCTGCAGACGCTGGACTTCCACGCCCTGGCCAACGCCTCTCTGGGTATCGATCTGGAACGGGTCGCGGTGCGTGACGAGGAGAGCACCGCACGCATGCGCCAGCTGGGTAGGCCCGCGGAGGAGGTGTGGCTGCTGTCCTTCGACACCCTGCTGCGAGGCACGGATTTCGCCCCTACCATGCAGCGCACGATGAAGATCCTCGAGCGGGAATATGCCTATCCGGTGGATGTGGAGTTCACCGTGAATTTCGACCAGCAGGGGGAGTACCGCATCAACCTGGTCCAGTGTCGGCCGCTACAGACCATCGGGCAGCAGGGGCACGTCGGGTTCCCGGAGCGGGTCAATGAGGACGATATCCTGCTTAGAATGGAGGGGAATTTCATGGGGGGCAGTATCTCCCAGCCGATCTTACGCCTGATCTGTATCGATCCGCAGGGGTATACAGGGCTTGCGCTGGCCGACAAGTATCTCCTGGCGCGGGTGGTGGGTGAGCTCAACCGTCTCATCGAGGATCGCCAGACCGAGCCGACCCTGCTCATGGGGCCCGGGCGCTGGGGCACCACCACACCCTCGCTGGGGGTGCCGGTGCATTTCTCCGAGATCAATAACATGTGCGTGCTGCTCGAGGTCTCGGACCTGGGTGGGACACTCCTGCCCGAGCTCTCCTACGGCACCCACTTTTTCCAGGACCTCGTGGAGACGGAGATTTTCTTTATCGCGGTCTTTCCCTGGAAGGCGGAGGTGTTCTTTCGACCCGAACGGCTGGAGGTCTTCCCCAATCTCCTGGGAGCCCTGCTGCCGGAGCACAGGGACCTGGAGGGGGTCCTCAAGGTGTATGATCTGAAGGATGCGCCCCTGCGGGTCGAGGCCGACATGGTCTCCCAGCGCCTCGTGTGTTTTCTGGATAGGTCCGGGTTCAGGCCCTGAGGCGACCCGGATCGGTCATCGAACGCCTGAGGGCCGCATTCGCCGGATCTCTCCCGGGCATGTGCCCCACCTTTACGGAGGGAGCTGCGCCCGTTTTTCTGGTGGGTGCATGTTCGACGCGATGCCATCGAGGGGGCAGGGAGCATAGGAGCCACCCGTGGCACTGCCGTAGGCGGCCCTTGGTGAAACAAAAAAGAACCGACGAGAGGTTGTGGCACAATATTGAATCATATCCCGATACCCCCGTGGGCGACCCGCGGCGGCCTCCGAAGCACCCTCCGGAGACTTGGCAGATATATCTTAATGAATTAACTGGTTATATTAATTAAGATCCCTGCCGGCCCTGCAGGGGTCCGCAGGGCCCCGCTGGCGGTGACTTGGCACACTTCTCGCTCTAGGAGAGGCAGAAACCCTCTGGAGAAAGGAGCGCGAGCGTGTGCCGTTTGTTTGCCATAACCAGTGACGAGGCCCTGTCGCCCATGGTGGCCATCCGGGCCCTGAACGTGATGAAGGAAGGTCACGACGGATCCGGCGTGGGACTCCTCATGACGGATCTGGGCGGCGAGCTTGAGCCGTTCAAGGGCTCGCCCATCCTCTCGGGCATCTTCACCCAGGAGGGCATCAAACGCCTGGACGCCTACATGATGGAACTCGGGTTCCTCACCAAATTCAAGCTCTCCATCCGACCCTCCAAGGAACCGCCCCCGGGCACCCCCAAGCGCGATATCTATCTGATCCGCGTCTACGAGTACCCCTTCGAGTGGGACGGGCTCGATGAGGCCGAGATCGCCCGGCGCCTGATGAAGACGCGTGTGCAGCTGCGCCTGATGGGTGAGGCCGACGCATCCATGATCGTGTTCTCTTTCTGGCCTGACGTGGTGATGATCAAGGAGGTGGGCGATCCGCTGGAGATCGCCGAATATCTGGGGCTGGATCGCCGGGGAATCAAGGCCCGCATCATCATGGCTCAGGGAAGGCAGAACACGAACTACGGCATCAACCTCTATGCCTGCCACCCCTTCTTCATCGAGGGGGTCTCGAGTATGACCAATGGCGAGAACACGGCCTTCGTGCCCATCCGGGAGTTCCTGCTCTCCCGCAACCACCCGGGATACCTGGGCTACGAATCGGATTCCGAGGTCTTCACCCACATTATGCACTACACGCTCTCCACCCTCGGGCTGGGGATCGACGCCTACAAGCACGTCATCACCCCGCTGCGGGATGAGGAGCTCGCGCGGCATCCCGACGGGGCCTTCCTGCGCCTGCTCAAGCAGACCTGCCGGCCGCTGACCATCGACGGGCCCAACTGTGTCATCGGCTGCCTGCCGAACCGGACCCTCTTCATGGCCCAGGACAGCAAGAAGCTCCGCCCCGGGGTCGTGGGCGGGCGCCCCGGCCTGTTCGCCTTCTCCTCCGAGATGTGCGGGCTGGACGAGGCCATCCCCTACCGCGAGAAAAACTACGACCTCCAGCCCATGCGCTACGATACGGTCTACGTGGACGCGGTGAGGCGGGAGGTCAAGAGGAGGTCCCAATGGGAACCCTGCAGCCGTCCAGTCTGAGCCTCAAGGACCTGCGCTGGCAGGTGCTCTGGGACCGTGACCGGTGTACCCTGTGCGGGAGGTGCACCGCGGTCTGCCCCGTGCGGGCCATCGAACTGGGTGTGCACCGCAAGCGCACGCTTCAGGTGCCCCTGGGGCTCGGTCAAAGGCCCTCGAACGTCTACGGGGTCTTCCATGCCATCCGCCAGATCGCCGACCCCCAAAAGGCCTGTGTGGGCTGCGGCATGTGTACCCTCGTGTGCCCCAACAACGCCATCATGCCCGTGCGTAACGAGGAGGCCGACAAGCTCAAGTTCCACCTCGACGAGGGCGGCGAGCCCCGGCGCCGGGGCGGACGGCGCAACGCCAGCGAGAGTGTCCTGGACCAGATCAAGTTCATCCGCATCTCCATGCTCACCGACCCGGCCCTGGACGCCGGTCGCCACGAATTCGAGCTGCGGACCCTCCTGGGACGGATCCTGCCGCCCGAGCAGGCCCTGCAGCGTGCCCGCGACAGCGCCTGGGTGCCGCCGGTGCGCGAGATCTATCCCCTGATCATCGGCAGCATGTCCTTCGGCGCCCTCTCGCCCAACATGTGGGAGGGGCTCCAGATGGGGGTGACCTATCTGAACGAGGAGATGGGCATGCCGGTGCGTATCTGCACCGGGGAGGGCGGGTGTCCGCCCCGGCTGCTGCGCTCGCGTTTCATCAAATACGTGATCCTGCAGATCGCCAGCGGCTACTTCGGCTGGGACGAGATCATCCACGCCCTGCCCGAGATGAAGGAGGACCCCTGCGCCATAGAGATAAAATACGGGCAGGGGGCAAAGCCCGGAGACGGCGGACTGCTCATGTGGTACAAGGTAAACAAGCTCATAGCAGCCATCAGGGGCGTTCCGGAAGGGGTGAGCCTTCCTTCCCCGCCGACCCATCAGACCAAGTATTCCATCGAGGAGAGCGTTGCCAAGATGATCCAGTCCATGTGCATGGCCTGGGGATTCAGGGTGCCTGTGTATCCGAAAATATCCGCTACCACGACATCGCTCGCAGTGCTCAATAACCTTGCAAGAAACCCCTATGCAGCCGGTCTTGCCATCGACGGCGAGGACGGGGGGACAGGGGCCGCCTACAACGTTTCCATGAATCACATGGGCCATCCCATAGCGAGCAATGTCCGCGATGCCTACCTCAACCTGGTAAAGATCGGCAAGCAGAACGAGATCCCGATATTTGCCGGCGGAGGCATCGGCAAGAACGGAAACCTCGCGGCAAACGCCGCAGCACTGATCATGCTGGGGGCCAGCGGGGTTCAGGCAGGAAAGTATATCATGCAGGCATGTGCGGGCTGTGTGGGATCGGAAAACGACCGGTGCAATATCTGCAACATCGGGCTGTGTCCGAAGGGCATCACCTCCCAGGACCCGAGGATCTACCGCAGGCTCGATCCGGAAGATGTCGCACAGCGGCTGGTGGATGTGTTCATGAGTTTC
>CAZUDI010000006.1:0-80321 GCA_964618975.1 uncultured Bacteriovoracaceae bacterium | reverse complement strand
GTTGTTGGTGCTTCAAATATACCACCCTTTCGAGGAGGCCTTACATAGTATCAAATGCATCCACCGGACGCGCTGACACGCGCCGTTGATGCCTGGCGGTGGAGAAGATCCATGCTTTGCTATGGAATCGGTAAGGTGTGCGGCCCCGGCTTGCTCGCCGGAATCACCGCCTGGGTGCAGGGCCGGCCTTGCGCTGTCTCACGGTAAGTGGTACCCTTCGGTACGTCGGTGTGCGGCGGATGGTGGCGGCCGGTAGGGGGGGTGAGGACATGGAACGTGTCGTGAATTGCGTGTATCGGGTGGTAACCGGGGCACGGCATCTGCGGATCATCCTTACGCCCATCCTTGCCGCATCCTTCCTGTTCCTGGTTTGGCTGACCGTCTTCCTGGCGCGCACGGCCGATAAGGCTTTCACGTTTCCGGGATATGTCCGGGCGCCCAGGTCGTATCTCCTGTCCCTGCCGCTCTTGGCCGGGGGTGCGTTCTTGTCGTCCTGGTCAGTCCTGCAGTTTCTCAAGGCCAAGGGAACCCCGGTGCCGGTCAGCCCACCCCCTGAGCTCGTCGATGCCGGGCCCTATGCCTATACGAGAAACCCCATGCTGTCCGGGATATTCTCTCTGCTCTTCGGGCTTGGGTTCTCGGTGGGATCCCCCTCCCTGGTCTTCGTCTTTGCCCCGCTCTTTGTGGTCGGCAGCATCCTCGAGTTCAAGCTTATCGAGGAACCGGAACTGGAGAAACGTCTCGGCGAGGCCTACCGTGAATACAAGCGCAAGACCCCCATGTTGATCCCGAAGCTGTCGCGCTAAGGGGTCCATTCGGGGCACTTAACCGCGGTGAACGGGGGCCTCGGGCGGGGGAGACACAGGGGAGGTGGAACGATGGCACCCTATCAGGGCCAGGAGGAAATGGAGGCGATTCTGTCGCGGCTGTGGGACAGGATCCTGGCGACCCCGGCAATCGTCGACTCGATCGGGGGGGTCAAGATCGTTGCCAAGTTCCGCTATACCGATTACCCGACCGTGCTCTATATCGACACCACCGGCGCGGGCCCCCGGTATTACTGGAATCCGGAAGAAGAGAGAGCGGCCGACGTGGAGATGATTCTCTCTTCGGAAACCAGCCATAAATTCTGGCTGGAGGAGCTGAATATCCCCATGGCGATCGCCTCCCGCAGGATCATCCCCAAGGGCTCGGTGCAGAAGGCCCTCAAGCTGATCCCGGCCCTCAAGCCGGCCTTTGCCCTCTATCCGCAGGTCCTGCGGGAGTTTGGCAGGGGCGATCTGCTGGAGCAGGCCCCCACGCCAAGGGCCGGAAGGCAGAAGGCGTCGTTCTGGGGCCGCCTCGGTCTCCCCAAAAAAGGGGAGTTGCACCCGGAGTTCCTGCCCGGCTTCCCGCTCGCCTTTGCCTCGGGTCCACCCTCTAAACCGCCGGTGCTGCACCGGGCAGAGCCCCTGCCGGCCACCGACCGGGACCTGCTGCAGACCATGCTCACCATCCGGGCCTTCGAAGAGCACCTGGCGGCCGCCTTCGGTGAAGGCCGACTGCCCACCGAGGCCATCCACCTGTCCATCGGGCAGGAGGCCGTGGCGGCCGGCGTCTGCCTGAACCTGAGGCAGTCGGATTATCTCAACACCACCCACCGGGGGCACGGGCATATCATCGCCAAGGGCGCCGACCTCAAGCGCATGATGGCCGAGCTCTACGGCAAGGCGGAGGGGCTGTGCGCCGGCAAGGGCGGCTCCATGCACGTGACCGACGGGGGGCGCGGGGTGCTGGGCGCCAACGGCATCGTCGGCGCCGGATACCTCCTGGCCATGGGGGCCGGCCTGACCATAAAACAGCAGGAACGAGACGACATCTCCGTGGTCATCGCCGGGGACGGCAGCGTCAACCAGGGCATGTTCCACGAGGCCATGAACATGATCGCGGTGTTCCACCTGCCGGTGCTGACCGTGGTGGAGAACAACCGCTACGGGGAATTCACCCCCCTGGAGCGGCACTCGGGCGTGACCGACCTGTACCAGCGGGCCCAGGCCTACGGGATGGAGGCGCTGCAGCTGGGCGGCAACGATGTCCGGGAGGTGTACGCCAAGGTCGGTGAGGTGGTGCGGGCCCTGCGCACGGACCGCCGGCCGCGCCTGATCGAGCTTTTGACCTACCGCTGGCACGGGCATATGGAAGGCGACCCCGAGCTCTACCGCGATGCGTCGGAAAAGGAGGCCTACCGGCGGGAAGACCCGATCGCCCGCCTCATCCAGGAGATGCTCGCCGAGGGCGCCGCGACCCCGGCGGATATCGAGGCCACCCGCCAGGCCGCCACCGAGGCGGTCGCTTCGGCGGTGGCCTTTGCCGAGGCGTCGCCGGATCCGGGGGTAAGCGCGCTGCTGGCGGATGTGTATGCGCCCGAGGACAGGGCGTATTTCACGGGCGCGATAGAGTCGACCGGCGCCGGGGAAAGGCAGGTCTCCCTGGCCCAGGCCATCAACGAGGCCCTGGCCGAAGAGATGGAGCGCGACGGCGGCGTCTTTCTCTGGGGCGAGGACGTGACGCTCGGCGGATATTTCAATGTGACCGAGGGCCTGGTGGAGCGCTTTGGCACCGGGCGCATCATCGACACGCCGATCAGCGAATACGGCATTGTGGGCGGCGCGGTGGGCGCCGCCATGACCGGCCTGCGGCCGGTGGCCGAAATCCTGTTCGGCGATTTCCTGGCCTGCTGCATGGACCCGATCCTCAATCAGGCCGCCAAGCTGCGCTACATGACCGGCGGACAGGTCTCGATCCCGCTGACCATCCGCACGCCTGTGGGCAGCGGCATCGGCATGGCCGCGCAGCACTCGCAGTCCATGGAGAAGTTCTTTTTCGGGGTTCCCGGCCTCATGGTGGTCTCTCCGTCGGATGCCTATACCGCCAAGGGACTCCTGAAAGCGGCCATCCGGATCAACAGCCCGGTCATCTTCTTCGAGCACAAGCTGATGTATGCCGAGACGGGCAGAATACCCGACGGGGAATACACCCTGCCGCTGGGCAAGGCCCTCATCCGCAGGTCCGGGGAGGACGTGACCATCGTGACCCACCTGCTGGGGGTGGGGGTGTCCCTCGAGGCCGCCGCCCTGCTGGAAAGGGAGGGGATCGGCGTCGAGGTCATCGACCTGTGCACCCTCTATCCGCTCGACAGCGAGACGATCCTGCGGTCGATCAAGAAGACCGGCCGCCTGGTCACGGTGGAAGAGGGCACCTGCACCGGGGGCATCGGGGCGGAGGTCATCGCGCGCGCGGCCACGGCGGGCTTCAGGGTCCTGAGATCCGCCCCGCTGCGCATCGCCGCCCCGGAATGTCCGATCCCCTATGCCAAGGGCCTGGAAAACGCCATGCTGCCCGACCCGCAGCGGATTGCCCAGGCCATCAGAGACAGGATGTTCTGATCGCCAGGGCGCGCATTCCCTTACCGCTCGCGGCGGCCGAAAGGGGCCGGAACCTGCCCCGCGGAACCTGCCCCGCGGATCATGCCCTGCGGGTCAGGATCTCCCCTGAAGACCCTCCGCTGTGAGTCCGGCGCGGATCTATTCCGCTGGCGTCTGTCCGACCCCCAGGTATTTCTTGTAGAGGTTGATGGAGAGCGCGCCGACGAGGAACATGCAGAAGCTGTACAGGGCCGCGGTCACGAACATGGAGCTGTAGAAATCGCCCATGATGTCCTGCAGCAAAAGCGAGATGGCCATGGCGAGCGAGGTGTTGCGGATCAGGGACTGGAAGGTCATGGCCCGATTCTGGCTGTTGCCCGCCCCGCTCAATCTGGCCATGGAGATGCCCAGGAAAAGGGCGCTTGCGGCTAACAGAAGGGTCGCCAGGGCGGCCAGGCCGTAGCGCTGGATCTCCTTGAACACCTCCAGGTTGCTGACAACACCGGCGACGATCAGAAACACGAGGGCCACCAGCCCCAGCAGTGAGAATATCCTGGTGGACTTTTGCGCAAACGCGGCCCATCGGGACCGCACCGTCATCCCGATGATAAGCGGGATGATGACCAGCACGGCGATGGTCGAGACGATCAGGCCCACGGGGATCTCGACGTCGGGGACGTTGGAGCAGTAGAGGCTCAAGAGCAGGGGGGTGAAAACCAGGGAGAGCACCGTCGACAGGGCGGTCAGCGAGATGGAGAGGGCCAGGTCCCCCCTGGTCAACTGGGTGAAGAGGTTGGAGGTGACGCCGCCCGGCGAGGCCATGGCCAGGACCAGGCCGATGAAGATGAAGGGCATGGTTTCATAGAAGCCCATCAGCCGCCCGATCAGCACGGCCACCAGCGGCATGAGACCGTACTGCACCAGAAGGCCCACGATCATGGCCAGCGGTTTGGTGAAGACGCCCACAAAATCCTGCACGGTGAGGGTCAACGCCATTCCCAGCATGACGAAGAACAGCAGCAGCACGATCGATACCTTGAAGATCCTGTCGAAGGTGAGCTGGTAGGGCCGCTCCAGGAGACGGGCGAAGGACAGCTCCCGGCCATCAACCCGTGCGGTGAGGGTCTCGATCTGGAAGGCCAGCTTGTCCTGCAGCAGCTTTTCCAGGCCGGCATAGAGGGGATCGCTCCCGGCCGGCGGTGTGACCAGAACAAAGACCTCTCCCGAGAGTTTCCTCACCAGGAAGACGCCTGATTTCTCGGCCGTCCCTGGGCCTTGTTGATGTTTGAGCAGACGCAGATTGCCTTTGAGCTCCATGGGTTGAGCCTTTGTCCAGTCAAGTCGCGCTCTTTGCGCTTCGATTTCGAGCAGCACTGCGCCGTCACCCTGGCCTCGAACGGCCTCGGAAATCAGGCGGTAGGTGGTTTCTCCCTCGGAAGGATCGACCGCAGCCCAGCCCGAAAGACCGGTGAGAAACAACCAAAGGAAAGGAATGCATAAGAGAGAAACCCGCAGAACCGCCCGCTTCCTACCCCCTTCCAGGACCATCAGCTTACCTCCTCCCGTAATTTTACAGCAATCGGTCAGTTTACCGTCATTCCAGCTGCCAGCCTGAATGGTTCCCCTGCTCCTCACCCCCCCCCGGGGAGGGGGGGAGGAGGGAGGCGCCCCGTCAGTGCTCGATATCGGGGAACGCCGGTTCCTGCTTGGAGAGAAAGGCCGTGATGCCGTGCAGGCACTCGCCCGAGACGATGAGCGTAACCGCCTGCTCGCGTTCCAGATCGAGGGCGGTGTGCATCGGCAAGTCCGCCGCGGCGCGGATGACCTTCAGCGCATGGCGCACGGCGCGTGGCCCGTTGCGGGCAATGGCCTCCGCCAGCCCGATCGCCTCGGCCGCGGCCATCCCCGGGGCGCTGACACGGTTGACGAGGCCGATCTGCAGGGCCTCGGCGGCGCCGACCTTGCGGCCGGTGAGGATCAGGTCCGCCGCTCGTGAAGCGCCGATGAGCCGCGTGAGACCGGGGCCTCCGCCCCAGTCGGGCATGAGCCCCAGGCGGGCCTCTGACAGGCAGATGACCGCTTGGGGGTCCATCACTCTGAGGTCACAGCGGGAGGCCAGCTCGGAACCGCCGCCGTAGGCATCGCCGTTGACGGCCGCGATGATCGGGACGGGCAGGCTTACCAGGCCGTCCACCGCATCCTGCAAACGGTGGATCAGGGTCTCCACCGGCGCGCGTTCATGGCGCTCGACCGACCCGATCAATCCGCTCACCTGGGGATTGTCGGGATTGACATCGAACCCGGCGCAGAAGGCCGTGCCCTTCCCGGTAACCACGACGGCGCGGGGCAGGTCCTCCCGCAACTCTGCCACCGCGCACTCCAGACCGGACCACATCACCTCGTCAAAGGCATTCCGGCGCGCGGGTCGATCGAAAACCACGATCGCGATCTTCCCCTGCCTCTCCACCCTGACACCGTACGCGTTCATGCGCGTGCCTCCCGGAGTGTTCGACCGCCTCCACTATAAAGAGTGCCAGACATAAATGCAAGCGTTCCCGGGCAGAAAGGCACAGGGACGCTGCCCCCGGTGAGTGGCCATGTAGCGTGAATGCGCTACCCGCTGCGGGTCACCTTCCCTTACCTGTTGCGGCGGCCGGGAGGTGTAGGAAGCCTGCCCTGCGATTCATCCCCCCGATCAAAAGAGAAGAGGAAAGCCCCTCTTTCATGGACAACCGCGCTCTTTTCCTCTTCCGCACCCCCGCTTCCCCTGCCGGACCGCCCCGGCGACGGGCCGCACCGATGGAGAGGTGTCGTGCGGGCGTACCTCGGTCGCTCAGCGTTTGACGATCTCGACGCGGCGGTTCTTGGCGCGGCCCTCTTCACTGCGGTTGTCGGCGAGGGGGACCTCCTGCCCGCGGCCTGTGGCGCTCAGGCGCCCGGAGGCGATGCCGCGCTCGACGAGGGCGGCCATGACGGCTTCCGCCCGCTCCTGCGACAGGGCCTTGTTGAAGACCGCCTCGCCGACATTGTCGGTATGACCCTCTATGCCGAGTTTGAGGGAGGGGTTCTCCTTGAGCAGGGCCACCACCTGCGCGATGATGGGCAGCGACTGCGGCTTGATCAGGGCCTTGCCGGTATCGAAATTTATGTACAAGGCCATGAAGCCGTCGCGGTTGAGCGCCTCGTACATGTCGTTGGCGCTGACCTCCTGCACCATGGCCTCGATCTCGGCGATGGCCAGCTGAATCGTTTCCCCGCCATTGAAGACCCGCACCGCGATCCAGATCTCCTGGCCGTTTTTGACGGTCCGGGCGCACAAGCAGTTGTCCCCGTTGTAGATCACGCTGCCGCCGATCTTCTTGATGGCACTCTCGTAGTTGCGTCGGATCTGAAGATCGCTGGGTGCCTGGGAGCCGTCCTCGATGCAATAGCTGATACGGGTGACCTGCCCCTCGACCGTCTTGAGCTGTTCCTCTTCCTCCGCGTTCAGCCCGACGGTCAGCTCGAGCGCATCGAAGGCCGCCGAACAGTCTTCGATGGAGAAGTGCGGCATGCGCGTGAGGAAGGGGTGGTCCTGGCAGCCTTCGCTGTCGGCGGAGTGCGCGCTCACGGGGAGCAGGATCATCACGGCCAGAAAGACCAGGGCGTTTATCATGGACTTGTGCATGCTCTTTGGACCCCTTTCGTGTGTGGTATGCAGTCCCTCAAGGCCCACCGGCGCCCGCTGGACATGCAGAAAAGCTTAGGGGGGAAGGTGGATTTTGTCAACGAAATTGAGGAGTCGCGCTCCTGTCAGAAAGGGGGGGCGCATCTGCCCCGAGAGTGCTAACCCAAGGGTCAGGCCTTGAACGGGGCGCCGAGCCGGGCGAGCGGACCTGCGGGTCCTTTGCGAGAGCGTCTTTCGCGCAAGCCCCCATCGATCCTTACCCGGGAAGGCCTGTTGTCCTAGTAGCGCGCGATCTTCCCGGCGATGTGGTCGGCGCAGCGGGTAGCGAAGGCCATGATGGTCAGCTGGGGATTGACCCCCAGCGAGGAAGGGAAGGGGCTGCCGTCGGGGATGAAGAGCCCCTTGATGTCGTGGGACTCCAGGTTCAGGTTCACCACCGAATCTCTGGGGTCGTTGCCCATGCGGCAGGTGCCCAGGGGGTGGAAGGCCATGACCTCGAAGTGCCAGGGCCGCACCCTGATTTCCCGGAAGGCGGCCAGGTCCTGGCGCGAGTCGAGCACCGGCTTGGCGTAGCAGCCCGTGAAGACCCTCTTGGCGCCGGCGGCGAAGAAGATGTCCGCTACGTAGCCGATGCCCTTGTGCAGGCGTTCGGCATCGGTCTGGTTGAGGGAGTAGAAGGCCGTGAAGGCGTAGCCGAAGTGGCCGGGACGCACGCGCCCGCGCGTCGTGTCGCTCACCATGACGCCGAAGGCGGCCAGGTGGTTGTAGCGGCTGGCGATGTATTTGTGGTCCTCGCCCACCCCCGGCAGGGCCATGGCCATCACCCCCGGGGGCAGGAAGATGCCCTCCAGCATGATGCCCTCGTCCTTGAAGGCGTCGATCATCCCGCCCTGGGAGACGCCGTGGTGGCCGTTGACCTCTTCGTCCATCTCGGCCACCACCCGGCCGCAGGGATGGATGGTCAGTCCCCGGCCCAGCATACCCGAGGTGTTGGCCAGGCGCTGCCGGCCCAGGAAGGCCGGGGTGATGAGCGCCCCCATGGCCAGGCACACGACGCGCGCTTTGACGTGCAGGCGGTGGCGTTTCTGCCCGGTGTGCGGGTGGATGAAGATCCCCTGGACGCCGCGCACGCGGCCGGACTCCACCTCCAGGCGCGTGGCGCGGCAGTTGGCGTAGATGCGTGCCCCGGCCTGGGAGGCCGCCGGGATGTAGGCGATGTCGGTGGATTGTTTGGCCCCCGTGATGCAGCCCCACTGGCAGACGCCGGCGCCGCGGCAGTCCTTCACGTTGTGGCTCAGGGGCTTGACCTCCAGACCCAGCTCCCGGGCGCCGCGCTTGACGATCTGGTAGACGTTGCCGAGGATGTCCTCGGTGAGTTCGGTGACGTGGATCTGGCGCTCCACGCGCTCGAAGAAGGGGTCGAGTTCTTCCGGCGTGAGCCCCTCGCAGCCGTACTGCGTGACCCAGTTCCGGATAACCTCGGGGGGGGTGCGGAAGCAGGTGGCCGAATTGATGGTGGTGGTGCCGCCCACGCAGCGCCCCAGGGTGATGGAGGCCGGCGGCAGGCCCAGGGCCACGGTGGTGCCACTGTCGCGGTACATCATGGCCATCATGTCGCCGGGGTCCTGGTTGAAGTTTTTGGCGGTGAAATGGCTGCCCTCTTCGAGTACCACCACGTTCAGGCCGCTTTCGGCCAGTTCGCGCGCCACCACGGCCCCGCCGGCCCCGGTGCCGATCACGCACACGTCCGCCTCTTCGTGGATATGGGAACGGATGTCTTTGATTTCTCGTATCATGACCTGCCCTCCTCAGTCCTTCAGACCCTCGAACCGGTCCTGGTGCGGATAACGTTCGCGATAGCCGATGGCCTCTTTGACCTCATCCAGGCCGTAGAAGGCCGGGAAGACCAGCACCTTCACCACGAGCATCGTCAGGGGCCCGGGGAAGCGGGAATTCTCGATCAGGTGGAAGAGTTCGGTGCGTTCCTCTTCTTCCATGGCGGTCAGGGGGGTGAGCTTCCTCAGATGGACGAGCGGCCAGAGGATGTTGAGCGCCCGTGCCGCCATCTTCAGGCCCACCCGCGTCAGCGGGGTCATGCGCGCGAGGAGGTAGTCGGTTCTGGCCAGCCACTGGTCCTCGAGGTCCGCAGCGCCCAGGGTGAAATGCCGCCCCCCGCGCGGGATGACGCCGCTGCCCATGGCCGCGATAATGGCCGCATCAGACTTAGTCAGGACGCGATAGCCCATGTGCACCTCCTCCGTCATGGCCTGTCAAGAGACTCCGATACCCCGGGTATGAATCTCGGGGCCGGGCCCGGCCCTTTCATCGCCATGGTTCGCATTCCCTTACTCCTTGCGGCGTCAAGGGGTGTCTTGGGCTTGCCTTGGGGTTCATGTCCATGATCGCCGCCCGTGTTGATCAATGCGGCCCCTGGCGAATTAAACATGAAAAATCTAGGCTATCTTGGAGGTGAAGTCAAAGACTTTTATAAGGGCCCATGACTGTGGGCTCAAAAAGCCGGCGGGGGTTGGGCGGCGGGAATATGTACGAAATCGTAACAGCGGTTACCATTTTGCACGGTGGCTATGGTCGTGCAAAATTCAACTATTTGAAATAACGTCAATTAAATAGTGGCACATCATTTGTAGCTCTGCGGGCGAGGAGATACATATGATGGTGCACAGGACGGTTACGTATGGCTTGCGGATGGGTTTATGGATGCTGGTTTTCCTTCTCGGCGGCCAGGCGCTGCATGCGGCCACGGTTAGGGTGAACTGGGTGGCGAACACCGAGGCCGATCTCGCCGGGTACCGCGTGTATTACGGACTGCAGAGCCGCAGCTATGCGCAGTCCCTCGGCCAGGGCCTGGAGGTGGTAACCAACAGCATCGAGATCGAGGCCCTGGAGGCCGGAACCACCTATTACTTTGCCGTAACCGCCTTTGACGATACCGGCAACGAGAGCGCCTACTCAGAAGAGGTCAGCCTCGCCGTCCCCGAGGAAAGCGTCGTGGCCACAGATACGGACCAGGACGGGATCCCGGACTACATCGAACAGTCCTGGGGCGGCAACGCCAACGACGCCCGGGATGCCTGGGCCGACCCCGACCTCGACGGTGTGGTGAACCTGGTGGAGTATCGCGCCGGTACGAATCCGCTTGATTCCGAGGACACCCCGCAGACCGGCCAGGTGGTGGAAGGCGTCGTGGTCACCAGCCTGGTCCAGGATTTCATCGCCGAGGTGGGCGAGGTGATCGATGTCTACGCGGCGCTTGCCATCGACGAGACCTACACCGTCACGGCCCTTGAGGCGGGTGACGCCCCGATCCCCGATGCCGGGACACTCACGGCCACCGTTCCCGGCACCTACCTCTACAATGTCACCACCCTGGAGGGGGAGCTCTTCTGTCTGCTCCGACTGTCGGTGACGGAGTATCTCTTCGCGGTCAGCGGCTATGAGCCGGGCAGCGCCCTGCAACTGGCCGACGAAACCCTGGGTGTGAGCCTGTGGCTGGGGGCGGATGCCCTGGTGCAGGGCCTGAACCTGGGCATCGGACAGTCCGCGGACCTGAGCTCCGAGGCCCTCTCCGAGGCCCTCGCCGACCTGGTGGAGTTCGATCTGTTGCCCTTCGACCTCACCCTGGGAAGCCCGGCGACGGTCAGCGTGTACTACTATACCGAGGACAACCCCGTGGTGGAACGCTACGATGCCCTGCAGGAGGACTGGATCTCCATCGGCTCCTCCTATGATGTGGCGGAGAGCCTGGTGAGTTTCAGCACACAGTACCTCGGGCGCTACCGCATCTATGCCCAGGAAGAGGACGAGAACCCCCAGAGCGACACCTCCTCCAGCGCCACACTCGCCGCCGGGGCCGGCGGCGGAGGCGGCGGGGGCGGTTGCTTCATCGGCACGGCCGGCTTCTAAACGCCAGTGATCACCAGCCCCCCGGTACAGGCACAGCCTGTAGCGGGGGGCTGGCCTTTGTCCCTTTTCTAGCGCGCACATCCTCCCAAACATCCCCCATCATCATTGCAGGGAGACTGATTCATTGAGGAGGGCCTCTGCGGGGCCGCAGTGAACCGCTCCGACATCTACGGAGCCGGGTTGCCTATCTGAGAAGGAGAAAGACACGCGGCCTTGGCCCCTCAGGGGGGGCAGGCAGGCGGTGCGAGGAACGCAAGAGCGGTGACGCCTCAGGTGGTGGTGCTGCCCTGTTCCTCGGTGAAGCGCAGCTCGATCTCGTAGACGCCGTATTCCAGGTTGGTCTTCAAGGGGTAGCCTGCCTTGGAAAAGACCTTCATCATCGGAGCATTGCGGCTGAGAACGTCCGCCGTGAAGCCCTTGATGTTCTTTTCGCGGGCGATGCGGATCAGGTACCTCAGGAGAAAGGTTCCCACGCCCCGGTTCTGGAAGGCATTGGTGGTGGTGAAGGCCACCTCGGCAAAGTTGGTGACCGGGTCCCGGATATAGCGCCCCACGGCCACGATCTCTTCTTTGCTTTCGGGTTCCTCGCGGCCGGTCACGGCGGCGATGGCCATGCGGTCGGTGTAGTCGATGGCCGAAAGCGGCATGGCCAGCTTGTGGGGGAAGGATTTCAGGTTCTGGAAGAAGCGGGTGTACATGTCCTGCTCCGGGAGGGAGTAGATCATGTCCTGGATCATGCGCTCGTCCGTGGGCTTGACCGGACGGAAGAAGATGGACTCGTTCTTCTTGTCCGTCCAGTAGGTTTCGTATTCCTTGGGGTAGAGCACCACGGGCATGATCTGGTCCCTGAATACGTAGCCCTGGGCCTTGGCCGCCTCCAGCAACTCTTCGCGGAACTTGGGGTGGGCGATGTTGATCAGCGCCATGGCCCGGTCGCGGATCGATTTGCCATGGACGTAGGCCACGCCGTATTCGGTGACCACGTAGTGGATATCACCCCGGGTGACCACCACGCCGCTGCCCGGGTCGAGGTAGGGCACGATGCGCGATTTGCTGCCATCGTCCGTGGTCGACGGCAGGGTCATGATGGAGCGGCCCCGGCGGGACATGGCCGAGCCCCGCACGAAGTCCACCTGGCCGCCGATCCCGCTGTAGAACATGAAGCCCAGCGAATCGGAGCACACCTGGCCCGTCAGGTCCACCGTGAGGGCGGCGTTGATGGACACCATCTTGTCGTTGCGGGCAATGATGTAGGGGTCGTTCACGTAGTGGCAGGGGTGAAATTCAAAGAGGGGGTTGTCGTGTACGTATTCATACAACCGCCGCGAGCCCATGCAGAAGGAGGCCACGATCTTGCCGGGGTGCAGCGTCTTCTTGCGATTGGTGATAACCCCGGCCTCCACCAGGTCGATGATGCCCTCGGTGAAGACCTCGGTATGCACGCCGAGGTCACGTTTGTCCATGAGGTAGGGGAGCACCGAACTGGGTATGCGCCCCACCCCGGTCTGGATGGTGGATTCGTTCTCCACGAGCTCCGCGATCTGCTGGCCGATCTTCTCGGCGATGAAGTCGGGACTCTTGGACTGGAATTCGAGCAGAGGGGCCTCGTTCTTCACGAAGGCATCGATCTGGCTGACGTGCAGGAAGCTGTCGCCAAGGGTGCGGGGCATGTGCGGGTTGACCTCGCCCACCACATAGTCCGCCACCTCGGCGGCGGTCTTGGTGATGTCCACCGAGACGCCCAGGGAGACATAGCCGTTCTTGTCCGGCGGGGAGACCGTGATCAGGGCCACGTCGATGGGCATCCGGCCCCGCAGCATGAGCAGGGGAACCTCGGAGAGGAAGATGGGGGTGTAGTCGGCCCGCCCTTCCTGGATGGCCTTGCGAGTGCTGGAGCCGATGAACAGGGCGTTGTGACGGAAGTTTTCGTTGAAACGCTCGTCGGCATAGGGCGCCTCCCCCACGCTGAGGAAATGGATGAGCTCCGTGTCGGCCAGGTGCGATGAGATTTCGATGAGCGACATGACCAGCAGTTGGGGCTCCCCGCAGGCGGAGCCGATGAATACGCGGGCCCCGCGTCTGATTCCCTCCAGGGCACTCTTCGCATCCATGAGCCTGTTTTTGTAGATTTCTTCCCAGTCGAGAATCATATCTGATAAATTATCGTTCTTACAGTGAAAAGTCAATTCAGATTTCATGATTGAGAAAGGGTGCGCGGGTGCATTTCGTCCATGAAGCGACCCCTTTTGTCCCTCGGGGCGTGCCGGAAGGGCGGTCATTCTATGGCATTGCAATCATGGAGCGTATATGGAATAAACCACAACATGGAAAGGGTGATCGTGCGCGGAACGAACTGGGTGGGCGACGTGGTCATGAGCCTGCCCTTCTACACTGGCCTGAAGGCCGCCTGGCCGCAGGCCGAGATCTGCGTGCTCACCCGGCCCCATCTGGCGGATCTGTACCGCCATAACCCCTGCCTGTCCGTCGTGGTGGAGCTCGAGGAGCGCCCGCGCCTGTCGGGCTGGGCCCGGGGCCTTAGACAAGTGCGTGAACTCGAGTGCGAAGGGGCGGTATGCCTGCCGCACTCCATAAGCGCGGCCCTCTTCTTGCGCCTGGCCGGGATCCCTATCCGCTGCGGGCGCGCCTGCCACGGCCGCACCCCGCTCTTTTCCCATCCGGTGCCCGGGGACATCGAGGGCTACGACGGCCACCAGACGGACTTCTACCTGGAGCTGCTGCAGGCCCTCACGGGCCATGCCCCCGGGGGGGGCGAGCCGGCGCTCTGCATCACGTCCGCCGAGCGGGAGCGGGCCGCTTCCCTCCTGCAGGGGCTCGAAGGCCCGGTCCTGGGGCTCTTTGCCTCGGCGGCCTACGGGCCGGCCAAGATGTGGCCCCGGGAGTACTTTGTCGAGCTGGCCAGGACCTTCCTGCGCGACGGCGGCGGCGGCGTGGTGCTCTTCGGCGGCCGTAGCGACAGGGACCTGAATGCGGCCATCGTGGAAGCCATCGGGCCGCAGGCGCGCGACCTGGCCGGCAAGACCGGCCTGCTCGAGAGCGCCGCCTGCATGGAGCGCTGCCGGGCCGTGGTGGCCAACGACTCGGGCCCCATGCACCTGGCGGCGGCCACGGGGGTGAAGACGCTGGGGATCTTCGGGTCCACCGACCCGCGGCGCACCGCGCCGCGCGGGCCGCAGGCGCGCTATCTGAGCGCCTCTGAAGCGTGCGCGCCCTGCATGCAGCGCACCTGCCGCTATGCAACCTATGCCTGTCTGAGGGCCATAACCCCGGACATGGTCTATGCCGAGATCATGAGGTGAGGGCGTGGTGAAGATTTCCGTATGCATGATCACCTTCAACAATGCGCGCACCGTGGAGCGGGCGCTTGCGAGCGTGGCCCCCTGGGCGGACGAGATCATCGTGGTGGACTCGTTCAGCACGGATGACACGCCCGCGATCGTGAGGCGCTTCACGGACAACTTCGAGCAGCGCGCCTGGCCGGGATTCCGCGACCAGTACAACTACTGCATCGGCAAGGCGCGCAACGAGTGGGTGGTCTTCATCGATGCCGACGAGGAGATCCCGCCCGAGCTGGCGCGCGAGATGCAGCAGCGCCCGCAAAGGGACCAGGGCCGCTATGCGGGCTACATCGCCCACCGGCGCACCTTCTATCTGGGCCGCTGGATCCATCACGGGGGCTGGGTGCCCGACTGCGAGATTCGGCTGTTCAGGACAGACAGCGGGGCCTTTGCCGGCGGCCTGCATGCCAATGTCAAGGTCGCGGGCCGCGTGGGGGAGTTCGAGAATTTTTACCACCACTTCAACTACCGCGATCTGGCCGACCAGATTGACACCATCAACCGCTATTCGGCCACCGCCGCGCTCGACATGCAGCGCGAGGGGAGGGCCTTTTCCTTCCTCGATCTGCTGCTCAGGCCGCCCTTCCGGTTCATCAAGGAGTATGTCTTCAAACAGGGCTTCAGGGACGGCATGGCCGGGCTGGTCATTGCCGTCTCCACCATGTACTATGTGTTCGTCAAGTATGCCAAGCTGTGGGAGCTTGAGAAAGGACTCAGGCATGAATAGCGCGTTCGAGCAGGCGTTTTGCGACCGGCAGGTGCTCATCACCGGGGGCATGGGCTTCATCGGCTCCAACCTCGCCCTCCGGCTCGTGGAGCTGGGCTCTCAGGTGACCATCGTCGACAACATGCTCCCCCGCCAGGGGGGTAACCTCTTCAACCTCGCGCCGGTCAGGGAGCGCGTGCGCATCAATTACAGCGACGTACGCAACCAGCTCTCCATGGACCACCTCGTCAAGGGCCAGGACGTGATCTTCCATCTGGCCGGCCAGGTCAATCACGTGGATTCCATGCGCAACCCGGTGCAGGACCTCGAGATCAACTGCCACGGGACGCTCGTCCTCATGCAGGCCCTGCGCCACCACAACCCCCAGGCGCGGGTGATCTATTCCGGCACGCGCGGAGAATACGGCGCGAGCGTCAAGCTGCCCGTGAACGAGGACCACCCCACCAACCCCAAGGGGCTCTATGCGGTCACCAACCTGGCGGCCGAGAAGATGATCCAGGTCTACCACGAGGTGTATCGCATCCCGGCCGTCTGCCTGCGCATCACCAACACCTACGGCCCCCGCCACCAGATGATGCACGACGAGTACGGGGTCTTCAACTGGTTCATCCGCAAGGCCATGGATAACGAACCCCTGCCGGTTTTCGGCGACGGCATGATCATCCGTGATTTCCTCTTCGTGGACGACCTGGTGGAGTGCCTGCTGATGTCGGCTGCCAGCGAGGCGGCCACCGGCGAGGTCTTCAATGTGGGCTCCGGCATCCCGGTCAGCTTCCGGGATCTGGCGCTCAAGATCGTGGAGATCGCCGGCCGGGGCAGCTGCCGCTTCACGGAATTCACCCGTGAGCGGGCCGAGGTGGAGCCCGGCGACTACTGGGCCGACATCTCCAAGATCCGGCGCATCGTGGGCTGGGAGCCCCGCACCGGGCTGGATGAGGGCATCCGCCGCACGATCGATTTCTACGAGGCGCACCACGGGCACTACTGGAAGCGTCAGGAGGGCTGAGACGATGGAGGTGAAATTCTTCGAACCCGCCCGCGAGCTCGAGGTCATCGGTAGGGAGCTCCAGGCGGCCTTCCGGCGCGTGTTCGCCTCGGGCCGCTTCATCCTCGGCGAGGAAGTGGCCGCCTTCGAGCGGGAGTTCGCCGAATTTTGCGGCACGCGCTACGCCCTGGGGGTGGCCAACGGCACGGACGCCCTGTTCCTCAGCCTCAAGGCCCTGGGCCTCGGTCCGGGCGACGAGGTCATCACGGTGCCCAACACCTTTGCCGCCACGGCCCTGGCGATCACCTATACCCAGGCCCGGCCAGTGTTTGTGGATATCGAGGCCCACGCGCACCTCATGGACCCGGCCGGCCTGGAGCAGGCCATCACCCCTGAGACGCGCGCCATCCTCCCGGTGCACCTCTACGGCGAATGCGCCGACATGGAGGCCATCGGCCGCATCGCCTCCGAGCACGGGCTCTGCGTCCTGGAGGACGCCTGCCAGGCCCACGGCGCCTCGTTGAACGGCAAGGGTGCCGGTTCGATGGGCGCTGCCGGCGCCTTCAGTTTCTACCCCACCAAGAACCTCGGGGCCTATGGCGACGGCGGAGCGATCGTCACCAACGACACCACACTGTACGAGCGCCTGTGCCTCCTGAGGAACTACGGCCAGCGGGACCGCTACCACTATGAGAGCGCCGGATACAACTCCCGGCTGGACGAGCTGCAGGCGGCCGCACTCAGGGTCAAGCTCACCCACCTTCCCGGGTGGGTCCAGGCGCGCCAGAGGATCGCCGAGCGCTACCGCGAGGGGCTCACAGGTGTCGATCTTGTCGAGCGCGCGCCCGGGGAGGCCCTCACGCATGCCTACTACGTCTACGTGATCACGGTGGAAAGGCGCGACGCCCTGCAGACCCACCTGCGTCAGCGCGGCATCGATACCCTGGTGCACTATCCGGTACCACTGCATAAGCAGGCGATCTTCCGAACGGCCCGCACCGCGGGAGACCTGCCGCACGCCGGGCAGCGGGCGGGGTGTGTCCTGAGCCTGCCCATGCATCCCTTCCTCATGGACCACGAGGTGGACTACGTGATCGAGTGCGTGCGGGAGTTTGGCGCGTGAGGATCTGCCTGGCCATCGAGAAGTTCGACCCGGCGGTCGGCGGGGCCGAACGCTATGTCTGGGATCTGGCGCATTTCCTTTTGCGGCAGGGCCATGCGGTGGAGGTCATCTGCATGCGGGCCGACACCAGTGCCGCGCCCGCCATCCGCGTCCACCGGACGCGCGTGCTGCGCTTCCCGCAGGGGCTGCGCCATCTGAGCTTCGCCCTTATGCACGCGCTCAAGGCCCGCACCATGCGGGACGCCGTGCATTTCGGCGTGGGCAACACCTTTTTCATGCAGGTCTATCAGCCCCACGGCGGGCTCCATCGCGCCTGGTTCGGGCGCGAAACCCGGCGCTACGCGCCCGCGCTGCGCCCCCTGGTGCGCGCCACGATGCGTCTGAGCCTCAAGGACCTGGTCCAGCGCGGCCTGGAATGGTGGATCTTCCGCATCACCAGACCTGAGGTGATCGCCATCTCTGAGATGGTTGCCCGCGACATGCAGACCTTTTTCGGCTATCCGCTAGAAAAGATCCGCCTCGTCCCCAACGGCATCGATCTCGCGCGCTTCACGCCCACAAACGCCGCCGCGCGTTCACAGATCCGGGAGCGCTACGGGCTGGGGGAGGCCTTCACCTTTGTCTTCGTGGCCCACAACCTGGCGCTCAAGGGTTTCGAGGTGCTGCTGGAGGCCTGTCGCAGCCTCAAGGGACAAGCCTTCAAGGTTCTGGTGATCGGGCCGGCGGGCCCGCGCGAGGAACGGCAGGCCCGCGATCTGGACGGTCATGTCGTGTTCGGGGGGCGCGCGAGCGATCTCGAGCTCATTTATCCGGCCTGCGACTGTCTGGTACACCCCTCGTTCTACGACGCCTGCTCGCTGGTGGTGCTCGAGGCGCTGGCCTCGGGCCTGCCGGTGATCACCACCGGCAGCAACGGGGCTGCCATGTATCTTAAGGGTGAGAGCTCGGGTACGGTGGTGCCTGCCGGGGACGCCGGGGCATTGGCGGTTGCCATGCAGGCCAGAATGGGGCATAGAGAAGGGCGTCAGGAGGCTCCGACCACCTTTGGCGATCACGAGGCGGCCTTCCGGCAGGTGGAGGCGGTGATTGTCGCCTGTGCGGGGAGAGGCGTGAGGAAAGGGAGATGAATTACAAGAAGATCATACAGCGGGTCTATTACGACCGCATAAAACGCCGAATGAATTCCTCCTACCGGGGGGTGCTCAGGGTCGTGATCAATATGCGCAATCGGGTCGTGTTCGGGCACTACGGCTCCAAGGTGCACTGGGATGCGGGGGTGATCTTCGAGAGCCCCTACAACATCTCGGTGGGCGACAGCTGCCGTATCAAGCGCGGGGTGGAGCTCTACGCCGATCCCTGGGGTGCGGACAAAGACCGCATCACGCTGAAAATCGGCCACGGGGTTTCCATCAATTCCGGCACCTTCATCAACGCCCACAACTATGTCGAGATCGGCGACGGGACGCTCATCGGCAAGAACGTCATCATCGCCGACACCAAGCACAACTTTTCTGACCCGGAGCTGACGGTCAAGGACAACCCCGTGACCCTGGAGGACCCGGTGATCATCGGCAAGGGCTGCGGGATCGCCTTCAATGTCTTCATCTTCCCCGGGGTGACCATGGGCGACCACTCCATCGCCTCGGCCAACTCGGTGGTGACGCGCGACGTGCCGCCCTACACCATCGTGGGCGGCAACCCGGCCCGCATGGTGCGGCAGTACGACTTCGAGCGCAAACAGTGGGTGAAATTCGATGGGGGGGGCAAGTCATGAGATCGCCGTCCATGCTGCTGCGCGGCCTGTACTGGGGGATACGCTGCCGGGAATTCGGGCGCGGCGTCCTGGTGTACCCCGGGGTGCACATCGTCCACCCCGAGTGGGTCGCCATCGGCGACGAGGTCACTATCCACAAGGATACGGTCATCCATGTGGCCGCCAAGGATAAGGCGGGCACCCGTCCGGTGGTGCGCATCGGCAACGGGGTGCACCTGAGCTTCCGCACCTGGATCGCCGGCCGGGTGGGCATCACCATCGGCGACCGCACCGGGTTCGGCCCCAACGTCGTCCTGCAGGACTACACCCACGGCTACGAAGACCCGGACACCCCCATCGAGGCCCAGTCGATGGTGGGCGAGAAGCCCATCACCATCGGCAGCGGCTGTTTTCTGGCGGCCAACGTGATCGTGCTGCCCGGGACTACGATCGGCGACCGCTGCGTCATCGGAGGCAATGCCGTGGTTATGGGCGACATCCCCTCCAACAGCGTGGCCGTGGGCAACCCGGCCCGTGTGGTGCGGCACTACGACAGGCAGCGCGGGGAATGGGTCAGAGTCTGACGAAGAAGGTTCTGGTCCTGATCCAGGGCCGGGAGGTGGCGGCCAGCCGCTACCGCATCCTGCAGTACGTCCCCTTCCTCGAGGAGCACGGGCTGGACTGCCGCATCGAGACCTTTCCTGTGCGTCCCGCGCAATACGTGCGCCTGTGGCGCAGGCTGCCCGTCTTCGACAGCGTCTTCGTGCAGCGCAAGCGCTTCCATTTCCCCTTTCTGCCCCTCTTCGCCTCCCGCGCGCGCCGCGTGGTCTACGACCTGGACGATGCGGTGATGTTCAAGAATTCCCTGGCGCAAAGCCCCTATTCGCGCACCCGCCAGCGGCGCTTCGCCGCTATGGTGCGTGCAAGCGACGCGGTGATCGCCGGCAACAGCTTCTTGAAGCAGCTCTCCGAGCCCTGGTGTCCGCAGGTGGAGCTGATCCCGAGCTCCATCCCGGCCGAGCGGTACCGCCTCAAGGATTACGGACGCCCCAAGGAGCGCGTCACCATCGGCTGGATCGGCGATCACGGCAGCATCCACTACCTCGAGGGACGCCGCCGGGTGTGGGAGGAACTGGGTCGGCGCTTCCCCGGGCAGGTGGAGCTCAAGATCGTCTGCGATGTCTTCTTCGACGCTCAGCACATCCCGGTGCGCAAGGTGCCCTGGAGCGAGGCGAGTGAGGTGGAGGAACTGCGCGACATGGACATCGGGGTCATGCCCCTGCGGGACGACCCCTGGTCGCAGGGCAAGTGCGGGCTCAAGATCCTGCAGTACTGCGGGGTGGGCATCCCGGCGGTGTGCACCCCGGTGGGGGTCAACCGCGACGTGGTCACCCCGGAGGTCAACGGCCTGTGGGCCATGAGCGATGCACAGTGGGTGGCCGCCCTGGCGCGCCTGATCGAGGACCCGGACTTGCGGGAGCGCATGGGCCGCGCGGCGCGCACGGTGCTGGACCAGGGCTACACGCGCGAGGCCAACGCCTGGCGCATCCTCAAGATCCTCACCGGGTAGGGCGCCTCGGGCAGGCGGGCTTCACGCGGGAAAACCGACCGTGCGCGATCAATGCCAGATGGCGTCCGCCCTGGGCAGGCACCCTGGCGAATCCAACAGCGATAGCCCCGGGGATGCGCCGGTGGCCAGGGCCGTCTTGTCCGCGAATGTAGGCATGGATTTCATCCTGCAGCTGTTCTCGCCGATGCGGCATAGCCGGAGCGCCTGCAATGCCTGGTCGGACTGGCCCTTTCCTGGTGGGGGAGATACGGGTGCAAGGCCGGAAGATTTTCTGGCCCTGGCACCCGTTTCCGGGGGATAGGTTTTACCGGTCCAACTTTATGTATACATGGAGCCTCTGGAGCCGTTTGTCGGGCCAGGCTGCTCATGTAGGGGGGGCTGATCGGGGCCTGGTTCCCTGATGTAGAGTTGTCTGGCGATGGAGTGCAGGGGCCTGCCGCGTCTGAAGAGCAGCAACTGGGCGAGCACGATGAAGAGCGGTACCCCGATCAGGTAGCCTAAGAGAAGGCTGCCGGTGACGTTACGCAGACCCATGACCATCAGCGCCGCCAGGATCGCCAGACCGAGGCACACGATCCACTGGGCCCCAAAGGAAGCGATCAGCAGGACAAAGGGGTTGGGGACCTGATCGGCCGGGAGGGTCGGATCCTGTCTGGCGCCCTCGGGGATGAAATTGACGACGGCATATACCAGCATGGGTGCGAAGAGCACGGCCATGCCGACCAGGGTCCACCAGACGTGGCTCTTCCAGAAGAAGGCGATGCCCATGTGCCGGCCGGGTTGCCAGAGCACACCGCCGTGGACCGAGGCGTCATAGAGGAAGCGCTGATAGCCGGTGCCGTCCCAGCCGCAGACCAGGATGAACCAGAACAGGATCCAGGCCCACATCCAGTTGGCGTGGGCGGCATAGTAATTCTTTTTCTTGATGAAAAGATAGGTTATCCAGAACCCCAGGATCCCCTGGGTGATGTTGGTCACCGCGAAGCCGCAGACCAGCCAGGCGGGTAGATCCGAGAATGTTCGCGCCACCTGCATGGTCTCCCACTGCACGAACTGCCAAAGCAGGTATATGCCCGAGGGCCCGAACAGAATGGCAAGGAAGAGCAGGGTGAACGTAAACCATTTGTTGTTGAACGGTGACTGCACCTTGTCGAGCTGACGTGCCGCACAGGCGGCGAAACCCGCCCCAAACGCATATGACCAAACAATGTCGACCTGTACCATACGAACCTCCTTACAGATAAAATATTATCAAACCGAAGGGTCTTCATGGCAGGGGCAGGCGCGCCGGTCGTGCTGGACCTTGCCCGAGGCCTTTCTTTCTGCCGCCACAAGCGGCGGGGAATACGACCCATAGCGGTTTAAATAGCTTCAGTAATAAAACATGCGCCTGGCTTGCCGGGCCTGGCCCCTTGAAGAAGACACATTCGATTTCATGAACACCATGGCGTATCTTGCACGATGCATGCCTTTCTTTAAGGGGTTGACGCTTTGTGCCCGCCGAGCAATTCCGCCGGAGTCCCTCAGGTGCGATGTGCCAGCCTCTGATGGTAAGCCTGCCTGGGGACACCCGCATGTTTCTCGTACCTGCGCATGAAGGGTAACCCGGCGCGGCTGTCCCGTATGCGGGATGCTGTCCTGAAAATGGGACACCGTGGCCGGGATCAGTTCGCCGGACCGGGGCGTGGAGAATCGGGCGCTGGAGGGTGGCCCTGCACATGATTCCGCGCTGCGCTAGGCCTTGATACCGTACTTGTTCACCTTGTTGAACAGGGTCGATTTGGGCATGCCCAGGTGGGAGGCGGCCTGGCGCAGATTGCCGCCTGTAAGGCGCAGGGCTTCGCTGATGAATTCACGTTCGATGCGCTCCATCTCATGCGAAACCGTGCAGGAGCCTTTTACGATCATGCTGATATGCTCCTTCATGACCGTGGTATAGTCCTGCGCGTCAGGGGTCCTCTCATGGATATCGATGGCGCGGATATCATCCACGGAGACGGTATCCTTGTCTGTTATGATGATGATGCGCTTGAGCAGATTTTCGAGTTCGCGTACGTTGCCTTTCCACTCCTTTTGGGACAGGTAATCCATGGCCGAACGCGTGAATTCGATCGTCTTGCCGTCACTGTGCCTGCTCAGGAAATGACGCACCAGAAGCGGTATGTCATCACGCCGTTCCCTCAGCGGTGGCATGCGGATCGGCAGGGTGTTTATCCGGTAGAAGAGATCCTCGCGGAAGGTGCCTCTGGATAGCATGTCATCGAGATTCCGATTGGTGGCGGTGATCAGGCGCACATCGACCATGCGCGTCAGTTCGCCCCCGAGGCGTTCAAAGGACTGCCCCTGCAGGACGCGCAGCAGTTTGCCCTGCAGACCATAATCCATGTCGCCAATCTCGTCCAGAAAGATGGTTCCGCCGTCGGCCAGCTCGAAACGCCCTTTTCTGGCCCTGGTGGCGCCGGTGAAGGCGCCTTTTTCGTATCCGAAAAGCTCGCTCTCTAGGAGTTCCGAAGGAATCGCGGCGCAGTTGATCGTGACGAAGGGGCCGGTGCGGCGAAGACTGAGGTTGTGGAGGGCCTGTGCAACGAGTTCTTTGCCGGTGCCGCTCTCACCCAGGACAAGGACGGGGACGTCGCTGCCGGCCACCTTGTCGATGAGGGTGAAGACCTCACGCATGCGCGCACTCGTCCCGATCATACCCTGGAAACAAGCAAGGTCGTCCAGTTGCTGATGAAGATAAACGGTTTCCTGCTTCAGCTGCTGTAGCAGGCGTGAGTTTTCGATGCAGATCGCAGCGTGTTCGGCAAGCATATCGAGCAGGGCATGATCATATTCCGGATGAGGTCGTTTATGGATACGCGCCGCCAGGAGGGCGCCGGTGATGCCTTCGCCGGTGCGGATGGGGGTTCCGATCAGTTCGGAAACCGCCTGGCCTCCGAGGCGCAGTCCGGCCCTGGCGGCAAACTCCGGCAAGGTATGGGCAGCGGTGGCGCGGATCAGCCCCGGGTCGGCGAAGGGTCCGGGAAGGTCGGCGTCTGATATGCAGCTTGTTTTCCATGATAACCCCTCCGTGAGGAGTACCCAGCTGACATCAGACTGCACGAGCTCCCGGGTCTTGATGGTGATGTTCCTGAGCGAGCGGTGAAGCTCACTGTGCGAGGCGATCTTGCGGCCGATGTCCAGGATGGCGTCGATCACGCGCAGATGCCGTTGCATGATGCTGTAGCCGCGCGCAATGGATTCCTTGATGAGCCTGGAAAAGGAGATGCTCATCAGGGTGAAGAAGACGAAGGCGGCGATGCGATCGATGAGGATGGCGGAATCAAGGGGGATGTGGAAATAGCGGATATCGAAGGCGGCCAGCGACGCGATGATGGCAATCCCGGTAGTGATGCAGAAGACCACATAGCCGTAGCTATAGCGCAGCACGCTCGAAATCCCCACCAGGTAGTACAGGATGAAGACGGGATCGTTCATGGCGCCGGTGGGCATGCTCTTGTAGAAGGAAAGGGTGACGACGCTGATGGTGATGAAGGCCAGATCGAGCGTGATGGTGCAATATCCGATGTAACGGCGGTAATATCCACGTTGCAGCAGATGATAAATCAGGTAGGCCATCGCACACATGAGCATCCATTTGCCGATGACCAGCGGGATGAAGATCAGGCCGATATACCCGGTGAAGAACCGGATGATGTAAAGGATGGGCACGAACCCCAGCAGGATGACAAGCCTGAGGCGGCTGATCAGGATCTCGCCGTTGCGGCGTTCGATCTCGAACAGGTCGTCGGGGGGTGTTTGTGCGTGATCCTCCACCATGCAAGACCTACCAATCGTTCCGGATCGTATTCCCCCGCCCCTGCGCTGTGCTTGGGAGACTGGGGCTTGTCCCGGGGTACGTACCCGTGCTTCAGTGCATAGCATCTACCTCCTTTGTGAGCAAGGCCTGACGAAAAGTCAAGGGAGAGTCGAATCACGGCGCGTGGTACGCCGGCTGCGGGGGACCGAGAGCGGAGACAATAGCGCCAGGCAGGCACCCGTTCCCTCGGGGGTGTCCCCGATCATCCGCCCGGATAGGCTGCCCGGGGAGGGGTGGGGGAGAGCCGGCGCCGGATGCCTCTGACGGAGAGACCCGCGCGCATGTCCTAGGAACGGAGTTTTTCCAGGGCTTCACCGGCAGCGGGGGCCTGCGCGATGAAGGCGGAGAGGGTCTCGCACCGGTATTCAGGGCAGGCCGCACAATGCGCGAGCCCTCTCGACCGGCAGCAGCGGCGGACCCCGCACATGCTCTCGCAGTAGAAGAACTTCGGTCCGTCAGAGGTGCACCCCGCACAGTTGATCTGCTCCGGCTCGATAGCGGCGTGATAGAGCTCCGACCACTTCTGGGCCACCGCGGCCCGCTGAGAATCGTTGTCCGCCCGGGTAGCCCGATATGCCTCACATTTTGAACAATCCAACCCGCAATATGCTATCATGATCGCCTCCGCCTCAGGTTATTCGGTTGTCCTCTGCGAACCCTCCGTGTCAGGTACGGCATGGGGCTGGCCGTTTTCTACGTGCGTCAGCGCGGCCCCTTCGGGTCTGGCCAGGAAGGCCTGCTTGGCCTGGCCATCGAAGCCGACCGACGCATAGAATCGACAGATCCCCTCGTCTTTTCTGCCGGTCATAAGCATGACCTTGTAGCAGCCCGCCCGCCAGGCCTGCGCCAGGGCACACTTCAGGGTGCAACGGGCATAACCCCGGCGCCTGAAGGCGCTGTGCGTGACCACGTTTTCGATCAGGCCATAGGGTCTGCAGCCCCGGGTAAGATTGGGAATGACGCTCAGGGTGCATGCTGAAACCAGCCTCTGATCGATAACGGTGCCAAAGCACATGAAATGCGGACTGTCCTGGATCTCGTGCCAGGTGTCCTCAACGAGGTCTCTTTCCGGCAGGGGGGCATCCTCCGCATGCAAGTGGGTATAGAGGGCGAGCAAGCAGTCCAGATCGGTGAGCTTCAATGCCCTTGTTTCCATCGTAACTTCCTCTCGCGAACATGTTCGATGGCGGTGCCGCCCCGCCGCGTTAGCTTTTGACTTGTTCGGTGGTATCCCTTTTTCGTGTCCGATTCAATCTTATTGTCATCGAGGGATTTCAGACGTTCAGGGCCTTCCTGAAGTCTTTCTCCGCGTCTGTCCTTCACGTAACGAGGCGCGGCTGGATCAGCATGCATGCTCCCATAGCGCCTTGCCGACGGGGAGTACCCGGTGGCGAACTGCACCTTTCCCGCCGTCTCCTCGCCGGCAATATCTGAAATGCAGGCCAGCATGAGGTGGCTGCCGGCAGACACCCCGGCCGATGACCAGGGGGGCGTCGCGGACAAAGCGCTCCTCGACCACGATGACCTCCTCGAGCTGCCTTAGACGTTCCAGGGTGTTCCAGTGCGTCGTGGCCTTCCTTCGTCCTCCTGGCTTCGGCAAGAGAATCCCCGGATATATCGAGGGAAATGAATGCCGCTTCGGGACTTTGCGGGCGAGGGTAACGGTTTGAGCGCCCAGACCGCAACCGGCTTCCAGAACCCGGCTTCCGGCCGGATAAGACGTGTCGGAATGGAGGAGCTCGCCCAGGGTCTGGGCTTGATCCAGCAAACGCCTGTTCTCGCGTGCGTCATATCCGTGAACGGAGGTTTCGTCCATGCGTTTACCTGTTGGGCGGCCTGTTCCGCGAAGCCTTTGTATTCGACGATGCAGGCCGGGTGTCTACGACCACGTTCTCTCAGGCAAGGGGCCATTCTCGGCATGCTTCGGGGAAGAGAGCGAGCAATGCGACCACCCGATGGGTTTCAATGGCCTGAGGGTCAGATTCCCCGCCGCTTGCGGCGGAAAGCAGGGTCATAAGCTTGCCCAGGGGTTCATCCCCATGATTGGCCAGGAGGTGAACCAGAGTGACTAGGCTTGTTCATCCAGGATCTCTCTGATCTTTTCGGAAAGGGCTTTCATGGTAAAGGGTTTCTGGATAAAACCCTGGCAGCCTCTGGCCAGGAGTTCCTTTGCCTGACCGTCAAGGCTGTAACCGCTGGAGAGAAGAATCTTCACGAACGGGTTGATCCCGGTGAGCATCTCAAAGGTGTCCCTGCCGCCCAGGTCGGGCATGATCATATCGAGAATAACCAGGTCGATGCTGTCTTTGTTTTGGGCGTACGTCTGTACTCCCACCTCCCCGCCCGAAGCGACAATAACCTGATACCCCATTTTTTCGAGCATTCTCGCGCTGACATCCAGGATCATTTCCTCGTCATCGATCAGCAGGACGGTTTCCCGCCCTGTGTGAAACGTCTCTTCCGCCTTCCTGTCTTGGTCGGCATCCTTTTCCGACGCCGGGAGATGGATCATGAAGGATGTCCCAACGCCCTTCTCGCTCTCGACATGGATGAAGCCACCGTGATTCTTGATTATGCCATAGGCCGAGGCCAGCCCCAGACCTGTTCCACGTCCCTTCCCCCTGGTAGTGAAGAAGGGTTCGAAGATCCTTGATTTGGTTGCCTCATCCATTCCCATGCCGGTATCTGTGACGGTAACCTTGACGAATCTTCCCGGATCGATCTCGTAGGGACTGACAGAGACATCGTCCAGTTCGACATTCTCCTCACAAAGGTACAGATCGCCTCCTTGGGGCATGGCATGCCAGGCATTCACATACAGATTCAGGAGGACCTGCTCCATCTGCCCCCGGTCGACCTCCACGGTCCAGAGGCCTTCCTGCGTCTTATGGTGAATATGGATATCCTTCTTGGTTCGGCCGAAGAGTTCCGAGCTCTCGCTGATGAACGCCCCGAGATCCGTAGGCCTGACCTCATACTTGCCCCCCCGGGCAAAGCCCAGGAGCTGCTTTGTCAGGTCGGAACCGCGCTGGACATATCCTTCCACGCTTTTAAGCCGATCATAGATCGGGTCTTGCTGATCAACCTGAAAAAGGACAAGGGAGATGTTGCCGAGGATCCCCATGAGCAGATTGTTGAAGTCATGGGCGATACCGCCTGCAAGCGTACCGATGGCTTCCATCTTCTGGGCTTTTAGAAGCTGATTTTCAAGGTGTTTCTTTTCAGATATATCGACGATGAAGCCCCTGCTCCCCACAAACTTGCCCTCACGCAGGATCGCCGTTGCATGGACTAATGCGGGGAAGGTGCTGCCGTCCTTTTTCCTGGCGGTATATTCCCCCAGGCCGACCGACTCACCCTGAAGGAGCCTCTGGTTGATGGCGCGTATGCGATTATGGTCGGCCGGTATGGATATGTCAAAGACCGTCATCCCCCGGGAGAGATCTTCCGTGACATAGCCAAATTTCTCAAACCAGGTCTGATTTACAAAGGTCAGGACCCCTTGGGTGTCCACTTCATAGACCGTCTCGGGCAGCAGCTTGGCGAGCTGCTGGAAACGAGTCTCGCTCTCGATCCTCGCCCGCTCGGAGTTTTTCAACTCGGTTATATCAATCATCGAGACGACGCGCTCCTGCGTTTCAGGGATCATGGCGGTGCTCAGCAAGAGATTCAGGGTGTCGCCATTGCGGTTCCTCGCCCGGAATTCATAGGAAGACGGTGGCGATTCCGGGTCGAGCCTGCGCTTCTCATGGTAGCTCAGCATCCTTTCCCGGTCATCCTCGTGGATGAAATCTATCCAACCGCTCTTCCCTTGCAGCTCGAGCTGTGAATAGCCGCTCAATTTGGCGAAGTTCTTGTTCACCATGAGGATGGTGGTGGCTTCATCGACGATGACATTGGCCGTAGCGGTACTCTCAAAGATCGTCCTGTAGCGCTTCTCGCTCTCTTTCAAGGCGTCTTCGGCCTGTTTGCGCGTGGTGTTGTCTCTGACGACGCAGATCAACCCGCCACTGTCCAGAGCTGTAAGGGAAAGATATTGAGGGAATTTCTTCCCATCCGCTTGCATGCCTGTTGCCTCGCCCTGCCAGTTTCCCCTGTGTCGCAGCTCGGGCATGATCTGGTCTCCAAAGCGCTCAAGCTCATCAGAATCATAGAGAATACGCCATGATTTACCGACGAGCTCCCCGGCATCTCTATACCCATAGATGTCGGCATGCGCCTTGTTCAGATAGATGTATTCCTCCTTTTCATCGAGGATCGCGATGCCGTCTATCGCCGACTCCATGGCATCCGTTCGCTGTTTGAGTTGTTCCTCCAGTCGTCTGCGCTCGCCGATATCCCTGACGATACCCATCAGGCCCTGGGGTTTGCCGGTTTCATCGAAGAGAATGTTGGTGACGATATCGGTCCAGACCGTCGAACCGTCCTTGCAGCGCAGCTCGAATTCAGCGGAATAGGTCCATTCGGTGACCTCGCGCAGGTCGTTCAGTTCAAAGGTCAGACCTCGGTCTAGGATTTCTTTTGCGCGACTGTAAGATTTCGGAGCGAGGATCTGGTCGAGGCCGTGTGCCAGGGTTTCTTCCGCGGTGAATCCCCGCAGCCGCACGACCGACGGGCTCACATAGGTGAGGCCGAGATGAAGGTCAGAGACCCAGATGACATCACGGGCGTTTTCCGCAATGATTCGGTAGCGCTCCTCGCTCCGGATGAGACGCTCCACCATGGCGGCGAACTCCCGGGAGAGGACCCCGATCTCATCTGTTCGGCCGGTGTCGAGTCCTTTCAGGCCCGTGGTCGATACCCCGATTGCCAGGGCGTATTCCGTCAGCCTGGAGATGGGGTTCAGGATATAACCCCCCAGAATTCCTGATATGCTTATGAAAACAAGCAAACCGACACCCAGGATGAACAGCAGGCCGAGCCTATAGGCCCGCATGCCCCTTTGTGTGATGGTGCGCGGGAAGGAGGCCTTCAGGGTGATCGCCGGCTGATCACCGATATCCCTGATGAGGGAGTACGCATGCAGAATGTCGGCTGAGGCATGCTCGAGTCTGACGGATTCGGGATCCATCAGACTCGGAATGAGCGCCTCGAGGGCCTCCGACATGTGTCTGTCGTGCGTGGACCATGCCTCAATGTTCACGCCGAGATTTCCAGCGAGTGAGGCGATGGAATCCCTGGTGAATAAACGACCCATGACGAGGGCACCCCGGCTGGGACCTGCGTTTTCAGAGGTCAGGACCGGGTGGGATGCAATCATCATGTTCCCGATACCGGTCTGGATGATCCCGCTGACATACTGCTCTGGATCGTTCTGGGTGATAAGTGTATGAAAGAGCTCGGGGGGCAGCTCTCCCTCGAGATCAAGGGGGATTTCTTCTCCCGTTTCGAGATCGTAAGTCTTTCCCCATACGAGTCTGCCTTGACGGTCATAGAGATGAACGAGACTGAGTCCCTGGTCGAGGAACAAGGTGACCGATAGGTTTTCTTTTATGAATTTCTGGTCTTCCTCGACGGTGAAGGTATACGTGCTGTCCCATGATGACCAGTCATGGACGAAGTTGTCAAGGTGCTGGATGTCAATATCCAAGACCGACAAGAACTGATGCATCTTGAGGACGGCATCACTGTTTTCGGCCTCGATAAAGCCTTTGAAGACCACGAGCTTGAATACGGCGAAGTACACGAGAGAGGAGAGCAACATAATTAAGAGGAGAATGGACGCCATCTTCTTTTTCAGGGACATACCGTGTCCTCCTGATGCACATTCATGCCGGCAAGGCTCCGGCGGTACTGCGTGATTTAACCGGTTATGGCGATTCCTGAGATTTCCCAGGGTATCTCCTTAATAGAGGGTGGCCGAGAGATTGTCAAATCGTGAAGAGCGGACGTATCTGCAAGCCATGATGCACAATCCTTCATCGGTCATTCGCCAAAGGCCCTCTCTCGAAGGTCGGGCACCTTGAGGTTGTACCCTCCCGCCGACGGCGGCGTCACGACGCGTCCGACAGGATTACTTCCGGCTGTCTGGTGGCGGCCCCTTGACCCAGGCCTGCTGCTCGAAGTCGTAGTGTTTGACGATGTGCGCCGGTGAGCCCACGGCCACGCAGTAGTCGGGGATGGGGGTGTTGACCACGGCGTGCATGCCGATGACGCAGTGCCGGCCCACGCTGCCGCCCGGGAGCACGGCGGCGTAGACCCCCAGCCAGGACTCGGCCCCGATGCGGATGGGCTGGATCTTGTCTACGGGGTGGTCCAGGATGGGCAGGTTGATGTCGGTGTAGCCGTGGGTGTGATCCTGGATCATGACGTAGGGGGAGAGCCCCACGCGTTCCTCGATGACGATGCCGGCCTGGGCGCTGATGGCCACGCGTTCGTTGACCACCGAGCGGTCGCCGATACGGATGATGGGCTCCGTCGTGGATTTGTCCCTGGGGTGGGCGTAGAGGAAGGCTTGCTGGCCGATGAGGACCTGGTC
Organism: uncultured Bacteriovoracaceae bacterium; assembly: GCA_964618975.1. Taxonomy (GTDB): domain Bacteria; phylum Desulfobacterota; class Desulfomonilia; order UBA1062; family UBA1062; genus CAZUDI01. Next base: position 49,475 of record CAZUDI010000006.1, on the reverse strand, counting down.
GCCCACCCAGATGTGGCGGGGGTGTTTGACGCGGATGTTGCGCATGAGTTCGCAGTTCTTTCCCAGGTGTGCCAGCCGCAGCTTCAGATAGAGCCACTGCAAGGGTCCGGAAAGTTCCATGGCATCCCTCCTAGCTCAGGGGTTTAATGGCCTGCGGGGCGAATTCCCCGCTGCATGAAGCGGCAAGCAGGGGTAAAGGCTTGCCCTGGGATTCATCCCCATGATCGCTTTTACCACTTAGACTTTGACAAGGGCAAGGCTTTTGCCCATGATGGGGGGATACCAGGCAAGGGAGGGACAGGCCCATGAAGGCCAGCATCGTGATCCCCGTCTACAACGGCCAGCGCTTCATCGCCCAGACGATCGCCTCGGCCCTCGACCAGACTCTCGAGGACTGTGAGGTGATCGTGGTCAACGACGGCTCCGGCGACGATTCGGAGTGCGAGATCCTGGCCTTCGAGCGTGAGATCGTCTATATCCCGCAGGCCAACCGGGGGGTCTCGGCGGCGCGCAACGCCGGGGTCATGCATGCCCGGGGCGAATACATCGCCTTCCTGGACCAGGACGACCTCTGTCGGGCGAATAAGCTGGAGAGGCTGGCGGGCTATCTGGATGCACACCCCGAGTGCGGCATGGTCTACTCGAGCCTGGGGCGCATCGACGAGCATGGCGGGGTCTATCCCGAAAAAAAGGTGCCCACCTGGTCGGGCGACATCTTCGTCAGGGTCTTCATGCGCAGTTACATTGCGCCCTCCATGATAATGTGCCGTCGGGAGACCCTGCTTGAGGTGGGGCTTTTCCAGGAGCGCTATTCCTCCCGGGGCGAGGACTACGACCTCGTGCTGCGGCTGGCCATGCACGCCCCGGTGGGCATGGTGGACGAGGAGCTGGGCCAGTACCGCCTGCACGCGGACAACACCTCCAAGAAGGTCCAGGAGATCGCCCCCTTTATCGCCGAGGAGCTCCTCAATCAGTACAAGGATTACCTCCTCGGACACTACCGCCTGGGCTGGCTGCATTACCGGCGGCGCATGGCCAAGATTTACCGCGAGCAGGCGCGCGTCTGCCGGGTGACGGGCCGTGTAACGGAGGCCCGCCGCCTGTATCGCACCGCGTTCAGGTGCGACCCCTCACGGCTGGATGTGCTCAGGGAGATGTTCGCAGCCCACCGGCGCTGAGGATCACCGCGTGGTGGAGACGAACAGCGCGGTGATGATGTCCCCGTCCAGGAGTTCCTCCAGGTTGCGCTCCACGAGCTCCAGGATCACCAGGTCGGGTTTCTCGCCAGCGATGATCTCGGGCGTGAGAAACGGCGACCACACGAAGACCGATCGCGAGAAGTACTCGGAGAGGTAGGGGATCAGGGCGTTGCCGAAGGAGTCCCTCAAAATCAGGGCCCGCGGCAGGCCCTCGGCGTCGTGCTCGCAGACCAGGGGTGGAAACTGCGGGTGGCGCGTGTAACCCGGGCGGTCTTCCAGGGGGGCCTCGCGAGACAAGGAGGCCTGCTTGGGGACCAGGTGGACAACCTCTTCGTCCAGCTCGTCTGCGAGGGCCAGGACTTCTGCCAGGTCGCCCCCGGGCTCCCGGACGCGTTCGAAGGTGAAGTTCTCCAGGTGTAAGGGATCAATCTGCGGGAAGTCATATCTGATAGCGGCCATGAGCCGGTCCTGTGCCAGGAAGGCCCCGTAGTCGTTCCAGTGGGTGTCGGTGCGGTGGTAGAGGGGCGTCTGGCCCTGTTGTTTGGCCTCCATGAAGGTCTCCCGCACGTCGATGAGGACGAGGTCCGAGTGTCTGCGGAGGTGGCTCTCAAGCTGGTCCAGGCGCGAAAAGTCACCCACACGTCGAGCCCGGGGCGGCAGGTGCTCAGGATAGATGGAATGCTTGTTGGGGGCGATGAGCACGTAGAAGCGCGCGCCCTTCTTGAGCAGGCTGTCCCGAACCGCCTCGAGGCTTAGGCGCAGCTGCTCGAGGTCATCTGCCGACAGGGGCCGGGTGCAGGCGATATCGCTCAGCACCTCCCTGTAGGAGTAGAACAGCCAGCGGTTTTTCCCGACCATGACCTTTTCGCCGAGCGGGGAGATCCGCAAGATGTGCATTTCGAAGCGGTTGTTGAGCCGGATCAGCACCCGGCGCAGGCCGAAGCGGTCGCCGAAGAAGCGTTCGAAGTCGGAGCTGAAGGTGAAGATGCGGCCTGGCTCGCAGACAGGCATCTGGGCCAGGATGCGGTTTTCCCCGCCCGCCTCTTCCTCGGGAACCTGCAGGAGCAGAAGGACACCGGGCAGCGCCAGGGCGGTCACGAACCCGAGAGCCAGGACCATATCGGATACCACGGGAGGTCTGATACGGAGCAGGGGCATGAAGATGCGGCCAAGCACGATCAGGAGCGCCCCGAGGGTGGCCAGGCCGGGGATGATCAGGCGTAAGGGTCGGGACTCGCGCAGGTCCTCGATTCGCAGCAGGAGAGACTCTGTGCCCTTGAGCGTACCTGCACGGCCGGGGGTGTCCACAGACAGCTCCCCGTCCAAGAGGCGGTATTCCGTGATGTGTTTATCGGGGGTCAGGGCCTGCGCGAGCGCCCGGCCGCGGTAGCGGTGGGAGCCGGTGAGGCTGCGCACCCTCAGCTCGCGGATGAGGAGACGGCCCGCCTTGCCTGCGGGCGAGATGCCCAGATCGGTGATCGGTGAGCGCGGTAGGGACAGGCGCACCTTCTGATACAGCGCGGAACCCTTCACCGTACAGGTGCGGGTGAAAGGCTCCGGAACGGGATTGGGCGCCGTTTTGTAGGTGACTTCGAGCACGTCGTCCTGGGAGGTGTGCAGGATCAGCTCCAGCTCGGTGGAGCGGTACAGGCCGAAGAATTGCAGGGCGTACAGAAGATAGAGGAACGCCGCCAGGCTCAGGAGGGTCGTGGCCAGGGATGCCAGGCGTGACAGGCGGCGCGGGGTGTCGGGTTCGAGTTGGTCGCTTCGGGTAGTTAGCATGGCCTAGAACCTGAAATAGATGAAGGGGTTGTAGGTGCCGCCGGCCAGGGACATGATCGCCAGCAGGTAGACGACCCCGTAGAAGCCCAGGACGAGGACGGGGGTGGCTTGAGCCAGGGTCCGCGAACGTGCCCCCCCTGTCCGCAGACCCGCCCGAAGACGCTCGAAGACCGGCGCGGCGAAGATGATCCCGATGGCCCCCAGGAGCAGGACCTTATTGTCCAGAAAGGATGCCAGGCTGTATGCCTCCCCCCGGCCCTGTCCGAGGCCGTACATGGCCTTGAGATAGTCGAAGGCATAGGCGAAGGTCTCGGCGCGGAAGAAGACCCAGCCGGTCATCACCAGGACGAGGGTGTAGGCGTGCTGCAGGGGGGACCAGAGTCTCTGCAACAGTTTCCCGAGGCCGCGGCGCTCCAGGACGATGAACAGTCCGTGCCACAGGCCCCAGACGACGAAGGTCCAGCTGGCCCCGTGCCACAGCCCCACCAGGAAAAAGACCGTCAGGAGGTTGAGGTAGACCCGCACAGGTCCCACCCGGTTGCCTCCCAGGGGGATGTAGAGGTAGTCGCGGAACCACGTGGACAGGGAGATGTGCCAGCGACGCCAGAACTCGCGGATGGAGCGCGCGACATAGGGGTAGTTGAAGTTCTCCGGAAAGTCGAAGCCCAGCATGCACCCCAGGCCGATGGCCATGTCCGAGTAGCCCGAGAAGTCGAAATAGATCTGCAGGGTATAGGCCAGGATGCCCAGCCAGGCGATCCCGGCGCTGAGCTCGCCTCCCGGGATGGCAAAGATCGCGTCACACACGCCGGCCATGGTGTTGGCGATGAGCACCTTCTTGGCCAGGCCGAGGATGAAGCGCCGGGCACCGGCGGCGAAGCCCTCGAGGTGCATGAGCCTCTGATGGAGCTGGGGGGCGATGCTGTTGTAGCGGATGATGGGTCCGGCGATCAGCTGGGGGAAGAGCGCGATGAACAGGGCGAGGTCGAGGGGGTTCTTCTGGGGCGGGCTCTGCCCGCGGGAGACGTCGATGACGTAGGAGAGCGCCTGGAAGGTGAAGAAGGAGATGCCGATGGGCAGGTGCACCGGGTCCAGGTGCAGCGCGGGAAGGCCCGTGAGGCCCAGGAGCACATTGAGGTTGTCGACAAAGAAGTTGGCGTACTTGAAGAACCCCAGCAGGCCCAGGTTGAAGGCCACGGCCCCGATGAGGGCGGCCCTGGCCCGGCGGCCGGGCCGGGTCAGGGCCAGGCCGAAGAGGTAGTTGCCGGTAATGGAGGCCAGCATGAGCAGCACCAGGGCGTGTTCGCCCCAGGCATAGAAGATCAGACTGCCCACAAGGAGCACCAGGTTGCGGGAGCGCCGGTGCGCCAGCAGGGTGCCCGCCAGGACAAGCGGCAGGAAGCAAAAGAGGAAGATGGTCGAGCTGAAGACCATGCCCGGCGGCTCAGCCTTCAGGGGGCGCCATCGGGTTGGACGGCGGTGGACCAGGCATGCAGGTCTCCCCGGTCTCAGCGTTCAGATCGTTCCATCCCATATCCCCACCCGGAATTTTACCTTTGCACGAATTCCCTTACTACTTGCGGCGTCACTGCGGATCCGGGGCTTGCCCCGGGTTTCCCACGAGGCCTATGCGGGGCGCCCCCTGCTGCAATGCCCAAACCCATAGCACTTGCACTTTGACATGTGCAAGTGTCTTCTATACAACCAGGAGAAACCCTGGGGGATTTGTGATGAAGGTCAGTGTGATCATCCCGGTGTACAACGGGGAGCGCTACGTGGGGCAGGCCATCGCCTCGGCCCTCAAACAGACCCTCAAGGAGCGCGAGGTCATCGTGGTGGACGACGGCTCCACGGACGGCTCCGCGCGTGAGATCCGGCGCTTCGGCACGCAGATCGTCTATCTCAGCCAGGCGAACCGGGGGGTCTGTGCCGCGCGCAATGCCGGCATCCGCCAGGCCAAGGGGGAGTATGTCGCCTTCCTCGACCAGGACGACCTGTTTTTTCCGGAAAAGCTCGCCACCCTGGCGGGCTATCTCGACGCCCACCCGAGATGCGGCATGGTGTATGGACCCCTCTCCGGCATCGATGCTCAGGGACGGCCCGCAACGCTCAAGCGACTGCCGCTGCATGCGGGGGATGTCTACCTCAAGCAGTTCCGGGAGTGCTTCATCTCGCCCTCCATGGCGATGTGCCGCCGGGCGCTGCTCTTCAAGGTGGGGCTCTTCGACGAGCGCTTCTCCTCCGAGGGGGAGGACTATGACCTTTTTCTGAGGCTCGCGCGCGAGGCGGAGGTGGGGGTGGTGCCCGAGGTGCTGGGGATGTACCGCGTGCATGCGGCGAACACCTCCCGTATCTGGGCCGAGCGTCCGCCGGCGGCCATGGAGGAGATCCTGCGCCCGCACAAGCGCGAGATCGAGCGCCGTTACCGCTTGGGGTGGTGGCACTACCGCCGGCGTCTGGCGAGCGTCTACCGCGCCCAGGCCCAGGCCCTCGCGCAGCAGGGGCGGCCTGACGATGCCCGGCGCCTGTACCTTGAGTCCCTGCGCCACAATCCCCTGCGCCTCAAGGTGTATGCCGAGCTCTGGGGCACCCGGGCGCGTCCCGGGACTCGATCCGGCTAGATCTGCCTGAGGGGGGAGGCCTGCCCCGGCGCCCGCGGATGTTCCTGATCATACATGGCGCGGCGCGGCATCTTCCGGATGACCTTTCGGCATCGGGGTTGTGCCGAGCCGCCAGGCGTCATTTCCGCTGCCGGAGGTGTCGAGGGGGGCAGGGCTGGCCCCGGGGCTCATATCCATGAGGGTGGGTGCTCACCGGATGCATACCGCGGCGGCGGGGATGATCAGCCGCCCTGTGGCCCCGGGTGCGCGTGGGAGGTAAGATAGGTCTGGCGTTCCCGCCTCAGGGCGGCGATGCGCGCCTCCACGTTCTGCGGGGTGAGGAGGGTGCCGAAATCCGCGGGCACCCCCGTGCTGTCTGGAGCACCGAAGATGCGTTTGAGCACCAGCTCCCCGGTAGAGGCCCTGAAGTGCAGGGCCTCGTAGTAGTTGAGGTTGTCGGTGGTAATACTGTTGAAGCCCGAGAAGTCCCACACCGGCAGTCCGGCACTGACGAGTGTGCGCAGCCAGCCGGCGTAGTCGTCGAGGTCGTATTCGCGCATGGTGAGGTGGTGACAGGGGTTGATCACGAATTTCACCTCCACCGGGTGCGCTTTCAGGCGGTCTGTAAGCTCGAAGAAAAGCTCGATGTTGTGCGGACGTAACCGGCCCCAGGCGTGTCCGGGGGCGGCAAAGCTGGTACGGACGTGCCGGTCGGGGTTCTCGGCGATGAGCCGGTCCTGGAAGGGGAAGGCCACCTGGCCGGTGGCGAGGTCGAAACGGTAGACCACCGGTGCCTCGGGACGGTTCTTGCGGAGTGTGCGGCGGATCACGTTGGGCTGGAAGGTAAGGTAGCGCAGATAAAAGGCCAGCGGGTTCTCGCCACTGACGGCATAGTGCTCCTGGCGCAGCAGGTCGAACTTGCCGAAGCTGCCTGTGAGGAACATGGCATCATAGTCCAGGCCGATGATGAGCTGGCGGGGGTGCAGTTCTGTGAGCAGCCAGGTGACCTCCTGGATCACCCCCTCCATGTTGCCGCCCGAGGCCGTCATGTTGTAGTAGCGCCGGCCGCTCAGGGCGTTGGCGGTGGCCACGGGGTAGGTGGCCACGCGCGAGGAGCCCACGATGAAGGCATCGAAGGCATCCGGGTGCTTTTTGAGATACGCGACCTTGAGGTAGCGCGTGTTGGGCTCGAAGTTTTTGCGGTTGAAGCCCGTCAGGCCGAAGACCCGATAGGGGTCGACGAGCACGATGACCACGGCGTTCAGGATCAGCCCGGCGGCAATAATGCTCAAGAGGATGGTCAGATAGCGTTTATCCGGCATGGCTTTCCTAGAATTGGAAGTAGAGAAACTCGCTGGCCCGGGTGCAGGAAAGGATTGCGATGAGTCCCATGAGACCGACAAGGCCGGCCCAGGCCGGTGTGGGCCGCCAGCTCAGCCAGGGGAGGCGATAGGCCGGAGACGCCCCGCGGTAGATGTCGAGGGCGGGCTCGAAGGCGGCAAAGAGCTGCTGGACATTGGGCAGTCCCCAGGTGATGAGCGCCAGCAGGATCAGGAGCCGGATCTCGCGCAGCCCCTCTCCCTCCAGGAAACCCGCCGGAAGGGCCAGGCCCGTGGCGCCGGAGAGGGCCTGCGTCATGTTTACGAGGGCCGCGACAGACTCGCAGCGGAAGACCACCATGGTGTAGACGATTGCGGTGAAGGTCAGCGTCCAGGCCACAGCCTTGCCCCACCAGGTGTGGCGTTCGTCCCCGAGACCCAGGGCGCGCCGGGCCGAGAGCCACAGGTTGTTGATGATCAGCAGCCCGCCGTGCAGGGCGCCCCAGAGGATATAGGTCCAGCCGGCACCGTGCCACAGGCCGCCGAGCAGCATGGTGACAAGCAGGTTGAGATAGCGCCTTGTGCTCCCCTTGCGGTTGCCGCCCAGGGGGATGTAGATGTAGTTCATCAGGAAGCGCGAGAGGGTCATATGCCAGCGACGCCAGAATTCGATGATGCTGGTAGCCTTGTAGGGTGAGAAGAAGTTCAGCGGCAGCCGGATGCCGAACATCTGGGCCAGGCCGATGGCCATGTCGGAGTAGCCCGAGAAGTCGAAGTAGATCTGGAAGGTATAGGCCAAAGCCCCCAGCCAGGCCTCGCCGAAGGAGAGGGGGTCTCCCTGCAGGGCCGCGCTGAAGACCGGCGTGGCATACAGGGCCGCCTCATCGGCCAGCATGACCTTCTTGAAGAGGCCGATCAGGAAGATGGAGAGACCCAGCGAGATGCGCCGCACATCGAAGCGGTAGATCTCCGGCCGGGCGAATTGCGGCAGCATCTCGCTGTGGTGGACGATCGGGCCGGCGATCAGCTGGGGAAAGAAGCTCACGAACAGGCCGTAGTGCAGAAAGCGGTATTCGCGGGTCTGTCCGCGGTAGGAATCCACCAGAAAGGTGATCTGCTGAAAGGTGAAAAACGAGATCGCCAGCGGCAGCATGATGGGCGCGAGCTTTAGGCCGGTGTGTGTCAGCGCGTTGAGGTTGTCGACGAAGAAGTTGGCGTACTTGAAGTAACCCAGCAGTGCGAGGTTCATGGTGATGCCCCCGGCCAGGATGCCGCGCGAGGCGCGGACACTCAGGAGACGGCCGGTGCCGAAGTTGAACAGGATGGAGAACAGCAGCAGCGCCAGGTAGATAGGGTTCCACCAGGCATAGAAGAAGAGCGAGGCCCCCACCAGGGTGGCGATGGCGGCATGGTAATGGCCGCGGGTGCCCAAGGCGCAGAACAGGCACAGCGTCATGGGCAGGAAGACGAAGATGAAGATATAGGAGTTAAACAGCAAGGTGGGGGTTTCCTCGCATCAGGGCGGTAGCGGCAGGTGTTTCTGCCGCAGCGTTGCGGCTCTGTGGTGGGGTTGCGGGGAGGTGAGGCTGCATCAGGACCTGGCCTTTTCGCACACGAGGATCAGGTTGTTGCCGCCTTGGAGGACCACAGCGGAATTGACCTCGTCGATGAGGTACTTCCGGCGCTGCCTTGGGGGCCACAGGCGCGTATAGAGGTGGATCAGCAGGGTGAAGGGCAGCAGGAACACCTGGTTGCGCTTGGTCTTCTCCTTCTCCATGCTCAGGATCTCCAACCCGTTGCTCTCCAGCATGAACTTGAGCACGGGGTAGGTCATGGGGGAGTTGTGCATGCCCGCGGTGTCGCCCTGGAAGAAATCCCGGAAGCGCTCGGCGCTCACGGGCTTGCTGAAGGAGCCCGTGACCAGGAATTTGAGCCGGCGCTCGATGTTGAGATAGTTCGGGGTGGTGAGCACCAGCCTTCCCCCGGGGGTTAGCACGCGCGCGATCTGGCGCATGGCGTTGTAGGGATTCTCGGTATGTTCGATGCCCTCCACACAGGCCACGTAATCGAAGGCGCCGTCCTCATAGGGCAGCACGGCGTTCATGTCGGCGTAAGATGCCTGGATGCCTGAGACCTGCATAATCTCGGGGTGGATGTCGCCGGCTGCGACCTCGAAGCCCAGGTCGTCAAGCGCCCGGCTGAGGGCCCCGGGGCCGCAGGGGATATCCAGGACCCGCCCGCGCTTCATACGCACAAAATGGTCGATGACCTTTTCGTGGATCCCCTTGTTCGCTAATTGAAGCGGCTCCATTGCGGCTGCCCCCTTTTTTGCCGTGGGTTTATACTACAGAATCATCCGGAGATAAAGCTTTCCTGCGGTGTTTATCCGTACCGGGCGGCTAGGGGTGCTTGCGCCTGGGCCCTGCCATGTCTTCGGCCGCTCCGCCCCCAGAAATCCCCACCGACGCCCTAGGGCGCTTCCTCACCCGCGCCGCCGTGGGTGAGTTCTTCCCCCAGGGCCAGGCGCACCAGGTTGCTGAGCATGAAGGGTTTCAGGCCGTGCTGGAGCGTGGTGTAGCGCAGGCTCGAGACGCACATGGGGCATAGAAAGACCATGGCTTCAGCCCCGGCGTCATGAGCATCCTGGATGTTGCGGTTGCGCCAGGCAAAGACCTCGTCCCTGGTGAAGTTCTGGCTGCCGCTCATGGGGCTGGTGCAGCACAGGGCGCTCTCCCGGTCATAGCGGCGCGGCACGCGGGTAACACCGATGAGCTCGAAGAGCTCGTCTAAAAGGGCGTCCTTGGCGAAGGTGTAGCGTGAGGCGCAGGGCTGCTGGTAGGCCACAGACATTCCCAGCTGGCGCACGTGATGGCTGTGCGCCTTGACGTAGTCCCGCAGGTACTCGATGAAATGGATCACCTGAAAGGGCAGCTTGATGCCGAACTCGTGGACCTTGTTGGCCAGCAGGGCGAAGCAGTCGTCATGGTAGCAGACGATGGTCTCGAAGCCGGTCTGTGCCAGGTTGTCCACGCACTGCTGCGTGCTCTCTCTGTTGACCAGGCCGGGGCGCCCGAGGTGGATCCAGCCGATGTTGCAGAAATACTTGCCGCCCTTGATGAGGTTGGCCTGATCGAAGAGCTGTCCCTCGATGACGCCGGGGAGGTAGTCGCCCAGGATGCACAGGTCGATGGCGGTCTTGCCTGGGTTGCGCACGATGACCTCTGCAGGAAGCTGGGAGGCGAAGCTCAGTCCCCCGACGGCCCGTTCCGTGGGGCGAAAGGCCCCGGTCTTTTCCTGGAGGTCGTTGATCAGGTCGAAGGGGTTGGACCCCTGCGGGCAGATCATGTTGCAGGCCGCACAGGTGATGCAGGCCGAGATCACCTCCGAGGGCTCGCCTTGCATGAGGTGTGCAAACTCGGAGCAGGCCTTCTCCCGGGGATAGGCGAGGTGGGGGCACTCCACCAGGCAGTCGCCGCATACGGTGCAGGTGTCACTGTGAAACATGGCATACCTCCTTTAGCGGTGCATAACAAACAATGTCTTGATAATACGATATGATAAGAACTATGTCAAACGCAAGGCGCCCTCAGGCGCGCCCGCAAGGAGAAGGGTTCAGGCCTCAGCGGGTGCCGGTCTGGCCGGGGATACACCTTGGGGCCCCGGGGTGTAGCGCTGCTCGAGCCGGCGCGCCACCATGCTCATGCCATAGCAGCACAAGAAGTAGAGCACGGCGATGGTGGTATAGATCTCGAAAGGATAGATCATGAGGCGGTTGTTGAGCGTCTGGGCCACGGTGGTGAGCTCGAAGACCCCGATGATGTAGGCCAGGGAGGTGTCCTTGAAGAGGCTGATGAACTGTCCCACGATGGCCGGGATCATGATCTTGAGCGCCTGAGGCAGGACGACCAGGCGCATGGTCTGAAAATAACTCAGTCCCGAGGCCGAGGCCGCCTCTATCTGGCCGTGGGGGATGGCGCTGACCCCGGCACGTACAATCTCCGCCAGGTAGGCCCCCGAGAAGACGGTGAAGGCGATGGTGGCGCTCCAGAATACGTCGATCTGCATGCCCGTGATGATGGGCGAAAAAAAGTAGACCCAGAAGATCACCATGATGAGGGGGTTGCCACGGATGATCTCGATATAGAGCACCGAGACCGTACTGATGACGGGATTGCGGCTCAGACGTCCCAGGCCGAAGACGAGCCCGATGAAGAAGCTCACACCCAGCGCGATGCCGGCGATGATGATGCTCAAGCTCAAGCCGCCCAGGCCGAAGAAGATTTCCCCGTTGCCGCCCTTGGGGAAGGTCCATATGAGAAGCTCCGGCAGGTTGTCCCAGATTACCTGCCAGTTGAAGCGGTAAAGGCCGTAGAGGATCAGCCCCAGGACAGAGGCGAAAAAGGCGGCGAAGAGGACCTTGCCAAGCACCATCAGCCAGCGGGCCACGAGGATCAGGGCCCGCTTGAACGGCGATATGTAGAGGGCCTCGCCCCGCCCCGCCCCGCCCTTCATACGGTTGGAGCGGCTGGAAAACCACAGGAAGGGGAAGGCCAGGGCCGCCATGGTCAGCACCACCGGCCTGAAGATCAGCCCCAGCAGGCGGTCGAAAAGGGTGAGCCGCCTGAGCGTCCCGATCTGGAGGTGGTGGTTGATGCTGTTCATGATCAGCGAGATCGACAGCGAGAGCCCCAGGTAGATGAGCGAGGCGGCCGAGGTCGCCTCGAAGCCCCGGAAGGTGAAGGACTCGATCTGCTGGGACTGCCAGCAGAGTTCGGCTACGCCGATGGTCATGGCCAGGGACGAATTCTTCATGTTGTTGAGGAATTCGCTGCCCAAAGGCGGGATGATGATGCGGAAGGCCTGGGGCAGGATCACGAAACGCAGGGTCTGCAGTGCGGAGAGCCCTGCAGAATAGGCGGCCTCGATGTGGCCGTGGGGGATGGCCTGAATGCCGGCGCGTACGATCTCGGCCACGAAGGATCCCGTATAGACACCCAGGCCCACGGTGGCGGCCCAGAACTCGAAGTTGTGGTCATAGAGGATGAGGCGCAGCGTCTCGGGGATGACCTGGGGCAGCGCAAAGTACCAGAAGAAGAGCTGGACCAGAAGAGGGGTGTTGCGGAAAAACTCCACATAGCCGGTGGCGAGGTAGGCGGCGGGTCTGAATCGCGAGAGGCGTAAGATGCCGAAGAGCGTGCCGAGCACCAGCGCGATGCCGGTGCTGATGAGTGAGATTTCGATGGTCAGCCGCAGGCCCTTGAGCAGCCAGCGGCCGAAGACCTCGTGGTAGGTAGGGTTCTCCTCGTAGAGGACCTGCCAGTAGAATTCGTAGCCGAAGTCGGCATGCGCCAGGATGAGATACACTCCCAGGGCCAGGCCCCCGAAGACGGCCAGCTGCTGCAGGAATTGCGGTGTCTTTCTCACTCCCTCACCCTGGTTTGATCAAAATTATCGTGGTGTTCTTACCGAAAGCGGGCCTGCGCCCCCTTGCGGGGGCGCAGGCCGCAATCCCTTTCAGGGCCACATCTCGACCTTCTCGGTCAGCGGGAAGGAGTAGGGGGTATCCGCGCCCCACCACTTGTTATAGATTTTCAGGTAGGTGCCGTCGTTCCACATATCCTGGAGGGCGAAGTTGACGGCGTCGCGCCAGTCGCTGTCGTTTTCGGGCAGACCGATTCCGTAGGGTTCGTTGCTGAAGAAGTCGCCGATGAGCTCGTACTTGCCCGGTTCCTTGGCCGCATATCCCAGCAGGAGGGTGGAGTCCGTCGACCAGCCGGCCACCTTGTCCTGCTTGAGGGCCAGGAAACAGGAGGGCTCGTCCTGGAAGCTGATGACCTGCGGGTTCGGGTCGCCCAGGCCTTTCAGGAGGTTGAAGATGTTCTTCTCGCTCGTAGTGCCCTGCATGGAGGCCACCTTCTTGCCCACGAAATCGGCCTGTTCTTTGAAACGGCCCTTCTTGGCGAGGATCTTCTGCCCGTCGAAGAAGTAGGTGATAGAGAAGTCGATGGTCTTGTCACGTTCGCGCTTGTGGGTCATGTTGGCGGTGGACATGTCGATTTTGCCGGAGGTGAGGAAAGAGATGCGCGTCTTGTTGTTGAGCTTGATACGCTCCACCTTGAGGTCCTTGTCCATCTGCTGTCCGATGCGCCGCACGACCTCCTCGGCGATGTCCACGTCGAAGCCCACCCACGCATTGTCTTCGTTGAAGTAGGCCGCCGGAATGCTGTTGTACATGAGGCCGACGTTGACCACCCCGGAGTCTCTGACCCGGTCATAGGTCGGGCCGGCGTAGCCGAGCGTGCTTCCGACTGTGAGAACCAGGATACATGCCAGGAACAACCCTTTGATACCCTTCATTATATACCCTCCTCCCTCTGTGAGATAGTAATGCCTCTACCGTGAACCTGTCCTCTACCCCCCTGCGCCAGAGCGCCGGGAGGGCTAGTGACTCAGGATCTTGCTAAGAAAGAGCTTGGTGCGCTCGTGTTGCGGATGTGAAAAAAACGTGCTCGGCGGAGCGCTTTCGATGAGCTGTCCCTCGTCCATGAAGACCACGCGGTGGGCCACCTCCCGGGCGAAGCCCATCTCGTGAGTCACCACCACCATGGTCATGCCCTCGTGGGCGAGGTTGCGCATCACGTCGAGCACCTCGTTGATCATCTCGGGATCCAGGGCGGAGGTGGGTTCGTCGAAGAGCATGATCTTGGGGTGCATGGCCAGCCCCCGGGCAATGGCGACCCGCTGCTGCTGTCCGCCGGAGAGTTGCGTCGGGTAGGCCTGGGCCTTCTCGGCAATGCCCACCTTGTCCAGCAGTTCGCGTGCAACGGCGAGGGCCTCATCCCTGGACTGCCGGCGTACATGCACGGGTGCCAGGGTGATATTTTCCAGTACGGTCATGTGGGGGTAGAGATTGAACTGCTGGAAGACAAAGCCGATCTCTTCCCGCAGCCGCCTCAGGTTGATCTTGGGGTCGTGAATCGGCATGTCGTCCACGATGATCTGCCCCTCCTCGATGGGCTCGAGCTTGTTGATGCAGCGGATGAGGGTGCTTTTGCCCGACCCGCTGGGGCCGCAGATCACCACGACTTCACCGGAAGACACGTGAAAATTTATGTCGTTGAGGACATGGAGATCACCGAACCACTTATGGACATTTCTGAAGGTGATCATATCTGTCCGATCTTCCCCTTCTTAAAAGTGTGACCTTTTGCCTCTGGAACAAGAACTTTCGTGGTATGGTGAATATAGAGGAAGGCAGGCGGAGGTGTCAAGAAAAACCCCGATAATGCATTTTGTAATCAATCAGTTATAAAGGCGGGGCCCCGACGACCCCTACGGCGGTGGTGCATGTGTGCAACTTGCCGATATTGCGATTATTCTATTGAGCCGCTATCACTTCGTCCGGCACGGCCCGGAGGGTGAAGCTTGCAGGGCTTGACGGAAAAGGACCCCCGGTATCATAGTGGAGCGGTCCTGGTGCGTATCCGGGAGAGAGAAGCTGATCAAGGAGGTGCGTATGCCGACGAACCCTTCAACCTATCCGCAGCGGATTGCCCCCGGGCTCTACCGCGTACATGACGAGGTCCACGCCATCCGGACCGCCTTTTTGGGGGGACTGGCCCTCTTCGAGACCTATGCGCTGCTGCTCAGGCGCGCCGAGCCCTTCGGGCTGCTGCTCGTGGATACGGGCGGGCCGGGCTCGGGCAGGCTCATCTGCGAGGCCCTCGCGACGCTTGGGTACTCCGTCGATGATCTCGAGGCCGTGGCCCTGACTCACTGGCACGGGGATCATACCGGGGGCCTGGCGGAGATCGCGGCCATGCGCTCGGCAGGCAAGGCGCCACTCGAGGTTTTTGTGGGGCAGGCGGACCTGCCCATGATGCTCAGCCGCATGCCGCATCTCATCCGCTGGCACTTTCTGCCCCTGCTCCACCAGGCAGGCAGGGTCCCCCCGCTCGATCGCGTGCACCTGAACGCCCTGCAGCCGGATATGGCAGGGGATCCCCTGGCGGCGTGGGGCATGCAGTTTCTCCCCACCCCCGGGCATACCCCGGGACACACCGCTTACCTGTATCGCCGGGCCGGGATCCTCTTTGCCGGCTGCGCCCTCATTCCGGTCACGCGGCGCACCATGGGGCTGGTGCCGGTGTACTGGGACCGTCACCGGCAGCGGCGCTCGGCGGCCCTCCTCGCCGGGCTGGAGTGCACGACGATCCTGCCGACCCACTTTGTTCTGAAGGGGGGGCGGATGCCCCTGGCTGTACGCCGGGAGCCCCGGGGGCTCTCGGCCGCGCTCCTGAAGGGCCTCGGGTTCACCCCGGTTTTCACTGTGTCGGGGTCCTGAGCGTCCCGGAGTGGGGTGTGACGCCTCGCCGGTGGTGCGGGGGCGGGGTGCTGCGGCAGGCGGCGGAAGCCTTCCATCCCCGGCAATTATCGATTATTATAACACATGGGAGGTCGAGCATGGATACCCTCAGAACACTTCTGACCCGCCGGAGTGTGCGCAAGTTTCAGGGGAGGGAGGTCCCCATGGCCCTGGTCAAGGACATCCTGTGTGCCGCCATGAGCGCACCCTCGGCCGGAAACGAGCAGCCCTGGCACTTCGTGATCGTTACCGACCGGCAGTTGCTCGCGCGAATCCCCGAGGTCCATCCCCATGCCGCCATGGCCGCCGAGGCCCCCCTGGCCATCCTCGTGTGCGCGGACCCCAACCTCGACAAGCACCAGGGTTTCTGGGTGCAGGATTGTGCGGCGGCCTGTGAGAACATCCTCATCGCCGCGCATGCCAAGGGCCTCGGTGCCGTCTGGACCGGCATCCACCCCCGGTCGGAGCGCGTGGCGGGTTTCAGGCGCCTGTTCCGGCTGCCGATGCACATCATCCCGCTGGCCCTGATCCCTTTGGGATACCCGGCCCAGGAACTGCCCGAGGTCAACCGCTACCGCCAGGAGCGCGTCCATCAGGATACCTGGTAGGCCTGTCCGGGCTGCGGACGCGCCTGCCGGAATCTAGAGACGGCACAGCACCTCGCTGAGGAGCCTGACCCCGAAGCCGGTCCCGCCGGGGCCGCAGTAGTCGGAACCCTTCTGGGCATAGGAAGGACCGGCGATGTCGATGTGGGCCCAGGCGACATTCTTCACGAAAGACGAGAGAAACAGGGCCGCGGTGATGGCACCGCCATAGCGGGTGGAGCTCATGTTGTTGATATCGGCGAAATCGCTCTTTAAGAGTTCTCGGTAATCCTCGGGCAGGGGCATCCTCCAGCAGCGCTCGTGGGTCTTGGCCGCACCCGCAAGGATGTGCCCTGCCAGATTCTCGTCCGACGCGAACACCCCGGCGATCTTTTCTCCCAGGGCCACCACACAGGCCCCGGTCAGGGTGGCCAGGTCGATCAGCATCCCGGGCCGAAAGGTCTCGATGACGTACGAGATGGCGTCGGCCAGGATGAGCCGGCCTTCGGCGTCGGTATTGCCGATTTCCACGGTCTTGCCCGCGTGGGTGCGCACGATGTCGCCGGGGCGCGTGGCGTTGCCGGAGGGCATGTTCTCCACCAGGGGCAGCGCGGCGACGATGCGGTGGGTGAGCCCGAGACCGGCCACAGCGAACATGGTGGCCGCCACCGCGGCGGCCCCCGCCATATCGTCCTTCATGTGGGCCAGGCCGTCTGCGGGTTTGAGGTTGATGCCGCCCGCATCGAAGGTCACGCCCTTGCCGACCAGGGCGATGGTGCCGTGGGGCTTGGGCGGGGTGTAATCGAGCAGCACCAGGCAGGGCGGGCTGACACTGCCCTGGGCCACGGCCAGCAGGGCCTCCAGGCGCGCCTCTTTCAGGGCCTCCATCTCCAGGACGCTCACGCTCAGGCCCGACCGGTCGGCCTCTTGAGCGATGAGAGATGCCAGCTGAGAAGGGCGTTTGTCGTTGGAGGGCAGGTTCACCCAGGTGCGCGCGAGGAGGGTGGCGTCACAGACGGTTTTCACACGCCTACTCAGGCTTGCGTATCGGGACACCTCTTCGGGGCCTACGAGCAGTTCGATGCGTTCCAGGGGCGCGGTCCCCGGGTCCTGCTTGTAGGGGGAAAAGACGTGGTTGGCCAGGAAGGCCCCCTCCAGCAGGGCCTGGATGAGGGTCTCCCGGTCCAGGCCGGTCTTTTGTGTGTCCGGCACCGCGATGAGCACCCCTGTCAGGTGCTGCTGCATGGCCTTGCCCACGGCGCGGCCGGCCACGCAACGCAGGGCCTCGCCGTCGAGGCGCCTGAGGGGGCCCATGCCCAGGAAAATGACCCGGCTGGCTTTGGTCCCCCGCGGGGAATAGAGCACGAGCTCCTCGTCCTTTTTGCCCGAGAATTCGGGCAGGGAAATAGCCTTCCGCACGAGGGCGGCGAGGGTGCGCTGGCGGTGGATCTCCCCGTCTTCGCACACCGGGATCACCAGGGTGGGGATCTCTTCGGATCTCAGGTTTACCGCTGTCAGGTTTGTCACAGGCTTCTCCTGGGAAACATACGTATTGCCGGGTATCCTAGCACGAGAGGCGCCGCTAGGGAAGGGTTTCCCCCGGAAGGACTGGGGATGGGTTCCTGCGGAGTGAGCGCTAGATGTTGAAGAGTTTTATATCGTTTGCCGAAAGGAATATGTGGATACAACCTGCGATATCGGGGGGCTGGCCTCGGGGGCCTGTGGGTGATGGAGGCGGCCCCCCGCTGAAAGGGGGAAAGTGTGAAGGTCGATACGCACACGATCAGGGAACTGTCGGAACTCAGGCGGCGGGTGGCCGAGCTGGAGTGTTTCGAGGCCGAATTCCTGAGGACCAGAGACGACCTGAGGATCACCCAGGAGCAGTACCAGGAGGTCTGTGCCAGGGCCTTCGAGTTCATCTTCGAGCACGACCTCGAGGGGGTCTTCACCCAGATCAGCTCGTCGTCCTTCGAAGACCTGGGCTTCACCCGCGAGGAACTCCTGCTTACGAACATGCGGGACCTCATGCCGCCTTCCAACCGGCCCTTCTTCGATGCCTATCTCGAACGCATCCTTCAGGAGGGGCGGGAAGAGGGCCTGATGATCGTCAACTCCAGAGACGGCGGAGAGCGCATCATCGAGTACCGCAACGCCTTGATAAAGAAGGGACAGACCCCCTGCGGGGTGCGGGGTGTGGCGCGGGACGTGACCGACCGTCTGAAGGCCGAGGTGGAGCTCGGGGCCAGCGAGAAGAGTTACCATGCCTTTCTGGCCCACCTCGAAGACGCCTATTTCGAGGTGGATCTCAAGGGGAATCTGGCCTTTTTCAATCCCGCCCTGAGCCGTATCCTGGGATACGACGAGGGCGATCTCGCGGGACAGAGCTACCGCCGCTTCATGGACGCCTCCACGGCCGAGAGGATTTCCCGGGTGTTTGCCAAGGTGTACCATACCGGCAATCCCACCACAGCCTTCGACTGGGAGGTCTTACGCAAGGATGGCGCATCCCGCTATATCGAGACCGTGGTCTCGCTGAGACGCTCACCCGAGAACGGGGAGGTGGTCGGATATCAGGGGATCGCCCGTGATGTGACCGCGCGCAGGCAGAATGAGGAGCGGCTGGCCTACCTGGCCTACCACGACGCCCTGACCGGCCTGCATAATCGCAAGGCCTTTCTGGAAAGACTGACGGAGTCGCTGCTGCATTCTTGTCGGTATGGCATCGAACAGGCCATCCTCTATATCGACCTGGACAACTTCAAGCAGGTCAACGACCGTCACGGGCATGATCTGGGTGACGAGGTGCTCAAGGAGGTGGCCGTACGGTTGGTGGCATCCTTGAGGGAGACGGATTACATCAGCCGGCTGGGCGGGGACGAGTTCACCGTGATCCTCACCAATCCCAACGGTCTGTGCGCCGATGTCGTGGCCCAACGGATCCTCAGAAACCTCTCCGCCCCCTATGTCTGGAGAGGGGTCTCGATCGACTTCATCGCCCCGAGCATCGGCATCAGCATCTTCCCCCGCGACGGCGACGAGGCCGAGGTCCTGCTGAAGAAGGCGGATGCGGCCATGTACCGGGCTAAGCGCAGCGGGGGTCGCTTTGAATACTTTGAGGCCTCCATGCCCGTGGCCTGATCAGTCCGGTACCCGCCGGGGAGGAAGCCCTCCGTCTGGCACAGGGAGTGCGCATGACGGGCCCGCAGTCCCTCCGGGTGCATTCATCTCCGTAAGGCGCAGGGGCACTTGAAGCCATGCCCCGCTCAGACGGCGTCTTTCATCAGGGCCACGTAGGTGCCTACGGTATTGCCGCCGGCAAAGGCCATGATATTGACCACCCCGTTGAGCGAGCTTTCGCTCACCAGGACCGTGATCAGCAGGAAATTGGCGAAGGTGATCAGTCCGCTGAGCGAGGTGGCGCTCCAGATCTTTTTTTCGGACACGGCCCTGGTGTAGCGGGTCACGAGTAGATCGATAATAATGCCGGCGAAAAAAAGCATGATAAGTTGTAGGATCATAATATTTATTCCTTTTTTGTTTAATGCCATTGTCCAGGGCAGGCTGTGCACTGATAGACATGTTGTGCACCTCCTTTTCGGCCGCTCCATTAGCGGGAACAGGTTTTTCCCAGGCGCAGGAGATGCCATCATCGATGGACGGACGGTGCGATGATTCTCGTCAAGCGGATATGCCTGCCACGTGCGGGGGGAACACCCCCGCAACGGATGCTGCAGGGCGGGGAGACCGTAAATACGCTGGTGAAACTAGTGAATAAAACCGGATATGCTAACGGTTATCGCTTGTTATCTCCACCCTGCCGGCTATGCATCCGATGGAGGCTCATTCATGACCATAACAACCCCCTGTGTCGCTTTATTTTTAGTGATTACGGCTGAAACCTGACAATTATGACAGCAATCGTGATGAATGTCAAGGGCCACCCGAGCAAGCGGCAGCCAGGGCCCCGTGGTGGCTGAGGTGCCTGACGCGTCCCGGACCGGCGGCGTTCTCAGCGCGGCCGGGATGCGCCTTGGCGCAGCGGCGGGATTCTCTTCACATAGATGACCTTGTGCTCCCCGCGCGCATAGTAGTTCCTCACCAGGGCCTCTTCCCGGTAGCCCACATTCAGATAGAACTCGCGGGTGGGGCGATATTCCCCGCGGGAGGAGGTCTCAATATAGACCCGCCGGCCGCCGAGCCCGGCGATGGCGCGCTCGGTCTCGCGTATCAGGGAGCGACCGACGCCGTGACCCTGCTGAGAACGATCCACCGCTATCCAGTAGAGATCGTAGCTCTCCTGCGAGCCCGGTACCGGGCCGTAGCAGGTGTAGG
The DNA here is from genome assembly GCA_964618975.1 of uncultured Bacteriovoracaceae bacterium. GTDB lineage: Bacteria > Desulfobacterota > Desulfomonilia > UBA1062 > UBA1062 > CAZUDI01. The sequence continues at coordinate 29,294 of CAZUDI010000006.1, read as the reverse complement.
CTACGGTCCCTTGCGGCGCACACTCGGCAAAGACGAAGAAGTAGCCGCTCGAGGGACCTTTAGCCAGGCGCTCGTCCACCAGTTCGATGGCGATCAGGAGCTCCTGCGCATTGAAAAAGCCGGTGGACTCCACGATCCTTAAGACCGCCTCGCGGTCGGTGGCCAGGATCTCGTGGCGGTAGTGCATCTCGGGGGTGGGCGTGCCTGTCGTGGACGGTTTTGCTGGCATGGTCTGTCAGCCTGCCTTACAGGAGGCCAGCGCCTCCTCCAGGATGCGTGCGATCATGGCCGGATAATCCAGGCCCGCCTCACTGGCCGCGGCGACAAAGCCCGCATCGGGCGAGATGCACGGGTTGGCGTTGATCTCCAGGACCCACGGTCGACCTTGAGCGTCCACCCGGAAATCCACCCGGGCGTAACCCTTCAAGCCGAAGGTCGCCCAGGCCCTGCAGGCGATGGCCTTCAGCCGCGCGAGCAGGGGGGTGTCCTCGAGCGGGAAGGCGAAGGTGCGGCAGGTGCCGCGGTATTCCGGGGAGGCGCTGTCCCACTTGGCCCGGTAACCGACGATCCTGGCGCAGGTCTCGGGCAGGTCGAAGAGGATCTCGGCCGGCGGCAGGGCCTGCACCCCGGTGGGGGAGGCAAGCAGCGAGAGATTGAATTCGCGCCCGTCGATGTAGCGCTCGGCAAAACAGGCTGTCTTAAGCCTGCGGACGCGGGAGCGGACGAACTGTGCGAGGTCGGCACGGCTTGAAGCCATCATCAGGCAGCCCTCGTCAAGCCCGATGGAGGCGTCTTCCGCCAGGGGCTTGACGATATAGCTCTGCGGGAAGGGCAGCCCACGGGAGGCGTCTTCACCGGAGGTGTCGCCCTCCGGCAGGAACCACGCAGGCGTGGCGATGCCCGCCAGGTGCAGCCAGCGCTTGCACAGCACCTTGTGCGTGGTCAGGTGCAGGGCCTCGGCCGAGGCGCCCGTATAGGGGAGCCCCAGGTGGTCCAGGAACGCGGGCGCCAGGTGGATCAGTCGGCCGTCCCCGTCGAGCGACTCCACCAGGTTGAATACGCACCCCGGGGCGATCTCATGCAGAGAGGCGGCCAGGGCGCTCAGGTCGAGCGCAAAGGGCAGCTCGCAGGGTTCATGTCCCAGGGCCTTGAGCGAGGCCGAGACCGCGTGCACCTGGTCGAGGACATCGAGTTCGTCCGGGGCGCAGTCGGGGGAGACGGGTTGATGCAGGACCGCGATGCGCATGCCTCAGCTCCTGCTTGAGATCCGCGCGCCGGCGGAATCCATGATGCGCCCGATGAGCGCGTGGTAGGAAAGCCCGGTAAGGGAACCGATGATCGGCAGGTCGGAATGCACGGGATGGAGCCCGGCCAGGGGATTGATCTCCAGGACATTGGGCACCCCCGCCTCATCCAGGCGCAGGTCGATGCGCCCACCGTCACGGCAGCCCAGCGTCCGCCAGGTGTCCAGGGCGACCTGCGTGCAGCGTTCCCCGATTGCGGTCTCCGGGAGGCGGTACGTGACGAGCTCCTGGTAACGGGCCTTGGTCTCGTAGGAATAGATGCCCGTGGCGTCGTTGCGGTACACGATCTCCATGACCCCGACGACTTGGGCGGCCTCTCCGGTGCCCGTGACGCCGGCCGTGAACTCGCGGCCGGGAAGGAAACGCTCGAGGAGCACGGGCTGGCGGAATTCCTCCAGCAGCCGCCGGCAGACCCGCTCGAGCGCGCCGGGAGAGGTGATGTATGAGTCGCTGGTGATGCCCTTGCCGGTACCCTCGGCCACGGGCTTGGCAAAGAGCGGAAAGTCCAGGGTGACCCGCTGAATGTCGCCGGCGTTCTGCACCACGGCGAAGGCCGGGGTGGGGATGCCGGCGTGGCTGAGGAGGGCCTTGGTTATGCCCTTGTGAAGGGTGAGCGCCAGCACGAGCGGATCGGAAAAGGTGTAGGGGATGCGGTAGGCATCCAGCAGGCAGGGCACCTGCGCCTCCCGGCCCAGGCCGTACATGCCCTCGGCGATGTTGAAGACCAGGTCCCAGCGCTCGCCCGTGGCCAGCCGCGGCATGAGGGCAAAGACGTTGCCGATGCGCTCGGGGGTGTGGCCGAGATGTGTGAGCGCCTCTTCGAGGGCCTGGATCGTCTCCTGGCTGTCGAACTCGGCGGTTTCTTCCTTGCTGTAGCCCTGGCGGAGGTAGTCGTCCCTCAGATCGTAGGTGAGGCCGATTTTCATGCCTGTACCCCCGTGGGGGTTTCCGTGGCCGTATCGGGATAGGTGAAGATGCGGCCCTGATAGTTCCGCAGGAGCACGTCGCTCTCCCTGCGGCCCTGATAGTAGTCGGGCAGCAGCGGGATTTTGCCGCCGCCCCCGGGGGCGTCGATGACGAACTGCGGAACGGCATAGCCCGAGGTGTGCCCGCGCAGGCCCTCGATCATCTCGAGGCCGCGGCTGACCGGGGTGCGGAAGTGGGCCGAGCCGAGGATGGGATCGCACTGGTAGAGGTAGTAGGGCCGCACCCTCATGCGCAGCAGCCCGCGCATGAGGGCCGTGAGCGTCTCCACGGAGTCGTTGATCCCCTTGAGGAGCACGGTTTGACTGCCGAGCGGGATGCCGGCGTCGGCCAGGAGGTTGCAGGCCGCACTGGTCTCCGCGGTGAGCTCCTCGGGGTGGGTGAAGTGGAGGCTGAGCCACAGCGGGCGATATTTCTTGAGCACCCGGAGCAGACGCGGGGTGATGCGCTGCGGCAGCACCACCGGCACCTTGGTTCCGATGCGGACCATCTCCACGTGGGGAATACGCATGATCCCGGCCAGGATGAAGTCCAGCTGGCTGTCCGGCAGGGTCAGCGGGTCGCCGCCGGAGATGAGGACGTCCCTGATGGCGGGGGTCTGCTCGATATAGGCGATGGCCTGCTGCCACTGGGTGATGCTGCCCCGGAAGCGGCGTGAACAGCCCACCATGCGCGAGCGCGTGCAGAAGCGGCAGTAGGTAGAGCAGAAGCCGGTGACGAGGAAGAGCGCGCGGTCGGGGTAGCGGTGGATCAGACCCTCAACTGGGCTCTGTCCGTCCTCGCCCAGGGGGTCGCGGGCCTCACCGGGGCCGCTCGTGAGTTCGTCGACCACCGGGACCACGGTCCGCCGCAGGGCATGGGCCGCATCCGTGCTGGAGAGCAGGCTGGCGTAATAGGGCGTGATCCTCAACGGCAGCCCGTGGCTGCCATCGCTCAGCGCCTGTATCTCCGCTTCTGTAAGGTGCAGGATGTCCTCGAGCTGTGAGCGGTTGGAGATGCTGTTGCGGATCTGCCAGTGCCAGTTCGACCAGTCGGCGATGGTGGCCTCGGGGAAATGGCTCTTCAGAAAGCGCAGGGATCGCTGGCTGACGGGCAGGGAAGATCGGGACGCAAACGGGGAGGGTTCCTGGTCCGGGGAGGGGGGGTCCCCTTCCGGACAGCTGGCGATGGGTGGGGGTTCGTCGACCACCCCGGAGATCTCCGGGGTGCCTTGGGAAGGTACCACACGCGAACTCTCTTTGAACATGGGTTTCGTACCTCCTGTATTGGGGATTGATTGTCGATGACCGTGCATGTCAGTACGGACAGCGGTCAGGCAGCGACGTAAAGATGGGGGCACCAAGGGCGCACGACGCGTTCATCGGTACGGTAATCCGGAGGGAACAGAGCTCAGTCCCCTGTGGCGGTGATAAAAAATAAGCATGTTGTGCACTCCCCTTGTCGTGCTCAATGCCCCTGGCCCTGTGGCACCGGGGGGCGGAAGGTGAGGGGCATTCCACCGGCAGCGGTGGGTGTCCGTCCTTCCTGTGCGGTTGTATCCAAAATCGGTGCCAGCTTTGCCTTCGAGCGGTGGAAAATGCCCCGGGGGAAGAAACTTTATTCAGGCAGCCCGGTGGGGCCCCGCAGAAAGCCTGCCGGTCCTCTTGTGGCAGCCGATTTCCGCCGGGCCCGTCCGGCCGGACATATCCCCTTGGGGGCCATTATTTCGGAACAGGCGCTTCCGTTCCTGGATAAAGCGGAATGCACAGTTCGTTTTCAGGGCAGATCCCGGCAGGTCTTCACGGTGATGACCTCGCGTCCGTGCCGCGAGGCCACCCTGCCCGTGACCCTGACCGAGGAGCGGATACGCGATACCAGATCCCTCCCCATGCGATCGGGGACGATCTCGTATTCGCGCTCATCGGCCGTGGCGAGGGCGATGCGGACCACGTTCCCGTCATCGTCCCACTGGCAGGGGATCACGATGCCCATGAGGGTGGTGATTCCGGACTCTTCGCGCATGCCTGAGCGCCTCGCTCACGTTCTCCCCCGGGGTATTCCGGGGGAGAACGAATCTTTTAAGACTGGTACATGGAAAACTCGTGCCAGCACGTTTCAGTCGTGGCGTCGGGTGATTTTCGCTGCAACCGGAAACCCTTTCATCGCTGCGTGTCGTCCCCCCCGCCGCAGGTGGCGTAAAGGGTCTGCTCGGGGATCCATCCCCTCCGGAAGGACGCTTCTGCCGGGCGCAAAGCACGGCGGGGGCCCATGTAAATTGTATTGCAATAGGGGAGGCGATTCACTAGAGTAGCGGCCAGGATGGTATTAAGAGATACGTGAGGGATGATCATTGACACACATGCGCCTGTATGCGGTTGCGTGCCCTGAGCCATGAGGGTGAAAGGTGTATGAAGAGGGTCCTGGTCGCTGCACATGCGCCTCAGGTGGGAAGGTCTCTGCGTTCGGGCATCGGGCCCGAATACACCCTCGAAACCGTCACGGACCATTCCGAGTGCCTGGCGCGCTTCCAGCGCAAACGCTACGAGTTCCTCTTTATCGAGGTGGACATCCTCAAGGACCCCCAGGCCGCCACCTCTTACCAGGAGGCGCTCAACGACTTCTACCGCATCTTTCCCACGGCGGACATCATCGTCATGTCGTCCCCCGAATTCATCCGCGAGGCGGTCATGGCGGTCAAGGCCGGGGCCGGCAACTACCTGACCTATCCCATCGATGTGGAGGAGGTCCGCTACGTGATGCGGACGACCTATGAGTCCCGGGTGGCGGAGAGCGAACTCGATTACCTGCGCAATCAGTGCTGGCAGGGTGATGATCTGGCGGGGCTGCACACCGAGAGCCCGCTCATGCGGGCCGTGCTGGATAAGGTCCGTTCCGTGGCCCCTACGCGCAGCACCGTGCTGCTCAACGGCGAGACCGGCACCGGCAAGAGCCTGCTGGCCACCATGATCCACCGTCTCAGCAACCGTAAAGACGCGCCCTTCATCAGTGTGCACTGCGGTGCCATTCCGGACACCCTGCTGGAGAGCGAGCTCTTCGGGCACGAAAAGGGGGCCTTCACCGGGGCCGTCAGGCGCCGTCTGGGGAAGTTCGAGGTGGCCCGCAACGGCACGGTCTTCCTGGACGAGATCGGCACCATGAGTCATGCAGCCCAGATCAAGCTGCTCGAGGTCCTCCAGGAGGGGACCTTCCGGCGGCTGGGGGGCGAGGAGGTCATTCAGACGCAGGCGCGGGTCATCGCGGCCACCAACACCGATCTTAAGGGGCTCTCCGAGCGGGGGCTTTTCCGCCGCGATCTCTATTACCGGCTGGATGTCTTTCCGGTGGAGTTGCCGCCTCTTCGGGAACGCATCGAGGATCTGGGGCTCCTGGTGGAGGTGTTCCTCGGACGTATGAACCGGGAGTATGGCAAGGGGATCCGGCGGATTCAGCCCGAGGTCATGGAGGCCCTCCGGCGCTATCCCTGGCCCGGAAACATCCGCGAGCTCGAGAATGTGGTAGAAAGGGCCTATATCCTGGAATCCTCGACCACACTTGGACGATCGAGCTTCGCGGCCGAATTGTTCGACGCCGAGGCCCCCCTTCCGGCCTTCTGCGTCAATCCCACGCTGGGCCTGGCCGAGGTGCGCCGCCTGGCCGTCGAGGAGGTGGAGCGCTGCTACCTGCGGGAGCTCCTGACCGTGAATCACGGCCGCATCAAGAGCTCGGCACTAACCGCCGGGGTGACCCCGCGGCAGCTGCACAAGCTGATGATCAAGCACGGCCTGCACAAGGAGCAGTTCAAGACCCCTCATGCCCTCAAGCCGGGCTATGGCAACTGACAATAGCGGAACTCACGATTCCGATATGCGGCGGATGTCGGCAATTTGTGCAATGAAAACATAATACAATACGCCTGGCATGTGAATTGCTGTATCCCTTACGGAAGCGTGATCCGTGCTATGCACGTCCACTATCCACAATCAATGAGGAGGAATAAGGCATGTTCAGGACGTTTGTATGCGCCCTGGGGGGCGCGCTGCTCCTGGTGGGTCTGCTGGTCCCGGCCGCCCTGTCGGCAGACAAGACCCTCGTGGGAACGATCTACGGGGGCTACGAATTTGTCACCGATGAGGGCGAGGTGATCGATCTGGCCCCCACCGACCTGGCGGAAGAACTCGCCGAGCTCGACGGGCTGCGGGTTATGCTGAAGGGCGATATGCGCGAGGAAGGCGGCATGCTTTCCTTTGTGGCGACCTCCTATACCCTCATGCCTGAGGAGGGTGAGCGCGGGGAAGAAAATCCCTGGACGAAGGACGAGCAGACGGAGGAAATCGACAGCCAGACCCCGGCCCAGCCCTAGCTGCACCCGCGCGCGACGCCGATCGGTGATCCAGGCCACCGGCCCACCGCGCGCGTAAGTGGCGTTATTCGTCCGTGCGGGGTTCCCCCTCGGGTGCATACACGCCTAGGGCACGGGCCTCTTCGATAGCCGCCTCGTGTTTGGCCTTGGCCTTGGCCGCCTTGCGGGCGGCACTGCGTGCGAATTCGGCCGCCGCAAGGGCCTCTTTTTCGGCCTGTTGTCTGTGCTCCTCGTCGGGGGCGGAAAGCATCGCGTCCTGCAGGGAGTGGATCCTTTCCTCGGCGTTCTGAGCAGCCGTAAGGGCCTCTCTTTCGGCCAGTTTTTCGCGCTTGGAGGCAGCCTTGAGTTTGTCCAGGGCGTTCGCGCGCCTGGTGGCGTGCTCGTCCTCGGGGCCGGCTTCCAGATCGACATCCTCGGCCGCCAGTACCAGGGCTGTAATCGGCAGTCTCGCGAGCAGTTCATCGAGCGGCCCGCCGAAGGGATCCAGCGGCTGGTGGGCGTACAGGCGCAAGGGCAGCATGACCAGTGCGGCATCGGCCGAGAGACGCAGGACATCCTCGGGAGAGGCCTGCAGGACGATCTCGGTGTGGGCCTGGATGCGGATGTCGTTGAGCATCTCGTCGAGGCAGCGGGTGAGGGTTTCTGTCGGGGCACCGTCGCGCCCCGGGGCGGGTGTTCCGTCAAGGGGTTCAGCCGGCATGCAGCGCTGCGTCCCCTGCGGGGGCTTGTCGTCGCGGGAGAAGGCGAGCATGCGTATGGAGGCCTGCTCCCAGTCGTCGGAGCGGGTCATGAGGTATGCCAGCAACAGCATCAGGCGACTCGTGGCATCGCCCTGCCACCAGACGTCAATACGGCGCTTCCCGGCGGAGAGCGTCTCGAGGGACAGCCATTCTTCCTCTGTGGCGTCAAGTATGATCAGGTTGCAGCCGAGACGGAAGGCCGTCCTCAGGGACTGCCCGTATCTGAGCTCGCGCACAGTGGAGATGCCGAAAGGTGAGGGTTCGAGCCAGTTGAGGAGGGCGGTGTTCACCTTGAGCGGGCCGATTCCGTATCCCTGGATCAGGGTGTGGAGTGCCTGTTGCGCCTGAGGCGCCGCCACCACCAGGGGGAAGGCGGAAAGACCCTGCTGCTCGATATCGCGCCGCAGCTCTTCTTCGGCCTCGGCCCTGAGCTTGAGCATCCTTACCCCGTCACCCTCGATGATGCGCACCGCCGTGGTAATGCCGCTCCCCCCCTCAAGCCAGGCGGCGAACTGCAGCAGTTGGCGTCGGCGGTGGGGTTCGTCGGAAAACGCCAGCAGGAAAGGCCGCCAGTCCCGCGGGTGTTCCTGCTCGGAGGCGGCGGCCCGGATATGGTCCCGGACCTGCTGCAGATGGAAGGAACGGCTGCTGTCAGCCCAGCGGGGAAGATGCTCTGAGCGCTTGAGGTACTGGTAGATGACGAAAAGGACACACAATGCCAGAACGGCGGCGGTGAAATCGATGGCCAGCATGATACCGAAGGACCCCAGCGCCCCCGCCAGGCTCAGGCGCTTGTCAAAAAAGGTGAAGCGCGGCCGGAAGGAAGGGCTCGAGCTTCGGATCTCATAGTAAGTGGCATAGTTCAACAGCCCGTAGGAGATCAGAAAGAACATGGAAACCACGGGCGCAATGATATTGAGGTTGCCCAGGGCAATGGTGGTGCCGGCGATGCCGGCGCACAGGACGACCCCCCGGCGCGGATTTCCGGCTTCGTCGGATCCCCTGGCAAAGAAGGACAGGCCGGGAAAGATCTTGTCGCGTCCCATGGACTGGAGGATGCGCGGGGCGCCCATGAAGGAGGCCATGGCCGAGGAGAGGGTGGCGGCAATTACCCCGACGTTGATGAGGATTCCGAAGGTGGCCACGCGTTTCATGGCGGCGTAGTCGCCGACGAGGGTCGCCTGCGGCAGACAGCCCGCCAGGAGGAGGGCGGATGCCAGATAGATCAGTAGGGAGAGGATAACCGCCGCGAAGGTGCCCCGGGGCAGTGCGCGGCCCGGGTCCTTCAGGTCACCGGACATGCTGACCCCCTGGGTGAAGCCGGTTACCGCCGGGAAGAAGATGGCGAACAGGAGCCAGAACTCGGGGGCGTCTCTGCTCGGGGTGAGGTTGCCCTTGAGGGTGGTCAGGTCGAAGGTGTTGAGCCCGCCGATCATGAAGGAGAGCAGGGCGAACCCCAGGGCGGCCATGACCACATACTGGAAGCGGGTGGCCCAGTCCGCGCCCATCCAGGCTAGGATGAAGAGCAGACCGGTGGCGGCCCAGGCGATGAGGCGGGGCGCCTGCACGGAAGAGAGCGACAGCATGAACGCCACGGCCTCGCCGAAGCCGATGGCGTAGAAGGCAATGGAGATCGTCTGGGCCAGGAAGAGGACGGTACCTATGGCCCCACCGAACTCGAGTCCCAGCGTGCGGGAGATGAGATAGTAGTCGCCGCCGCCTTTTACACGGTAATTCGTGGCGATGGCCGCCAGTGAGAAGGTGGTCAGGAGGGAGATGCTGTTGGCCAGGGCGATGATGAACAGCGCCTGCACGAATCCGGCCTGACCGACGACATAACCCAGTCTCATGAACAGGATGATCCCGAGGATGGTAAGGATGCTCGGGGTGAAGACCCCGGCAAAGGTCCCGAGCCTGCCGGCAGGGTCGCGTTTCTGGACGGGTGCCTGATCGTTCGTGTCCATAAATACCCCTATGTGCAGTTGCCTGTGCGCCCTTGGTTCGGTGGGCCGGGGCCCTGCAGGGGGTACCGATGGCCTCGTCACTCAGGGCTTGGCCTATGATACATGGGATTGACCATGGCAGAAAGAGAATTTAAATCGCTTGCGGGTCGCATTCCCCCGCCGCTTGCGGCGACAAGGAGGGTCCAGGGCCTGCCCCGGGGTTCATGCTCATGATTCGCTCTTGCACACATTCCCCGTCAGGGGGTGGGGGTCAGCCCCGGGGCTCAAGCATGGGGGCTTCCCTTGCGGGGCACAGGATGGTACACTGGTGCTGAGGTTGTCATGCAATCCTTGAAGAGGGCCGCCTGGTCCTTTACGAGCGGCTTCAGCTGGTCCCCGGAGTTGGAAGGGCGGCGTTCCGGGGTGATGCGCTGACAGGAGGGTCCATGCAGAAGGTGATGCACAGGGTATCGATGAAGGCTGGCCTGCCCCCGGGCGCGTTGGTGCATATCGGTGAGCGCAAGCTCGCTGAGACGATGGTCACCCTGATCGATTATGCACAACATGAGATCAGTGAGCAGGCCGTGACCGAACTCGAGACGCTCGCAAGGCCACAGGATGTCGAGGGAGTGCGCTGGATCGACGTCAAGGGGCTGCACGAAACCGAGGTCGTAAGGGGCGTGGCAGGGCCCTTCGGGGTCCATCCCCTACTGATCGAGGACATCCTGAACACCTCCCAGCGGCCCAAGCTCGAGGATCATGGCGAATATCTCTTCCTCGTCTTCAAGATGCTCTACCCGGGAGGGCAGGAGGGCGAGGTGTGTGCCGAGCAGGTGAGCCTGGTGCTCGGGCGCGGATATGTCATCACCTTCCAGGAGAGCGGTACGGATGTCTTCGAGAGTGTGCGTGAGCGCATCCGCACCAGCAGGGGCCTGATCCGCACCCAGGGCGCCGACTATCTGGCCTATGCCCTGATCGATGCTGTGGTGGACCACTACTTTCCGATTCTGGAGGACCTGGAGGAGGCCATCGAGGCCACCGAAGGCGAGCTGCTGGACAACCCCACGGTGGATACCCTGGCGGCCATCCACCGCCTGAAGAACGATACGCTGTTCTATCGGAGGAACCTCTGGCCACTCAGGGATGTGCTCTACGTGCTCGAGCGCGGTGATTCCGGGCTCATCGCCGACAAGACCAGGATCTATCTTCGCGATGTCTATGACCATATCATCCAGGTCGTGGACACGACCGAAATCTACCGGGAGCTTATCGCCGGACAGCTCGAGCTCTATCTCTCCACGGTCAGCAACCGCATGAACGAGGTCATGAAGGTGCTCACTATTTTTGCCTCCATCTTCATCCCGCTGACCTTCATCGCCGGGATCTACGGCATGAATTTCCAGTACATGCCCGAGCTCGGCTGGCGGTGGGGCTATCCCGTGCTCCTCGGGTGCATGCTGACCGTGGGTGTGGCCATGGTGTTTTTTTTCCGCAGGAGGCACTGGCTCTAGCCCGGCCGCGCGGATCTGCCGCGCTTGATTCTCTTAAGGGGCCGGCCTATTATGGAGAAATCAGGAACGATGTCATTCAAGGTGGACGTCGTTTTCGGGATAAGGGGGGGGATATGGCCGGTTACAATACTGCGCTGCGCGGCTATACGGGCAAGCGTATCGAAGAGATTGAGAGTGCCGACATCCTCATCGGCATTCCCTGCTACAACAACGAGACCACCATCGAGCACGTGATCCAGATGGTCACCCACGGCCTGGCGAACCGTTACAAACATACCCGCAGCGTCATCCTGGTGGCGGACGGGGGCTCCACCGACGACACGCGCGAGGTGGCCAAAGAGTTTCAGATCAAGCCCTGGCAGGAGAAGATCGTCTCCATCTACCGCGGACCCGGGGGCAAGGGCACGGCCCTGCGCTCCATCTTCGAGGCGGCCCTCAGACTGGATGTCAAGGCCTGCGCCGTGGTGGACTCCGACCTGCGCAGCATCACCTCGGACTGGGTCGCCTACCTGCTCGACCCGGTGCTCGAGCGGGGCTACCAGTTCGTCTCCCCCGTCTATATGCGGCACAAGTACGACGGCACCATCACGAACAACATCGTCTACAACCTCACCCGCGCCCTCTACGGCCGGCGAATCCGCCAGCCTATCGGCGGCGATTTCGCCTTCTCCGCCGACGTGGCCAAGTTCTATACCGAGCAGCGCGTGTGGGATACGGATGTGGCCCGCTTCGGCATCGACATCTGGATGACCACCTCGGCCATCACCAACGGCTTCCGCCTCTGCCAGTCCAACCTGGGGGTCAAGGTACACGACGTCAAGGACCCCTCGCTCCAGCTGGGGCCTATGTTCCGCCAGGTCCTCTGGACCCTCTTCTATCTCATGGAAATCTACGAGCCGCACTGGAAAGGGGTCCGCGAGAGCACCGCGGTGGAGACCTTCGGCATGGAGGGCTTCACCGAGCCCGAGCCGGTGCGGGTGAACCTGGACGCCATGCTGGAGAACTTCCGCATCGGCTATCAGCAGTTCGGCGCCCTGTGGCGCGAACTCTTTTCGCCCAGCTGTTTCGCTCAGATCGAGAAGGCCTCCACCATCGAGCGGGAGGCCTTCGCCTTTCCGCTGGAGACCTGGGTCATGATCCTCTACGAGCTGGCCGCGACCTTCCATGCCTGGCAGAAGAACCGCAACAAGCTCATCGATGTGGTGGTGCCCCTCTACTATGCGCGCGTGGCCTCTTTCGTAAACCAGTCGCGCGACATGAGTTCGGAACAGGCCGAGGCCCTCGTGGAGGAGCAGGCGGCCTGTTTCGAAGACCACAAGGACTACCTGCTGGAGGTCTGGGAGAAGAAGGCCCCTTCCGAATAGGTCCGCCTGTGGGTTGCACCTCGCCGTCCGGGTAACCATCCGGGTAATGAATAAATGCGTAATCAACAGGTGAGAGGACTGTCCATCGTCCGTGAGGGGACAAACGGCCTGCACACCGGCGTATGCCTGACCGGTGTGCGGCCGGGGGGTTTCTTCAAGGCAGGTTTTGATGTTATGGTAGGGTTCCAGGAGGGGCTATGGAGACACCCACGCACAACCCGACGGTCAAAGGGGCACGCACGAAGTGGTTGGAGCTGGCCTGGAACATCCTGCTCATATTCGCGGGCAGCCTGTTGTGCGCCCTGGCCATCAACGGGATTCTGATTCCCCAGCATTTCCTCAGCGGCGGATTCACCGGCCTGGCGCTCATCATCCATTACCTCGATCCCCGGCTGCCTCTGGGGCTGATCTACTTCGTGATCAACATCCCTGTGTTCCTCATGGGCTGGAAATTGGTGGGACGGCGCTTCTTCTTCTACAGCCTGGCCGGCATGCTGATCTTTTCCCTCACCATGCAGGTGGTGCACGTGCGCATCGAGGTCAATGATCCGATTCTGGCGGCACTCCTGGCGGGCATCATCGTCGGCTCCGGCAGCGGCATCATCCTGCGCTCTCTCGGATCGGCCGGCGGGACCGACATCCTCTCCGTGATCCTCCTCAAGCTCTATTCCATCCGGGTGGGCAACACCACCCTGACCTTCAACAGCGTCATCCTGTGTGCGGCGGCCATTCTTTTCACCCTGGACGGGGCGCTGTATACCCTTGTCTATCTCTATGTGAGCGCCAACTTCATGAACCTGGTGGTCACCGGGCTCTCCAAGCGCAAGTCGATCCTGATCATCTCGGAGAAGTGGCCCGAGATCGCCCGCGGGATCCTGCGCAAGGAAAGACGCGGCCTCACTATCATCGAGGGTCGCGGCGCCTATTCCGGCGGCACCAAGAACATCCTCTACACCGTGATCGCCTTCCAGGACCTGCCCCAACTCAAGAACCTCATCCGCGCCATCGATCCCGACGCCTTCGTCGTGGTCATGGACACCCTCGAGGTCATGGGCCACCGCATGGGCAACCAGCCCCACTGGTAGGGAGGCGGGAGATTCAACGGGACCGGGCCCGGTACGATTGCGCGCTTTACGCCCGGGGATGACTTCTGTTAGGGTGCATCATGGGCATGAATCCCAAGATATGCTTTGAACCCTAATGTAGTCGAGGGCATGCGCCCCGGAGCGATGAAGACATGGACAAGGAGATGTGCCCTTCACCGAGATTACTGTTGATCCGGGCGGGGTGCCACGCCAAGAGCGTAAACCCGCGCCCGTGGGTGGCAGGTGCCCTCGGGTGGGTGCTGCTGGTGCTCTTCCTCGCGTGGCCGGCGCTTACGGCCGTGCCCGGCGTGCCGGGAGACACCCGGACAGCACCGGCCGAAGACGGCCAGGCAGTGCTCACCACAGGCACGGTCGAGCAGCGCCTGCAGGCCCTCTCCGAGCGCCGGGAGAAGGCCCGCGCCCTTAAGAGCGCGCCGGGCATTCCCCCCGAGATGTCTGCGGCGTATGCCGCCGGCCTCAGCGAGCTCGAGGCGGTCTATCAGCGGCAGCTCAACGCGCTCAAGCGCCGGGAATCGCTGCTCAAGGAGAGCGCCTTCCTGAAGGAGACGCAGGCCAAGGCCCCGGGTCTGCCACAGTCGCCCCCGTATTCCCTGAGCTTTTTCGACCGCATGCTGCAGCAGCTGGAGACCGCCTCCAGCCAGGAAGAGGGGGCGCAGTTGGAGCTGCGCCAGGCCAGGTTAACCCTGGAAGACGCCCGTAGCCGCAGCGATGCCGCGGCCCAGGCGCTGAGGGTCAAACGCGAGCAGGCGGGGCCGAGTCCCCGGGAAAAACTGGCCCTGGAGCAGGCGGCCCTCGATTACGAGCTGGCCCGCGCCACGCTGGAGCTGCAGCAGCTCGCCCTGTCAAACTCCGAACACAGACTCAGCCTGTCCCGCATGAAGGTGCAGTTCGCCCGGGATCTGGTCGACAGGGTCAGGCAGGGCCTGCATTACGACGAACAGGACCTCGAGGCGCACCTCAAGGAGCTCTCCGCCAGAAAGGCCGCCCTGGAGCAGCGCATCCGCGACCTCACCGGCGAGCAGCAGGTGGTGGAGAACGCCTGGCTCAAGGCCCAGAGGCTCAGCGAGGCCGCCCCGGGAGACGACCGGTTGCGTTCGGAGAGGGCCGAGGCCTTCCTGAAGGAGCGCGAGGCCTGGAGGGAGACCTACCAGCGGGTCCTGGACCAGACCGAGAATACGCTCAACCTGATCACGGCCGAGGAGGCCGTGTGGCGTCAGCGCTATGCCCTCCTCAAGGGGGATTTCAGCTATACCGAGCTCGGAAGCTGGCAGGAGGCCTCCCGGGCGCGGCTCGAAGAGCTCGGGCGGACGATTCAGGTCCAGCAGGCCTATTATTCCGGGGTGCTCTCGCAGATATCCGCGCTGCAGAAGACCAGCGCACAGGGGGACATGGACGCCCAGGTCCGCCAGCACCGCGAGAACCGGCTGCAGGCCCTGCAGAAGGCCGCCGAGCGTACCGCCGAATACCTCACGGCCCTGCACGGGATGCGCCTCATGGACGAGCGTTTTTTGGACCAGTCGGCGGCCCTGCGCGCGGAAGTCGGTCTCGTCACGCGGGTTGCGGCCTTCGGGGGGCGGCTGCGTGACCTGTGGCAGCTGGAGCTATGGGTGGTGGACGAGCGCTCCGTGACGGTCAAGAAGCTCGTTGTGGCCATCCTCATCCTGCTGATCGGCATCATGCTCGCCAAGAGGCTCGTCGGCGTCGTGAACCGGCGCATCCTCCTTCGGACGCGCCTGGACGAGAGCGCCCGTTCCTCGCTGGGCAAGGTGATCTACTACTTCATCCTCCTGATGATCGTCCTGTTCGCGCTCAAGACGGTCAATATCCCGCTGACGGCCTTCACCTTCCTCGGCGGGGCGCTGGCCATCGGCGCCGGCTTCGGGGCGCAGAACCTCATCAACAATTTCATCAGTGGCTTCATCCTCATGCTGGAACGCCCCATCAAGATCGGGGACATGGTGGAGATGGACGGCAAGTTCGGCGTGATCAACTCCATCGGCGCCCGCTGCACGAGCATGCGCACCTTCGACAACGTCGACATCCTCATCCCCAACAGCAGCTTTTTGGAGAAGAGCATCATCAACTGGACCATGACCGACCAGATCATCCGCTCCAAGATCGTCGTGGGGGTGGCCTACGGATCGCCCACACGCGAGGTGGAACGCCGCATGCTCCAGGCGGCAGAAAGCCACCCCGAGGTGCTGCGGGAGCCCCGGCCCTTCGTGCTCTTCAAGGATTTCGGCGACAATGCCCTGGTCTTCGAGCTCTATGTCTGGATTCCCTTCTCGGGGATGCTCACCATCCCCAGCGATATCCGCTTCCGCATCGACGAGCTCTTCCGCGCCCAGGATATCGTGATCGCCTTCCCGCAGCGCGACGTGCACCTGGACACCCAGCAGCCCCTCGAGCTGCGCATCCTGAACGACGAGGAACTTCAATAAAGCAAAATGGCTTTCTCCTCTGGGGGGGCTTCTTGTAAGAAGCCCACCCAGACCCCCGCAAGAACTTTCAGGAAAAGGCAAACCATGCAGTTGTGAAGGCCCACATTGGGTGAGTGTCGGCAACGAAGCCCCCGGCAGGGACCTGCCGGGGGCTTGAAAAGGTTCACAATGAAGCCGGTGCCGGATAAACCTTCAGGAGTCTTCGCGGTAGGTCATCTCGGCGGCGTAGTCGCTCCAGGCATTGTCGGCCCCGAAGGCGAAGAGATTTTTGTAGAGCTGGGGGGGGTAGCGGTTCTCGGAGCCCCAGATATTGTGGAAGATGCTCAGCCCCGAGGCATTGGCGAAGCCGTAGCTGGTCTGGTAGACCACGGACTCGTCGATGGCGGCCCTGACCTCGCCGGCGGCCTCGTAGACCGCCTGCGGCAGGCCGGAGGTGGCGCTGATATGGTCGATATAATCCCCCAGGTCGAGGTAGAAGTAATTGCTGATGGCCTCTTCACCGTCCTCGATACCCTCGAGCATGGTGAAGCTGTCGTCGGCCGCCTGGTTGTAGAGTGCGGCATGGGTATCCAGATCAGCCAGGGCGGCGGTGGCGTACGTATCGAGGGCGCCTGCCAGGGCGTCCATATCTGAAAGGTCCACCAGGGAGAGGGTGAAGTCGCGCGAGAGGATGATGCGCTCGAAATAGTCGGAGGCCGAGTCGCAGAAGGCGATGCCTACCTCGTCGGGGGGCACGTCCCGCCCGGGGTTCTGCACGATGACGCCCAGGGCCTCGTACGACCACAGGTCGGCCGGGAAGGATTCCTCCGAGAACAGGACAAAGTCGGCGTGATCCTTGATGGCATAGGTCAGCTCGACGCCGCCCATGAGGCAGGCGAAGGGGTAGAAGAGGTCCAGCGGCCGCCCGATCTTCGACTGCAGGTAGGCGGTGAGCTCGCCCAGTTCGTAGTGGGTCAGGCAGTCGTCGTCGCTGTTTTCGTCGAAGCCGATGCCCTTGGCGCTGAGGCCGTCCCCTTCCTCCGTGCCGGAGGGGTTGCCGTAGATGTTGCCGTAGTCCGCGAAACCGCTGCCGTGGTTGAAGACCGAGTACAGATAGCGCGCGCTGGAGAACTGGCCGGAGGCGTGGGTGTCGAGGGCCCAGTCCATGAAGGCCCGCGTGGAGGACATGGCGCCCGAGTTGATCTCGTCGGTGGCCAGGGCCAGGTCACGCGCGAAGGCATCCCCGGAGAGGAAGTAGTAGCCCTCGGCGAAGCGTTCCGGGGTGTCGGCGTCCATCATGAGGCAGATCCTCAGGACATTTTCCTGGTCGTTGAGCTTGAGGGCCTCGAGGGTGGCGAGGTAGTCGGAGACGAGCCCCAGTTTCTGCTCCATGAGGTAGCTGATGTTGTTGTCGACGGCGAAGTGGACCAGCACCGTCCAGCGGTAGGGCTCCTCGGTGAAGGCGATGTGCGCCTGGCGCGTGTCGACCGGGTCCGTGCAGAGGAATTTCAGCGCACCGTTGTCGCGGGCCGTGACCGTGAAGGTGATTTCTTCCTCGCCCGTGACGGTTCCGGAAATGGTCCCGTTGGGATAAAAGGTCAGACCTTCAGGGAGCTCGCCCTCCAGGACATAGGTGCCGGTACCGCCGGTGACGAGCCGGGCGCAGTATTTCACCCCGCTACGGGCCTTGGCGAGGTCCTCCACGATGGTCACCGGCTCGTAGCAGCCGGAGGTCCCGGTGAGCACGAACGCCGCGAGCAGGAAGACGAGACCCTTGAACCTGCGTTTGCCCCTCTGCATAGGTATCCCCCCCTCAGTTTATATATCCCAACCCGCAGCAAAAAGCATACCAGGGGCACTCATTTATACTAGATTGATTATATAGGCAATATTGTCGTGAATTGCACGCGCGACCGCGAGGGGTGAAAATGTTTTCTTCAAGATATGGGTATTTCTTTTCCGGTTGGGATCACAAAAGGTGCGTTTTTGCGCCATGATCAAGTATCAGAGAATCAATTCCGATAGTTAGAGAATGTCACGTCAAGTGGTACGAGCCTAAAAGGTGAGGTGTGGCACGATGAACAAGACCGGATGGTTTGTTGTGATGGTCCTGATCGCGGTCCTGGCCGGTACCGTGCACGCACGCGGGACGGATCGCCTCGGGAGGCATTTCTTGAAGGCCGCCAGCCTGGGCGATGTAAAGGCGGTGCAGCGTCTGATTCAGGACGGGGTCGACATCGAGACCCGTGACCGGGAGGGCCTGACCGCGCTTATGCATGCCGCATCTAAAGGGCGTCAGGACATCGTGGAAACGCTCCTGGCAAACGGGGCGCGGGTCAATGCTGTGGACCGCACAGGGAGGAATGCCCTGATGATGGCCGCCCTCGCGGGTGACATCCAGGGCGTCCGCCTCCTCGTCGAGAGCGGGGCGGATGTGAATGCCATGGACTACTACGGCTCGCGGCCCCTGCTGGCGGCTACGAGCGCCGGGCATGCCCCGGTGGTGGAGGTGCTCTTGGCGCACGGGGCTTACGTCGATGTCAGGAATTATCAGGGCCTGAGCGTCCGGGACCATGCCCGTGCACTTGAGCGACCGGATCTGGAAGGGCTCATCCTGCGGGACAGGACCCCCGTGACGCGGCCCGCGCCCCAACCCTTCCCCGAAGCCACGCCCGTAACGGCTGCCCCTGAGACCGTCCGCATTCGGGCTGTCTCGTCCGAGGTCCAGACGGCCCAGCGGCTGCTGCGCGAACTCGGATATGCCCCGGGACCGATCGACGGCAAGGTCGGCCCCCGAACCCTGCGGGCGCTCAAGGCCTTCGCGGCCGAGGAGGAACTCGCCGAACCGAGCCCGGTGACGGACCCCGCACTGATGGAGGCCTTCATCCCGGCGCTCGAGGAGGAGCTCATGGTGAGAAAGGCCCAGAGGCTGCTGAATGACATGGGCTTGAACCCCGGCCCCATCGACGGGGAAGCGGGGCTCTGGACCACTCAGGCGCTGAGCGAGTTTCAGAGACGCCACGAACTCCCCCAGAGCGGCCTGATCACGCCGATGGTGTTGGAGGATCTCACGCGGGTGCAGCGCACCTGGAAGGTGCAGCAGGACCTGCACACACTGGGCTTCGATCCCGGGCCGATCGACGGCAAGGCCGGGGTGCGGACCGCACGGGCGATACGTGCCTTTGAGGCATCCGAGGGCCTGTCGCTCACAGGCCGCATCAGCGAAACCCTGGTGGTGGAGATCGAAAGGGAAGCGCTGGTGCGCCAGATCCAGTCCCTGCTGCTCGCCCGAGGCTTCGATCCCGGCCCCATCGACGGTGAGCCCGGGGCGCGGACCCTCCGGGCGGTGCGGTCGTTTCAAAAGGCCAGGCACCTGGAGCCCACGGGCGCGATCACCGGGGAGCTCCTCGACTACCTGAAAAGGATTTAATGGCCTGAGGGTCGAATTCCCCGCCGCTTACGGCGGCAAGGAGGGGCATAAGCTTGCCCTGGGGTTCATACCCCTGATTCGTTTTTAAGCGAGACCACGTGCGCCTGACGGCGTCCATTGGGGACCAGAGCCTGCATGATTCATCGGCCAGAGGACGCCCCTCTCAGGCGCCGGGACGCTGATCGTCGCCACCCTGGGGCGGACGCTCGTGTATGCGGCCAGGGTCATGGCGCTGAAAACCGTTGACCACCCATCGAATACTCCACCCGAGGATCACGGGTCCGATCCCGAAATAGAAGAAGGGAAAGAGGTTCCCCGACCGCCAGGGTGGAAACAGGGCGACGGCCAGCAGGGGCCAGATGAGCGAGGCGACGATACCCAGACGCAGCATCCCCGTCAGGGTCAGTCTGGGTCGCCTGAAGAAGGCGCCTTTCCTGCGCGGGGCGCCCTGCGCGGGAGACCTTCGCGTGAGCGTGAGCAGGATGACGATGATCGCGATGATGAGCAGGATTTCCTGTAAACCCGACACGTCTTTGCCTCCACCCCCTGCTATATACCATATGAAATCGTGGGGAAAGCCTTTTTCTTCAGCGCCGGGCAGGCGGAAAGCCGTTTGTCTCGGCACTCACTGAGGTGTTGTGGCAGGGAGGGGCGCGACGGTGACCGGCGCATTGTTCGGCCTATCAGTGGCCCGCTCCCCCCCCCGGCATGAGGGTCGTATCCAGCGGGTCGCTCCGGCGATGGGCAGGGCGCATGATTCGGCCGGGCATGCTCCCTGGTGGAGGAAGGTGTCGACCGGTTTTGCCTCATTGCGGGGCTGGGCGCTGATCAGACCCGAGGCACCTGGCGCCAGGCGGTCTGCGGGTGGGCTGGCGGGCAAGGACGGTCCGTACTAGCCCTTTTTGGTATCCAGGGCCACCACGCCCTCCTTGTCCTTGGCGTTCATCTGGCAGCTTCCCTCGAAGGTCACCCCTTCTTCGACGATGAGGGTGGCGGTGCGGATATTGCCATAGAGGCGGCCGTTCCCGCGGATCTCGATGCGTTTGGTGGCCTTGAGGTTGCCGTGAATCTCGCCCCTGACGATGATGGTCTCCGCCTCGACCTCGGCGTTGACCAGCGAGCCCTCACCGATCACCAAGACGCCCTTGGTATGGATCTCTCCCCGGTACTTGCCATCTATGCGCAAGGTGCCGTCGAACACCAGTTTGCCGTCGAACTCGGTACCCTTGCCGAGAAGTCCGACGATATTGTCACGTGATTCCTTTTTCCCCACGAATAACCTCCTTTTGCGAAAGGACCGCGCCCCTCTCTTAGTCAGTATCGACCGCTCGGGGGGCGTACTTGAGTGCCGCGATCAATCGGTTTTGTGCGGATGGATGCTGATGAAGTAGAGCGAGACAATGCTGAAAAAGAGCAAGATGTTTCCGTATGGTATCTCAGAAATCCTCAAGAGCATGTCATGAATGTACAGCATGTCCTTGAAGAGCAATTTCCGCGCCAAAGCTATCATGTTAATAATTAAACTAAAAAAATCAAAAGGGGTGATTCGGATTACATAATAGTAATCCGAATCACCCTTTTGAAGTCGTTCCGTAATCCGATCCCGAACGAAAACCCCACGACCGGTGCACGACCCTGACAGCGCCCGCCAGCGGTGGGAGAAAGGTTCACCATGAAATACACCTGCCTAGCGGGAGATGTCTATTCATGGGCATAGGAGCGCGTGCCGGGTGACGAGACGCCCGCATGACCGGTCTTGTCCGGATACTTGCCGGTGACCTGTGCATAGAATTCCTGGATACCCTGCATGTCCTTCGCGATGTCCCCGGTGGGGTAGACCGCCGGTCCGAGCCCGCCGACCTTGCGAGCGTAATCGAGGTATCCGAGCACGATGGGGACGTTGGCACCATGGGCGATGTGGTAGAAGCCTGTCTTCCAGTAGCGCACCCTGCCACGTGTGCCTTCGGGGGGGATAATCATGACCAGTTGGCGGTTTTCCTCAAAGGCGGCGATGGACTGGCCGACCACGTTGTGGGTCTGGGAACGGTTGATGGGAATGCCGCCCAGCCACTTCATGAGCGCCCCGAAGGGGCGCTTGAACAGGGTGTCCTTCCCCATCCAGAAGACCTTGACCCTGAAGATGAAGGCCAGGGCCAGGGTGATGGGCATGTCCCAGTTGGTGGTGTGGGGGGCTGCAATTACCACGAACTTGGGCACGTCGGGCAGGGCCCCTTCGCTTTTCCACCCGATTGATCTAAGGTAGAGGCGTGCGAACCAGTACATGGCTGTGCCAACAACTGGTGTGTCGAAGATTGTCCTGCGCATCTGATCCACCTCCAATGGGGAGGCATCAGGGCCTCCGCCAGGTCTCGCTCCGGGATTTTTTCCTCGCCGTTTGTGGTTTCGACAGGGTCCCAAGGTGTGCCCCGGGATCATACCCATGCGTGCGCACAGGATTAGCATATCCAGGTACGATATAGTGTCAAAGTAGCGTAAAAGATGTAAAAAGTGAGGGGTTTCAGGCCCGTCGGCGCAACTCGTCGTAGGCGCGCTGGATATCCTTGAAGCGTTTCTCGGCCAGCTCCCGGAACTCCTCCCCCAGATGCATGACCTTGTCGGGGTGGTATTTGCCGGCCAGTTCACGGTAGGCCCGGGTGATCTCGTCGGGCGGGGCGCCTCGGGGCAGCCCGAGCACGGCGAAGGGGTCCCAGGCCCCATTGGACGCAGGCTCAACGCCCTCCTCTGTGGTGTGCGCCCGCGTGGAGGACTGCGCATCGGTGGGATCTGCGGGATGGCGGGAGAAGCGACCGCTCAGGTACCACCACAGGAGTCCCAGAACGAAGAGATCATCGAGCCAGCCCCAGCCGATGAGGAAGTCTGGCAGCCCGTCGTAGGGGCTCAGCGCATAGAGGATCGCCAGCAGGGTGAGGATCAGCTTCATGCCGTTTTCCCATGGATCACCATGGCCCTCCTCGTATTGCGGCCTCTGGCGGACGCCGTATCCCAAACATGGGCATGAACCCCAGGGCCAACCCTGGAACCTCCTTGACGCCGCCAGCGGCGGGGAATTCTTGAAAGGTGCTTCCGGGGCGGGTACCCTAGAAACGATAGCTCACGCCCAGGGAGACCACCGGATAATAGCGATACTTGTCAATCTCGTCCTCGATGTCGTCGACCTCCCTGAGGAGTTCCTGTTGAAACTGGGGCACCAGGGCGATGGGGCCCTGGGCGCTCAGTTCAACCTCGGGCGAGCCCTGGAAGACCACCCCCAGATCGAACCCGACATGCCAGCGCCCCTTGTTCCCCAGCGCATTGCCGAGGCCGATACCGGCGTATGGCGCCACCGGGGCGAGGTCGATGGAGCCCACGAGCCGGCCCACGGCTGCGGCCGGGTAGTAGACGTTGCCCACCTTATAGACCTGAGTGAGCTCGGGGGTCGACTCCATATCCAGCGCGTTTTGGTTGCCCACCACGCCGGCGCTCAGACGGAAGGCGCCTGCAAAGGGGTGCCAGTCGAGCAGCAGGGTCTCGCTCTGGAGGGTGAGGTCGAGGTCGTAATCGATGTCGCTCTGTGAGCCGCTGTAGGTATAGCTGAAGGCGTTAACCCCCAGCCGGGCGTTGAGGGTTTCCGTAATGCCGGTTGTGGCCTCTATGCCGACCCCGAGTGTGCTCACCTTGGTGGTCAGGGCCAGGCCCCCGAAGGCAAAGGCCGGGACCGCCATCAGCGTCTGGAGCACAAGGAGGCCGGCCAGCCACAGTGTCGGAAGGAATCTTTTCATGGAACCCACCTTAGAATATGTTTCTCTATGTGATCGGTTTCTGCGGGCGAGAAGTTGAGAGGTCAGGGTTGTGGACGTTCAGCAGGGTGGAGTTCCCCCGAACGTCTCAGGGCGCTGCGCGCAATCAGGGGGCCGATGAGTTCATGGATCACCGTTGCCCCTATGATGATGCTCATGAGCATATCGGAAACCGGGGTGAAGGCTGGATTGTCACGCAGGGTCAACGCCAGGCCGATGACAATGCCTCCCTGGGGCAGCAGTGCCAGGGCGGTATAGCGTGACACGGCGGGGGGGGCGTCCACGATGCGGGCTCCGAGTCTAGTGCCCGCGATCTTGCCCGCGGCGCGTGCCGTGACGAAGACCAGGATCAGCACGAGCGATTGTGAAAAGGCCATAAAATTCAATAGCATGCCGCTCAGGGTGAAGAACAGCACGAAGACCAGTTCATCCACATAGCGGTCGAGCACCTGGAAAACCCGTTCCTGTTGTTTGTTGGCATTCACCACGACCGCGCCCATGATCATGGTGGTGAGGATCGGATCGCATCCCAACCACGCCGCCAGTCCAAAGCTTGTGCAGACCGTGCCGAGGATGATGACGATCAGCGCACCCTCGGTCTCCCGGGCAAGCAGGGAGGTGACGCCATTGAAGAAGAGACCGGCAAACGCCCCACCCATCAGCGCCAGGAACAGGGACAGCAAGGGATGGCCCGGAGGGGATGCGGGTGCCGATGAGCCGAGCAGGAATCCGGCCAGCATGACGGCGAAGCTGAAATTGAGGATGGTGAGTACGTCGTCGAGGGCCGCGATGCCCATAACGCTGCGGGTCACCTCGCCCTCGGCATGGTATTCGTGCTTCAGGGCCAGGGTGGCCGAGGGGTCGGTGGGTGAGGCCAGGGCACCTGTCAGCAGGGCGAAGGGGAGGAGAAACCCCTGCCAGGCGGGACAATGCAGATGCTCCAGGAGAGGGCACGCCAGGAGCAATCCCAGGAATACCAGGAGATAGGCGCCTTCGGCCTCGCATATGGTCATGATGGAGATGGATATTCCCTGCTGCCTGAGGCGGGAAAAGAGGAGGTTGCCTCCCACGGAAAAGGCGATGAAGGACAGGGCGATATCGGTGACAACATCGATCTCGGACGGGGGGAGGGTGTAACCCGCCTGATCGAACAGGACCTTGAGCAGGATGCCGGCGATGATATAGCCCGATATCTTGGGCAGATGGATTATTTCGGCGAGCTCGCCCACCAGAAAACCCACCAGCACAAGGATGCCGAAAAAGAGGGTGGCTTCCATCTGTGGTACCTCCCTAGGTATATACGTATAGCATACTCCCTCCTGACACTTCAGCCCGCCGGCGCGGGCATATGCCCAAGCTGGTACGCGTGGCCATCGTTGCTGCAAGACGGGGCAGGCTTCGCTATGGGTTGAATCTCCCGCCGCCTTGCCTCGATCTGAGGAAGATCGGACGGCACGCGCCCGTAATCGTCAGAGTTCGCTGATTTCGGCCAGCCGGATCAGTTCGTCGTTGAGGATGATGTGGGCCTGAGGGCAGTCGACCCGGTTACAGATCCCGATGCAGTCGGCAAAGTCGGCCTGGGGCGTGGTGAAGAGGGACACAAGGTCCGCTCCGCAGGGGCAGGGCGAGTGGACCGGTAGGGGGGCGCCGCAGGTGGGGCAGCTAAGCTCCAGGATCTCGCCTGTTGTGAAATCGATATCCAACGCGATGCGCGAGCGATCCCCATAGATCGGGCTCAGCCCCACCAGGCCCTCGCCGCTGGCCGCGCGCGCCCGGATGAGTATCCCCGGATAGGTGTGGAAGTGCACGCGCGGGCTGATGAGCTCGTGCGCGGCGGGACAGTAGAGTTGCCGCATGACAAGCACCTTGCGGGGGGCAGGCCCTGGGGCGAGAGGGTTGGGGATGAGCAGCATGCCGCGGCTATTGAAGCGTTCCATGGGGCGTACCGGGCCCGGGGATCTCCCGGGAGGCCCTTTCCTGGCGGTGCATCCATCTCAGATCCCGCTCATCCATTTGTCGAATTCCTCCACGGTGATCGCCGGCGAGGTGACAAAGGAGATCCCGGTGGATTTGTTCAGGGCCACGGAGGCCTTGAGCACATGCTCGATGGCCGGGAATTCCACGATGAAGACCAGGTCGTGGATCCCCTGCAGCACATACATGGAGCGGATGGTGCCCTCGTAGCGGTTGATGATTTTCACGGCCTCATCCGTGCGGTTAGAGCTGATGTGCTTGAGTGCCTCGGGTGAGTATTTGCCAAACATAAAGAATGTGGTCATGGTCCTTACCCCCCTTGCCCCATCCCTTTAATTGCTGAAAGCATGCTGTATGCCGCCACATAGAAGAGGGATTACATGATCAGAGGATGCATGGGGACGGGCAACGATCTTCTTGAATTTAAATTAAATCCAAGGGGATTCAAAGTCAATAGCCACCCGGCTGCGGCCGGACGCACACAATGCCCCCGTCTTCTGGCGGTTTCCTCACGCAGGGGGCTTGACCGCACGCGGCGGATATGCAAGACCGGATTCATCGCGGGAATGAAATCCCGGGCCCGCCCTGGACGCCTGATGAGGCCATCCGTGGCGGGGGATTTCAACCCACAGCGCTCAAGGGAGATGGTGTGGCATGCATCAGACAGTGAAGGCACAGCTCAAGTCCTGGTTTGCATCCTATGTGCATCGTTTTGCCACAGGTCAGGACGAGCTTGAGAGGAATGTGGCCCTCAAGGCCGAGCACACCCACATGGTGTGCGCCGAGATCCGCTCCCTGGGCGAGGCCCTGGGGCTCGCAGGCGATGATCTCGATCTGGCCGAGGTGTGCGCCCTGTTCCACGATATCGGCCGTTTCGAGCAGTACCGGCGCTGGCAAACCTTCGTCGACGCCCTTTCCGTGGATCATGCCGCGCTGGGGTGCCGCATCCTGCGGGAAGAGGGCATCCTCAGGCAATATCTGCCCACAGAAGAGGACCTGATCCTGCGTGTCATCGCTTATCACAACCGGGCGAGGCTGCCCGTCGACGAAGACCAGCGCTGCCTGTTTTTCTCCCGGCTCTTGCGGGATGCGGATAAGCTGGATATCTACCGTGTGGTAACGGGCTATTATCGCATGCGCGGCCGCGGGTGCCACCCCGAGCTCGAGCTGGGGTTGCCGGATCTGCCGGAGATATCCGATGAGGTGGTCGCCGATCTCATGGCCGGGCGCATCGTGGATATCACCCACCTGCGCACCCTCAACGACTTCAAGCTCCTGCAGGCCGGATGGGTCTACGACATCAATTTTTCCCCCGCCCTGGACCTGGTCGTACAGCGGGGATACCTGCGCCTGCTGGAGGCCGCCCTTCCGGACACGGATCTGGTCGCAACAATCTTCGGGCGTCTCAGGGCCGTCCGGTCCCCCGCCGCTGAGGGCGTCAAAGGCTGGGAGGCTGTGTGAACACAGCCCCCCAGCCTTATGGATTGGATGATACTTCCCAGGCGCCCGAGGACGCGCTCGAGGAAGTGGCGTTGTCCGTCAGGCCTTGCGCGCGGCGGCCTTCTTCATGAAGTTACCGATGGCCAGTTCCATCATCAGCTGGCGCGATACCGTTTCACGGGGGGCGAAGCGACGCACGAAGTTGACTTCCTCCTCCGTGGGAGGGGCGGTTTCCGTGAGATCGGAAGCCACCTTCAGGTCCCAGGGCACGTCCTTGCGGATGTCGTCGACGCTCACGCCGGGGTGGACGTGCGCCAGGTAGATCTCCTTGGTTGTTTCGTCAAAGCGGAAGACACCCTTGGTGCTCAGCACCATGGTAGGGCCGGTACCGGGGGGGAAGATGCCGGACTTGTCGCGGCTGTCGCCGCCGTCGAGGTAGCCGGGCGAGGTGAAGTAGTCGAGTTTTTCGGCGAAGCGGCCATTGCGCATGGTGAGGATGGTGCGCTTGGCGTACGAGATGAAGTCGGCCGCGCCTCCCGAGCCCGGAAGACGTTTCTTGGGTTTCTTATAGTCCCCGATCACGGTGGTGTTGAGGTTGCCGAACTTATCGATCTGGGCCACCCCCAGGAAGCACACGTCCACGAAGCCTCTGTAGGTCATAGTGAAGGTGGAGAAGAGGTCGGTGGCATACGAGTATCCGCGGCAGGAATGCGCGTCGGCGATGTGGTTGGGCGGCACCAGCGGCTGGAAGTCGATGATGCCCGATTCCATCATGAGGGTGCAGTGGGGGGCGTAGAGGGCCTTGGCCAGGGCGCCGGCGATAGTGGGCACGCCTATGCCGAGGATGATGTTCTCGTGGTCATGGATTTCTCTGGCCGCCGTGATGGCCAGCAGTTCGTTCAGCGTGTATTTCTTACTCATACAGAACCCCCTTCTGCTCCATGATCTGCTCGAGTTCCTCGAAGGTGACACCCATGTCGCGATCCTTTCCTTCGACGTCCCAGCTGGACGAATAGGCCGAGCCATAGTTGACGGGTGCCGAGTAGAAGGGCTTGGCACGCAGCGCCGCCAGAGAGTCGAGGCCAAATTTGTCGATATAGTGTTCGATATAGGCGGTGCGATCGGGGCAGCTGTAGATCCACTCCTCCATCCAGGAGAGCATGCCGTCGGCGGTGGCATTGGCCATGAAGAACATGGAGTAATTAATCCGGTCCAGATTGTAGTAACCGAGCACCTCGGTGGGGTTGGCGCCCCAGGGCATCTCCACCACGGCATCCACGCGGTAGGCCGGCAGGATGGTCATCTGCGGGCTGGACTGAATGATGTCGTGGCTGACGATCTCCTCACAGGAGACGATAATATGGCGGCTGGCCAGCGCCGCGGCGGCCACACTGCCCAGCGAGCCCCAGTACTGGGCGTTCCCGTACTCGTCGGCCCGCTGGACGTGCACGATGCAGACGTCCGGATTGGCCGCGGGTACGGTGAGCGTCTGGCGGCCGGTAAACGGGCATTCGATGACGCCGTACTTGCCTTCCCCCATGAACCCGCGTGTTTTGAAGAGGTCGGTCACCATGGGCCCGTTGAGCACCGGCAGAAAGGTGAATCCGTGCATGCCGGCCACCATGCGGGCGTTGTACTGAAAATTGGTGTAGTCTTCCATCTCGAGCGAGCCGTCCATGAGGGCGCGCTCGAAGGCCGATCCTCCGGGGTTGGGATTGACGTAGGTCCCTACGAAGCGATTCACGCAGCCCGAGGCGATCATCACCTCCACATCGAGGGCCCCGGCCTGGTTGTACAGCGTGAGCCCCTTCTTCTCCTGGCGGATGACCTCGAAGATGAGGCCGATGCAGGAGCTGACCGAGTAGTTGCCGATGGCCAGGTGGTCATTGTCATGCACGAAGGTGCTGACGGCCTGCCTGGCGTCCATTACCTTGTTTTTATCTGTCCTCATCATGTCCTCCCGTGGTGTCTCGTACGTAATATCTCATCACACCGGGCCCACGAAATCGTCGCGCCCGTGTGGCTTGTCTGCTTCCCCTCGATCGCCGGGGCTCACGCCGTCAGGTTGAGGGGTTCGATATAGGTTGGATCCTGCTGTTCCATCAGGTCGAGGATGCCCCTGTGGAGCCGCTTCTTGTGTTCGGCAAAGATGCCCCGTGCCTTGGTGAAGGTGCGGGCATAGGCCAGGGAGGTCTTGAGCAGCGCCTCTTCGTCGGCTGTGGCCTCGATGATGACGTGATGCTCTGCGAGTTCGGCGGCCGGGATCCTGCGGCCGCTGAAGATGAATTCCTCCAGGGCGTATCCCGGGATGGCCTTGCGGATGATCTCCAGCATGGAGGGCAGGAAGGGGATGTTGATATCCACCTCGGGGAAGCAGAAGAATCCGCGGTCGGCCTTCATGAAGCGGAAGTCGCAGGTCATGGCGAGCATGGCGCCGTCCCCGAAGGCGTGGCCGCCGATGGCAGCGATTACCGGCAGGGGGAAGGTCAGGATGCGCTTTGACAGACGGTTGAGATCGTACATGAAGTCCCGCACGGCCTGTTTGTGTCCGTCTGCCAGGGCCAGAGTGATCCATTCCAGGTCGATGCCCAGGGACCAGTATTTGGGGTCGCGCGAGGCGAGTATCACCGCGGTGGTGTCATCCGCGGTCTCGATCTCGCTCAGGGTCTCCAGCATGGCCTGCAGAAAATCGGGATTGTGCCGGTTCTCGCCATTGTCCATGGTGACAAGTGCCACCGTGCCATCCCTTTGCCAGTTCACGATCGGCATGTCTGACTCCTTTCTTCAGGGGCGCGGCACGCCACGGCGGGGAAGAGGGGGTAACGCGCCGTGGCGTGCCGCGCCGGGGGGTATGCGTCAGTCCTGCACCTGGCGGGCAACGCGTGCGCAAACGGCCTCGGCCTCGGCCACCATACGCTGCATGAGCTCGGCCACGCCGGGGA
>CAZUDI010000005.1:9442-84669 GCA_964618975.1 uncultured Bacteriovoracaceae bacterium | reverse complement strand
GAACGCCCGGATGGACGTCATGAGCGCCGTGGTGAGCTTCGAGCGGGTCTTCGAAATCCTCGACCTACCGGCGCTGGTCTCGGATCCGGTTGACCCACAACCACTTCCGGCTGGCCCGTTGGACATTCGACTGCGCGGCGTCAGCTTCACCTACCCGTCGAGGAAGGTCCTGCATGACATCACCCTTGCAGGAGAAGGTGGTGAGATCATCGGTCTGCTCGGCCCGAACGGCTCGGGCAAGACCACGCTCATCAAGTGCATCTCGGGCATTCTCAAGCCCAGTGCCGGGGAGGTGCGCGTCGGGGGGCAGTCCCTGGAGCACATCTCGCGCCGCGAGCGCGCCCGGCGCATGAGTGTGGTCCCCCAGGAGCACGCCACCGTGTTCTCCTACAGCGTGCAGCATATGGTGCTCATGGGGCGGGCCCCCTACATCGGCACCCTGGCGCTCCCGGGCCCGGTGGATCTCGAGCGGGCGCAGGCGGCCCTGGAGGAAGTGGGCATCGCCCACCTGAGCGACAAGCCCTTCACCAACATCTCCGGCGGCGAGCGCCAGCTCGTGCTCATCGCGCGTTCCCTGGCCCAGGACACCCCGGTCATGCTGCTGGACGAGCCCACCAGCCACCTGGACTACCGCAACCAGATCCTGACCCTCTCGGTCATCAGGCAGCTCGTACGCACCCGGGGGCTGCTGGCGCTGATCGCCACCCATGACCCCAACCACGCCCTGAACTTCGCCGATGAGGTCCTCCTTCTGCACCAGGGCGCCATTCTCTGCAGCGGGGCCCCGCAGGAGGTGATCACACGCGAGACCATCCGCACGGTCTACGGCATCGACGTGCTCGAGTTCCGGCGTGACGGTCGGGTGCGAGGCCTCATGCCCGCCCCCGAGGTGATCAACGGAGGGCTCGTGCCATGAGAGGCCGGCCGGTTCAGTGGATCCTGATCTCCCTGGCCGCTGCATTCATCGTTGTGGTGGCGCTCGTGCTGCCGCCCGGGGAGAAGGTCCACCAGGCCACCTCTACGTGTGAGATAAAAGACATGGCCGGAAAGGTGGTGGCCCTGCCTTGCGAGGTGCATCGGGTGGTCAGCGCCATGTATCCCATCGCCACCCAGCTCATGATCCTGGTGGGGGCTCGCGAGAATCTGGTGGGGATATCGGACTACGACGTGAACGCCGTGATGCGACGCATCTGGCCGGAGATCGAGGGCGTGCCCCGGCCCGGCCGCTCCGCGGGCGGCGAGGTGAGCGTGGAGGAGATCCTGGCTCTGGCGCCCGACCTCGTCTTCCGACACATGCACGGCGGTTCAAATGGAGGCCTGGAGGGCCTGGGCATCCCCTCGATCGTGTTGTGCCTGGAGAACCCCGAGGCGCTCATGCAGGGCATCCTGCTGGTGGGCGAGGTTATGCAGCGCCGGGAGCGGGCTGTGATGATCGTGGAGTACTACCGCGACCGCCTGGCCTTCATCCGGGAGCACACCCGGCAGATCGAGCCCAAGAAGCGGGTCTATTTCGCCGGTCCCCACATGCTCAGCACCGCCGGAGGGGACTATTATCAGCATTATGTCATCGAATATGCCGGCGGCCACAACGTGGCCGCCTCTCTCAGGGGCGGGTGGTGCTCGGTCTCGCTCGAGCACCTGCTGGAGTGGAACCCGGATTTCATCTTCATCGGCAACTATGGCACGGCCAGGCCGGAGGACTTTCTCGAGGATAAGCGGCTCAGGGATATCGCTGCGGTAAAGAACGGTGACGTTACCTTTGCGCCCTACTACATCGGATCATGGGATGTGCCCACCCCGGAGTCGATCCTGGGCATCATGTGGCTGGCCAACAGGCTCTATCCCAATCAGGTGGACTTTGACATGGCTTCCGAGATCAGGCGATTCTACTCTCTGTGCTACGGGTACACCCCGAGTGCAGACGAGGTCAGGGAGGTGCTCGGCAGATGAAGGGACAGCCCTCTCGGACGCTCTGGCTGCTGGTGCTGCTGAACGTGCTCGTCGCCGGGCTCTCGATGTTTCTGGGCCGCTATCACATCCCCGGGCGCGAGGTGCTGCAGGCTTTCGCGGCGCCGTTGCATCTGTCGCCTGAAGGGGTATCCCCCATCGTGAGCACGGTGCTCTTCCATGTGCGTCTGCCGCGCATCCTCATGGCCATGGTGGTCGGCGCCGGGCTCGGTATCACCGGGGCCTCCTTCCAGGGCGTCTTCCGCAACCCCCTGGTTTCGCCCTACATCCTGGGGGTTTCCTCCGGGGGTGGGTTCGGGGCGGCTTTAGCCATTCTGCTCTTTTCCCATGGGCATATGATCCAGGTCTTCGCCTTTGTTTTCGGGATCATTGCAGTGGGCATCACCTTTTTCATCGCCCGGCTGGGTTATCGGGTGACCACCTATACCCTGGTGCTGGCGGGGGTGGTGGTGGGTTCGTTCTTCACGGCGCTCATCTCCCTGCTCAAGTATGTGGCCGATACCTATACCAAGCTCCCCGCCATCGTGTTCTGGCTCATGGGCAGCCTGGCCTCGGTGAGCATGGACGACGTGTGGCAGACCGCCCCCCTGATCGTCGCCGGCATTGTGATCCTGGTCATGCTCAGGTGGCGCTTCAATGTCCTCTCCCTGGGGACGCACGAGGCCCAGCGTCTGGGGGTGAATACCACCTGGCTCTACGGCGTGATCATCGTGTG
Organism: uncultured Bacteriovoracaceae bacterium; assembly: GCA_964618975.1. GTDB lineage: Bacteria > Desulfobacterota > Desulfomonilia > UBA1062 > UBA1062 > CAZUDI01. The sequence continues at coordinate 81,986 of CAZUDI010000005.1, read as the reverse complement.
CTCCACCGTGATCGCCTCGTCCATCGTGGCCGTCGCCGGCATCATCGGGTGGGTAGGGCTGGTGGTACCCCACCTGTCGCGCATGCTGGTGGGCGCCGACCACGAGCGGCTGCTGCCGGCCGCCGCGCTCATGGGATCGGCCTACATGCTCGTGGTCGACGGCGTGGCGCGGGTCATGTCGGCTCAGGAGATCCCGCTGGGGATCGTCACCGCCATCATCGGGGCGCCCTTCTTTGCCTACCTGCTCAAGCGCCGGCCGGCACCCCAGGAGTGAGGGGAGAGATGTCCGCCCGCGAAGGCACATGCTTGAATGGTCTGAGGGTTACATTCCCCGCCGCTTGCGGCGGCCAGCGGGGGCAAAGGCTTGCCCCGGGGATCATCCCCATGACGGGGGTCCGGGGGGAACTTCTTACAAGAAGTTTCCCCCGTAAGATTGGCATGATCAGTGCCTGATCACCGACCCATCCGCTGCCCCGGGGCAAGGACCAGGAGTCGGCGAGAGCGAAGGGGGAGGCCCGCCGCCGCCGTGAGTGGCACACAAGGTGAGGCGGCTTGCCTCAAGGGAGGAGGAAGCGTGAAGAGGATACTTGTCGGACTGGCTCTCGTGACCGCGGTGAATCTGGGGGCCCCCGGTGCACCCCAGGCCCGGGTGGTCGTCGATATGGCGGGACGCTCCGTGGAGGTGCCCCAGAGGATCGAACGCATCGTCTCCCCCTACCGCATCGCTACCGAGATGATCTTAACGCTGGGGTGCCAGGAGCGCCTGGTGGGCATCTCTACCCTGCCGGGGCACATCATGGAGAAGTTCTATCCCGAATTCAAGGAGATGGGGCGGGCCGACCGCCACGCCAGCATCGAGGAGATCCTGCGGCTGAGGCCCCAGGTGGTCTTCACCTCGCCTATCCCCCAGGTCAAGGACCTCGAGCAGGCCGGGGTCAAGGTCTTCTGCATCCTCGTGGAGGACCCCGATTCCATGATCGAGGGGCTCAAGCTCATTGCCGAGGTGCTCGACCAAAAGGAGCGGGCTGCGGATGTGGCGGACTACTACCGGCAAAAGCTCGCCTATATCCGGGAGGCCACCGCCGCGGTCCAGACGCGCAAGAAGGTCTACGTGGTGGGCGCGCGCACCCTGACCACGGTGGGCGGGGACTTTTACCAGCACCACATCGTGGAGATGGCGGGTGGGATCAACGTGGCCAGAGACCTGAGAGGCGGCTGGGTAAGCGTGTCCCGCGAGCACCTGGTGGCCTGGGATCCGGACGTGATCGTAACCATTCCCTACACCACCACCCTTCCGGATGACATCCTTGGAGACCGGGGGCTGGGGGTGCTCAAGGCCGTGCGCAACAATCAGATCTACAGCTTCCCGCTCTACATCGATTCGTGGGACCTGCCCACGCCCGAGTCTATTCTCGGGATCATGTGGCTGGCCGGCGTGCTGTACCCCGACCAGGTGCACTTCGACATGCAGCAGGAGGCTCGCGAGTTTTATACCCGCTTTTACGGCAAGTATCCCGAGCCGGTGCACACCCAGATTGCGCGCTGAGGCGCAGGGCTCCGTCTTGAACCACAGGAGGTGAGAAAATGCACTATCCCCTGACCACCATCTATGCCGGACGGGTGGAGGGCATCCCCTTCTTCCACGTCAACCCCGGGAGCCGGGCGCTGACCATCGGCACCTACGGATGCAACCTGGACTGCCGCTACTGCATGAACCAGCACCTGCTGAACGAGCCCGCCTTCTTCTTCGATCTCGACCCGGGTCAGGTGGCCGCCAAGGCCAAGCTGGCTGGCTGCTCCCTGGTGAGCTTCTCCGCCAACGAGCCGGCGGTGAGCTTCGAGTACTTCATCGATATCGCCCAGGCCTGCCGGGAGACCTCTCTGCTGGTGGGCTGCAGCTCCAACGGGCTCTTCTCCGAGCGCCAGATCGAGCGCCTGGCACCGACCATCGACTGCATCAATGTCAGCCTCAAGGGGCCCAGCGACGCCTTTTACCGCGAGATGTGTGGCGGGGGGAGCCTGAAGAGGGTGCTGGAGTGTGTGCGCACACTGCAGGCCACAGGGGTTCACGTGGAGCTTACCACCCCCTATGTGCCCGTGATCACCCGGGAGCAGATGCTCGCCATCGCCCATAAGATCGCTGCCATCGATCGGGCCATTCCCTGGCACATTTTCCGGCTCCTGCCGGAATACAAGCTGACCGATTCCGAGCGCACCCGTATCGACGACATGGTCGGGATCCGGGAGAGGGCCTCAGGCGAACTCGACTACATCTATCTGGAGAATTTCGCCGGATCGGTCTGGCTGGATACCCTCTGCCCCGCCTGCCAGGCGGTGCTGGTCAAGCGCATGAGTTCGCGCGGCTGTGGGGGGACCTTCCTCGAGTCCCGGCTGACAGGCGGGTGCTGTCCGGCCTGCGGCCGGCCGGCCGGCCTGAGCCTGAAGGGCGGTGCCGCCATTGACGAGGAGACGCCCGCACCCGATACCCGCACGGCCTATATCGAGATCGGCGGGTGGACGAATGTCGTGGAGATGGGCAGCGGCACCCCCCTGTCGCCCCGGGAGGAACTGCCCCTGCACGACGTTATGAGCGCCGACCCCTATCCGGGAGACTTGGTCAGGGGCGCCGATGCCTGGGTCACACGCATCGGCCGCGCCGTGGTGGAGCGCTATCGGCCCGCGCTCGTGGTCCTGACCTATGCTCAGCCCGCCTTCGTGGGACGGCACAAGGCCGATGGGGAACTCTGGCGCGCCTTCGTCCAGGAGACGCACACGGCCGTGAGCGATTTTCTGGAGGCTGTGGACTATGACTATCTCGTGATCGGCCTGGGGGATCTGGAAGAGGTGCGCGGGAGCATCAATCTCGAGCGGGTCATCGGCGGCATCGCCAGCGCGGATGAGGGCATCGCCTGTCTCTATCACGCAACGGCCGAAGATGCCCGGAAGGTCGCCCTCCTCCCGGGGGTGCAGCGCGTGATCGCGCGTCAAGAACTCCTGAGCGCCATTCCTTACGCCTCGGGCGTGGAGGCCCTGGGGGACTACTTCGTCATCCCCGAGCCGGGCTACCACTTCCTGGCCCTGAGTTCGAGCAGCCGCTACACCTACCGCACACCCAGCCTCGACCGTCTTGTCCCGGCCTGGGCCTCCTTCGAGGTGCCCGGGTCGCTGGCCGGGGTGCGGCAGGCGCTCACAAAGCGCCTGGAAGGCGGGCAGCGCCTGGCGCTGATCCTCGTGGAAGGGGTGGGGATGAAGGGCTTTCCCTTTCCGGTCACCGCCGGGATGGACAACACCATCGGCGGCCTGATCCCGGTGGGTGCCTGTGCGCATCAGTTCATGATCATCTCAAGTGGACAGGCCCTTTTTGCCCCCTGTTTTGCCTACCCGCACTGGAGGGTTTCTCCTCAGGTCAATCCCTTTGCGCGCAGCACACCACCCCTTGAAAGTTGCCTTACCCGAGACGCCATGCTTGGTGGCCGGGGCGTCTGCAGCATCGGCAACCGCAGCATCTTCACGCATGCGGCCTTTCCCTGTGATCTCACGGTGGAGTGCCACTGCGCCGGGTTGCACAACTACGGTTCGCTGGTAGTGATGCCGTCCTGAAAGGCAGAGGGCTTCCCCGAGGGAAGTCCCTGACTGATCGCCCCTAAGCGGCGTGCGTCGGCGCGGAAGACACCCGGCCTGTGAGCCCACCAGAGACGCGACAGGCATTGTTTTGCGTGCCTGGGTGCGTATACAGTGACGTGTCTCCTGCGGATCTGTAACCACATGCGGCACACGGCGTTATGGTGGTGACGTGAAGGACTTAGTGGCTATAGGGCAAATTAACCGCTGCTTGCGGCGGCCAGCAGGGGCAAGAGCTTGTCCTGGGGTTCATACCGATGATTCACTCAGGTTCGAGTTCCCCGTTGCTTGCGGCGGTCAGCAGGGGCTTTAGGCTTGTCCTGGGGGCATATCCATGATGGGTTTTTACGAGCGGCATCGCGAGCAGCTGTATGCGTATCTCGTGCGCCTGAGCGGCGATCCCTTCCTGGCCGATGATCTCTTCCAGGAGGCCTTCCTGCGCTATCTGAGGCACTACGGCGGGCAGCCTCCGAGTGCGGCCCTGCTGTATACCATCGCCCGCAACGCCTTCATCGATCATACGCGTCGGAGAACGCGCCTCGTGAATACAGCGGACGAACAGGTCGATGGGAACTGCGACCAGGAGGAGACCTTCCTGATACGGGAGGAATACCGCGCGGTAGTGCGTGCCATGCAGGAACTGGAAGCGCAGGAACGCGACCTGCTGGCCCTGGTGATCAGTGGCGAACTCTCCTACCGCCAGATCGCCGCCATGACCGGCCTCAGCGAGGCGAACGTGAAGGTGCGGGTCCATCGGGCCCGCTTACGTCTGCGAAGAATCCTGGAGGGATAAAAGGATGAACGACATATTGATTTCTCAGTTTATCGACAATGAACTCGACCTCGATACGAAGATCGATTTCGTCCATCAGGTCGCAGAAGACCAGGGCTATGCCGCGGAGGCCCTGGCCCTCCTGCGGCAGGAACGCCGGCTGCGTGCCCCGGTAGCATACGCCACGCCGGCGGTCGAGCTCCCCGGGCGACGACGCTCACGCTTCCCCTTGTGGCGGCCGGTCACCTTGGCGCTCGCCGGCCTTGCCGCCGGCATCCTGCTCATGCTGGGGATCATGCCGGCCACCGAGCCGGGGCCGGCCTCCTTCCCGCATCGCTTCGTGATTTACCGTCCCGATGCCGCTCAGGTCCGGATTGCGGGCAGCTTCACCGCCTGGCAGAGTGTTCCCTTGAATCGCATCGGTGAGAGCGGCTACTGGGAGGTGGAGCTGGAGGTGGGCCCCGGTGAGCACCGGTATGCCTTTATCCTGGGAGAGCTGGGGCGCGTCACCGATCCTACCGTGCCGGTGCGCGAGGCGGACGACTTCGGCGGCTACAACTCGATCCTGACCGTGGCGGCGGCATCATGAGAAGGGCCTTTATTGCGGCAGTCCTGGCGGCGGTATTCATGCAAGGCTGTGCCTCGCATTACCTCCGATACACGCACAAGGAGGTGAAAATCTACCTCAGACACCGGGGCGGCAAGGAGGTGCAGTTCGCCTCATCCCTGGACGGCTACCGGCTGCATGCCGCCCGGCGCGTCGGCCCGGCAACCTGGATGGTCTCGTTGCCCTCCCAGGCCGAGTTCACCTACTTCTATCTCGTCGACGGCAGAATGTACGTACCCCCGTGCCGCTTCAAACAGTCGGATGATTTCGGGTCGCTCAACTGTGTGTTCATGCCATCGCCGTAACCAGGATGAGCTGCGTGCGTTGTGATGGATATCATGACACAAACAAGGAGACAGGTGATGAAGGAAATGAAGGTGATCAGGAAGACAGGCCTGGCCCTCTGTATTCTGTTGCTGGGGGCGGGAAACCTCTGGTGTGTGCAGAGCGCCGAACCGGTGTCCCCGTCACTGGACGCGGGCACGCAGGCCCTGGTGCAGGCCGGGATCGATGAGCAGGATGCCCGGCACATGATCCGCCTCATGGTTCAAAATCGCTTCCAGGAGGAGACCATGCTTAAGGCGCAGGCACTCGTCATGAACACCCACCGGGCGGGCCTGCCCGCCGAAAAGGTCATGCACAAGGCCTTTGAGGGCCTGGCCAAGGGGGCCGGTGAGCCCCAGATCCTGCAGGCCATGGAAAGGGTACAGGCACGCTACGCGTACGCCTACCAGCAGGCGGAGAGTCTGACCCCGGAACCCCAGCGCATGCGACGGATGGGGGACGTGCTCGCCGAGGCGCTCTCCTCCGGGGTGAGCCCGGATGACGCCGATCGGGTCATGGACCGTCTGCGCAGCAGGACCCGGGACACCACGCAGGATCAGGATCGGAATCAAGACCCAGATAAAGAGCAGGATCGTGACCGTCGGCGTCTCGGGACGCCGGACGAAGTCGAGGGCTATGCCCGTGAATGCCTGCTGACCCTGCGGGATTTGAGCCGTTGCGGGGTCTCCTCCGCCGGGGCTTCCGGACTGGTGGGACAGGCCATGCAGCACCAATACACGCAGCAGGAGATGCGCACCCTGCGCCAGTCCTTCCTTGAGCGGGCCCGCTTTGGTAACCCGCAGGCGCTCGCCCGGCAGTATGCCTCCGCGATCCAGGCCGGGGAGAGGGCCGATCGTCTCGGCGGCGCCGGTGGCACCTCAGGGGCCGCTTATGGTGGTGCGGCCGCATCTCAGGGTCCTTCCGGTCAATCCGACATGTCCGGGGGGTCGGGCGGCACCTCCGGCGGGGGCACCTCCGGCGGGGGCACCTCCGGCGGGGGCTCTGGCTCCGGCGGCGGTGGAGGCTCGGGGAAGGGCGGCAGGAGATAGAATCCCTCTTGCGCAGGGTCGCTCGGGGGAGACAAGGATGCCTAATCGCTCATTGTCGAGTTCCCCACGGCCTGCAGCGGAAAACAGGGGTAAATGCTTGCCCTGGGATCCATACCAATAATTCGCAGGGCACGTGCGGCATCAAGGTGGGGGCTTGCCCTGGATTATGTCCACGATTGACGGGGGAGGGCGACCTCCCCCGCGGGCCCTATGCCGGGTGCTCCTCCTTCTTCGTCCCCAGGCGTTTGATTTCGTTGAGGGTGTCGGCGAGCACCGGGATCACGTTGTCGCGGATATCACCGGCCACCACGATGGTCAGCAGATCGTCGCCGACAGCGAGCTCGCCCTCGTTGACCTCCACGAGGATGTCGACGATCCCCGGACGCTGTTTCTGCCGGGCGACGACGTCTGCGATGGCCGCGTGGTCAGCCCGGACACGTACGCCTCTCACCGGGGCACCGTCCCGGGAGGTACCCCGCACCACGCCGTTGTGGCACAGGATCATACCCACCCTGTCAGAGTCCGGCCTGGCCTTGATTTTGTCGATCAGTGCGTTGATGTTCATACGACCCTCCTGTCCTGTGTGGATATGATCTGGAGCGCGGAATGTCAATCGCTTCCACGGCCCCTTAAACGTGGCCTTCCGCACGCATCCGCTATCAGGGCCGTTGGTGGGGTTTCCAGCAGCCACCCGGGATGACACTGTGATAATTATTAAGAGCGGCATTGGCCCCTATGTCCGCGATCAGGACCGGTGGGTGGGTCTTCAGACACCATGGGTGGTGATGAGGTCCCTTAAACATTGCATCCCGCACGCATCCGCGATAAGGATCGCTGGTTGGGTCTTAGGCCCCGTGGTTGATAAGGGGGTCCTTAGAAATTGCATTTTGCACGCATCCGCGATACATAAGGCACGCGTGCATGCCGAACAAGAGAGGGAGGGGTGGGGCATGGAAGAGTTCGCGGTGGGAAAGGCAAAGATCCAGCTCGTCGTGGGGGATATCACCGCCCAGGATACCGTTGCCGTGGTGAACGCGGCCAACTCCCGGCTGGCCCCCGGGGGCGGGGTGGCGGGCGCCATCCATAAGGCCGCCGGGCCCGGGTTGTGGGAGGAATGCCGCACCCTGGGTGGGTGCGAGACCGGTGAGGCCAAGCTCTCCGGGGGCCACAACCTGCCGAATGCCTATGTGGTGCACACGGTGGGGCCGGTCTACCGGGGCAGCCCGGACGACCCCCATAAGCTACGTGCGTGCTATCTCAATGCGCTCCACGTAGCCGATGCCCACGGGATCAGGACGATCGCCTTTCCGGCGCTGTCCACCGGGATCTTCGGCTACCCGGTGGAAGAGGCCGCGCGTGTGGCGCTCAGCGCCATCAGGGATTACCTCAGGGGCGAGACCGCCATCACTCTCGTGCGCTTCGTACTCTACGATGAGTCCGCCTTTGAGGCGCACCTTAAGACCTGGCAGGCGATCGTCTCCGGCGAGGGGCAGTGATGGGCGCCCATGTGGTCGCCGTCATCCCGGCCCGCTATGCATCGAGCCGCTTTCCGGGCAAGCCCCTGGCCCTGCTGGGCGGTAAGCCCATGATCGAGCATGTCTGGGAACAGACCCGCGCCTGCCCGGGGATCGACGAGGTGCTGGTGGCCACCGATGATGAGCGTATCCGCCAGGCGGTGGAGGCCTTCGGCGGCTGCGCCGTCATGACCTCTCCGGCCTGCGCCTCTGGCACCGACCGCGTGGCCGAGGCCCTTGAGGGCCGCCGGGCGGATATCGTGGTCAATGTCCAGGGCGACCAGGTCCTCCTGGATGGGCAGGCCCTCTGCGGCATGCTGCGCGAGCTGCAGGCCGGATGCCCTATGGCTACCATCGCCGTGCCGGCCGAGCGCGAGGAGGCCTCAGACAGTAACTGTGTCAAGGTGGTCTGCGCGCTCGACGGCACGGCCCTGTATTTCTCCCGCGCCCCCATCCCCTTTGCCCGTCAGGCGGGGCAGGCCCCGCTGCTCAAGCATATCGGCATCTATGGCTTTAGTCGTCAGGCGCTGGAACGCTTCATGCGTCTGCCTCCTTCGCCCCTGGAGCGGGCCGAATCGCTGGAGCAGCTCAGAGCCCTGGAGAACGGCATCCCGCTCAAGGTTATCGTGGCCGGGGGCCGTTTCTATGAGATCAACACCCCCGAAGACCATGCGAGGATCCAGAAGTCGTGGGGAGAATGATCCTCTGGCTCTATCGGGTGCTGGGGTGCCTGGCCGTGCTCCCGCTGAGTCTATATGTGAGGAGACACCCCAATTTCGCCGGCACCCTCAGGCGCCGGCTGAGCTTCAGCCTGCCGCAGGTACCTGACGGGCGTGACCTGATCTGGTTCCACGCCGCCTCCGTGGGCGAGGTTCGGGCCATCGCGGGCCTGATCGACACCCTCCGGCGTGCCCACCCGGATGCCTGTTTCCTCCTGACCTCCATGACCGCCACCGGACGCAAGGTGGCCTCCAGCCTAAAGGCCCTCGATCTCGTCGAGCCGCTGCCCTTCGATCTCCCCCTGGTCATGCGGCGTTACCTTGAATGCCTGAATCCCCGCCTGCTGGTCATCGCCGAGACCGAGGTGTGGCCCAATATGATCCTGGCTGCCCGCTGTAAGGGAGTTCCGGTGGTCTTTGTCAACGCCCGCATGACGGAGAAGACCTTCAGGGGGTACCGCAGGGTCCGCCCGCTTATGGCCCTGGTGTTTAAAGAGGCGCACGTGCTCGCCATGGCGTCCGACGACGCCCGGCGCTTCGCCGGGCTCGGTGCCCTCCGGGTGGAGGTCGCCGGCAACCTCAAGGTGGATGCGTCCCCCCCTATCGACCCCGAGGCACGCACGGCCCTGCGGGAGGTCCTCGGGGGAGGGCAGCGCCCGGTGTTCGTGGCCGGCAGCGTCCGGGAGGGGGAAGAGGAGGCCGTGATCGCGGCCCTCCTTGAGGCCCGCCGGCGCGTACCCGGACTGCTGTGCGTCCTGGCGCCGCGTCATCCGGAGCGCATCGGGCTTATCCAGAACCTGGCGAGGGAGGCCGGCCTCAGCTGGGGGCTGAGGAGCTGTCCCCGATCCGGGGAAGACCTCGTGATCGTGGACACGGTCGGCGAGCTCTTCACCCTCTACGGGACGGCGGACGTGGCCTTCGTGGGTGGCAGTCTGCTGCCCCTGGGGGGGCAGAATATCCTGGAGCCCGTGTCCTGGGGGGTGCCTACGCTCCACGGGCCGCATATGGACAACTTTACCTGGGCCCTGGCCGCGGTGGATAACGCCACCCTCACGGTGGTGGATGCCGCAGAACTGGGCGCTAAGGTGGCCGAGGTGCTTGAACGCCCGGCCGATTTCGCCGCCCTGGCTTGTGAGGCCCGACAGGCCCTGCAGTCCTCACGGGGGGTCACCGAGCACTATGCGGCCGCCATCGAGTGCCTGCTGGCATGATGCATGGTTTTAGTCGCTAGGGATGGATTTCACCGCCACTTGCGGCGGCAAGAAGGGGTCTCAGTCTGGCCCTGGGGGTTATCCCCATGATCGCCACGACTCGGAGGTGCGGGGGCATCCTCCCCTGCATGGCAGTTGACTTTAGCGCTGTCCGAATCTATAATGCCCTATTATGACAATGGATAGATCATTATGTCCCATCTGTGCCTGGAGAGGTGACTGTAAGAAGAAATTCAAGCCCGGCGCCGGCATCAATTGCCCGGACTTCAGCCGCGATCTCTCCGTGAAGGACAAGGAGTCAGAAGAGGCCGCGCAGGAAAACGCATCCGCCGAGCAGGGGAAAAAGCCCAAGAAGGGCCTTTTCCCCCTCTAGGCGTCTTTTTCCTTTAGTAGCGGATTACCTGCACCTTGCTTTTGCCCTTCTGCGCCGTCAGCATGATGAGGGCGTCGTCCATGAGCGCGATGTCGGTGCAGTAGCCCAGGCTGACATTGCCGAGGATCTGTGGCGCGATCTCGTCGCCCGCAATGCGATAGGCGATCACCTCCGAGGATTCATAGATGCTGACGTTGCTGAGGATGCGGCTCAGCCCCTGATCGTTGCGGATGGTGATGATTGCCCCCTGCGGGGTCACGAGGATACGGGGCGGGAGGTAGTAGCGGGCGGTGAGCTGCTTGGTCTCGAAGCGGGTCTTGCCTTGCGTCTCGCCCTTGCGCATGTATTCCTCCTCCACATAGAAGGGGAGGTTGTCGAATTTCTCCTTGGACGACCAGATAGTCGACTTCTCGTTACCGATAGACAGGCGGTTTTGCGGGCTGAAGAAGATGTATTCCCGACCCTCGAAGGCCGGCAGGACATCGTGCACGACCGCAGCCAGCGGGTCCATGCCGGCAGGCAGCTCATTCGGCGTGCCCTCGACGACGGCGGGGGCCGACCAGCGGCTTTCCTGCCCGGTGATGTCCGGCGCGATCCACAGCCCGGAGGAGATCAGTCCCGCCCCCTGAGGCAGGACGGCATAGGCCCAGTCGGCCACGGTGTGCCCAGCCCGGATGCGGTAGGTGTGGAGCCTGTCTTTGTGGCGTGTCAGGACAAAAATAGAATTATCATAGGGATACAGGCGGTAGATCTCGTCCCGGCGGGGCGCCTCCCACCAGGGGAGGGCCTGTCCGTCTTCCAGGTGGTAGACGGTGTCCCGGTCGGCAAGGAAGATTTCTCCCCCCCAGACAACGAGGGACCGGGCGCTTAAGGGCAGCTCAATCTGGCTCACAGGGACCGGCAGCCCCGCGCCGGGGGGCGCCGCCACTGCAGGGGGCGGCGCGATTGCCGGGTGCCCGTGGGCCGGCGCGAAGATGCTCGCCACCATCTCGTCGATAGCCTGCGAAAGCTCGTCTATGCCTTGAAGGTCCTTGTGGAATCCCCGTGGAGGCTCATCCTCGAGCACCGCATCCAAGGTCAGGAGTTCCCCCAGCTGCACAAGCGAGACCGCCAGCCTGGAATAGTCCGCGACATTTAACCCCCCTGCTATGATCCGGGTGTAGACGGACCTCTCGATGCCGGCCTCCAGGGGGGTGAGCTCGGGGGCGCCGGCGGTCTCCACGGATACCTCCAGGGCGTGGAGCGTGAGGAGCGGCAGACAGGCGAAAAGCACAGCGAGTGCACCTCTGATTGCATATTTTATCATCGTGGCATCCTTTCCGGGAGATAAAGTCATGAAGATTATAACACGTTTCCGTGGGATGGCAAGCGTGGGAGCGGGGAGGGGCGCTGCCATATCTGAATGAGCATTCATTTTCCCTTGACCTCTTTCTTTTCATTAGTTATATAGTTCCGGTGCGAATAAGATCAAACCATATTTGAAGGAGGCGTTACATGGCTGATGAAACGAAGGATTTTGGTGAGCAGATCTTTCCCGTTCCCGCTGCGGTAAGAGAGAAGTCGTTCATCAAGAGCAAGGAAGAGTATGAAAAGATGTACAAGGAGTCCATCGCCGATCCCCAGGGCTTCTGGGCCAAGCAGGCCGAGCGCCTGGACTGGTTCAAGAAGTGGGACAAGGTCATGGACTTCTCGTTCAAGGACGACATCTCGGTCAAATTCTTCGAGGGCGGCAAGCTCAACGTGAGCTACAACTGCCTCGACCGTCACATCAAGGATGGCAAGAAGAATAAGACGGCCCTGATCTTCGAGGGCAATGACCCGGCCGACTGGAGAACCTACAGCTATCAGGACCTCTACCGTGAGGTCAACAAGGCTGCCAACGTGCTCAAGGGCCTGGGCGTCAAGAGGGGCGACCGGGTATCGATCTATCTGCCCATGATCCCCGAGCTCGCCATCACCATGCTGGCCTGTACGCGTATCGGTGCCATTCATTCCATCGTGTTTGGTGGTTTCTCGGCCGAGGCGCTCAGGGACCGCATCAACGACTGCGGCTCCACCGTGCTCATCACCTGTGACGGCACCTACCGCGGCGCCAAGGCCGTGCCGCAGAAGGCCAACGCCGACAAGGCCCTTGAGGAGTGCCCCGGGGTTTCCAAGCAGATCGTAGTGAAGCGCACCGGCACCGAGTGCGCCTGGAAGGACGGCCGCGATTTGTGGTACGAGGAGCTCATGGCCCAGGCCGCCCTCTACTGCGAGCCCGAGCACATGGACGCCGAAGACCCCCTCTTCATCCTCTACACCTCCGGTTCCACCGGCAAGCCCAAGGGTGTCATGCACACCACGGGCGGCTATCTGGTCTATACCGCCCTGACACAGCAGCTCGTCTTCGACTGCCACGATGACGATATCTACTGGTGCACGGCCGACATCGGCTGGGTGACCGGACACAGCTACATCGTCTACGGGCCGCTGGCCAACGGCGCCACCTCCATCATGTTCGAGGGCGTGCCGAGCTACCCGGACTATGGCCGCTTCTGGGCCGTGGTCGAGAAATACAACGTGGACATTTTCTATACCGCCCCCACCGCCATCCGTGCCATTGCCAAAGAGGGCGACAGCTGGGTCAAGAAGCACGACATCTCCTCCATCCGTATCCTCGGTTCCGTGGGCGAGCCGCTCAACCCCGAGGCCTGGAGATGGTACTACGACCTCATCGGCCGCGGCGAGTGCACCATCGTGGACACCTGGTGGCAGACCGAGACCGGTGGGATCCTCATCACCCCGCTGCCGGGTGCTATCGACATCAAGCCGGCCAAGGCCACCGTGCCCTTCTTCGGCGTGGAGCCGGCCCTGCTGGACGACGAGGGCAACGAGATCCAGGGCGTAGGAAGAGGCAATCTCGTGATGAAGCGCGCCTGGCCCGGTCTGATGCGTGGCGTCTGGGGCGACCCGGAACGCTTCAAGGAGACCTACTTCGTGCAGTTCCCCGGCTACTACTTCACGGGTGACGGCGCCGAGCGCGATGAGCTGGGCTACTACAAGATCACCGGCCGCGTGGACGACGTCATCAACGTCTCCGGTCACCGCATGGGGACGGCCGAGGTGGAGAGCGCCCTGGTATCGCATCCCGATGTGGCCGAGGCCGCCGTGGTGGGCTTCCCGCACGAGATCAAGGGCCAGGGCATCTTTGCCTACGTGACCCTCAACACGGGCGTGGCCAAGACCGATGAGCTGCGCAAGGCGCTGGTGGCGCATGTGCGCAAGGAGATCGGGCCGATCGCGACCCCGGATCATATCCTGTGGGCCGATGGTCTTCCCAAGACCCGCTCAGGCAAGATCATGCGTCGTGTGCTGCGCAAGGTGGCGGCCAGCGATTTCTCCGACTTCGGTGACACCTCGACCCTGGCGGACCCCACGGTAGTCGATACCCTGGTGGAAGAGAGAAAGAAGCTCTAGCGTGTGTATGCAACCGGGGGGCAGGGGCGACCCTGCCCCCGTTTCTTGCCATCCGTTTTTCTTCGGTAACCGGAATGCTGATTTTGGAGTAAGGAAGGGTCGCCATGAGGGGTGAGGAGAAATACAGAACGATACTGCATGCCGCCAAGCAGGTTTTTGCCAGGGAGGGATTTTATAACTCCAAGGTTTCCGAGATCGCGCGTGAGGCCCACGTGGCGGACGGAACCATCTACCTCTACTTCAAGAACAAGGATGATATCCTGATCTCCCTGTTCGAAGAGGAGCTGACACGGATTATCAATATCGTAAAAGAGGCGCTTAAGGACATCGATGATCCTGCGGAAAAGCTGATCAAGTTCTGTGACACCCATATGACCATTATCGAGTCGGACAGGCCTCTGGCCGAGGTGATCCAGGTCGAGCTCCGGCAGTCGAACAAGTTCATGCGGGAGTACAAGAACAAGTACTTTCTGGCCTACCTGAACATCATAGCGGACATCATATCTCAGGGGCAGAAGGACGGGCTCTTCAATGCGGAGATCAAACCTGACATCGCCTCTCGGGTGATTTTCGGATCCCTGGACGAGCTCTCCACCTATCTGATAACGGCTCGCCGCAAGCGATTCGATGTGCATGACGTGTCCCGCATCGTGGGGGATTTTTTTCTGGGGGGGCTGGTGAACAAGGTGGCCATGCGGGAGGGAGGAATGCAATGAATGACGAGGAGAAATACTGCACCTACAGCGTGGATGAACAAGGCGTGGCGCTTATGTACGTCGACAACCCGCCCATGAATGCGCTCAGCGAGAAGACCGTCAACGATATCACCACCTGCATGCTTGAGGCTCAGGCCGACCCCGCGGTGCGGGTGGTCGTGCTGAGCGGCCGGGGCAAGGCCTTTGTGGCCGGGGCCGACATCAAGGAATTCCGTGAGGTGAACACGCATGCCGCCGCGCTGGCCATGTGCGAGCGAGGCTACCTCATGACCAGGGTGATCGAAGAGGGAGATAAGCCGGTCATCTGTGCTATTAACGGCTTCTGCCTGGGGGGCGGCCTGGAACTGGCTATGGCCTGCCATATGCGCATCGCATCTGATAAGGCCCGCCTGGGCCTGCCCGAGATCAACCTGGGCATCATTCCGGGCTTTGCCGGAACCCAGCGTCTGCCGCGCATTGTGGGCAAGGCCAAGGCCCTGGAGATGATCCTGAGCGGGACCCATTTCTCCGCGGATCAGGCCCTCGCGATCGGCCTGGTGAACCGGGTCGTGGAGCCCGAAAGCCTCATGGACGAGGCGCTGACCCTGGCCCGCACCATCGCCTCCAAGGGGCGTCTGGCGGTGTGTGCCGCCATGGATTCCGCCCGGCGCGGGGTGGCGACGTCCTTCGAGGAGGGGTGCCGGATCGAGGCGCAGAATTTTGCGCGGGTGAAGCTGAGCCGGGACGCCAGTGAGGGAGTGGAGGCCTTCCTGTCAAAGAGGACGGCGGAATTCAAGGACATATAAAAGCGCATCCGGTGCGCAAATTTTGTTATACGGAGGTTTTTTGATGGATTTCAATTTCACCGACGAACAGAAGATGCTCCGCGAGACCGCGGCTGATTTCGCCGTCAACGAGTTTACCCCGCTCTCGGAGGAGTTGGACAAGGAAGAGAAGTATCCCCTGGAGGTCTGGAAGAAGGCCTCGGCCCTCGGCCTGATCGGGGCGTGGGTGCCCGAGGAGTACGGGGGCGCCGGGGTCGGTTTCCTGGGCAATGCCATCATCACCGAGGAGTTTTCCAAGATCGACCTGGGCATCGGGCTGATCGTGGCCGGTACCTTCGGCTGTGAGGCCATCTACTGGGCCGGCACCGAGGATCAGAAACACGAGTATCTGGCCAAGGTCTCTCAGTGGCATGCCATCAGCGCCGGGGCCTTCACCGAGCCCAATGCCGGCACCGACGTGGCCGGGGCCTCCGCGCGGGCGGTCAGGGACGGGGGGGATTATGTCATCAACGGCAGCAAGATGTTCATCACCAACGGGTGCGTGTGCGACTTCTTCGTCACCCTGGCCGTGACCAACCCGGAGGGCGACAAGCGCACCAACCGGCACAGTTTGATCATCGTGGATGCGAATCTACCTGGGCTGACCAAGACCAAGATCCGGGGCAAGATGGGCATCCGGGCCTCCGACACGGCCGAGATCAGCTATGAGGATGTGCGCGTGCCGCAGGCCATGCTCGTCGGGGACCGGGAGGGCCAGGGATTCTACCAGGCCATGAAGTTCTTCGACACGACCCGCATCATGGTCTCGGCCCAGGGGGTGGGGCTTGCCCGCGGGGCCCTGGACAAGAGTGTGCGCTATGTCAAGGAGCGCACGGCCTTCGGCAAGCCGTTGGCTTCCTTCCAGATCACCCAGCAGAAGATCGCCGAGATGGCCATCCGCATCGAGGCTACCCGCAATCTCGTCTACAAATCGGCCTGGCTGCTGGATCAGGGCCAGGTGGATCCGGTGCTCAATTCCATCACCAAGTATTATGCGGGCGAGACCGGGGTCTTTTGCGCCAATTACGGGGTGGAACTGCACGGTGGCTACGGCTACATCGACGAGTACGAGGTGCAGCGCTACTACCGGGACGCCAAGATCCTGCAGCTCTATGAGGGAACCAAGGAGGCGGAAGTGCTCGCCATCGCGAGGCGGCTCCTTGCATGAGGGACTTTGGGGACAAGAGGCCTAGGGCCAAAAAAACTAAGGAGGTTTGATGTGAATACAGTAGTTTGCATGAAGCAGGTACCCGATACCGAAACCTTGATCAAGATCGGCGGTGAGGGTACGGGGATTGTCACCGACGGTGTCAAGTGGGTCATGTCTCCTTACGATGAATTCGCCGTCGAAGAGGCATTGCAGCAGAAGGAAAAGCTGAAGGCCGGACAGGTCACCATCGTCTCCCTGGGACCGGACCGGGCCATCGAGGCCATCCGCACCGGACTGGCCATGGGTGCCGATACGGCGGTGCATATCAACGACAGCGCTTACTATGACAAGGCCGATCCCTATGCCACGGCCGCCGTGCTGGCCGCCGCCATCAAGGGCCTGAGCTACGATGCCGTCTTCCTCGGCAAGCAGGCCATGGACGATGATGCGGCCCAGGTTCCGGCTATCCTGGGCGAAATGCTCGGTCTGCCGGTGGTGACCATGGTGATCAAGCTCGAGGTGGCCGATGACAAGAGCAAGGCCACGGTGACCAGGGAGGTTGAAGGCGGCCATGCGATCATCGAGGTGCCGCTGCCGGCCATCTTCTCGGCCCAGAAGGGGCTGAACGAGCCCCGCTATGCATCGCTGCCGGGCATTATGAAGGCCAAGAAGAAGCCCGTGGATGTCAAGACGGCCGCCGATCTGGGCGTGGACCAGACACCCATGACCACGGTCAAGTCCCTGGAGCTTCCACCCGCCCGCCAGGCCGGTAAGGTCATCGCCGGCGACGATGCGGCGGCAAAGGCAGCAGCTCTCGCGAAGGCCCTGCACGATGAGGCCAAGCTCATCTAATTCTAGGAGGTGATAACATGCCAGGAACATTGATTTACGCAGAAGTACAGAAGGGCGAGATCAAGAAGGGTGCCTTCGAGATCACGAGCAAGGCCAAGGAACTCGGCGGCGAGGTGGCGGTATGCCTCATCGGCAGCGGCGTGGAAGGCCTCGCCTCCCAGTTGGCCAAATACGGCGCGGACAAGATCTACGTGGTCGATGGCCCGGAGTTCGAAAAGTACGCGGCCGAGGCCTATGTGCAGGCCTTTGCCCAGGTGGCGGGCACGGTCAACCCCGACATCATCCTGACCAGCTCCTCGGCGCAGGGCAAGGACTTTACCCCTGCCATGGCGTCCCGTCTCGGTGTGGGCTCGATTTCCGACTGTGTCGATCTGAGCCTTAACGGCGGCAAGGTCGTGGCCAAGCGGCCCATCTATGCCGGCAAGGCCTATGCCATGATCGAGGCCACCGGCAGTCCGCAGGTCATCGCGGTGCGTCCTAACTCCTTCTCGCCGGTTGAAAGCGGCGGGGCGGGTGCCGTGGAGAAGGTGGCGGTCAGCCTGGACGCCTCCAAGATCAAGGCGGTGGTCAAATCCGTGGAGATCGCCGAGAGCGACGAGCCCGATCAGACCGAGGCCGAGATCATCGTATCCGGTGGCCGAGGCATGAAGGGTCCCGAGAACTTCGCCATGCTGGAGACCCTGGCCAAGGTGCTGGGACCGGGTTCCACCACGGGCGCCTCGCGCGCGGCGGTGGATGCCGGCTGGCGGGATCACTCTTATCAGGTGGGCCAGACCGGTAAGACCGTGAGCCCCAACCTCTACATCGCCTGCGGGATCTCCGGTGCCATCCAGCATATGGCCGGTATGGGCACCTCCAAGGTGATCGTGGCCATCAACAAGGATGCCGAGGCCCCCATCTTCACCAAGGCGGACTACGGCGTGGTGGACGACCTCTTCACGGTGGTCCCGGCCCTGACCGAGGAGGTCAAGAAGATCAAGGGCTAGCTGTTTTAAGAGAACAAGTAACTCTGGGATGGGGGGCAACCCCCATCCCACGACACACGAATACCATTCAGGGGGGGCATTATGCACGGTGCGGGAGGAATTACCCGGGAGATTTTCTGGAATGTGAGGGGTGAAGGCTTTCCGGTTTCGGAGGTGTTCACCTATCTACTGGCACTGGCGGCCATTCTGCTGCTGGTGCGCGGGCTGGCCAAGGGCGGCTTCTTCACCCGCTTGAAGATGATGATGCTCGCCACCGGCTCGGAGATTGATCGGCTCGACCGGCCCGGCAAGAGGCTGTGGGACGCCATCGTCGATGTCTTCGGACATAAGAAGATCCTGCGTGAGCCATATCAGGGCACCTTTCATCTCCTTATTTTCTGGGGGTTCGTGCTTCTGTTCATCGGTGCTGGCCTGGATTTCCTGCAGGTGGACATCATTGAGCCTATCTTCCATGTCCACTTCATGGAAAACAACACCTATCTGGCGTATTCTCTGATCACCGAGACCGCCGGACTGATGGTGCTGGTGGGGGTGCTCATGGCCATGGCCCGGCGCTACCTGTTCCGGCCTGACTGGTTGGATGACAAGCCCGAGGACGGATATATCCTCGTGTTCATCCTCGCCATCATCCTCACCGGGTTCCTGGCCGAGGGGCTGCGCATGCAGGCCACCGAGCTGCAGCCCGGCAACCCCATGAACGACTATGTGTGGTATTCCTACATGGGACGCATCTTTGCCTATCCCTTTGCGGGCATGGAGGTGGGCGCGCTTAAATCCACCCACCTGGTTCTGTGGTGGGTGCACTTCTTCACCGCCCTGGGCTTCATCGTCTACATCGCCTACTCCAAGCTGCTGCACATCTTCATGACCCCGGTGAACATCTTCCTGCGGCCCCTGACCGATCAGCCCTACATCAAGGTGATGCCGCCCGAGATGTTCGAGGAGGCCGAGACCTTCGGGGTGCATAACGTGGAGGAGTATTCCTGGAAGGATCTTTTCGACACCGAGTCCTGTGTGCGCTGCGGCAGATGCGTGCAGGTGTGTCCGGCCTTCGGTACGGACAAGCCGCTCAAGCCGCGCGACGTGGTGCAGGACCTGAGGACCTACCTGGAGAACAAGGCGCGCTTCGCCATCGACGCCGACGGCCAGGCGCGCATCATCCCGGACGAGGAGTACACGGGTCCGGCGCTCATCGGGGACACGATCGACAAGGAGACCATCTGGGCCTGTACGACCTGCATGGCCTGTGTCGAGGCCTGTCCCTGCTACATCAGCCAGTTTCCCAAGCTGATCGACCTCAGGCGGTATCTGGTGCTGATGGAGTCCGATTTCCCGGGCGAGGTGCTGGATGTCTTCAAGGGTATGGAGAACAACTCCAACCCGTGGAGCGTGGGGGCCCACCTGCGGGCGGACTGGGCCAAGGGTCTGGATGTGCCGCTGATGTCGGAGAAGGGCGGCGCGGAGTACCTGTTCTACGTGGGCTGTGCGGGGGCCTATGACGAGCTCAACAAGAAGGTGGCCGTGAGTCTGGCGCGCATCTTCAACGCGGCCGGCCTGGACTATGCGATTCTGGGCACGGAGGAGGGCTGCTGCGGGGATTCGGCCAAGAAGATCGGGAACGAGTACATCTACCAGGCGCTGGCCATGGCCAACATCGAGACCTTCAACGGCTACAATGTAAAGAAGATCATCTGTCTGTGTCCGCACGGGTACAACACGCTCAAGAAGGACTACCGCGACCTGGGCGGGGAGTACGAGGTGTACCACTACACCGAGATTCTGGCGGACCTGCTCAAGAGCGGGCGGATTCGTCCGACGCAGCGCATCGAGGGGCTGGGGACGATCACGTACCACGACTCCTGTTATCTGGGGCGCTACAACGAGGTGTACACCCAGCCGCGGGAGATCCTGCGGGCGCTGAACTCCGGATCACTGGTGGAGATGGCCGATCACCATGCCAAGAGCTTCTGCTGCGGGGCGGGCGGCGGCCGGATGTGGATGGAGGAGGATCTGGGAACACGCATCAATCAGAAGCGCACGCGTGAGGTGCTGGACGCGGGGGCGCAGACGGTGTGCACGGGGTGCCCCTTCTGCTACACCATGCTCTCCGACGGCATCAAGGAGCTGGAGCTGGAGGACAAGCTCAGGGCCATGGATATCGCGGAGCTCGTCTCACGGGCCTGCGGCCTGGACGTCAAGGCCACGGACGCCCCCTCGGCTCAGCCGGAGGTCGTCGGGGCCTCGTTGTCCGCCGAATAGAAGCGACCCTGCCTTAAACCCCTGAATCAAGAGCGAGCGGGGACAGAGAATCTGTCCCCGCTCCTTCCTTATAAGGAAGGGACGCCTGTCTGGATGCCCTCCAACATTTTAAAGGCCTGATGGTCTCATTCCCCGCTGCTTGCAACGGAAAGCAGGGGCCAGGGTTTGCCCTGGGGTTCATACCCCTGAGGTGTCCCAAGCGGCACCACAGAAAGCCTGCCTCGATGACGCCTATGTAAGTATCCCCAGGAATTTAAGGCTCTACGGCAGAGTGCGCGGAT
Source organism: uncultured Bacteriovoracaceae bacterium (assembly GCA_964618975.1). GTDB lineage: Bacteria > Desulfobacterota > Desulfomonilia > UBA1062 > UBA1062 > CAZUDI01. Next base: position 61,293 of record CAZUDI010000005.1, on the reverse strand, counting down.
GGCGTTTAAGCCCCAATGGCATGTTCCGGCCCTTACGTGGGGCACGACCCGGGGTCATGACCGTGCTGCCCGAGGAGACCTTTTTGCTTGCATGCGGGCTGGCTCACGGTATATCATAATTAACAATTGTATTGTTATCCGGGGCATGGAAGTCGCAAGGCGAGTCCCCGGTGACCGGGATGCGGTTAGGTCCGCCTCCCCCGGAATTTACTGCATAACGTGGTTGAAGGAGGATGCCGATGCACGGAGCACAGGCTGAAATTTCGCGCGAGGTGATGTGGAATATCAATCCCCCGGGGTTCCCCATAGCGCAGGTGATCCTGTATGTGCTGGTGGTGGCCATGATCCTGCTCTTCCTGCGCGGGTTGGCCAAAGGCGGGTTCTTCACCCGCTTCAGGATGATGCGGCTCGCCACCGGCTCCGAGCTGAAGCGCACCGACAAGGTCTGGTCGCGTATCGGCTACATGCTGGCCGACATCTTCAGCCACCGCAAGATCCTGCGTGAGCCCTATCAGGGGATCTTCCACCTCTGCATCTTCTTCGGGTTCGTGGCGCTGGCCATCACCACGGCCATCGTGTTCTTCCAGGCCGACATCCTCGCCCCCATCTGGCATGTGTGGTTCATGAAGGACGGGTTCTACCTGGGCCTGTCGCTCTTCGCCGATATTTTCGGGATGATTGCGATTATCGGCATCCTCATGGCGCTGACGAGGCGCTATCTCTTCCGGCCCGACTGGCTCGATCATCGGCCCGAAGACGGGACCATCCTCTGGTTCATCCTGGCCGTGCTCGTCACCGGCTTCCTGGTGGAGGGCCTGCGTATCCAGGCCACCGAGCTCAGGCCCGCGAGCCCCATGCTCGACTACGTGTGGTGGTCGCCCGGAGGCCGCCTGGCGGCGGCCTTTTTCGGCGGCATGTCGCAGGGCGCCCTGCTAACCACCCACAAGTTCATGTGGTGGCTTCACGTGCTCGGGGCCCTGACCTTCATGGTCTACATCGCCTACTCCAAGCTGCTGCACATCTTCATGACCCCGGTGAGCATCTTTTTGCGGCCGCATGCGGACCAGCCCTACGTCAAGGTGATGCCGCCCGAGATGTTCGAGGCCGCCGAGACCTTCGGGGTGCACAACGTGGAAGAGTATTCCTGGAAGGACCTTTTCGATGGGGACGGCTGCATGCGCTGCGGCAGATGCGTGCAGGTGTGTCCGGCCTTCGGTACGGACAAGCCGCTCAAGCCGCGCGACGTGGTGCAGGACCTGAGGACCTACCTGGAGAACAAGGCGCGCTTCGCCATCGACGCCGACGGCCAGGCGCGCATCATCCCGGACGAGGAGTACACGGGTCCGGCGCTCATCGGGGACACGATCGACAAGGAGACCATCTGGGCCTGTACGACCTGCATGGCCTGTGTCGAGGCCTGTCCCTGCTACATCAGCCAGTTTCCCAAGCTGATCGACCTCAGGCGGTATCTGGTGCTGATGGAGTCCGATTTCCCGGGCGAGGTGCTGGATGTCTTCAAGGGTATGGAGAACAACTCCAACCCGTGGAGCGTGGGGGCCCACCTGCGGGCGGACTGGGCCAAGGGTCTGGATGTGCCGCTGATGTCGGAGAAGGGCGGCGCGGAGTACCTGTTCTACGTGGGCTGTGCGGGGGCCTATGACGAGCTCAACAAGAAGGTGGCCGTGAGTCTGGCGCGCATCTTCAACGCGGCCGGCCTGGACTATGCGATTCTGGGCACGGAGGAGGGCTGCTGCGGGGATTCGGCCAAGAAGATCGGGAACGAGTACATCTACCAGGCGCTGGCCATGGCCAACATCGAGACCTTCAACGGCTACAATGTAAAGAAGATCATCTGTCTGTGTCCGCACGGGTACAACACGCTCAAGAAGGACTACCGCGACCTGGGCGGGGAGTACGAGGTGTACCACTACACCGAGATTCTGGCGGACCTGCTCAAGAGCGGGCGGATTCGTCCGACGCAGCGCATCGAGGGGCTGGGGACGATCACGTACCACGACTCCTGTTATCTGGGGCGCTACAACGAGGTGTACACCCAGCCGCGGGAGATCCTGCGGGCGCTGAACTCCGGATCACTGGTGGAGATGGCCGATCACCATGCCAAGAGCTTCTGCTGCGGGGCGGGCGGCGGCCGGATGTGGATGGAGGAGGATCTGGGAACACGCATCAATCAGAAGCGCACGCGTGAGGTGCTGGACGCGGGGGCGCAGACGGTGTGCACGGGGTGCCCCTTCTGCTACACCATGCTCTCCGACGGCATCAAGGAGCTGGAGCTGGAGGACAGGCTCAGGGCCGTGGATATCGCGGAGCTCGTCTCACGGGCCTGCGGCCTGGACGTCAAGGCCGCCCGCGAGGGGGACAGCGCCGGATAGATACGATAGATCACGGACATATGAGATTCAAGAAGGGGGGGCATTTCGCCCCCCCTTTTTGACTTGCCAAGTCTTACAGGCGACGCTATCCTGCCCGAATCGGGGGGATGAACCCCAGGGCAAGCCCTGGATCCTCCTTGACGCCGCAAGCGGCGGGGAATTTGAACCATAGCGATTAAAGGTGCGGGAGAGACCATGAAGATCGGAGTCATCGGGAACGCTCTGGACGCGCTCGAGGGAATGGAGAGCGCCTTGCGGGAATACGGGCACGAACCGTTCACCGTCAGCGTGGCCCAGGGGAGTGCCGGGTATGCGGATCTGGCGCGCTTCCTGCTGTCGGCCGCCAGGCTGGACCTCATCTACAATACGGACGGACCCGGGGCGGTGGTGCTGCACGCCCTGACATCCACCCCCCTGGTGACGCTTCTCACCTCCCGGCCCGAGCCGGAAGAGCTGGCCCTCTATGCGGGGGCGGACGGAGACTGCCACTTCATCGCGGAAGCCGCCCTCGGGGAGCTTCCCGGGCTGCATCTGGCCGCCCGCATCGATACGGTGGACAGCCACTCCTTAAGCGAACTCCTGGGGATCTTCGAGGACCTGGCCTCCCGGGCCGAGCGCGAGGAACAGCGCCCTTGGGGCTTCTACGAGGTGCTCTCGGATGACCAAGGCGACCACAAGATCAAGCGCATCACGGTCTGGCCGGGAGGGCGCCTGAGCCTCCAGAAGCACAGTCGGCGCCGGGAACATTGGATCGTGATCACGGGGCGGGCGCTGGTCACGGTGGGCGAGCATTTCATCGAGTGCGGGCCTTCCGAGAGTGTGGATATCCCCTGCGGGCAGCCCCACCGCATCGAGAACGTCGGGGACGAACCCCTCGTGTTCATCGAGGTCCAGCAGGGCGACTATTTCGGCGAGGACGACATCCTCCGGCTGGAGGATGATTACGGTCGGACATGAGACCTGACCCACGCGAGGATAAACGCCAGAAGGAACTCTGCTTGCTGCTCGTGGAGGCGGCGGGTCAGGCCGGGATCGAGGTCATCGAGGACCGCATAAACCGCCGGGGCGGCGTCTGCCGGCTGGAGGGGCGCACCCTCGTCATCTTCGACGACAAGGCCCCCTGGTCGGAACGCAACCGCCTGCTGCTCCTTGCCCTGAGGCGGTTGGACCTCGAGGCGGTCTATCTGCCGCCGAAGGTCAGGGCCTTGCTCGAGGAGCACCCTCCCTCGAGGGAATGACCGCACCCGGGTGCTCAGGCCTCCTGAGTCGGGATGTCCGCCCGCAGACGTTCGATGCCTTCTGCGATCAGCTCTTCGGTGCGCGTGATGAGACTGTCGATCCCCTCGGGCAGTTCGCCCAGGATGTCCCGGGCCTGGGAGATCCCTTCGGAGATCGCGCCCACGAGCATCTCGAGCCTCTTCGCCGAGCCGTCCCAGAGGTTCTCGGCGAAGTCGAGAATGCGCTTTGAGGTGTTCTCAGGGCTGTAATAGTCGTTGGCGTAGGTATAGTCCGCATAGGCGGAGAACTCGTAGGCGGTCTTTTTCTGCATGGCCTCGTAGACGATATCGATGCTCATGCTGGAGCCGTCCGTGAGTTCGAGATCGAGGTGATAGGCCTCGCGACTGTAGGTCAGGCTCTCGTAGAGGCTCTCTGCGTACGAGGTCGTGCCGCTGGCAGGCGTTACCCGTTTCTGCTCGGCCTCCATGTAGGACTTGAGCAGCTGTGTTTCCATCCCTGAGATCTTCATCGACCACCTCCGTGTGGTTTTTCTGCCTTGTTATAGCGTATATCGGCAGATCTGACCACCGTCATTACGTGAAAAATCATTCCTCCCCCATCTCATGGACCCTCTTGCCCCATACATCGGTGTGATTGAAGTGGACGATTCAAGATAAGAAATAGCATTGGCGGCCATATGGGTCCACAGCCCTCCAGGGAGAGAAGGGGGCATGGACGTATCATGATTGCAAGCCCGGGACCCTCCTTGCCGCCGCAAGCGGCGGGGATTTCGACCCTCAAGCGATTAAAGGTTGGGCCGGGATATGCCTGGCGCCTTAGAGCTTGCCGCGCATCTGGAGGAGCCGCAGCTCGCGCTGGGCGTCCTGATTCTGGGGGTTGATCTGGAGCGCGCGGCGGAAGGCCTCGGCGGCCTTGTTGGAGCCCTCCTTCTTGAGCACCCAGCCCAGGATTACATAGAGGTTGTCCGATTTGGGGAACTGCTTGGCCCCTTCGCGGATGGCGGCCTTGATCTCCAGGCTGTTGCCGAAGCCGGTGTTCTGCCATTTGAGGAACAAGGTCTTGATATAGGATTCCGTGAACACGAGCTCGTCCGGGCGCATGCGCATGCAGAGCCGGAAGAGGTCCAGGGCCTTCTGGTAATCTTTGGCCTTGAGCGCCTCGGTAGCCTGGGAGTAGAGCAGCTCCGCCTGCAGGCTCTCGTCCAGCCCCTTGGGTTCGGGCTCGCGGCCTTCCCGGATCTTGACCACGGCGTTGTAGGCCTTCTGGATCTCGGTGAAGATATCGTTTGCCAGGCGCTTGACCTCGGGATCGTCAGCATAGGAGTAGATATCGGGATGGTTGGCCTTGACGAGTTTGATGTAGGCGCGTTTGAGTCCGCCTTCGGAGATGTGGCGGTCGATCCCCAGGGTCTCGAAGGGGTCCTGGTCCTTGATGGCCTTGAGCATCATGCGCAGCTTTTCGATTAGGGCCTTGTGCTGGCTCTCCTCGAAGCTGACCAGCCCGGTGCAGTAGAGCCCCAGTAGGGCCCGCGGCAGATCCTGCCCCAGCAGGAGTACCTCGGAGACGCTATAGCGATCGATGTCGTCGACGTGTACCCCACTGTCGGTCGGGAGGTTCTCGCGCAGCAGTTTGGGCTTGGCGTCGGCAAAGGGCGACAGCGCCGAGATTACACAGGAGAAGGAGCTCTGGTCCATGATCCCCCGGCGGATTAGCCGCGCCAGGTCGTTGCGGCTGACGTCGGGCAGCTTGTCGATCTGCGGTTTGGGAACCTTCTGGACCTCCCCCTCATCCCAAGAGAAGATGTCCAGGAAACGCCGCTCCAGCTGGTGCGCCAGGGCGCTGTTGATGTCGTTGGAGGCAATCAGACCGCCCTCCATCAGGATGACACCCTGTTTCTTCCTCTCGATACGGGCGGTTTCCAGGGCGCGGGCGTTCTCCTCGGGCGTGATGATACTCAAGTCCACCATGATCTCGCCCAGGAGCTCTGCGGTCTTGTTGGACTGGATGGCACAGAGACGCCCTTGAGCGAAGATGAGCCCCTTGCGCCAGGGTCCGGAGCTGACGAAGATGATCCCGGTGAAGTCCGATTCCACCACATCCTTCATGAGAAGGGGAAAACTGAGATCATTGAGGCTGAACTGCTCTGACATATCGAGAGAGATTCTAGCTATAAATGATGGCTTATGCAACAGGGAAAACGGATCATGGACATGTGTCCCGGCACCGTGGTGTCCCCCATAAAGCCACAAGCGGCGCGGAAGGCGATCGGTTGTTGGTCAAGTTCCGGCGTATGTCCGGACAGACGGGATCGGATAGGCTTTGCTTGGGCCACTCTCCGGTGGTCGTTTCCCGGAGCGGGAAGCCCGGAGGCTGTTTTTCCTTATGGCGGGAGAGCTCGAGATTTGATAAGAATGTCAATGAGAGAGGATTCATCCCGTGGTAGGCCCTGTGCCCGGTGTGGACATCCGGGGGGTGGGCCTCAGGAATTTGCCATGAATTTGAAGTGAAGGGAGGTTTTATGCAGGCGGTTGATATCTACGGGGCCGGTCTGGCCGGCATGGTGGCCGGGATCAATCTGGCGCGCGCGGGCTTCGATGTGAGGATCCACGACCGCGAACAGGGTATCGGCGGATCATCCAGGGTGCACCCTTCCATTCACACCACCCCGCTGGAAAAGGAGCAGACCTGGGACTACATCGGGATCGATCTTTCGGGATACTTCTGTCCTACCAAGGCCTATCCCGCCTTCTGGTACAATGACCGGCCTCTCACCCTGCCGCCCTACGTGGACAACTCGGTGGCCTACAACGTGGAGCGCGGGCCGCGCTCGACCTCCCTCGATATGCACCTCTTCGAACTGTGCGAGCGCGAGGGAGTAACCTTTCACTTCGGTAGCGAGCTCTCCCTGCGGGAGCTCGAACAGGCGCCAGCCGGGAGCATCATCGCCACCGGACTGTACCGCGAGGTCTACGAACTGGTGGGGGTGCGCTACAGCACCACCTACGGGTACCTTACGAGTGCCGCCTGCGGGCCGGACGAATCCAGCGGCGCCATCCACATGGGGCGCTTCAGCGTGGACTACGGCTATACCGCTGCCCTCAACGGTCTCATGTTCGCCCTGCTTTTCTCGCGCACCCCGCTTGGTAAAAAGGATCTGGAGGCCTTCACGCGCGTCCTCAGACTCGCGCGCGGGATGGAACTCGCTGACTGGAGCACCTTCGACGGATGCTTCCCCCGCGAGGCGCGGCTGTTCTGGAAGGACAAGATCCTGGCCGGGACGCTCTCGGGCATGATTGAGCCCTTCTGGGGCTATGGCATCGTGGGGGCGCTCATCTCGGGCAAGGTGGCCAGTCTGGTGCATACCCACAGGGATAAGGCCGAGCGCGACTTCGCCCGCTTCACCGCCGGGTTTGCCGGGAAGCTCGCCCGCAAGGAGCGCATGGACGCGCTGCCCTTCAACAAGCAGCTGCTGCGGCTGGCGATCCTCAAGGCCCGCTACGACTGCTGGCGCCACCCGGAGCTGAAAAAGGCCCTCAAGGAGCCCCTGCGCTGGTTTCGCTGACCGCGGTCCCCGGAGCGGGGCGGATTGCCTTTCTAAGGGGATGCGGGGTGCGGCCGCCCACGATGAAGGCCCCGGGCCCGTCTGGGTCCGTTGCGGTGTGGAATTACCAGCCGTAGAGGTCACGGCATTCCTGCCGGAGGCCCTCGCGGAAGGCGGGCGCCGCAATGCCGATGAGGGCCTCGATGCGCTGGCGTGCGGTGAGGCCCCTCAGGCGCACGATGCCGTATTCCGTGACCACGTAGTCCACATCGTGACGTGAGGTGGTGACCGCCTGGCCGTGTTCTAAGGTGCAGGTTATGCGCGAGACCTGTCCCCCGGCCGCGGTGGCCGGCAGGGCGATGATGTTGCGGCCGCCCCGGGAATGGTTGGCCCCCCGTACGAAGTCGACCTGTCCCCCGACCCCGCTGTACTGACGGGGGCCGATGGTATCGGAGGCCACCTGGCCCAGCAGGTCGACGGCCAGGGCGGAATTGATGGCCACCATGTTGTCGATCTTGGCAATGGTCAGAGGATCGTTGGTAAAGTCTACCGGATACATGGCAACCATGGGGTGGTCGTCGAGCCAGTCGTAGAAGGTCTGTGTGCCCATGGCAAGGTTGAAGACGATCTTCTCCGGCAGGAGGGTTTTGTGCCTGCCGGTGACGATCCCGGCCTCCACCAGGGGCATGACGGAGTCCGACAGGAGCTCGGAGTGTATTCCCAGGTCGCGCCGGTCCTCCAGGCAGGCGAGCACGGCGTCGGGGATGGCCCCGATGCCTACCTGCAGGCAGTCTCCGTCGCGGATGAGGCCTGCGACCATGCGCCCGATGGCCATCTCGATCTCGCCGATGGTGCCCGGGACGAGCGTGAGCAGCGGGTCCTGGGAGGGGACGAAATAGTCGAGGTTATCCACCAACAGGAACGACTCCCCCCCGGTGCGCGGCATGCCCGCATTGACCTCGGCGATGACGGTGCGGGCGCTCAGGGCCGCCTCCTTGGTGTAATCTACCGAGATGCCGAGGCTGACCCGGCCCTGGGAGTCGGGGGGGGGGAGACCGTGATCAGGGCCACATCCACCGGCAGGAGGCCGTCCCGGAAGAGGGCGGGCACCTGGTGGAAGTAGCAGGGGGTGAAGTCCGCCGTGCCCTCGTTGACGGCCCGACGCGTGCTGCGGCCGGCAAAGAGGGTGTTGTGTCTCAGATGCCCGCGGTATTCCGGCAGACAGTAGGACGCCGGAGAGGTGCTGAGCATGCCCGCGACCTCGACGCCGTGCAGCGCGGGGGCGCGTTCGAGGAGGGCCTTGACGAGAGCCTGCGGCTCGGCGCAGGCATGGCCGAGCACGACCCGGTCCCCGGAGCGGATTTGGGTGACCGCCTCAGCGGCGCTTACCTGCCGGCCCTCGTAGTGTGCTGCCCAGCTCATGCGGTGTCGGACTCCCGGTTGCCATAAGATTTCGTAGTGTGGGTGCAGGCTTTAGTCCAGATCGCGGGGGATGTCATGGATGTTGCCGTTACAGGGTGTGCAGGATAGGATTCGCGGCCATGGTGGCAGCACAGCGGTAGCCCCCCCCTGTGCATCATACGGGGTATGAAAAAGACAGAGAAGGCATGGCGGATGTTTTTATTATGTCCCATCAAACTCAATAAAACAAATAAAAATAAGGAGTTATGAAGAATAGTTGCTTGACAAGTAATTTCTGGAGATTATACTGAACGTTAAAGTGCGCGGCTGAGAAATGAGCAACCAAGAGAAATCGCAGCGCATCGTGAGAGACTTGCACGCGATGTCTACGGTAGACAACCCGGTATCACTTTCGGGGAGAGCATAGAGACCAAGGTTTCTTCGTGAAACAAGAGGACTCCCAAGAAAGGAGGATAGTCGCTCATGGAGAAGGACGATAGGAAGTTAGGCGCTGTCTTGGGGAAGGAGACTACCCGGCGTGGTTTTCTCAAGAGTGCCGGCGCAGTGGCGGGAGCGGCAGTGGCCGCGGGTAAGGTGACCGGGGTACGTCCGGCGCAGGCCGCACAGGCGGCCGCCCCGCAGGAAAAGCCGCTGATGAAGTACCTCTTCGCCGAACGCCAGAACTGCACGGGGTGCCGGGCCTGCGAGTACGCCTGTACCATGTACCATGAAGGCGTTGTGCGTCCGGCCCTGTCCCGGGTACACGTCATCAAGTACAAGGGGATCGTCGATGTGCCGGTGATCTGCCATCACTGTGACGACGCCCCGTGCATCGAATCGTGCCCCACCGATCCCAAGGCGATCCAGAAGGATTCCAAGACCGGCGGCATCAAGCTCGACCCGGAGCTTTGCCTGGGTGCCAAGTGTCTCAAGTGCGTGGATGCCTGCCCGTCCGAGTTCGTCCGTGTCAACCCGGACAACGGTTTCCCCATCATGTGCGATCTGTGCGACGGAGATCCCCAGTGTGTCCAGGCCTGCCTCTTGCAATCCGGCAACCCGCAGGGTCCGTGCCTCATGGCCGGCACGGCCGGGTTCGGCGTGAACATGGCCTACCGCGATGTGACCCCCGCAGAGGCGGGCGACGACCTGATCCGCAACCTGTTCTATCCGAACGAAGACGGGGAGAGGAGGTAAGCCATGGCAGTTCCAAAGGGTGGAAATTTTGGGAAGATCCTGGAGATCGATCTTTCGACACAGAAATATAAGGTCCGCAAGCTCTCCGATGAGGAGTGCCGCAAGTATATCGGGGGCGCCGGCATGGGCGCCTATCTGCTCTACAACGAGCTCAAGAAGGGCAGCGACGCCTATGCCGAGAACAGCCCGATCTACATCGGGGTGGGCCCGCTCAACGGCACCTATTGCGTCTCGACCCGCGCCAGCTGGGTGAACAAGAGCCCCTATACGGGGCTGCTCAGCCATGCCGAGGTGGGCGGGCACTTCCCCAACGAGATCAAGTGGGCCGGCTGGGACGGGATCTACATCACCGGCAAGTCCAAGAAACCGGTCTTCCTCTATATCAACGACGACAAGGTCACCTTCTACGACGCCACTTCCCTCTGGGGCAAGGACACCGATGCGACCGAGCGCCTGGTGATGGAGAGGATCAAGGAACCCTTTGCCCGCGTGGCCTGCATCGGCCCTGGCGGTGAGAACAAGGTGGGCTATGCCTGCGTGATGGTGGAGCGTTTCCGTGCCGCTGCCCGCACCTCGACCGGGGCGCTGATGGGCGACAAGAAGCTCAAGGCCATCGCCGTACGCGGCACCAAGGCGGTGCCGGTGGTCGACAACGAGGCGGCCTACGAGGCCATGGTCAAGGCCAAGCAGCTGGCGGTGGACAAGGAGGCCTGGCAGGGCATCAAGCGTTGGGGCACGGCGGGTCTGCTCGAGCTCAAGCACCATGGTACGGGCTCGCTCATTACCAAGAACTACCAGTCCACCTGGTGGCCGGACATCCATGAGCTCGGTGCCGAGCAGGCCAACCGCGTCTTCTGGAAACGGCACGTCGCCTGCGCCCATTGCCCGGTGCACTGCATGAAGCTGGGCGTGATCCGCGGCGGGGACTACGACGGGCTCATCGCCGAGGGCCCCGAGTACGAGACCGGCGGACTCCTGGGGTCCAACCTCGGGCTCTCGGACTTCGACGGCATGATGGCCTGTATCGAGGAGGCCGATGCCCAGGGCCTGGACGGCATCTCGGTCGGCGGCTGCCTGGGCTTTGCCATGGAGTGTGTCCAGCGCGGGGTCCTGACCAAGGCCGACCTGGACGGGATCGATCTCGAATGGGGCAACGCTGAGGCCGCCCTCGAGATGATCCGCAGGATCGCCCGCCAGGAGGGCAAGGGCGGCAAGCTGCTCGCCAAGGGCGTCAAGCAGATGGCCAAAGAGATCGGCAAGGGGTCCGAGAAGTGGGCCGTGCACGTCAAGGGCAAGGAGGTTGCGGCCCATGACCCGCGGGGCGACAAGCCGCGCGCCTTCAGCTATGCCATGGGTTCCTGCGGCGGCGACCATCACGAGGGCACCTCGGCCGCTACCCTGGCCCGCTGGGGCATGATCAACTCCCTCACCATGTGCTCGTTCGTGGGCGGCTACCCCTGGGGCAAGGAGACGCCCAAGGTCTTCATCGACATGCTCAACCCGCTGTGCGGCTGGAATATGACCGACGATGAGTACTGGAACACGGCCAAGCGCATCATCACCCTGGAGCGCTGCTTCCAGGTGCGCGAGGGGGTCCGCCGCAAGGACGACCGCCTGCCCTGGCGGCTCATGAACGAGAAGCTGCCCGAGGGCCCCAAGAAGGGGGCCGTGTTCAGCGAAGAGGATACCAAGAAGATGCAGGACGAGGTGTACACCTACTTCGGGTGGGACGATGACGGCATCCCCACGGACAAGACCCTCAAGGCGCTGGGGCTCGACTACTGCATCAAGGATATGCAGGCCGCCCGTAAGGCCTAACGCAGATACAGGGGGGTGGATTTCACCCCCCTGTTCAATTATTAATGGGTAACCAGGAACGACCAGACTGAAACAATGGAGCTGTGCCCATGGCGCTGTCCCGCAGAGAATTCATCCAGTTCCTCTTAGGCGGGGTGGTTTCGGGGGCCGTCTTTACCGCGATCAAGGTGAGCCCCTCCGAGGCCCTGCCCCGACCGCCGGCCTCCCTGGTAGAGGAGGATTTCCTCAAGTACTGCACCCGCTGCTACCGGTGCATCGATATCTGTCCGGCCGACGCCCTGCACCCGGCCCCCCTCTCGTCCGGGCTCGTCAATCTCGGCACCCCGGTGCTCGACTGGACCAAGTGCATCATGTGCATGGAGTGCGTGCGCACCTGTCCCACGGGAGCCATCAGGAAGGTCCCCGAGGAGGAGGTCGATATCGGCAATGCCGTGATCGATCACGACACCTGTGTGACTTGGCTGAAGAAGCGTCGCTGCAAGGATTGCTACAAGGCCTGTAAATTCGACGCGATCGAGCTGGAAAAACGGCGTTTCCCGGTGGTGATCGAGGACCGCTGCACGGGGTGCGGGGCCTGCACCAATCGCTGTCCCACCGATCCCAAGTCCATCGTCGTCCACTATGACAAGGTCAGGCGCTATGTCAGGCCGGAAAAACGCATCATGGTGCGCTACGAGGACCGGATCGGCCCGTATGAATTTCCCCCGGACGATTTCGGCACATGGTTCCGCAAACGCATCCAGCACCTGGCGCGGCATTACGGCCTGAGCAAGGAATAGAGAGAAAGCGGGGGTGGGCGATGTCTGATATTCCCCTGAAGGACCAGACGGTGCTCGTGGTGGGCGGGGGCGTGGCCGGGATGATGGCCGCCTACGACCTGGCCGGGGCCGGCGGCGTCGTGCATCTCCTGGAGAAGGGTGTCTCTCTGGGCGGGCAGGTTGAGAACCTGGACAAGCTCTATCCCACCGACCACTGCGCCTTCTGCCCCCTGTGGACCGAGGTTAGGCGGGTGCAGATGCACCCGGGCATCCATGTGCACACGCTCAGCCGCATCACAGGGCTTGAGCCCCGTGAGGGAGGACTGCTGGCACGCATCGCCGCAGAGCCATCCCTGATCGACCCCAGGCGCTGCATCTTTTGCGGACGGTGCGTCCCGGTCTGCCCGGAGGGGGCGATCGTCCCCTTGAGTGCACACGTCTACCCCCCGGCCTATCGGATCGACCGTGCGGTTTGCTCCGGCTGCGGGGAGTGTCTGGGGGTGTGTCCCACCGGGGCCATCGATCTGGAGGTGCCGCCCCGGGAGCTCACGCTTCAGGTCAGCGACGTGATCTGGGCCACCGGACTGATGGATGCGGACATCCATCCCCTCGAGGAATACGGCTACGGCACACACGCCGATATCATGAGCGCCCTGGAGTTCGAGGACTGGATCAGCGAGGCCGGGCCGGCAGAGGGCGCGGTGCTTACCCATGCAGGGGATTCCCCCGGGCGCATCGCCTTTGTCCAGTGCGCCGGTGCGCGGGATCGGCGCCTGTTTCCCTACTGTTCCGCCGTGTGCTGCATGCACGCCCTCAAACAAGCCCAGTGGGTCAAGCGGCGCTGCCCCGGAACCGAGTGTGTGATCTTCTACACCGACCTTAGGACCGAGGGACGCCACTACTATGAGTACTACCTCAGGCAATCCGAGAACCTCGATCTCAGGCTCGTAAGGGGCCGCCCGGGCCTGATCCACCCCCTGAGCGGGGGCGGGATCGCCGTTAGATACGAGGATACCCTGGCCCAGCAGCGGCGCATGGAACGCTTTGACATGGTGGTGCTCAACGGGGCCCTTAAGCCCTCCCTGGCCGCCCCGGACGCGGGCGGTTATGCCCCGCCGCTGGGCGGGGAGGGTTTCGTGGCCTCGGGGCACGCCTGCGGTTTTTGCCGCGAGCCGGGGGATGTGGAGCTTTCCGTGATCCAGGCCGCCTCTGCGGCCCTGAAGGTGTGTCTGGGGGGTGACCATGGGCAGTGAGATCAAGGTCAGGTGCCTTTTGTGCCGCTGCCAGGGCGAGGTGGACGCCGTGATCGACCTTAAGGCCATCGCGGCGGCGCTCGCGCGTGAGCCGCAGGTGGAGGGGGTCGTGGTACGCGACGCCCTGTGCCAGGGACAGGACCGGGAGAGCCTGGCCGCAGGCCCGGGGGAGGCGCGGATATTGATCGGAGCCTGCTCTTGTCTGGCGCGCGGGGACACGCTGCTGGAGACCCTGCAGGCCTCCGGGGTGGATCCCCTGGACGTCGAGCTGGTGGACCTGCGCGAGGGCTGTGCCTGGATTCACCGGGACGATGCCAGAGGCGCCACGTGCAAGGCCCTCGATCTCTGCCGCATGGGCCTGGCCGCGCTCACGCGCCGGGAGCGCTCGCAGGACCCCCCCCTCGAGGTCTCTCAGAGGGTGGTGGTCCTCGGTGCCGGCCCGGCCGGGCTGGCGGCGGCGGCGGCCCTGGGACGGCTCGGGGTCGAGGTGGTGCTGCTGGATCGCTCCGCCCAGCCCGGTGGGCTGCTCAATCTCATAGCAAAGGTGGCACCCGAAGACATTCCGTCGGCAAAAAGGCTCGCGGAATGCCTGCAGGCCCTGGAGCGTCTGAGCACCATAAACTTCATGGGCGCTGCCCGTCTGGAGGCGGTGAGTGGGGAGCCGGGCGATTTCACGCTGGAGGTCAAGACCAGGGACGAGCTGCATCGCCTGCGGGCCGGGGCCGTTATCCTGGCCACCGGCGCCCGCATCAGGCTCCCGAAGGGGCGCTACCGCTACGGCGAGCTCGAGGGGGTGCTGGCGGGCATCGAGCTCGAGCGGCGCCTGCAGGCCGGCCCGGTCGACACGCAGGCGGCGGTTTTCGTGCAGTGTGTGGGGGTGCGTGATGACAAGACCCCCTACTGCTCCACCATCTGCTGTCCGGCGAGCCTCAAACAGGCGCGGATGCTGCGCGAAGGCAATCCCGACTGCGAGGTCTCTGTCCTGCACCGGGATATGATGTGCCCGGGGGCGGCGCTGGAGGACTACTATCACCAGGCCATGGAGGCCGGGGTGCGCTTCGTGCGTTACCCGAGCGGGGAGGAACCCTTGATCGAGGGTGAGGGCAAGGTGCGTGCCGTGCGGGTGCGGGACGCCGCCGGCGGGGACGAGCGCACGCTTACGGCCGACCTCGTGGTCCTGAGCTCGCCGCTCGAGCCCCCCGAGGACAACCAGAGACTCGCCGCCCTGTTCGGGCTGTCGTGCGACCCGCTCGGGTTTTTGGGGGTGCGTACCCTCATGCACCCCCTCGAGACGACCGCAAGCGGTGTCTTCGTGTGCGGCTCGGCGCGCTGGCCCGTGCTGGCCTCTCTGGCCATGCAGCAGGGCGAGGCCGCGGCCATGAAGGCCTATGGCTTCCTGAGACGCACAGGCGTGCCGCTCCGGGAGATCTCGCCCTTCCGTGAGGCCAAGCTGGGCCACGCCACGGTGGATGAGGATGCCTGTACGGGCTGCGGCAACTGTGTGGCGGCGTGCCCCTACCAGGCAGTCCGTCTCGAGCCGAGAGACAACGGGGGCAGGTATCGCAGTGTGGTGAGCCTGATGCGGTGTACGGGCTGCGGCATGTGTGTGGCGGTCTGCCCCAACGGGAGCATCCAGCTGCCCGAGCAGAATGCCGCACTCATCGGTGAGATGCTCAGGGAGGCGTTCGCGTGAAGATGGCCTCGGAGGCGCTGACGATAACGGAAGGGCAGGTGGACGCGCCGCGGGTGATCGTGTTTGCCTGCCGCTGGTGCGCGCTGATCGGCGCGGACGCCGCCGGCAAGCAGAGGCAGCCGCTGCCGGTGAATTTCCGGGTGATCCCGGTGGAATGTATCGCGCGGGTGGAGCCGGATGCCGTCATCCGCGCCTTCTCCCAGGGCATCGACGGCGTGGCCGTGCTCGGGTGTCACCTGGGCGGCTGCCGTTACAACGATGCCAATCACCGGTGTTTCAAACGGCTTGAGTTGCTCAAGGGGCTGCTCGCGACCGTGGGCATCGACCCCGGACGGCTCCTGACCAGTTTCGGGACCGGGCATGAGCACCACCAGTTTGTCCGCCTGATGCGGGACTTCATGGAGGGGCTCAGGCGACTGCCGCCGCTTGCTGAGGGGCGGCCGGACCCGGGGAACCTATGCTCAGGGGTGGAGCATGACGATGCGTGATGAGGCCCTCAGGGTGTCCGCTGAGCTGCTGGCCGGGGGGCAGGCCCACGGCGTGCTGGGACTGCGCGCCACGCCCGCGGGTGTGGCCCCGTACGTCTTCGGCGCTCCGGACAAACTCGATGAGCTGGTGCTGGAGCCTAAGTGGCCCCTGGCCAAGCTGGGCATGCAGCTCCTGGAAGGGCTGCCCGCGGATTATCGGCTGGCCGTGATCTGCCGCGGCTGTGACGAGCGGGCCCTGATCGAGCTTGTCAAGCGCCACCAGCTCGACGAGGGGCGCCTGGTGAGGATCGGTATGGCCTGCAGCGCCGAGCAGGCCCGGGCCTGCCTGTGCCCCCGGCCCTATCCGCAGGAGATCATGATCGGGACTATGGTCGACGGGGTGGACCCCTTCAGCGACGAACGGGTACGGCGCTGGATGGACGCCGATGCCGAAGCGCGCCTGCAGCTCTGGCGCAACGAGTTCGCCCGCTGCATCAAGTGCTACGGGTGCCGCAATGCCTGCCCCATCTGCGTGTGTGTGCCCTGCAAGCTCGAGGACGACCTGTGGGTCAGGCGCGGGGAGATCCCCGCCGACATGATTTCTTACCACCTGATCAGGGCCTTTCACCTGAGCGACACCTGTGTGGCCTGCGGCGCCTGCCAGGATGCCTGTCCGGTGGATATCCCGCTTTTGCATCTGCAGCTCGTCATGCGGCGCCATCTCCAGGAGGCCTATGGCTACGAGGCCGGGATCGAGCGCGAACGCCCCTCGCCGGTGCTGGCCGATCTGCGGCAGGAGCCGTTGCCCGGCTGCCGTGAGCCCGCATGGATCGATTCGATGGGGGAGAAGCATGAAACTTGACTTCGTAAAGACCATCTGCCCCTACTGCGGAACCGGATGCGGCCTGGTGCTCCAGGTGGCCAACGGCAGGATCGTGCGGACGCTGCCCGACCGGGATCACCCCGTCAGCCGCGGCACGCTGTGCATCAAGGGCTGGTCGGCCGGCGAGTTCGTGCACCACCCCGAGCGGCTCACCCGGCCGCTGCTCAAACAGAACGGGGAGTTCCGGGAAATCCCGTGGGACGAGGCCCTCGAGATCGCCGCCGACAGACTCCAGGCGGCCTCCCGCACCCACGGGGCCGACGCCGTGGCCGGGCTGTGCTCGGCCAAGTGCACGAACGAGGAGAACTACCTCTTCCAGAAGCTCATCCGCGCCGGCTTCGGCACCAACAACGTGGACCACTGCGCCAGGCTCTGCCACGGACCCACGGCGGCCGCCATGGCGCGTGCGCTCGGCAGCGGGGCCATGACGAACGCCATCGGGGACTTCACCGGGGCCGACTGCATCCTCATGTTCGGGTCGAATGCCGCCGAGACCCACCCCATCATCATGGGCGAGATCTACCGTGCCCAGGCCCAGGGCGCCACCCTGGTGGTGGTGGATCCGCGTCTGACCGAGGTGGCCCGCAACGCCGACATCCACCTGGCGCTGCGTTCGGGGAGCGACATCCCGCTCATCGGCGGCATGATGAACCACATCCGGGAGAGAGGCCTGGCCCGCATGGACTTCGTGGAAGCTCGCACCGAGGGCTTCGAGACGCTCACGGACTTTCTCGATACCTGGACACCCGAGCGGTCCGCCGCCGAGAGCGGCATCGCACCCGAGCGCATCCGCGCGGTGGCCGAGATCTATGCCCGCGCCACGGAGGCCTCCATCGTCTTCTGCATGGGGATCACCCAGCATGCCTGCGGCACCGCGAACGTCCTGGCCATCTGCGACCTGGCCATGCTCTGCGGGCACGTGGGCAAGGAACACTCCGGCATCTGCCCCTTGAGGGGCCAGAACAACGTGCAGGGGGCCTGCGACATGGGCGGGCTGCCCAACGTGTATCCGGGCTACCAGAATGTGGCCGACGAGGCCGTGCGGCAGAAATTCGAGCTGGCCTGGGGGGTGCCGCTGTCGGCCAGTGCCGGTTTGACGCTCACCGAGATCATCGGCTCTGCCGGAGACGGCATTCGCGCCCTGTATATCATGGCGGAAAACCCTCTTTTGAGCGATCCGTATCAGAAGCATGTCATGGAATGCCTGCCCAAGCTGGACTTCCTCATCGTGCAGGACATCTTCCTGACCGAGACCGCCCGCTTCGCCGATCTCGTGCTGCCGGGGGCGTGCTTCGCCGAGAAGAACGGCACCTTCACGAACACCGAGCGTCGCATCCAGCTCGTGCGCCAGGCGGTCGCGCCGCCGGGCGAGGCGCGTGGCGACCTGAGCATCCTGTGCGCGCTCGGGCGCAAGCTGGGGCTCGATTTTGACTATGGAGACGCCGCGGCGGTCATGGACGAGATCGCCAAGGTCGCCCCGATCTTCGGCGGGGTGCACCACCCGCGGCTGGAAGGGGCGGGCCTCCTCTGGCCGTGCCCGGACGAGGGACATCCCGGTACCCATTACCTGCACCGCGAACGTTTCACCCGCGGTCGGGGGCTCTTCGTGGTGCCCGACTATACCCCGCCTAGGGAGATGCCGGATGACGACTATCCCCTCACCCTGATCACCGGGCGCATGTTCTCCCATTACCACACGGGCACCATGACGAGGCGCTCGAGTTTCCTGAACCGTGAACTTGACCGGCCCTTCGTGGAGGTGAGCCCGCAGGACGCCCGGCGGCTCGGCATCAAAGACGGGGGCGCGGTGCGGCTCATAACCCGCCGGGGACAGATCACCACCACGGCGCGGATGACCGAGCGGGTCTCTCCGGGCTCGATCTTCGCCCCCTTTCATTTCCACGAGGCCCCGGCCAATGCCCTGACCATCGAGGAACTGGACCCGGTCTCCAAGATCCCCGAGTTCAAGGTGTGCGCGGTGCGCCTGGAGAAGCTATGATGAAACAGCCGGATGAGATTTTGAGGATCATGCAGTCCTCCCGGGCCTTGTGCTGCGTGGAATGCGGCCGCTGCGTGGCGGTGTGCCCCATGAACGAGATGTATGGAAACTTCTCCATCGAGATGTCGCCCCGTGGGGTGATCAGGAAGACCGTCATGGGCAGCGCCATCCTGGAAGATGCGTGCCTCTGGTACTGCACCGAGTGCAATGCCGGCACCGAGGTCTGCCCCGAGGGGGTCAGCTGTCGTGACCTGATCCGGGGGCTCAGGCACCTGGCCATCGAGCAGGGCGCCGCCGGGGACTTGAGAGCGTGCCGTGCCTGCGGGGAACGCTTCGTGGTCGCCAGGGTGGCGGACTATGTCAGTGCCAGGCTCACGGGGGAGCCGCAGTCCTTTCTGGAGCTGTGCCCCGCCTGTCGCCGCAGGGTCTACCTGCTCAGAAACGCGTATTATTGAGAGGGGAGTATCATGCAGGAATCCGTTCACCTTCCTGAGGAGAGTTTGGGGATCGACGAGGTGCGGCCCCTTGCGAGAAGGCGTCGGCTGCCCCGGCGGCCGCCCGTGATCGTCTTCGATCCCTCTCGCTGTACCGGGTGTTCGGCGTGTGAGATGGTCTGCTCCACCCGCAATACCGCCGCCGTGGCCCTGGCGGCGGCCAGCATCAAGGTGCTGCGTACCGACGAGAACGCCATGAATTTCGCGATCCTGTGTCTGCACTGCCGCGAGCCGCTCTGCATGGAGGCCTGTCCGGTGCACGCCATCGAGAAGGACCCCGAGGGGATCGTGCGCATCAACGAGCGCTTCTGCGTGGAGTGCGGCATCTGCACCCTGGCCTGCCCGGAGGCCGCCCCGCTCGTCGAGCCGGAGACCGGGCACATCCACAAGTGTGACCTGTGCGACGGCGATCCCCTGTGCGTGCAGCACTGTCCCGAGGGGGCGCTGCGCTTCGTGCGTGGCAAGGCGCTCGGCTGGATCAGGTTTCTGCGCTGGCCCGTGCAGCTGCTCTCGTTTATGCTGCTGGTGATGATTCTTATCGGCACCTTCTGCGCCTTTACCGCCGGGGTGGTGAGCCTGCCGTGTCCCACGGGCACCCTGCAGAACATAGCCGCCAGCGGCACGCTGGTGTGGGTGGGCCTGGGGGCGGCCCTGGTGCTGATCGCCCTGACCGTGCTCCTCGGCCGGGTCTTCTGTGGCTGGGTCTGCCCCTTCGGTTTCGTCCTGGACCTGGTGGGGGCGGTCGTGCCCAAGTTCGGGCTTCCGCGTTTCATCAGGGGCCGCATGATCAAGTACGGCGTGCTGGCCGGGAGTGTCTGCGGGGCGGCGGGCCTGGGGTTCCAGCCCTTCTGCACGGTCTGCCCCATCGGCAGCCTCTGCCGCTCCTACGGACCCGGCGGGGTCATTAAGGGGGCCAACCTGGCGATCGTGTCCGCCCTGACCTCGCTGGAGCTGGGCGAGCGCCGGTCGTGGTGCCGCTACCTCTGCCCGGTGGGGGCCGTGCTGGCGCTCGCGGCCAAGCTGGGCCTGATCAAGATCGTCATCGGTGCCAGCAAGTGCAAGAAGTTCTCGTGCATGCAGTGCGCCGAGGTGTGTCCCATGGGGATCATCGACCGCGACAGCCTGCGTGAGGGCATCTCACCCAGGATACCCATGGCCGAGTGCATCATGTGCCTGCGCTGTGTCGACCGCTGCCCCTACGGCGCCGCCAAGGTGCGTTTCCGATGGCAGAAGACGGTACCGGGAGAAGTGACGCTATGGACTGGATCAGGCGATTCTATAACGGTACAATAGCCCACGTCGATCTCACCCGGGGCTCCACGCACCTTTCCGAACTCCCCATCGGGCTCGTCGCGGAGGCCCTGGGGGGTGCGGCGGTGAACGCGGCGCTGCTGGGACGCTATCGCGAGGAGGACCCCCTGGTCCTGGGGACCGGGCCCTTGACCGGCAGCTTCGCTCCGGCCTCCTGCCTCATGGTGGCAAGTTTTCTGGGCCAGGACGGGGCGGCGCACCACGTGCCCTGTCTGCTCGACAGCGGTCCCCAGCTCAAGTTCTGCGGGATCGACTTCCTCGTCATCACCGGGCATGCCCCAGCATCGCTGGCCCTTCACCTCACCCGGTCCCATATGACGCTGGCCCCGGCCGCGGACTGTGACGGGCTCACGCTGCCGCAGGTCGCCGCAAGGCTCATGCGTCCGGGAGATACCTGCCCGGAGGCCTTTCTCGCCACCGGCCCGGCGGCCATTTCCGGCGCGCGGCACGCCACCCTGAGCACGGGCACCTGGGGCGGCCTCGACAAGGTCGGCCTGGGCGCGGCCTTTTCCCGCAAGAACCTCAAGCTCCTGACCTTGACCGGCAGCGGCCGGCTGGCCTTCGGGGAGGACAACCCGGCCCTGGGGCTGGAGACGGCTAGGAAGGTGCGCGCGCTCTATGGGCGGCGCACGCGCTTCGGGGAGCTCGTGCTGGAGCGCATGGGGGCGGGCAAGACTCTTCGCAGAACCCTGCACAAGGCCCACCGCAAGGCCCATGCCTGCTACCACTGCCCCTTGCCCTGCCGGAGCTATGTCGCGTACCGCCCCCCCCGGGGAGCGGACGGGGGGCGCTCACGGCAGGGCCTGGGGCTCCTCGACTACGAGGGGCTCAGCGCCCTGGAGGCCGCCTGCGGCGAGGAGGCGCTGTTTTTCCTCGGAGAATGCCAGCGTTTGGGGGTGGATCCGGTCGGCGCCGCTACCGCCCTGCGGCCCGGGATGAGCCGGGAGAAGGCCCGCGCGGCCATCCTGTCTCCGCCGGAGACGGCCTCCCGGGAGGCCCGGCCGGCGATTTTTTCCGGGGTCTACGCGCGCTTCGGCGGCGGCATTCCCCAGATCATGCACCAGGAGGCCCGGGACGGGCTCGACATGTGGGAGCAGCGTGTGGCGCTGGCCATGGTCCTGGGGGTGTGTCCGGTCTTCATGCTGTGCCTGGCCCCCCACCTCGGCCACAAGGAGTTGCTGCGCTTCATCACGACCGATGACGAGCATCTGGCCCGTCTGCATGCGGTCCTCTCCTCACAGATGGGGGCCCTGATCAGGCCCTAGTCGCGACGCCCCTCACGGGGCGGGACTTGCCGTGGCCGGGTCGCCATCCGCCAGGGCCAGGCGCACGCTATCGCCCAGTACGCTTAGCTGGTATGGTTTGGATATCAGGCCGGCCATGCCCTCGTCCAGGAGCTCCTGGGCCTTGTTGTTCCTCCCGTAGCCGGTGGAGAGCAGGGCCCGGATGCCGGGGTTGATCTCCCTGAGGGCCCGGAAACAGGCCTGGCCGTCCATCTGCGGCATGACCATGTCGATGACGGCCAGGTCGATCTCGGAAGCATGCTCGCGGTAGTAATCCACGGCCTGGGATCCACGGGCAAAGGGCGTGACCTCGTACCCCAGGTGCCGGAGCATCTCGCAGGCCACATCCAGGATGATCTCCTCGTCGTCGATGAGCAGGATGCGGCCCGCGCCGCGCGCGAGGCCCCTCTCGGGCGCGGCGCTTAAGGCCGGACGGCAGTCCTCGCCGGTCGCGGGCAGGAGGATCGTGAAGGTGGCGCCTTCTCCCGTCTGACTGGCGGCCTGGATGATGCCCCCGTGGTTGCGGACGATGCCGTAGACCATGGCCAGCCCCATGCCCGTGCCCTCGCCGGGGTCCTTGGTGGTGAAGAAGGGCTCGAAGATGCGCGGGAGGTGCTCCGGGGGGATGCCGTTCCCGCTGTCCGTGACCGTGACCCTGAGGTAGTCGCCCGGCGGCAGGTCCGGCGCCATGCGGCAGGCGTCCCTGTCCAGGGTGACATCTGCGGTCGCGATGCCGAGCCGGCCGCCTGCGGGCATGGCGTCCCGGGCATTGAGGGCCAGGTTCAGGAGCATCTGCTGCATCTGCGAGGGGTCGCCTTTCACGCAGGACTGACGGGCCTCGAGCCTTGTAGTGACCTGGATGTCCTTGGCGATGGTCCGCTGGAGCAACTCGACGACGTCAAGGGCACAGGTGTGTAGGTCCACGACGACATCCTGGTTTTTGCCCTTGCGGGCGAACCCCAGCAGGGCGCGGGTGAGCTCGGTGGCCCGCAGGGCCGCCTTCTCGATGGTCTGGGCGGAGTGGTGTGCCGGGCTTTCCGGGGCGCACTGGTGGCCGAGCAGCTCGGCGTGCCCGAGGATGCCCGTGAGTAGGTTGTTGAAGTCGTGGGCGATGCCGCCGGCGAGCTGGCCGATGGCCTCCATCTTGGCCGTCTGCTGCAGCTGCTCCTCCAGGCGCATTTGGCGCGTGATGTCGGCGAAGACCGTGGCCATGCGTCCGGGCTCCGGGCTGTAGGCCTTGATCTGCAGATGGCGGCCGAGGTCCGGGAAGAACTGGGAATAATCGAAGGATTCCCCCCCCAGGGCCACGCGGCGGCACCTCTCGAGCGCCTGGGCGTCGAAGTCCCTCAGCAGCTCGCCCAGGGTGCGGCCGATGAGCTCCTCGAGCGGGCGCCCGGTGATGGCCTCCAGGGCGGGATTGGCCTCGATCAGCCGGAAGTCGGTGATCTCGCCCTTCTCCGCGCGCACGCCCTCGTAGAGGGCGAAGCCGTCGTGCAGGGTCTCGAAGAGCTGGCGGTAGCGCCGCTCGCTGCGGCGCAGCCGCTCCTCGGCCCGGGCGAGGCGCGTGATGTCGCGCGAGGTGCTCAGGAGTGTCTGGACGCGGCCGTCCGGCCCGAACTCGGGGATGATGCGGCAGTCGAAGGTGCGCTGGCCCTCCCCGTGCCCCAGGGTGAAGGTGAAGGTGCTGGGTTGTCCCCGCTCATAGACCGCACCGACCTTTTGCTCCCAGAAGCGGCACTGGTGCTCCGGGAAGCCGAGTTCGTGCATGGTGTGGCCCATCAGCTCCGCGGGCGTCCTGCCGAGGACCGGTTCCACGGCCGGGTTGACATAGAGGTAGCGACAGTCGTGATCGAGGCGCACGATGACGTCCGGTGAGCTGTCCGCCAGGAGGCGGTATTTCTCCTTGGCCTCGGCGAGCGCCTTTTCCGAGCGCAGGCGCTCGCTGATTTGGGACTGCAGGTCCCGGTGCGAGGTCTCCAGACGCTCCATGAAGGTGTTGAAGTAGCGGGCCAGGGTGCCCAACTCATCGCGGGAGGGGTTGTCCATGCGGACCGAGAGGTCACCGCCGGCCCCGGCCTCCAGGCGCCCCATGAAGACCTTCAGCGGGCGGGTCACCCCCGCGCCGATCCACAGGCTCAGGATGAGCACGAAAGTGAGCGAGGCCGCGAACACGAGCGCGAAGATGGTGCGCACCCGGCGCATGGGGGCGTAGATCTCCTCCAGGTAGCACGAGCAGCACACGATCCAGTCGAAGGCCGGCAGATAGGTGAAGGAGACGAGCTTTTCGCGTGCGCGCGCCTCCCCCGGGTTCTGCCACAGGTAGCGCACCTGGCCCTGTTTCTGCGACCCGATGCGCTCGGCGATCGTCTGTCCTGGATCGCCATGCTCCGCGAGGTTGCCCGTGAGCTTGGGGTGTAGGACGATCCCGCCCTGGCTGTCGAGGATATAGGCGTAGCCGGTGGGGCCGAATCTCAGGGCCAGGAGGCTCTCGCGGAAGTCGTCGATGTTGACCAGGGAGGCGAAATCGTCACGGTAGGATGAGACCGAGATAATCCAGTCCCAGGGCTCGAAATAGGTCATGTAGAGTGCCTTGGGGCGGGGCAGGGGATCCCCGGGTGTGCACCAGTCGTACTCGAGGTAGCCCTCGCGGCGGCGGATCTGCTGCTGGACGAAATCGCGCTCGGAAAAGTCGATGCCCTCCACCCGCACATCGGGGTGGATAACGGCCGTGCCGTGGCTGTCGACGCAATAGGGGTAGCCTTCGCGGCCGACATGCTGCGCAAGCAGGATCGTGCGGGCCTTTTCCTGGGCCTCCTTTTCCGTGAGCTCTCCCGCCTGGCTGAGGCCGTAGAAGTGCTCCACCATGGCGCGGTTGTTCTCGGCCCGGGCCCGCAGGTGATTGCGGATGGAGACCGTGGCCGATGTCTCCACCATTTGAACGATGGTGGCGGTGGTGTTGTCCAGCTCCTCCTGGAGGGTGGCCTCGATCGTCTGACGTATCTGCGCGTAGAGCGCCCAGCCTCCGGCGGTCGTGACCAGGATCAGGGCCAGGGAGTATCCGATCAGCAGTTTGGTGCGGATCTTAAGGTCACGCACCCGTGCGGGCATCCGGAACATGCGGCATCATCCCTTTTTTCATCCTCCGGGGTCATATCCCGGCCGCAGACGGTCTCCCGCCCAAGTCTTCCGGGTCGGTCCCGGGGTTCATCCCCATGAATTGACAGCATCTCTTTATCTGATCGGCCGCAGGACGCGCGAGCATTAATCGCGTGCGGGCCGCATTCCCTTACCCGTCCGCGGCGGCAAGCAGGGGTTCTTGGTTTGCCCTGGGGTTCATCCCCGTGATCAAAGGTTTTTGAAGGGGGGGCAGGTCCTTAGAGCGCGAAGGCCGGCTCGCCCGCCAGCTTGGCCAGGAGCTTCCCGGCAGAGTCCAGCTGGGAAGCGCGGCCCTCGAGCGCCAGCCACACGGCGCCCTCGGCGCCCGCGACCCCGCCGGCGGCGACCAGTTCGGCCTGCACCCCCGTGAGGAGCTCAAGGGCCTCGATCTCGGTGAAGACCTCGCCTACCACCGGCAGGAGGCGGGGGCCCTGGGAGGTGGGCGCATTCAGGCGTCGGGCCAGGCGCTCGAGGTCTCCGGGGATGCGCTTTTCGAGCCCCACCGGCAGGATCAGCCCCACGCGGCGCCCGACCACGGCCTGCAGGGCCGTGCCGATCGTTCCGGCCTGCGGGTGGCCGATGAGGATGGCGGCCTGGCTTCTCGCGAGGTCGAGGGCGTTGGCGCCCTTGAGGATCAGGTCGCCCTCCTTGAGCGCGTCGGCCACGTCGAAGATGGTCTGCCCCTTAAGCCAGCGCCCGTCTCTGATGATGACGTCGCCCGGGAAGCCCCCTTCGTCGGCGAGGCGACCGCTGCCGGCGGAAGGCCGCGCCGAGGGGAGGGTCAGCCCGCGGAAGAAGCGCCTTCGCGAGAAGCCTTCGGCCTGGCCGAGGCCCTTGAGGACCTCCTCGGCCACATAGCCGTTGGTGGTGCCGGCCACGATCACCAGCGTGCCCGCGCTCAGGGCCCGGCCCACGGCGGGGTGCGCCGCCATGCCTTTACCGATCAGGCGCTTGCCCGCCGTCGGGGTTATCACGTACTGCTGCAGCATTTTAAAGCCTCCCTGCAGACTTGATGGAAGCAACTATAGAAGATGCCTCGCGTTTGATCAAGGGCCATCCCGGCTGTCAGCGGCCGGCCGCGGGATATCCTGATCCCCTGCGTGAGCTGCATTCCGTCGCGGTGGCTTATCCCGGGACTTGGACGCCTGCCACAGTCAGCCTGCAACGTCGGATAACCGGTAAGCCTCGGGGCCGCCGTCCTGGATATGGCCCACAGGGGGCCGGGTTTCCCCCGAGAAAAAACCCAAGAGTCAAACTGCCGGAGATAGACGGAGAAAGACGACACCGGCAGGAAACAACGGATCCCTCGGCTTGCGGCTATGGGCGCGCGGGTTTCACTGGCCTGGGGGAAAGATGGGGATGTACAGCGCAGCCACACATGCATGCCTGTCGCTCAGGGAGGTGCGGGGAAGGGCCGGGATGGTTGCCGTATAACACTTTGCAAAAATAATCTGATATACTGTAAAAACATCGTAGAACAACCCTGATGAGCTGATTAGGCGGCAAAATATCCGTAGTATAAGGCGGCTTTTCGGCCCTCTAATACATAGTTGGCCTAATAAATACATCTTGATATCATGTACAGTGTAATGTACACTGATGTGCACTATGAAGGGGGTGTTCTATGAAGACGGTTTCATTCACTGAATTCAGGAAACATGCGTCAAATTTTTTCTCAGATGTTGAGAATGGTGAAAAGCTTGTTATAGTGAGACACGGGAAAGCTATTGCTGAGATTAACCCAGTTTCAAATGAGCCCCCAATCCCTTCATGGAAAAAACAGGGGTTGCGTCTTTCTATAAAAGGGGCTGAGCTTTCTTCGGCTATTATAGAGGAGCGGGAACGTGAGAACGTTCTTTGATTCATCCTCATTCGCAAAAAGGTACATAGAGGAGAAGGGCAGTCAGTGGGTAGATAACATCTGTCAGGACGCATCGTATCTCTCTGTTAGTGTGATCTGCATCCCCGAGATTGTTTCAGCCTTGAACCGCCGTGTGAGAGAAAGAAGTTTATCTCAAAAAGATTATCATACCATCAAACGCGCATTATCCGATGATATTCGAGATATCCTTATAATAAACCTTACGGAAGAAGTTATATCGACGTCTACGAAATTACTTGAGACGTATCCTCTTCGAGCAATGGATGCTCTTCACATATCCTGTGCTCTCGAATGGAGTGCTGATTTGTTCGTTTCTTCTGATAAAAGACAGATCCATGCTGCTGGACAAGCAGGGCTTCAAACAAAATTCGTCTGACAAGTCCAACCATGGCATCCATACAGGCGCGGGCTATCGCCCGCGCTGGTGATAGGGGCTCATCAATTTCATTTGCCATATAGGATTGCAGGCATATTTATCATGATATGTTGGACAGTACCGCAAGGAGATCAGGCCAGCGCCCCGGTGGGCTGCATTCTGCCTAATCTCGTTCATTATCTTTGGTTCTGATGGTCAAGGAGGGACCTCATACCATGCCGCCCTTTATGTCATCTTGATTGTTTCTTGCTTGAAGCGCAAAGGGATAGCCCCCGGTGGGAGAGTTTACCTTGAGGACGGCAAATGTCCTGTTATGCATGAAAAATGGGGAGAGAATCAGAAAAAATAAAAGCCGGCCTGCAGGTAAACACCTGCAGGCCGGCTTGCTTCCTGGCTCCCCGGGAGGGACTCGAACCCCCGACCTAGTGGTTAACAGCCACCCGCTCTACCGATTGAGCTACCGAGGAAAACGGTGACTTTCTAAGCCCTTTGGCCCGGTTTGTCAAGGGTGAATAATCCGGGAGTATCCTTGCGGGAAGGGGCCCGGTCAGCCGATATGACTCAGCCATTTCCCGCACCCCGTGAGGGTGTCGTCGAGCACGGCGGCCATCGTGGACCTGAGCGCCCGGGTCAGGGGCCCCTGGGCGTCGAATGTGTGATCCTCGATGCGTGAGATGGGCTGGACTGCGTTGAGGGTGCCGGAGAAGAAGGCCTCGCTGTAGCGCCCGAGCTCCCCTGGCGTGATGCGGCGCTCGCAGACGCGGTATCCTATGCCGCCGAGCACCTCCATGATTACGGCCCTGGTTATGCCCGGCAACACGTTGAAGACCGTGGGGGTCTCCACCTTACTGCCGTTGACGAAGAAGACGTTGGCGGTGGGGCCCTCGGCGATGTGCCCGTTGAGGTCCAGCAGCAGCGCCTCGTCGAAGCCGCGGCGGCGCACCTCGGACCGGGCCAGGAAGCCGTTGACATAGTTGCCCGCCACCTTGGCGTGCACGGCCATGGTATCGGGGTGCGGTTTGCAAAAGCGTGAGATGCCGGCGCTCACCGGCGCGGCGGGGGTCCGCAGGTCCGGGAGGGGGAGTTCGAGGCAGAAGATGGCCACGTCCACCCGGGGGTCCTCCGGGGTAGTGCCCAGCTCCATGAGGGGGTAGTAGGCGAAGAACTTGGCCACCCCCGTGGTGATGTGGTTGGCGCGTGCCGTGAGAAAGAGGGCCTCCCGGAGCTCGCGAGGGGTATAGGGCAGTTCCATGTAGGTGCAGCGGGCGCTTTCGAAGAAGCGCGCGAGATGCTCCTCGAGGCAGAAGAAGGCCGGGCCTGAGGGTGTGCGGGTGATCGCCATGACCTCGAAGATGGCCGAGGCCCGTCCGAAGCTGTGAGAGAGGGGGGAGACCTGCACTTCTGCAGCGTCCCTGATTTCGCCGTTGACCCATGCCCTGATTGCGGTATTCATGGCCATAAGTCCCTATACTCTCTGTTATGGGATGTCAATACGCGTATATATCAAGGGTATCATCCCTGAAGCCGCCGGCTGCGGAAAGGGCCACCCGCAGGCATGCGATGGCCCCTTGTACCCCGCGCCGGCGCGGATGGCCTTTTGCTTGACAAACGCAGGCGTATGCAATAGTAGCAAGTGCTATTATTATGGGAACGTTGCACAAAATTGAAGACATAAAAATCGCGGTGCACGGCCTCGCCGAGGCGGGTATCGAGCAGAGGCACACGATCGGCCCTCAGGAGATGGCCGGCTACTTGGCCGATGAAAACCTGGTACTCGAGGAGCCCTTCGCGCTCGAGTACGTCCTGAGCCGCGTCGAGGACACCGTACATGCCTCCATCCGGGTGCACGGACGCATCCATACGGCGTGCGTGCGCTGCCTCGAGCCGCTGACCCATGAGGTGGATCTGGCCCTCGAGACCGACTACCTGCCGGCGCTGCCGGGGATGCCGGAGGATCTCGAGGCGGAGCGCCAGAGCTCGGAGCTCGGCTATTATCGCCGCGAGATTCCCCTGGGAGAGTATATAATTTCCGAGCTTGTACTCTCGCTGCCCATGCGGTATGTGTGTTCCCCTGACTGCCGGGGGTTGTGCCCCCGCTGCGGTGCCAACTGGAACAGGGGCGCGTGCGACTGCCACAGTCCGGTCGACCCGCGGTTGGAGAAGCTTGCGGCACTCAAGAAAACGATCAGGAGGTAGGGAGAAATGCCGGTTCCAAAACGAAGACATTCCAGTACGCGCCGCGACAAGCGCAGGTCGCATGATGCGATCTCTGCGCCCGCCATGGCCTATTGCCCCAACTGCCGGGAGCCCAAGGCCCCCCATCGGGTCTGCCCCAGCTGCGGTTACTATAATGGCAGAGAGGTTATCAAACACACGGAATCCTGACCCATGCCGTATTGCCTGATATTCCCGGGTCAGGGGACCCAGTTTCCCGGTATGTCCGACACGCTGGGGCTGGAGGATCGTGTTGATCCGGGGTTGGCCGTCCTGATGCGGGAGGGCCCCGCCGAGGCCCTCAACGACACCCTCAATGCACAACCCGCGGTGTTCGCGGTGAGCTTTGCCCTGTGGCTAAGGGCCGGGCTCGAACCTCCCGCTATGATAATGGGCCACTCCTTGGGGGAGTATACGGCCCTGGCGGCCTCCGGTGCGTTGACCTTCGAGGAGGGCCTGGCCCTGGTACGCCAGCGCGCGCGCCTGATGGCCGAGGCCCTGCCGGACGGGGAGGGCGCCATGGCGGCCGTCATCGGGCTTCTGGCCTCTGAAGTGGAAGAGGTCCTCGCCGGGGTGCCGGACGTCTGGATCGCCAACCTCAACGCCCCCTCCCAGGTAGTGCTCTCGGGGAAGGCTGCATCTATCGCCGCTGTGCGTGCGCCCCTCAAGGCGCGCGGGGCCCGCAAGGTCGTGCCCCTCAAGGTGAGCGTGGCCTCGCACTGCCCCCTCATGGAAGGCGCGCGCCAGGGGCTCCTGGGCGTGCTTGCGGAAGTCGCACTCACCCCACCCTTGCAGCCGGTGGTGTTCAACGCCACGGCTAAGGAGGCCTCTGACCCGGACGAGATCCGTTCGCTGCTGGCCAGGCAGCTCGTGGCCCCCCTGCAGTGGGAGGCCTCCGTGCGCTATGCCGCCTCCCGGGGGATCACACGCTTCGTCGAGATCGGGCCCAAATCGGTGCTCGCCCCACTGGTGAGCCGCATCCTGCCCGGGGCCCGGGTAGAGGTCATCGGTATTTCATGAAGATCGATCTTACAGGCCAGATTGCCGTGGTCACCGGGGCCAGCCGGGGGATAGGCGCGGCCACGGCCCGCGCCCTGGCGGCCTGCGGGGCCCATGTGGTGCTGAACTGTCGTGACAGCCGTACGCGTGTCGCGGCGCTGGTGGATGAGCTCGCCGCCGCGGGGTTCAGCGCCGAGGCCCTGGTCTTCGATGTGGCGGACGAAGCGGGTGTCAAGGACAGTATGCAGGACATTGCCCGGCGTCACGGTAGGATCGACATCCTGGTGAACAATGCCGGGCGCTCGCACGATGCGCTCATGCTGCGGGTCAGGTCCGAGGATTTTGACTCTATGGTGCAGACCAATCTCAAGGGCACGTTTTTATGTACTTTTCATGCGGCCCGTTATATGCTAAAGCAAAGACGTGGAAGGATCGTGAACCTGTCTTCCATCGTCGGCCTGGGCGGGAATGCCGGGCAGAGCGTGTATGCCCTGACCAAGGCGGGGATCGTCGGTCTGACCAAGAGCCTGGCCAAGGAGCTGGGCCCGCGGGGAATCCTGGTGAACGCCGTGGCCCCGGGCCTGATCGATACGGATATGACGGCCGGCATGGAACAGGATCAGATGGGCACCCGTATCCCGCTCGGAAGGATCGGGAGGCCGGAGGATGTGGCGGGCGTGGTGGTATTCCTCTGCTCCGAGCTGTCTGCGTATATGACCGGTGAGGTTCTGGTTGTTGACGGGGGATTGTATGCCTGATACCTTCAGGCAGGGAGAGAAATCTTAAGGGAGGAGCATTGTAATGGTGGATGTTGCGCAGCGTATCATCGAACTCATTGCCGAGCAGTTGGATAGGGATGCAGCCGAGATCTCGCCCGAGATGTCCTTCGCTGACGATCTGGGGGCCGACTCCCTGGATCTCGTCGAGCTCATCATGAACGTGGAAGAGGAATTCAATATCGAGGTGCCCGACGACGAGGCCGAGAAGATAAAGTTCGTCAAAGATGCCATTGATTATGTAAAATCAAGGATCTGATCGTGTAAATGGAGCCGATTGCCGTAACAGGAATGGGGGTTGTCTCCCCCCTCGGAAGCAATATTCCGACCCTCTGGAATAACCTTACCCAGGGTATCTCCGGGATTCAGACCTTGGACACCCTGGCCGGACTGCCCGTTACCATGGGAGGCCCGGCCCAGGGCTTTGATCCCGCGCGCTTTCTGGGGGCCAAGGAACTCCGGCAGACCGACCGCTATGCCCAGATGGCCTTGATAGCAGGGCTCGACGCCCTCAAACTCGCCGGGCTCGAAGCGCCGGCCTATGCCCCCGAGCGCACGGGGGTGCTCGTGGGCACTGGCGCAGGCGGCATGGCCTCCCTCGAGTCTCAGGTGGGGGCCTTTGTGGCCCGCGGGGCCCGGAGGGTTTCTCCCCTGACCGTGCCCATGTTCATTGCCAATATGGCTTCGGGCCTGCTGGCCATGCGCACCGGCTTCCGGGGGCCGGGCATGGGGCTGTCCTCGGCCTGCGCCAGCGGCGGGCACGCCCTGGCGATCGCCGCGCGCCTGATCCAGTGCGGCGACGCGGACTGCATGCTGGCCGGGGGGGTGGAGGCCTGTCTCACCCCCTTCGCAGTGAGCGCCTTCGCCGCCATGCGGGCGCTTTCCACCCGCAACGACGAGCCGCAGCGGGCATCGCGACCCTTCGACCGCGAGCGTGACGGCTTTGTCATGGGCGAGGGCGGGGCGGTGTTCGTGCTGGAACGTCCGGAGGCCGCCCGCGCCCGCGGGGCCCGCATCCTGGGTCTCCTTCAGGGCATCGGACAGAGCCAGGACGCCTACCACATGGTGGCCCCCGATCCGGAGGGCCGCGCGGTGGTGGCCGCCATGGAGGCCGCCCTGAGGGACGCGGGTCTGGATCGCACGGATATCGGCTACATCAACGCCCATGGGACCTCGACCCCCCTGAACGATCCCACCGAGACGCGGGCCATCAAGGCCTTTTTCGGGGCGCACGCCTCCAGACTGAAGGTGAGCTCCACCAAGTCCATGACCGGCCACCTCATCGGCGGGGCCGCCGCCCTGGAGAGCGCCATTTGTCTGCTGGCGCTGAAAGAGGGCCTGCTCCCGCCCACCATCAACCTTGAACACCCGGATGCGGAATGCGACCTGGATTATGTGGCCGCGACGGCCGTCAGTCACGCATGCGCCTACTGTATGAACAATGCCTTCGGATTCGGCGGGCAGAACGTGGTGCTCGTGTTCGGAAAGGATAGCGAGAGATGAAGTTAGCCGTGGCCTGCGATCACGGGGGACTGCCCCTGAAGAACCTGGTGAGAGGCGTGCTGGAGGAACTGGGGGCCGACCTTATCGACCTGGGCACCGATACGCCGGACTCCGTGGATTATCCCGATTACGCCTTCAAGGCCCTGGGGCTTCTTGTAGGCGGCGAGTGCGAGCGCTGTGTGCTTATCTGCGGCACGGGGATTGGCATGAGCATCTGCGCCAACCGCGTCCCCGGGGTGCGGGGCACCCTGTGCGCTGAACCCTTCAGCGCGCGTATGGCGCGGCAGCACAACGATTCCAATTGCCTCATCCTGGGGGCCAGGGTGATCGGGCCTTCCCTGGCCGAGGAGATCGTGCGGGTCTGGATGGCAACACCCTTCGAGGGCGGCCGGCACGCGCAAAGGCTCATCAAGATAGAGGAACTCGCCAGGAGCATCAAGGCGGGGTAATGTACCCCGCCCTGCCAAATACCCGGTGTGAGGGAAGGACCTCTCAATACCCACAGGAGTGTGACTATGCAGGAACAGCTTCAAGGAAGTGATCCCGAAGTCTATCAGGCCATCCGTGATGAGCTCTCCCGGCAGCGCAACAAGCTCGAGCTCATCGCCTCGGAAAATATCGTATCAGAGGCGGTACTCGCGGCCCAGGGCTGCATCATGACCAACAAGTACGCCGAAGGTTACCCGTCCAAGCGCTACTACGGCGGGTGCGAACACGTGGACGTGGTGGAGGACCTGGCCATAGAACGCGCCAAGGCCCTCTTCGGGGCCGAGCACGCCAACGTGCAGCCCCACTCCGGCTCACAGGCCAACATGGCGGTGTATTTCTCGGTCCTGGAGCCCGGGGACACCTATCTGGGCATGAGCCTGCCCCACGGCGGGCACCTCACCATGGGCTCGCCGGTGAATTTCTCGGGCCGGCTCTACAAGGTCGTCTCCTACGGGGTACGCGAGGATACCCACCGCATCGATTACGACCAGGTCCGCGACCTGGCGAAGACCCATCGTCCCAAGCTGATCATCGCCGGGGCCAGTGCCTACCCGCGCATCATCGACTATGCCATCTTCCGGGAGATCGCCGACGAGGTGGGGGCCATCTTCATGGTGGACATGGCCCATATCGCCGGTCTGGTGGCGGTGGGGCTGCACCCCAGCCCGGTGCCCTATGCCGATTTCGTCACCACCACTACGCACAAGACCCTGCGGGGGCCGCGCGGCGGGATGGTGCTCTGCCGCGAGGCCTTTGCCAAGACCTTGAATTCGCGTATCTTCCCCGGAATGCAGGGCGGGCCGCTCATGCACGTGATCGCGGCCAAGGCCGTGGCCTTTAAGGAGGCCATGACCCCGGCCTTCAAGGAGTACCAGATCCAGGTCGTCCAAAATGCCCAGGCCCTGGCACAGGGACTGGTGGAGGCGGGCTTCCGTCTGTGCTCGGGTGGCACCGACAACCACCTCATGCTCGTGGACCTCACCGACAAGGACCTCACCGGGAAGGATGCCGAGGCTTGGCTCGATGAGGCCTGGATCACGGTCAACAAGAATGCCGTGCCCTTCGAGACGCGCAGCCCCTTCGTGACCTCGGGCATCCGGCTGGGCACCCCGGCGCTCACCAGCCGCGGCATGCGCGCAGGCGAGATGCGGCAGGTGGCTTCTCTCATCGCGCGCGTGCTCGACGCGCGCGGCGAGGCGGACACTATCGCCCGGGTGCGCGCCGAGGTGGGAGAGCTCACCACGCGCTTTCCCATTTACCAGGGGATGTAGCCATGCGCTGCCCCCGGTGCTCTGGGGTCGAGGACAAGGTCATCCAGTCCCGCATCAGCCGGGACGGATCCTCCATCCGGCGCCGGCGGGAGTGCCTGCACTGCGCCTACCGTTTCACCACCTACGAGACCATCGAGGAGTTTTCCCCGGTGGTGATCAAGAAGGACGGCACGCGCGTGCCCTTCCTGCCGGAGAAGATCATCACCGGCCTCCTGAAGGCCTGCGAGAAGCGGCCGGTAAGCGTGGAGCAGATCGAGGCCATCCGGGACACCATCATCCAGGAGATCCACTCCCGCGGCGAGAAGGAGGTCTCCTCGGCCTTCATCGGCGAGAAGGTCATGGAGTGCCTGCACGAGATCGATCCCGTGGCCTATGTGCGCTTCGCCTCGGTCTACCGCGATTTCAAGGATGTCAACGAGTTCATGCAGGAGATCAAGGGCCTGCTCAAGGGGGGGAAGCATGCCTGAGAAGGGCGCCTTCATGCGCCAGGCCATCGCCTTGGCGCGCCGGGGGCTCGGCCGCACGGCCCCCAACCCCCCGGTCGGCGCGGTGGTGGTCCTAGACGTGCAGGTGATCGGCACGGTTTTCCACCCCCGGGCGGGCCAGCCGCACGCCGAGATCTTCGCCCTGCAGGAGGCCGGCTCCGGCGCCCGGGGCGCCACCCTCTACGTCACGCTCGAGCCCTGTGCGCACCATGGCCGGACCCCGCCGTGCACCGAGGCCATCATCGCGGCGGGCCTGGCGCGTGTGGTGGTGGGCTCTCAGGATCCCAACCCGCTCGTGGCGGGGCGCGGGCTGGAGCGGCTGAAGGCGGCGGGGATCGCCGTGGAGCTCGGGGTGGATCGCCAGGAAACCGATGAGATTATCGCCTGGTTCGCCAAGTGGATCGCCACGGGGCGTCCCTATGTGATACTGAAGGCCGCCCTGACCCTCGACGGCCGCATCGCGGCCTCGAGTGGTGATGCGAAGTGGATCACCTCAGAGGCATCCCGGGCCTACGTGCATGAACTCAGGGATCAGGTGGATGCCCTGCTGGTAGGCATCGGCACGGTGCTGGCCGACGACCCCCAGCTGAACTGCCGCAGAGAAGGCGGGCGCGACCCGCTGCGCGTGGTGTTGGATCGCGACCTCAAGATCCCCTCCGGCGCGCGCTGTCTGGGCGTGGGCTGTCTGGTGCTGACGGCGCGGGACCCGGATTCCCGGCCCGAGCTTGCCGATACCGGCGCCGAGGTCCTCAGGCTGGGGCTCGACGCACGCGGGCGTTTCGCCTGGGAGGACATCCTGGACGCTCTGGGCGACAGAGGCCTGCACGCCCTCATGGTGGAGGGCGGCAGCGCCGTCTTCGGGGGGCTACTGCGCTCGCACCTGGTGGACCGGCTGCTCTGCTTCATCGCCCCGCGCATCCTTGGCGGCGGGCGGCCGCTGGTGGACTGGGGGGCCACGGAAAGGATTGCGGATGCGTACCCCCTTGTGGTATCAGGTCTGCGAACCATCGGCACGGACGTGCTCATCGAGGCCTATCCGGAGGAGCGGTATGTTTACCGGAATCGTGGAGTCAGTGGGTGAGATCGTTGCGCTCAGGCCCTATGAGCGCGGGGTGATCCTCGAGATCGAGTCCAACCTCGACCTCGCGGGCGATGGTATCGGTGACAGCTTCGCGGTCAACGGCGTGTGTCTGACCATGACCG
Source organism: uncultured Bacteriovoracaceae bacterium (assembly GCA_964618975.1). GTDB lineage: Bacteria > Desulfobacterota > Desulfomonilia > UBA1062 > UBA1062 > CAZUDI01. Next base: position 25,215 of record CAZUDI010000005.1, on the reverse strand, counting down.
CCCGCCGGGGCAGTGTCCTTGAGGCCACGGCCTCGGCCGAGACCGTCAAACGATCCACCCTGGGGGCGGCCCGGCCCGGCACGAGGGTCAACCTCGAGCGGGCCCTGACGCTGAGCACACGCCTGGGCGGTCATCTGGTGCTGGGGCATGTGGACACGGTGGCGCTCGTCAGGGAGAAGACCTTGCTGGGTGAGTCGGTACGCTACGGCTTTCAGCTGGATCAGGCCTTCTCCCGGTTTGTGATCGAGAAGGGCTCCATCGCGGTGGACGGCGTCTCGCTGACGGTCAACGAGATCACGCGGGAGGCCTTCACGGTGAACATCATCCCTCATACGCTCGCGAGCACTGCCTTGACACTGCGGGGGGTGGGTGATAGGGTGAACCTGGAGTTTGATGTGATCGGTAAGTATGTGGAACGACTGTTGAAACCGGGGAATCAGGATAGCCTGGAAAATCTTCTCAAAAAACAAGGCTTTATTTAACGCAAGGAGTACGGCCATGCCCACGTGCACCATAGAAACAGCGCTTGAAGATCTCAAACAGGGACGCATGATCATCCTGGTGGATGACGAGGACCGCGAGAACGAGGGCGATCTCACCATGGCGGCGGAGTTCGTCACGCCGGAGTCCATCAATTTCATGGCGAAATACGGCCGGGGGCTCATCTGCCTGGCCCTGGAGCCCTCCATCGTGGATCAGCTCGATCTGCCGCTCATGGTCAAGGACAACACGAGCCAGTTCGGTACGGGCTTCACGGTCTCCATCGAGGCCAAGCGCGGGGTCACCACGGGCATCTCGGCCGCCGACCGGGCGGTCACCATCCACACCGCCATCTCCGAACACGCCGTGGCCTCCGACCTGGCCCGGCCCGGGCACATCTTCCCACTGCGCGCCCGCGAGGGCGGGGTGCTGGTGCGCACCGGACAGACCGAAGGGTCGGTGGATTTGTGCAAGATCGCCGGCCTGCGCCCGGGCGCGGTAATCTGCGAGGTTATGAAGGACGACGGTACCATGGCGCGCATGCCCGATCTCGAGGTCTTCGCGCGCGAGAACGACATCAAGATCTGCACCATCGCCGACCTCATCGCCTACCGCATCCACACCGAGACCCTGGTACGTGAGGCGGTGCGTGCGCACCTGCCCACACCCTACGGCGACTTCGAACTCGTGGGCTTCGAGAACGATGTGGACAACAAGGAGCACATCGCCCTGGTCAAGGGCGAGATCACGCCGGACGATCCGGTGCTGGTGCGGGTGCACTCCGAGTGCCTCACCGGGGATGTCTTCAGCTCACTGAGGTGCGACTGCGGCGACCAGCTCTATCGCGCTATGGAGATGGTCCAGGCGGAGGGCAAGGGGGTCATCGTCTACATGCGCCAGGAAGGGCGTGGCATCGGCCTGATCAACAAGCTCAAGGCCTACCATCTGCAGGAGCAGGGCCGCGATACGGTGGAGGCCAACGTGGAGCTGGGCTTTGCCCCGGATCTGCGCGATTATGGCATCGGGGCCCAGATCCTGGTGAGCCTCGGGGTGCGCAAGATGCGCATGATGACCAACAACCCCAAGAAGATCATCGGTCTGGAAGGCTACGGGCTGGAGATCACCGAGCGGGTGCCGATCGAGATTCCGCCCACGGAACAGAATGTCCGCTATCTCAAGACCAAGAAGGAAAAGATGGGACACATACTGGAGGTGGTTTAGATGGCACAGGTGCTTGAGGGGAGGCTCATCGGGAAGGGTAAAAAGGTCGCGATCGTGGCCAGCAGGTTCAACGAATTCATCACGGCGCGCCTGATCGAGGGCGCCATTGACGCCCTGACGCGTCACGGGGTGGAGGGTGACGATATCACGGTCTGCCGGGTTCCGGGGGCCTTCGAGATCCCGCCCGTGGCTCGCAAGATCGCCCAGGGCGGCCGGCATGACGGGGTCATCTGCCTGGGCACGGTCATCCGCGGCTCCACGCCACACTTCGACTACATCTCCTCCGAGGTGAGCAAGGGCGTGGCCCTGGTGGGCATGGACGCCCCCGTGCCGGTCCTCTTCGGGGTGCTCACCACGGACACCATCGAGCAGGCGATCGAGCGGGCGGGTACCAAGGCCGGTAACAAGGGCTTCGATGCCGCCATGGGGCTCATCGAGATGATGGACCTTTACGCGCAGCTCTGATCCCTGATATGCTATGAGATCACGCAGCCGGGCCCGCGAAATCGCTCTGCAGTACCTGTATCAGGTGGACCTCACCAGCGCCCATTCGCCGCAGGTCTTCCGGGAGTTCGTCGCGCATTTTGTGGATGATGACGAGATCGTCCCCTATGCCGAGACGCTGGTGGAGGGGGTCTATGACCACCTGGCACGGATCGACGAACTCATCGAGCGCTCCGCGAAGAACTGGACGGTCAGCCGCATGTCGAGCACGGACCGCAATATCCTGAGGATCGCCACCTTCGAGCTCATCTACCGCGGTGATGTCCCCTACAAGGTGGCGATCACCGAGGGGATCGAACTGGCCAAGCGTTACGGATCCCCCAAGTTCCCCGCCTTTGTGAACGGGGTCCTCGATCATGTGAGGACGGAAGGATTAAATGATGGAGGTGCTGGTCGACAGCCGTGATGTGGGCGAAGTGCCCTGTGATCTTCTGGGGATCTGGTGCTTCAGCGACGTGAGACCCCTGAGGGGAGCGGCCGGGACCCTGGACTGGAAGCTCGATGGCTCCCTCTCCCGGCTCGTGCGGGGGGGGTGCATCACGGGAGACTGGGGGGAGAAGGTCCTGCTCTGGCCTGCCGAAGGCATCGACGCCGGCGGAATCCTGCTGGTCGGGCTGGGTGAACAGGGGCTGTTCGACACCGAACGTATCCGTCAGGCGGCGCGTCTCATGATGGAGGCCGCCTCCCGCCTCAGGGTGCAGGGACTGTGCCTGTCCCTGCCCGGCGAGGGTCTGGAAGGCTTCGATGCCGTGAAGGTGGCCGAACATTTTCTCGAGGGTCTGGTGCAGATCTACCCCGACACCGGGCTTACGCCCTGGATCGTATGCGCCCCGCAGGTTCAGGACGAGGTCTTCCTGGGCCTCCAGCAGACCAAGGTGAATCTCAAGGGCCGCTTCGCCGTCGAGATCCGGCAGGTACAGCCATGAGTGTCCTGATCATCGGCGCGGGCGACGTGGGCTTCATGATCGCCAAACGGCTCAGCGAGGAAGACATCGACGTCTACGTGGTCGAGAAGGATGAGGCCAAGGTCAACCGGCTCTCTCAGATGCTGGACGTGAAGGTGGTCTGGGGCAGCGGATCGAGCATCAAGAGCCTCAAGAAGGCCAATATCGAGCACACCGAGATGCTCATCGCCGTGACCGACTCGGACGAGGTGAACCTTGTGGCGGCCTTCATCGCCGGTTCGTTCGCGGACATACCCACCAAGATCGTACGCATCCGCGGCAAGGAATACGAGTCGGCCAGAAAGATCTTCGACAAGGAATACCTGGACATCGACCTGATCATGAACCCGGAGATGGAGGCGGTCAACTCCATCGTCAACCTGCTGGATGTGCCCGGCCTGCAGGACGTGGTGCTGGTGGCGGACGGACGTGTGCGCATCGGCGGGTTCAAGGTGGCGGAGCGCTCACCCCTGGCGGACAAGGTGCTCAAGGACATCTCGACCAACTCCCAGGGGGTGCGTTTCCTGATCGCGGCCATCCTTAGGCAGGGACGGCTGTTGATCCCCAAGGGCCGCGACACGATCCTGCCGGGCGACCGGGTGTACGTGGTGCTGGACCAGGGCGACAACCGCGACATCCTGGCCTTCATGGGGCTTAAGGCCAAGCCCACCCACACGGTCATGATCTACGGCGGTGGCATCGCCGGCGAGATGCTCGCCTCCCGGTTGACTGCCAAGGGTATGAGCGTCAAGCTCATCGAGCACAACGAGGCCCGCTGCATCGAGCTGAGCGAGAAGCTCTCGCGCACTACCGTCCTGAACGCCCCGGCCATGAACCGGGAGCTGCTCGAGAGTGAGCGGGTGGCCGATATGGACGCCTTCGTGGCCCTGTCATACGACGAGGAGGCCAACATCCTCTCATCGCTTTTGGCCAAGCGCATGGGCAATCCGCATGTCGTCTCCATCGTCAACAATATCGACTATATCTCCCTGGTCAGCGATATCGGGGTGGATGCGGTGGTCAACCCCCGCATGGTGGTGGTGGCCAAGATCCTGCAGTTCATCCGCAAGGGCAACATCTTTTCCATCACCAGCCTCAGCGATATCGAGGCCGAGGTGGTGGAGGTGGAGGCCATGGAGACCTCGGACCTCGTGGCGCGCCCCATCAAGGATATCAAATGGCCCAGTGATGCCATCATCGCCGGGGTGGTCAGGGGCGGCCAGGGCCGGGTGATCGTGCCCAAGGGCGATACGGTCATCGATCCGGGAGACCGTGTGATCATCTTCGCCAGGCGCGGGGCCATGTCCAAGGTGGAAAAGGTCCTCAGCGTGAAACTGAGCTATTTCTAGCCGTCTCGGGGACGCGGAATGCTTAAAAGGAGAAGGCCCACCGTGCCGGCGTCATTCGCCGCCGGTATCTCTGAGAGGGTGTTCGCACCGGTGGGAACCGATACGCCATGAACGTGCGCATGGTCATCAATCTGCTCGGCCGCGGGCTGGTCTTCGTGGGCCTGGTCATGTGCCTGCCCCTGGGCGTGGCGCTTTTCTTCCGTGAGGACGACGTGCGTGCCCTGGCCTTGGGCGTGGTGTGCTGCACCGTGACGGGCCTGATCATGCACCTGTTCTCCCGGCGGCCCCAGGGCGAACTCAGACACCGCGAGGGTTTTCTCTTCGTCGCCCTGGCCTGGACGCTGGCCGGTCTTTTGGGGGCGGTCCCCTTCCGTCTCAGCGGTTATTTCCCCAGCTATCTGGATGCCTTTTTCGAGACCATCTCGGGTTTCACCACCACCGGGGCTTCGGTGCTCACCAATATCGAGGCCCTGCCGCACGGGCTGTTGATGTGGCGCTCGCTCACACAGTGGATCGGGGGCATGGGCATCATCGTGCTGACCATTGCCATCCTGCCCTTCCTGGGGGTGGGCGGGATGCAGATCTTCAAGGCCGAATCCCCGGGGCCCACCATGGACAAGCTCAAACCCCGCATCACGGAGACGGCCAAGCTGCTCTGGGGTATCTATGTGGGCATTACCCTGGTGGAGATCGTGCTGCTGGGCATCTGCGGGATGAGCGTCTATGACGCGGCCTGCCATGCCTTCGCCACCATGGCCACGGGCGGTTTCTCGCCCCGCAACGCCAGCGTGGCCGCCTATGCCAGCCCTTGGGTCGATGCCGTGATCACCGTGTTCATGCTGATTGCCGGGACCAACTTCGCCCTGCACTACGCCGCGCTCAACGGTCAGGTGAAGCGCTATGCCCTCAGCCAGGAGTTTAGGTGGTACATGGGGATCTTTCTGGGGGGGTGTGCCCTACTCATGTGGAACACCCGGCATGTGTTCGAGACCTGGGATCAGGCGCTGCGGCATGTCACCTTCCAGGCCGCCTCCATCCTCACCACCACCGGATTTGCCACGCACGATTTCGGCCAGTGGCCCGTGGCCTCCCAGCTGCTCCTGCTCATGCTCATGATCATCGGCGGCTGTGCGGGCTCCACCGGCGGCGGCGTCAAGGTGATGCGCGTGGGCATCCTGCTGAAATACGCCCACCGGGAGATCCTCAAGCTGATCCACCCCAATGCCGTGATGGCCATCAAGTGGGACGAGACCCCGGTGTCCCAGGAGGTGCTGCAGGCCATCATGGGATTTTTCATCTTCTACATCCTGATCCTGTGTATGGCGACGCTGGCCCTGAGCCTCATGGGGCTGGACATCGTCACGGCGTTCTCGGCGGTGATCGCCTGTATGAGCAATATCGGACCCGGCCTGGCCGGGGTGGGCCCGCTCGAGAACTATGCCTGCATCCCGGACGCGGGCAAGGCGCTTCTGGGTTTCTGCATGCTGGTGGGCCGCCTCGAGCTCTATACGGTACTGGTGGTCCTGAGCCCGGCCTTTTGGCGGGCATGAATGGGCGCGTTCGTCCGGAGGAGGCGGGATGAACCTTGATCTTAAGCAGGCCTTCCAGGCCCCTTCCCGTGATGCATCCTGGATCACCAAGATCGTCGTCGGCGGCGTGGTTAGCATGATCCCGGTGGTGAATCTCATGGCCTTCGGTTATGCGCTGAGCTATCTGCAGCGACTCCTTAAGGGTGCTCCGGCGAAGTTGCCCGGGTGGGAAGACTACGGGGTTCTCTTTGTGCGGGGCCTTAAGTGCTTCGTGATCTGCCTGGTCTATCTGCTGGGGGTCTTCGTGGCGGGTGGGGCGGCCCTGGTACTGCTGGGGTTCGTCGGGGCGTTGATCGCCACGCTCCTGGGCCTGGCGGCCCTCTTTCTGCTCCCCGTGGCGATCGTGCGCTATGTGAATGAGGGCGAGAGCCTGGCCGCTGCCCTGGATGTGGAGGCGGTCTACAGAGAGGCGCGTGAGAGGCTTTCCGACTACCTGGTGGTGTATCTGATCCTCGTGGGGGCCTCACTCCTGATCTCGGCCGTTGCGAGCATTCATATCGTGGGGCCCCTGATCGGGCTTTTCGCCTCGTTCTACCTGACGCTCAGCTTTGCCCATCTGCTGGCACAGGTCTTCGGTGCGCCGCCGGGACAGGTCTCAGGTTTCGGTGATTCCGGTCCCCTCGATCCGGTCTAGGCGCCCTCTAGCGTTTCAGCCCGCTGATGCGGGATTTCTCCAGGATGAGGGCGCGGTAGGTGCTGCCGGTGATGTCCAGGCCCTGCACCTGGATGAGGCTCAGGTCGAGCCCGTTGATCTGGGAGTCCTTGAGCTCGATGTCCGCTCCGGTCGCGCCCAGGAAGGATGCCCCGTCTAGCTGGGAACGGTTGAAGGTGGTGTTCTTGAAGCGTGAGACCCCGAAGTTGGCGCCGTTAAGGTTGCATTCGTCGAGCGTGCAGCCCTCGAGGGAACAGAAGAGCAGGGTCAGACCGCTCAGATCCGCGCCGATGAGATTCACGTCCTTGAGGGTGGCATGGATGAAGATCGTGTTCGCCAGGTGGGCACCCTCAAGGTCGCTGCCTGTGAGCGTCACGCGCACGAACTGGGACTTGATGGCCGTAAGCCGGCTGAGGACGCAGGTGCTCAGGTCGACGTCGCTCAGGTTCACCTCCGAGAGGTTGGCCCCGGTCAGATCCGTATGGCTGAGGATGGCGCCGTCGAGGGTGGCCCGCTCCAGATGGGATTCCTGGAGGTTGGCGCCCTTGAGGTTGGCCCCGCGCAGGTCACAGCCCCGCAGGTTGGCGGCCCCGAGATCGGCCTCGCGCAGGTCCAGTCCTCTGAGGTCCTGGCCCTCGACAGGCTCGCCTTTGAGGACCGCTTCGATGAGGGTCTGGGCGTTATGGTTTATCATTCAGATAGGCCTTTATATCCGGCGTGCTGGCGAAGGCCTTCTCGACCAGCTCGTCGTCGTTCAGTGAGAACTGGATGGCGGTCTTGGCCGTGCTGAGCTCGCGCACGGCCGGTCCGATCTTGATCCAGGTGCCTTCGTTGGCTATGCCGGTGATGTATACGGTGCCGGAGTAGGCGGCGTTTATCTTTTCCATGATTTCCGTGATGGTTTGGTCGAGGTTTACCAGGGTGGTGCGCGTGGTCTCCACGGCGGAAAGGACCTTCTCGTAGAGCTGCCCCTGCTGCTGGTTCAGCCCCGGGCCGTTCTTGATGGCCCGCAGCTTGACGAGCGACGACTGCAGCTTGATGAAGCCCTTGAGCTTTTCCACCACCTCCTCGGCCAGCCGGTCACGTTCCTCGATGAGTTTGGGGTTATGGCCCACGATGAGGGTCGTATCGATGCAGGCGCTCTCGATGCCGATGGTATGGGCGTAGATCCAGCACTCCGAGGAGACGGTGCTGCCACCGATCCAGGCCGTGGAAGCCTTTGTCAGCACCGGGCCGCTGGCAGTCACCTCGCTGTTGAGGATATAGTCGTCCACGATGACAGCGCCTTTGGCCTCGATCCGGGCATCCTGAACGAATTTGGCGCGGATGTCCCCGCCGGCGGTGATGACGCCCTTGTGCTGGCCGAGGATGCCGCCTGAGATCGTGACGTTGCCACCGGCCTCGATAACCACCCGTCCCACGCTCATGGCGAGGGTCACGTCCTTTTCGGCGTGGATCTCGTATCCGTCGCCTACTTCGCCGTTGACCACCACACTGCCGTTGAAGCGTACGTTGCCGATCGAGGCGTCTACCCTGTCCACCATGAAGACCGGTTCCACATTCACCCGCGAGCCGTCCCAGGAGACCATGCCGTCGATGGTGGACAGGAGCTTGCCCCCATCCTGGGAGACCTCGGTGTTGTTCCCACCGGGCAGGATGGCGGGTTTGCCCTCGATGGCCACAAGCTCCTCGCCCCTGACGTTGACCCCGGGCGTACCCGGTTTGGGATCGGCGAGTTCGCAGAGGACATCGCCCGCGCACACGTTCTGGATGAGGTTCATGTCGCGGATATTGACCCTGCCCGAGGCGTCCTCCTTGAGCTTGGCGCGGGCCCCCTCGGTAGAAAAGCGGAAAATCACCTTTCCGTCTTCGCCATGGACGGGCGACTTGCCGCTGGCTATCTGCACCCACTGGTTCGTTTTGCGTTTATCGGCGATCTCCCGCAGCACGACCTCGTTGACGCCATAGGTGATCTCGGCATCCTTGACGGCCTGGATCAGATCGCTAAGGCTGATTTCGCCGAGTTCCTCGACGCGTGGGATCACCTTGAGGTTGGCATCCATCCCATTGTGGGCTATGTTGATCTCGATAGAGTAGCGCTCGTCCACCCTGTCCTCTTCGGACAGGCGCTTTGATTTCTTTAATCGCCTCTGGGTCTGATTTCCCGCAACTTGCGGCGTCGAGGGGCGTCCGGGGCTTGCCCCGGGGTTCATAACGATGCTGGGGACCCGTTTGCGCGCTGGGGATCGCCTCCCCCGATGCAAGCGGGTGGCCTTCCCCTTCGCGGGGGTCTTAAGGGAGCGTCCCATGCGAGCAGGAGGCTCAGGCCAGGAGAGTTTCTCCTTGACTCGCACGCGGGCTTTCATTACCACTGAGGGCAACGCACGTTCAGCAGGGGATGTCACATGAAGGTTGAGGATATTGCAGCGCTTTCCATCAGGGGATTCCTGGATCACGCGGAGGGGATCAGGCTCTACGAACTGGCGCGTTCGAGCGCGGGTGCGTGCCTGGAGATCGGCGGATACTGCGGGAAGTCGAGCGTCTATCTGGGGCTGGGATGCCGGGAAGGGGGCACACTGCTCTTTTCCATCGATCACCACCGCGGCTCCGAGGAACAGCAACCCGGTGAGGAATACTTCGACCCGGAGCTCTACGATGCCGTCAGCGGCCGGGTGGATACCTTCCGGGAGTTCCGTATAAACATCGAACGCGCCGGCCTGGAGCATACCGTGGTCCCCATCGTGAGCACTTCGGAGATGGCGGCACGTTTTTGGTGCATGCCGCTTGGCCTGGTGTTCATCGACGGCTCGCACAGCTACCCGAACGCCTTCACGGACTATACCGCGTGGATGCCGCATATCCTCCCGGGTGGCACGCTCGCCATACACGATATCTTTGCGGACGCCTCCCAGGGCGGTCAGGCCCCCCACTTCATCTACCGCAAGGCCCTGGCCTCGGGACTCTTCGCCGAGCAGCCCATGACCGGAACCCTGGGGGTGCTCCGCCGGCTGGACCAGGGCGAGGTGCCCGACGATATCCGCAACTTACGCGACTGGTAGGACCTCGGTACGGTTGTTGTGCGTCCAGAAGTAGCGGGCCGTGCCGTCTCTGAGATCGCCCTTGACATAGCCCACATTGATCAGGCTCTGAAGGGTGAAGTGTACGAATTCGCTGTCCAGGGCCGTGATCCCGGCGATGTCTGAGGCGATATCCCGCAGTGCATCGGGGGAGATGGTGGCCACCGCACCGTAGCGCTCAAGGAGGTCTTCGCTCAGCAGCCGGTAGATCAGCCGCATGCGCACCTCACCCTCGACGCGCAGTTTTTCGCGCGGGGTGCACTTCCCCTCGCGGCAGCGCTGTTTGACCTCTTCCCACTCAGCCTTGTAATGCTCCTCCACCCCGGCCACGAAGGCGTCCATCTCGGCGGGTTCCAGGTGCGAGGTGCGCACGATGGCACGGTTGGCGTCGTACAGGCGCCAGTCGTTGCTCAGGATTTCCAGGTCGTAGTCGGCGATTCTCTCGCGGACGGTGGTGCCTGGGAAGGGGGCCAGCAGATGGTAACCATAGGGTATATCCAGTTCCTGTGCCAGATTCTCGCTGTCCTGCATGGTCTGGTGCGATTCTCCGGGCAGGCCCACCATGAAGGAGGCGTGGGCGATGACCCCCACCTCCTTGCAGCAGGCGATCGCCTGGCGCGCCTGATCGAGGGTGATGCCCTTGCGGACGGTCTTGAGCATGTCCGCATTGCCGGATTCGATACCGAAACTGACGGCATCGCAGCCGGCATCGCGCAGGAGGGTGAGTACTTCGGCGCCGCTGGGGTTGACCCGCGGGAAGGCGCCCCACGTAAAACTCAGGCCCCGGCGACGGATCTCCTCGCAGAAGGCCCGCACCCGCTTTTTGTTGGCGGTGAAGAGGTCGTCGGCGATGTTGATGCGGTCGATGCCGTAGGCCAGGATCTGCTCGATCTCGTCTACCACCAGGGTAGTCGAGCGGAAACGCACCTTGTGGCCCACCATGCGTCGCCCCTGGCAGAAGATGCAGCGGTTGGGGCAGCCGCGCGAGGTGATGATGCTCACCGGGAAGCCCAGGGCCTGGTAGCGGGACATGGGTAACAGGTGCCTGGCCGGCAGCGGCAGGCTGTCCAGGTCCTCAATCAGGGGCCTGGGTGCGGTCTTCACCGTGCGCCCCCCCTCCCGGAAAGCCAGGCCCGGAATCGCGTGCCAGGCCTGACGGTCGTGGATCACCGGCAGGAGCTCGCTCAGGGTGCGTTCGCCCTCGCCGAGGATGATCAGGTCCACCAGCGGGTGACCCTCGAGGGTTTCCTTGACGGCAAAGGATACATGCGGGCCGCCCATGATGGCGATGAGGGCGGGGTTGTGCCGTTTGGCATCCTCGATAATGCCTACCGCCGCATCGAAGTTCATGGTGACCGCGGTGGTTCCGATGATATCCGGCCCGAAGGCGGTAAGTTCCTCTTCGATCTTGGTGCGCGTATACTGGCGCACGATGTAGTCCAGGATCCTCACCGTGGCCCCGGCGGCCTCGCAGGCCCCGGCCACATAGGCCAGGCCCAGCGGGGGTGAGGGGGCCTCCTCCAGCGGATACGGCGGTGCAATCAAGGCAATTTTCATCGACTTCTGTCCCCTCTGATCACAGCAGTCTGTCTGCAGATCGTCTCAGCATATAGCTCAAGCCTTTGGAATAGAAAAGCGAAATCTCGTCTGAAACACTGCCGGTCGCCTGTGGCGCAAAGAGGCGTCCGGGGGTGCGTGCCCATGCGTGTGTCTCTGAGGTGGGGACGGGTGAGCCTCAGTCGCCCTGTCGGGGGAAGAAGACGGACCGCAGCCATCCCACGATGGTGTTGCCGCGCATCGCATTTCGATCGAGTTCGATGAACTGGCGTGCGAGGTCGGTATAATCCGCGAACCACTCGATGCGGGTCCGGCGGGGATGATCCGGGTCGAGCTCCCTGACTACCACGGCTGGGTTGCCCGCGGCCACACAGTTGGACGGGATATCGCGCACCACTACGGATCCGGCACCCACGATGCTGTTGTCGCCGATGGTGACCCCCTTGCACACGATGGCGCTGTCCCCGATCCAGACGTTGTTGCCCAGGTGTACTGGCTCGGTCCGGCCCATGCTCACCCGGTCGTAGACCCCGTGCCAGTCGCAGTCCGTGATATAGGCATTGGCGGCCAGCATGCAGCCGTCACCAAGGGTGACCTCGCTGGCCGAGCCGATCCTGACCCCCGGGCAGATCAGGCAGGCCTTCCCGATCTTGATATGGCCGACATCTTCCGACCAGACTGTCAGCCTGACCATGCGGTCGCGGGTGGTGATGACGTTGGCGCAGTCGCCCAGCTCGATGGGCCCGCCGAAGATGTCTACATGCCAGGGTTTCATGAAGATGCAGTGCCTTCCCAGATGGGTGAACTGGGGACGGAGATAGTGCTCCACGTACCAGGCCCTGTAGATGAGGCCAAGCCGTTTGAGATAGTAGGGCCGATGATCGCGTAGCATAACGTTCTAGGCCCGCATGTCGGAGGCGGCCACCCCGAAGGCGTCCTGCAGGTTCAGGGTGGGATGGCGCTTCATGAAGAAATCGTGCATATGGGTCGAGGCACTCCTGCCCATCTCCCAGAAGGAGTGATTGAAGAGCTGGGAGGCCGGGGTGATGTGGTAGAGCGCGTCCGCAGCCATGATCACGGCGGCGTTGGTCCAGGCGAGCCGGTCTTCCGGCCAGACAACCATGTCCGGGAAGGTGAACCCACAGTAGTAGGTGCCGTCCGAGTAACATCGGTTGCGGATCCAGTCGAAGATCGTGTTGGCTAGGTGGTGTTTGCCCATGGCGGCCAGGGCCATGACGAGCTCGGAGGTCTCGGCCATGGTGATCCAGGGGTTGTCGGAGACACACCTGGCCCCGAGCCCCTCGACGACGAACTTATTCCAGTAGCGGTCGATTCTGCGTACCGCCTCGGTCCCGGTCAACGCCCCGGTGAGCACCGGATAGAACCAGTCCATGGAGTAGCGCGCCTTGTCCTTATTGAAGAGATGGGGACGGAAGCGGATGGCATCCTCCAGGCGTTTGAGCGCCTTCTGCCAGTGGGGCCGACTCTCCCCGAGCACGAGGGCCAGCACGAGGGCGCACTTGAGGCTCATGTAGATCGAGCTGCAGCCGGTGAGCAGGGCCATGGGATCGATCTTGGTGGGGTCGACCGAATCCCTGGCCCAGTAGATTTCGCCCCCGGGGCCCTGCAGGCTGACCGCGAAGTCCACCCCGGCGCTTACCGTGGGCCAGATGTATGTGAGAAAGGGTGTATCGTGGGTGATGAGATAGTAGTGAAAGACACCCACGGCGATGTACGAGGACATGTTGGTCTCGCGCGTACGGTCTTCGGGCAGTCCGTTGCGGTAGGAGGAGTACCAGCTGCCGTCTTCGAGCTGGATGCTGGCGAGCCATTCGAAGGCCCGCCGGGCCTCCTCATAATATCCGCCGATGTTCAGACCAATGGCTGCTTCCACGTGATCCCAGGGATCGGTCTTGCCGCCTTCGTGCCAGGGTATCTCGCCCGAGGGCCGTTGCGCGGCCACGATCGAGCGCGCCAGCAGATCAACGTCGATCGGAACAGGATACCCGCTCAGGGATAATTTGATTTCCATAAGTGTCACCTTTCCTGAGATAGAGTACGATGCTCTTGGAAATGAGAGGATTGAGCATGCGATCGAGCATCCTGGTGAGAGGAGGCTTCTTGGTGATATCCCAGACCAGAAATGAGTGGTACGCACGTACGAGCAGTGCGTTATCGTTCTTGTGTCCCACCAGGCACTTCAACCACCAGTAGGGGCTGTGCAGGGCATGGGCCCGGCCGCTGTCCACACAGGTGGTGCCGGCGGATTCGAGCAGGGCGGTGAGTTCTTTCTTGCGATAGATACGCACATGCCCGCCCTTTTCGGAGTGATAGTCCTCGGACAGGGCCCAACAGATGCGCTCCGGGAGGTAACGCGGTACGCTGACCACCAGGGGGGCGCCAGGTTTGAGCACGCGTACGAGTTCGGCGATGGCGTGCTTATGCGCGGGGATGTGCTCGAGTACCTCGGAACAGATCACGATGTCAAAGACGGCGTCCGGGAAGGGCAGGCGGGTGATGTCACTGCGGATCACGCGGAACGATCCGCCACCGTCTTCGTGCTGGGCACGCATTACACGCAGCGTGTTGCGCGCCGTGACGGCATCCTGCATGCTCATGTCGATGCCCACCACGTCCACGCCCCGGCGTCGGAAGGCCTCGCCGAGATGGCGCCCGGCCCCGCAGCCCGCATCCAGGACACGCATGCCCGGTGCAAAATCAAGCTTGCTGTAATCTACGGTCAACATTTAAGGGCCTCTCTGTATATCTGAACGACGTTCGTGGCGGTGTTGCGCCAGGTGAATTGTTCGAGCACGCGCGCATAGCCTGCCCGGCCGAGCTGGTCACGCTTGTGGGGCTGATCGAGGAGGTCGCGTATGGCCTCGGCCAGGGCCCGGGCATCCCCAGGCGGGACCAGGATGCCGGCGTCGCCCACCACCTCGGGCAGGGCGCCACCCGTGGTGCTGATTACGGGCACACCGCAGGCCATGGCCTCCCCGGCGGGCAGTCCGAAGCCTTCGTAGAGGGAGGGGACCACGGCCAGGGTCGCGCGGGCATAATAGATGGGGAATTCGCGGTCCTCGATGCGTCCGGTGAAGGTCACCCTGTGCCTGAGGTCGAGTTCGGTGACGAGGCGCTCGATCACGCTGTCTTTCTTGGGTTTGCCGATCACGGTAAGCCGGATTTCACGCTCCTTGCTCAGGATGGAGATAGCCTCTATCAGGAAGCGCAGCCCTTTGAGCGGGGTGTCGGCGCTGTTGGTCACCATGATCTCGTTGGCGAGGCGCTCGATGGTGGGCTCGGGGTGGAAGATGTCGGTGTTGATGCCATTGGCCACCACCCGGAAACGCTCCCGGGGGACGCCGAAGGCGGCGGCGATATCCCTCTGGGAGGCCTGGGAGACGGTGATGAGGGGACCGATATGCCGGGCGACCTGCGCCTGCATGCCGAGGAAGGCGTACCAGCGCCGAACCTTGAGCCTGCGCCACCACCACTTTTCGCTGGCGAGCTCCAGGTCGCGGTCGACGGTGATGGGGTGGTGGATGGTGGCCACGGTGGCCAGCCCCAGGCGTTTGAGTGCGAGCAGGCCATAGCCCAGACACTGGTTGTCGTGCACGATGTCATAATCCCCGGCATGGGCCTTGAGATAGGCGTAGGCCCTAAGGCTGAAGGTCAGTGGTTCGGGGAAGCCCCCGAGCGAGACCGACAACCATTCCAGCAGGTTCACTGCGGATCTGAGCTCCGAGAGTTTCGGAACCCGGAACAGGTCGTCCTGGTTGTAGAGATCCAGCGAGGGCAGCTGGATGAGTCGGATGTCGGGGTCGAGCTCCGGATAGGGCGGGCCGGAGATCACATCCACCCGGTGGCCGAGATCGGCCAGCGCCCTGCTCAGGCGTTTGATGTAGACCCCCTGTCCGCCGCTGGTGGGTTTGCCCCGGTAGGTGAGCAGGCAGATCCTCAACGGGAAATCGGTGCCGTTGTGTTCTTCCGCTGGTGGGCGCGTAACGTCTCCCCTTGTATTCAATGTGTCCTCTGTATACTGATGATATGTGTTTTTTCGCGCTGTTTTCTGAGAGGATGACTGAAAGGAACCCCTCATCACGCATGCTACAATCGATAACGTTATCAGTAATGTTGGATTAAATCAATAATAATTGTGAACGATGCACAATCAATGAAGCCTGCTGTCGGGGGCGGCAGGCTTAGGGCCAGGGGCGACTCCTGCGTGCGGTTCCTAGGCCCCCGGCAGGGTGAGGGTGAGCCTGTCGAAGGTGAGCCCGCCGAGGGTGAAGGTGAACCCGTCGAGGGTGAAGGTGAACCCGTCGAAGGCGAACCTGTGGAAGGGGAAGGAGAAACACAGGAAGGAGAACCACTAGAAGGGGAAGGAGAACAAATGGAGG
>CAZUDI010000005.1:0-9432 GCA_964618975.1 uncultured Bacteriovoracaceae bacterium | reverse complement strand
GATTCCTAGGCCCCCGGAAGGGTGAAGGTGAAGCGGGTCCCATGCTGGCCGTCGCTCTCCACCAGGATGGAACCCCCGTGGGCCTCGACGGCCATCTTGCAGAAGGTGAGCCCCAGGCCGGTGGAGTATATCCGGCCGTCATTGATCTTCTTGACCTGCATATACTTGTCAAAGATGGCGGCATGGTGCTCAGGCGGGATGCCGGGCCCGTTGTCATGCACGAAGATGGCCACCCATTGGGGGTCCGGGTAGGCGTAACCGGCCATGATGGTCTCCCCTTCCGGTGAGTGATGGATGGCGTTCGTAAGCAGATTTTGCATCACGCGCAACAGGATTCCCCGATCCCCCTTGAGGGGATTCTCCGTCGCGCCCGCGGGCGGGTGTTCCACCAGGGAGATGTTGCGGCGCCGGGCTAGACCGGGCAGTCGCGAGAGGGCCTCCCGGATGAGGTCCGCGGGCTGGATCTTCTCCGGCAGCAGTTTCAGGCTTCCATCCTCGAGTCGGGCGATATCGAGCAGGTCGGACACCATGCGGAAGAGGGTGTCGCAGCCGGCCTGGGCATCCTCCACGTATTCGAGGTTGTCGTCGTTGAGCGTATAGGTCAGGATGTCAATGTTGGCCATCACCTCGGAGAGGGGCCCCTTGAGATCGTGGATGAGCATGTTGAAGAGCTCGGTGCGGATGCGTTCGAGGCGTTTGAGGTCATCGTTTTTACGCTGGAGTTCCTGGCGCTGTTGCTTGAGCGTCTCGGTCATACGCACATTCTCCAGGGCCGCGATGAGGTGCCCGGCGATAGTCAGCAGGTGTTCTTGTTCCTGGGGGGTGAAGGCGTCTTCTCCGAGTTTTTCGGTGACGTTGAGCACCCCGATGACCGAGGCCCCCCGCATGACCGGGACAAGCAGAAAGGCCTCCTTCGTGTAGTGGCCCAGGGGTTGTTCGAACTGCGGGGAGCGGGAGAGGTTGTCGACATACAGGGGCCGCTTGTGTCGGACCACCCACCCCGATGGTCGGTGCTCGTCGATGGGATGCCGCAGGCCGATGAGCTCCGCTCTGGTCGAGGCCGTCACCTCGAGGCGGCTGCGGTTCTTCACCAGCATCAGCGATCCATGGGAACAGCCCATGCAGCGCACGATCTTATCCAGGATGGTCTGCATCTTGCGCTGATAACCGAGGCGGGGGTTGTTGGCGACAGAAGCGATCTCCGTGAGGGTCATGAGGATCTGAGCATCACCGTTCATCCCTGGGTACACCCCTCTTAGAGGCAGGACTTGAGAAGTTCTCTGGCCTGGCTGTTGTTCTTGTCATGGTCCAGCACCGCCATGAGCATCTTTTCGGCCCTGATCTTCTGGTCGAGCGCCAGATAGGTCTGAGCCATCTGCATCTTGATCTCGCTGTTTTCCTTGTCGAGGGTTTCGGCCCGGCCGAAATAGGAAAGCGCAGTCTGCATCTCGCCGAGCCTTTTGCTGGCCAGACCCAGCTTGAAGAGGATATCGTGCCGGGTGGGATGCTGGGCGACGATGTTTTCCATGAGTTTGACGGCATAGCCGACGGCGGCGTTCTGTATGCAGAAGTCGGCGAGCTCCTCCCTGAGGGCGGCAGGGTCTTCCGTGATCTCGAAGGCCATACTGAAGACCTTCTCCGCCTTGGGCACCAGTCCTTTCTGGATCAGGATTTTGCCGAATTCGATGCTGCGCGAGAGGTGCCGGGGGCTGATCTGTACCGCCTGGTTGAAGTATTTGGCCGCCTTGTCGATATTGTCCTGTTTCAGGTAGATTTCGCCCAGGTAATGGAAGGCGAAGACATCGTTTTTGTTTATCTCGACCGCCTGCAGGAACCACTTCTTGGCCTCGCCCAGCTCGCCCTTCTTGAAATAGAGGTACCCCAGTTCGCGGATGGGGCGCGAGGTGCCGGGATCGAGATGCATGGCCTTACGGGCGGTCTCGATGGCCCCCACGAGGTCGCCGGATTCCTCGAGGGCCCGCGCACTGCGCAGGACACTGAGCGCGGGGGGCGGGTTGTTGGCTTTTTCAAGCACCTGGGCGATCTTTTCTCCCAGGGATTTCACCGTGAGCGGCTTGAGGATGTAGGCGTCGATGTCCGACTCGGCGGCCTCGGCCACGATCTCGGCATTGGCCTCGGCCGTGGCCATGACGATGGGCATATCCCGCAGGTTGCGGTCATCCCGGATGCGTCCCAGGAGTTCCACGCCGGTCATCACGGGCATGTTCCAGTCCACGATAGCTAGGTCGATCTCCTCGCGTTTTAGGATTTTCCAGGCCTCCAAGCCGTTGTAGGCATAGAAGAATTTGCTGCCGAGCTTCAATACCATGAGCATGCTGCGGATGGACTTGCACATGTTTTCCATATCGTCAACGATCAGCACGCTCATCTGTCTGGGATCGATCATGGTTGCGCTCTCTTATTTTAGTTTTCACAAATCTGAATCGCTTGGGTCGCCTTCCCCGCCGTATATGGCTTTAAGAGGGGGCATGGCCCGCCCGGGGGTTCATCCCATGATGGTTTCTTCGGCAGATCGGTCAAAAACTAAAGGCTTATCAGGAAGGCGGCAAGGTATCGGCCAAACCGGAAGCGTCAGCCAGGGGCACGGGCCAAGACGCGGGCTACTTGTTGTTTATCAGCCGGTCGATGAGTATGGTTCTGAGACGGTCGAACATCTCGGGACTCACGCAGCAGGGGGTCTCCACGTTCCGGGAGAGTGTGACGGTCAGCATGTAGGTCTTCACGAAGACCCGACACGCCTCGCACCTCTCGAGGTGCCGGTTCAGATCCTCGATCATCTCCGGCGACAGGGTGCGCTCTACATATTCATGGAGCAGATCGGCGCAGAGCTTGCAATTCATACGGCACCTCCGTTAGAGGGTTCGTATCGGCTGAAGTAGTCCGAAAGCGCATCCCTGAGGATCAGTCGTCCCCGGTGCAGCCGTGATTTCACGGCCGGCACGCTCAGTCCCAGGGTCTGGGCGATTTCCTCGTTCTTCAGCCCTTCCACATCCTTCATGATCACCACGGTACGCATGGTCTCCGAGAGGGAATCGATGGCCTCTTTCAGGATGGTCTTGCTCTCGTCGGACAGGAGGATGTCGTCCGGCAGGGTCGACCAGTCATAAGAGGGGGGGGTGGCGTTCTCCAGTTCCTCCACCGGGGTATGGTCCGTGAACTTCTTCTCCTTGCGCAGGAAGCCGTAGGAGGCGTTGGTGGCGACCCGATAGAGCCAGGTGGAGAAGAAGGCGTCGTTGGTCAGCGTGCCGATCTTGGATATTACGGTCAGAAAGACCTCCTGCATGATCTCTTCGGCGGCCGAGGCATCGCGGGTGAGGTGATAGGCGAGGTTGTATACCTTGTTGGAGTACCGCTTCACAATCTCCTCCATGGCCTCGGTATCGCCCAGTTTGATGCGGCTTACCAAGTCGGCATCCGCGACAGTCTTTTTGTTGTTACTATTCATTTAGATACCCGGCTTTTCCCGGGGGATTCATGCATCCTCCAGGTGAGCACCAGATTGCGGGCCGCCCGGACCTCGTCCACCCGCTCCACCGGCGTTGACTGGGGCGCCGCATGCAGGCTCTCGGGTGCGCTTTCCGCCGCCGCCGCGATGCCACGCATGGCATCGACAAAACGGTCGAGCTCCTCCCGTGATTCGGTCTCGGTAGGCTCGATCATGAGCGCGCCGGGGACCACCAGGGGGAAGTACACCGTGGGGGGGTGGAATCCGTAATCCATCAAGGCCTTGGCTACGTCCATGGTGGTGAGGTCGTGTGTCTTGAGCCGCCGGTCGCTGAGAACGAATTCATGCAGGGTTTCCGCGGCATAGGGCAGATCGAAATCCTTCTCCAGACAGCGTTTGAGATAGTTGGCGTTGAGACAGGCCATGGTGGCGCCCTGGCGTAGTCCTATAGGTCCGAGGCTCAGGATATTAACCAGCGCCTTGAGGAGCACGGTCGTATTGCCCAGGCACGTGTGCACCATACCGATGCCCTGCGGGGCGTCCCATTTCAGCACACAACTGCCCGGTTCATCCTCCACGAGCAGCGGCACGGGAAGATAGGACGCCAGCTGTGAGGTCACCAGCACCGGTCCGCTGCCCGGACCGCCGCCGCCGTGGGGCGTGCCGAAGGTTTTGTGCAGGTTCAGGTGCAGGCAGTCGACCCCCATGTCTCCGGGTCGCGCCACGCCCACGAGGGCGTTCATGTTGGCCCCGTCCATGTACAGATAGGAGCCGTTTTCATGCAGCAGATCGGCGATGCGTGCGATGTCGCGTTCGAATATGCCCAGGGTGTTGGGGTTGGTGATCATGAGGGCGGCTGTGTCCGCATCCAGATGTTCCGCTACGGTGGCGGCCTCCAGGGTACCGTCCGGGCCGGAGGGAATGTTGCGGGTTTCGAACCCGGCGATGGTGCAGGATGCCGGGTTGGTGCCATGGGCCGTATCCGGGATGAGCACCGTTGAGCGGGGCTCGGAGCGCGCATCAAGGGCCTTCCTGATGATCAGCATGCCCGTGAGTTCCCCGTGCGCCCCGGCCGCCGGCCACAGGGTGCCCTCCGGTAGTCCGCAGAGGGACTGCAGGCAGGTCTTGAGCTGCCACAGGCAGGCAAGCACTGCAGGCATGGCCCGGGGGTCGGCGGGGTGGATCGGGGCAAAGGTGCGGGCGATCTCCTCGGCGATCTTGGGGTTGTATTTCATGGTGCACGATCCCAGGGGGTACATACCCTGATCGACGCCGTAGTTCAGGCGCGAGAGGCGTGTGAAGTGCCGCACGCACTCCGTCTCGGACAGGTCGGGCAGAACGGGCAGCGTTTCATTGAGAGGCAGATTGTCGGGGGGGAATCCCGCAAAGGGCGCCGGGCAGAGATGCGTGTTTCGGCCCTCAGCGCTACGCTCGATGAGCAGGGGTTCCTCGATTTCCGGAAACCGTCTCACAAGAGATTCGCCAGACATGTACACTCCTTGGGGGTATTCATTTCGGTCACGGTGATGAGCTGCCCGTCAGAGATTTCGGGGTAGTGGGGGGGCAGGGGGATGCCAGGGACGATCCCTTCCCGCAGGAGGGCCTGGCGCTGGGGGTCGCTGAGGCGCACCACGAATTCATGGAAGACCGGGGCGTCAAAGACCGGCGCGATGCCTTTTTCGCAAAGGAGCCCCTTCAGGTAGGAAGCCCCGCTGGCGCACTGCACGGCGACTTGCCTTAAACCCCGAGGCCCCAGGGCGCTCAGGTGGATCGCGGCACGCAGGGCGCAGAGCCCCTGATTGGTGCAGATATTCGAGGTGGCCTTGTCACGGCGGATATGCTGTTCGCGGGTGGCCAGGGTCAGGCAGAAGGCCCTTCTCCCCTGGCGGTCGCAGGTCTGTCCCACGAGCCTGCCGGGCATGTGTCGCACGAATTCCTTCCTGGTGCAGAAGAAACCGAGCAGGGGCCCGCCGGCGCCGGGGGGATTGCCGAAGGACTGTGCCTCGCCGAGGACCACCTGCGGACCGTAGGCGCCCGGCGGTTTGAGCAGGCCCAGGCTCACCGCCTCGCACACGACCATGCCCCAGAAACCGCATTGGGCGGCGAGGGGGGCGAGGTCTTCCATAGGTTCGAGCACACCGAAGTAGTTGGGGTGCTGCACGAAGAAGGCTGTATCCTCGCCGGCGAGAGGGGCCAGGCGCTCCAGGTCGAGCTGTCCCGTGGCGGGGTCGAAGGGAATCTCCTGAATCTCGATCCCCCGGGCGTGCCTGAGGTAGGTGGAGAGTACGGCGCGGTAGGAGGGGTGTGTGGCCCGGGTGACGAGGATGCGGCGGATCCGTCTGTTTCTGAGGGCCATGCGGGCCGCCTCGGCCAGGGCCGTGGCGCCGTCGTACATCGAGGCGTTGGCCAGTTCCATGCCGCACAGGTCGGCCAGCATGCTCTGGAACTCGAAGATGGTTTGCAGGGTGCCCTGGCTGACCTCCGGCTGGTAGGGGGTATAGGCCGTGTAGAACTCCTGGCGGGAGCTCAGGGCATCCACCACGGCCGGGATATGGTGGCGGTACACGCCCCCGCCGGCGAAGCAGATCCTGGAAGGCATGGCCTGGAACGACATGCGCAGGCGTTCCTCGTCCAGGGGGCCGGGGAGGTCCGCTTCGCCCTCCAGCCGCAGCGCGGCGGGGATGGAGGCGAAGACCTCATCGGGAGACTCGATCCCGATGGTGGTCAGGAGGGTGTTCAGGTCGGAATCCGTAGGTCGCAACGGGGGCATCTACGAGGCCTCTTGGGCGAGGTACTCGGCGTAGGCCCCGGCATCCATGAGTTCGTCCAGCTCAGCCGGGTCGTCGAGCTCGATGATGATCATCCAGGCGTCGCCGTAGCAGTCCTGGTTGACCAGTTCGGGGGCGTCCATGAGGTCGGAGTTGATCTCGGTGATGGTCCCTCCGGCCGGGACATACAGGTCGGATACCGCCTTGACCGATTCCACCGTGCCGAAGCTGTCGCCCTGGGAGACGATGGAGCCCTCTTCGAGAAACTCGACAAAGACGATATCGCCGAGCTCATTCTGGGCATAGTCGGTGATGCCCACGTGGATGCTATCCCCATCGATGCGTACCCACTCATGATCCTTTGTATACCGCAGGTTGTCAGGAATATTCATCTCTCCCCTCACATACATGATATATTCCGAGAAGGGGGCGGGATCGTCGGCTCCATCCCGGTGCTCCTCGGCTCGCTTCGCTCCCCCGTTTTTTCGGGGGAGCGCCTTTTTCCTATAGCCTATTTGCCGGTCCCGACAAAAGGGGTTTTTACCACCTGGGCGCTCACGCGTCGTGTGCGCACCATGACGTCCAGTCGTTCGTCGTGACGCAGGCTGGTATCCAGGTATGCCAGGGCGATGCCCTGGTTCAGAACCGGCGAGATGCTACCCGAGGTGATGCGCCCCACCACCCTGTCTCTCTGCTGGCAGATGTATCCCTGGCGGGGCACGCCGCGCTCCAGGAGCCTGATCCCCTTAAGGGCCCTCTGCAGGCCCTGGCCCTGCTGTTGCAGGAGCGCTTCGCGGCCCATGAAGGCGGGTTTGTCCATCTCCACGGCAAAGGCAAGCCCGGCCTCGAGCGGGGTGGTATCCTCCGTGATGTCGTTGCCGTGAAGGGGGTAGCCCATCTCGAGGCGCAGCGTGTCGCGCGCCCCCAGGCCGCAGGGCGTGGCCCCGGCCCTGAGGAAGGCCTCCCACAGGGAGGGGGCCTGCGGCACATCCATGAAGATTTCCACCCCGCACTCCCCGGTGTAACCGGTGCGCGAGATCATGAGTTCGCCGAAGTCACGGCTGCGGTGGGAGGCGAAGGTGTAGAAGGACAGCTGCTCGAGGTCGAAGGCGGTGCAGTCCTTCAGGATCCCGGGCGAGAGTGGGCCCTGCAGGGCGAGCATGGCGGTGTTGGCGCTCTGGTCCTCCAGGGGGGCGCCTTCACGGTTGTGCTGCATGATCCAGGCGAAATCGCGCTCGGTGTTGGCCGAGTTCACACAGAGCATGTAACGCTCACCGGGCACGATACAGTAGACGGTGAGATCGTCGATGATGCCGCCCTTTTCGTTCAGCAGGAAGGTATAGCGTACCTTTCCGGGAGGCATGCTGTATACGTCAATGGTCAGCAGTTCATTGAGGAGCTTTACGCCCGCGGGCGTGTCTACATGAAACTCCCCCATGTGACTGACGTCGAACAACCCGCACTGCGTGCGCGTGGCCATATGCTCGGCCGTGATGCCCTGGTACCACACCGGCATCTCCCACCCGTGGAAATCCACCATCCTGGCCTGTGCCGCGAGGTGGGAAGGATACAGAGGCGTCTTCATACATGCATCTCCTCTGCACGCGCGGGTTTGTCCGCGGCGCAATTGTCTGGTTCGAGGGGATCCCTGGCCTCACCCATGGGCCGTAGCCGCGATCAGGGTGTTTTCGAGCAGCATGGTGATGGTCATAGGACCGACCCCCCCGGGGACCGGGGTGATGAGCGCGGCGCGCTTCTCTGCCTCGGCAAAGGCCACATCGCCCCTGAGCCCGTCGGCGGTGCGGTTCATGCCCACATCGATGACCGTGGCGCCTTCCTTGATCCAGTCTCCGCGGATCATCTCGGCCCGGCCTACGGCCGCCACCACGATGTCGGCGCCGCCGACGAGGGCCTTCAGGTTGCGCGTGCGGCTGTGGCAGATGGTGACCGTGGCGTGGCGCATCATGAGCAGCAGCGCCATGGGTTTGCCCACGATATTGCTGCGGCCCACGACCACGGCCTGCTGGCCTTCGAGCGCCACGCCATGCTCGTCGAGCATGTACATGATGCCCGCCGGGGTGCAGGGCAACAGGGTGGGCTCGCCCATGAGGAGGCGACCCATGTTGTAGGGGTGAAACCCGTCCACGTCCTTGGCGGGATCGATGGCCAGCAGTACCTCACGTTCGCGGATGTGCGCGGGCAGAGGCAGCTGCACGAGGATGCCATCCACCGCCTTGTCGGCGTTGAGTTCGGCGATGAGACCCAGGAGCCTGTCCTGGGGGGTGTCCGCCGGCAGGTGGTGGGCGAAGGAAAGGATGCCGCACTGCTCGCAGCCACGCTTCTTGTTGCGTACATAGATATCGCTGGCCGGGTCGTCCCCCACCAGGATTACGGCCAGCCCCGGGGCGCGCTCGTGCTGCGCCCTGAAGGAGGCCACGCCTTCGGCGATGAGCTCGCGTTTCTTCTGGGACAGGGCCTTTCCGTCAATGATGCTCGCCATGGGAACCTCCGCTCTCGTTCATGTTCGGTAGACGCACTTGACCGGTAGGGGGCTGAAGCTGACCGAATTGGGCAGCGGCAGGAGCATTTCCTTGTCGACGGCCAGCCAGCTGTAGTCCGGCTTCAGGATGCGCAGCTTGCCGTCGGAGGGTGGCAGCCCCCACTCGGTGTGCTTGTAGGTGACGAAGAGGATGACGTCATAGGCGTCCTCCCTTTCTGCCAGGGCATAGCCCTGTTTGAAGGCCTTGGGGCTGATCTGGTTCATCTCCATGATCTGGGTGGCATAGTCCCTGTCGATGCGTATGACGGCATAGCGGCCCACGCCCTTTTCGGAGTAGCGTGTCAGCGTGCGGGTCTCGGAACTGGATACGTAGGTGGTGGAGAGGCCGGGGATGGATTTGAGGTACTGGGAACCGATGAGGGCGGCCGTGCGGCGGCCTCCGGTGGCCTGATGATGGCAGCCGTAGTACTCGAACAGCTTCTGCTGCAGGGTATCGGCGTAGCGCTCGCCCTTCTCGTAGAGGTTCTTGGAGATATAGCGCAACTCCTTGGCGAGGTCCTCGGCGGCCTCGGAGATGGGCCAGTCGATCTTGACGTGGAAGTGGGTCAGGGCGTAGCGGATGTGCTTCTTGAAGCGGTTGTCGCGCTGGACGAGGAGGCAGTAGTCCACGTCGAGCAGGGTGTCGAGCAGTTCGAAAA
>CAZUDI010000004.1:136459-140041 GCA_964618975.1 uncultured Bacteriovoracaceae bacterium | reverse complement strand
CCCAGGACACCCAGGCGCAGACGGGTGGTCCCCAGGCCGCGGGCGCGGCCGACGAGGGTGTCGTCGACGCCGAGTTCGAAGAGGTCCGCAAGGCCGGCTGAGGCACGAAGATCGACCACCCCCAACCCCCTCCTGTCCCAGGAGGGGGTTCTTCGTCCGGCGGGGAGAATGATCATATTGGTGCCATTCCCTTTCTTGATGGGGCCTTAAGGGGATCCTTCTTTGGAAAGAAGGCTCCCCCAGCCAATAGATACGGGCTTTCTGCTCCTCTAGGATATGGGGTGTCAATCGAGGCTGCAGATCGCGTTTACCGGAACCCTGCCCTCGAGGCTGTTGGTCACGCTCCCTTCGTCCTCGGCCCTGAAACGGATGCAGACCCCGCAGTCGGAGCTGATGTGCCGGGGCACCGGGATGATCTTGAAGGGAAGCCCCTGCGCCTTCAGGAGCTTCTCGGCCTGCAGGGCAGCGCTGGTGGAGTCGAAAAGCAGGATCTTCAAGGGCGCGGTGCTCATAGGGTCGCCCCTTTGCGCGACGCGATGCGCGCGAGCGCCTCCCGCGCGACTTCCACCTCCTCCACGGTGGAGAAGTAGCCCAGCGAAAAGCGCAGGGTTCCGTGGGGAAAGCTGCCGATGGTGCGGTGGGCCGCCGGGGCGCACTGCAGGCCGGGCCTTGCCAGAATGCCGCTTTCCTCATCGAGGGCGAGCGCGATATCGGCCGGGCTTTGGCCCTGCAGATTGAAGGATACCACCGCCGTCTGCCGCGCGGCATCCTTTACCCCGTATATGTGTATCCCGGGGATCGCCGCGAGCCCCTCCACAAGCGAGGCCGTGAGCCGCTCCTCGTGCTCTCTGATACGCGCAACGCCCTGGGAGAGGATGAATTCGATGCCGGCTTGCAGGCCGGCGAGGCCGATAGTGTTGGGCGTGCCGGCCTCGAACTTGTCCGGCAGGAACTCCGGCTGTTCCTCGTGTTCGGACCGGCTGCCCGTGCCCCCCATGGACAGAGGCCGCAGCCGGGTCTCCAGCCCCTGGCCGAGGTAGAGCCCTCCGGTGCCCTGCGGTCCGAAAAGCGACTTGTGGCCGGTGAAGGCCAGCAGGTCGATGTACATGGCCTTGACGTCGAGGGGCACGCACCCGGCGGTCTGGGCCGCATCGACGCAGAAGGTCAGGTCGCACTCCCGGCAGATGCGCCCGATCTCTCCCACCGGCATGATCGTCCCGGTAACGTTGGAGGCATGTGTCAGGTATACAGCCACCGTGTTCGGGCGCACGGCCCTGCGGACGTCTTGCGGGTCGATCTCTCCCGTGGCGGCGCACGGCACGCATGTAAGCCCCACCCCGCATTTTTCCAGGGCCCGCAGCGGCCGCATGAGGGAATTGTGCTCCATGCTCGAGGTGATCACATGGTCACCCGGCGTCAAGAACCCCAGCACGGCGATATTGAGGGCCTCGGTGGCGTTTTTGGTAAACACGATGCGCAAGGGGTCCTGCGTCCCGATGAGCGAGCAAACCGCCTCCCGGGCCGCGAGCATCACACGACCCGCATCGATGGATCGCCGGTGGCCGGAGCGGCCCGGGTTCGCCCCGATCTCCCTGGCGTAGTGCGCCATGGCAGCATAGGTCACTTCCGGCTTGGGCCAGGAAGTGGCGGCATTGTCGAAGTAGATAACGCGCTCGGCCTCATTTATCCCATTCATCAGGTATAGCTCCTCAGAAGATGCAAAAGTCTTCCCGCCATGTGCCCTGCCCCAGGCCCTTATTCCTGCTCGGGAAATGGCGACGCAGAGGTATAAAGAGATGTAACAGAAAGACGAAAACCCTGGCAAGTACGTCGTATGAATGACTAGGGATCCTCCATTCATAATTGGAATAGTCACCAAGAACAACCCGCCACGCCTGCGACCGTCTGGTCAGCGCCAGCCAAAGCTCTGCAGGCAAGACAGATCTGGCGGTGATGGCGCAGGGATGCTATAGTAAGAGAGGAATCATTTTTTCAATGAGGAGGGCCCTATGAAGCTTGAGGAAGCCATCGAACAGCGCCGAAGCGTGCGGAGATTCAGCCCGGAACCGGTCCCGGACGAGGACCTCACCGCCATGCTGAAAGCGGCCTGCTGGGCGCCATCCTGGGCCAACACCCAGGTCTGGGAATTCATCGTGGTCAGGGACAGGGAACTCATCGAAGGGGTGACGGAGACCTATGCCGAAAAAAATCCCGCCACCAAGTGCTCCCTGGGCGCGAGCGCCCTCATCGTGGCCTGCGCCAAGGTCGGCGTCTCCGGGTGTCATCAGGGCCAGGACCTCACCAAGTTCTCGAACTGGTTCATGTTCGACCTGGGCCTGGCGGTCCAGAACCTGTGTCTGAAGGCGCACGCGCTCGGCCTGGGAACGGTCGTGGTGGGGCTCATGGATCATGACGCCTGCAGGCGGCGGCTGGATCTCCCCGAGGGCTACGAGGTCGTCTGTGTCATTCCGGTGGGATGGCCGGACACCGGCGCCAAGGCCGGCCCGGGGAGAAAGGATCTGGCTGACTGCGTGCACCTCAACCGCTTCGGCCGGCCCTTCCTTCCCTGATTCCCACGGACGATCACGTCCGACCCTTTGGTCTTTTTTGAAGGGGTGTGGGGGGGGACTTTTCCTCCAGGAAAAGTCTCCCCCCCACCAGAAACCCTTCTCCAGGCCTCCGTATCCTGCCGGGCCCGCCCTACATGGAAGGCCGGTTACCCGGGCGCGAAGTGCGCTGGCAGCGCCGCAGGGCCTGTGCTAGCTGCGCAGCAGAACCAGGGAGAGCACCGTCAGGGCGATGCCGAGCGCCCTCGGGGGCGAGATGCGTTCGTGGTACACCAGGGCGGCCAAAAAAATGGCCACCAGAAAATACATCCCGGTAATAAGGATGATAATTGACAGGGGTCCCATGGTCAGGGCCATGAGGAAGCAGGAAAACCCCACGAAATTGATGGCCCCCATGGCGATGCCGATCAGGGAAGCCTCCAGGTTGCGGCCACTTCCCCGCTTAGGGCCCAGGCGTCGGACAAGCGTCAGGCTAAAGAGGCTTCCCATGCCGTAGGAAAGCGCAATGAAGGCCAGGTGGTTGGTATGTTGGGCGGCGAATTTGCTCGAGATGGCCGCGACGGCGCCTGAGAGCATGGCGACGAACACCAGCATGAGGCCTGTCCGGACCGAGGCCCCGGCCCGGGTGGGCTCGGCCCCCTGGCGGGCCATGAAGACGATCACCCCCACAGCGAGCGCCATCCCGGCTACCTGATGCGCCAGGAGGGCGTCCCTGAAATAGACGATCGAAAAGATCACCACGATAAGGGTATTGAGTCTCACCAGGGGAAAGGTGAGGCTCGTGGGCAGATGCTTGAGGGCCTCGATCTGACAATACGTGGCCCCGGCAAAGGAGGTGCTGTTGATCAGGGCCAGCAGCACCAGGACCCCCACCTCGCCCACAGCTTCTCCCGATCTCAAAAAGGCCAGGGTCCCGATCAAAGCCACGGTGGTCATGAAGGTAAACGTCGTGCGGGCGGAATTGCAGCCCCTCTGGGCCGAGACCTTGTAGAGAAAGCGCTCGAGCCCGAAGCAC
>CAZUDI010000004.1:0-136359 GCA_964618975.1 uncultured Bacteriovoracaceae bacterium | reverse complement strand
CCCCTCTCGGGACAGTTGACCCCCGGTGATTGCCCATCCCCCAGCCGCTCTGGACAAACAGCCGGTGCGCCACACCCCCGGGGCCACCGATTCACAGGAACACCCTCCCGAACCCATACAGAATTCAGGACAAAAGGGCAAAACAAAACCATGGGGGCGGACCTGTCGCACAGAACAGGAGGATCTCGTCCGGACAGGGTCACCACCCCTCCGGGAAGTGCCGTGCCGGTGTATCTGTCCCGGCGGGGCCGTATCAGATGACCCCCTCCCGGCAACCGGGAACTCGTTTGTTCGAGAGAATCATGGTGGTGAATCCCCGGACTGGCCTCAATACCGCAGGCAATAGGGGGCTTCGTCTCCTGACGGTTGAGGCAGGGAGAAGAACGGCCCTCTAGATCAAATTTTCTTGAAAAAGGGCCTGGGGGTAACTCTCAGGCAAACACCTGCTTTCAAAAAGGTTCCCCCAGGTCATTCTTGGAAAACCGCTTTTTCCTTTTCATCTATGAGCATGCTGGCCCCTATGCATTCAAGTTGTCAATCATGGGTATGAACCCCTGGGCAAGCCCTGGACCCACCCTGCCGCTACAAGCAGTGGGGAAGTTGACCCATAACGATTAAAAACTTACTCTGAGAGCCTGAAAATCCCCGAGGGGCCGGACCGGAGAAAGCCTTCCCGCGCGAGCCCTTCCAGCAGGGCCTGCACCCGCCGGGGGTCCCGCCCCGAGAGGCGGGTCTGTATCTGCGCCAGGTTGAGGGGGCCGTAATCGAGCAGGGCCTGCAGGATCAGCCCGCGCAGCTGGCGGTTGGAGTCCTCGAAGGGGGCCTGCCGGGCATAGTGGGCGCTGCGGCGGTTGGGATCGGGGGGAGCCCCTTTGAGATGCGCCCCGTAGTCCATGAGGGCGTAGTACCACTGCCGGGGGCTGCTGCGGTCGAGGGTCTGCTCCACCAGCGCCAGGATGGCCGCATCCCTCACGCGTGTCTGCCCAGGGAAGAAGACGTGCAGGAAGACGCGCCGGATGTTGGTCTCGATGAAGGCCACCGGGAGATCAAAGGCAAAGGCCAGGAGAGCCCCTGCCGTGGCGGGCCCGATCCCGGGCAGGGCCAGGAGCGCCTCCCGCGCGGGGGGCAGGCGCCCGGCATGAACGTTCACCACCCGTCGGGCGCACTCCCTGAGCGCCAGGGCCCGGCGGTTATACCCCAGCCCCTTCCAGCGTGTGAGCACCTCGGGAAGGGGTGCCTGGGCCAGACGTCCGAAATCCGGGAAGGCCTCAAGGAAGGGTTCATAGAAACGCACCACCCTCTCGACCGGGGTCTGCTGCAGCATGAACTCGGAGACCAGGATGCGGTAGGCCTCCCGGGTCTGCCGCCAGGGGAAGCTGCGCCCGTGCTGTCGGTAGTGGTTCCAGACCTTCTCCCGAAAGGCGGCGATGTCCTCAGGGGAGGCAAGGTCCCTGCCCCTCAAAAGGGTGTGCTGACGAGGTGGTTTTCCTTGCGAGGCCATGTCTTGTCTCGAGCTGTCGGGGAAAGTATTAGCATAAACTCCAGGACAAGCCCAGCCCCCCCTTGCCGCTGCACGCAGCGGGGAATTCATCCCTCAGATGATTAACCCCGATGCCGCTCTGTCCCTCGACCCGGCCTTCTTCTCTGCTCACGGACGAAGGGCCTCGGCCTGACCGCGGGTCTTCGTCGGCATGGGGGGACCGAAGCGCCCCGCTGCGTGCTTGCGGGTGATGACGGCCGCAAAGGCCTTGGTCCTGTGCCCCCGCCCGGAAACCCCCCGCACCCGGAGCTCAGCGCCCTGGTCACAGTGTTTCGTGGGGAGGGAGAAGGCGTCTCCTGCAAGGGTCTCCCAGCCGCTTTTTCCCACAGAGACCTCATATTGGTCAAAATTGAGCATATTGTTGGAAAAGGTGAAACGGATGGCCTCACCTGAGGCAACCGTCTGAATCTCAATCTGATTGACGGGGGCTGAGAGCAGACCCTGATCGCGCGTGACCTGAATGGCCATCATTTCCGCGTATTGTCTCCAGCGCGCGTCTGCCTGTTCCCCCTCTCGCAGGCAATGGACGAGGGAGCCTCTCTGGTACTGGAGATAGGGGATGCCCTGTGCGCGGAAATAGTTGGACTGGAAAGCGATCACCAGCCGGTAAAACAGCTCCCGCCGCACAGGGAAATCCGCCATCTTTTCCCCCGCTGTCCGATAGGCGGCCACCTCAAGCCCCTTTGTCCCCGGACCGCACATGGCCTGCTGGAGCTCCAGGGCGCTCAGGGGAGAGCCGTCGGAGGCAAGCCAGCAGCAGTTGAGGTCCACATCCTGCACCACCCATTTCTGGTGGTGTTCGCTCCACACCTCATTGAAGGTGTGGGAGGAGAGCTCTCCCGTGTCCGAAGCGGCGAAGATGTGCACGAGCCTAACCGGGATGTCATGCGCCAGGAGCAGCCCCGCATAGGCGACACTGAAGGGCCCGCAGGTGGCCGAGTACTCCTCGTCATGGCGCAGGCGCTCGATCATGGAGGGGGGATAGAGGGGGTACCTGAAGGCCGCCGGCCCGTGAGAGGACTTCTCCCTCAGCCACAGGCGCAGGCGGTTGAACCACGCCAGATCGTCCCGAACTTCCGCGCTCCCTGATGGGGGATGAAGTCGATGGATACGTGCGAGGCCCTCCTCATCCTCAACCTCCCAGATCGGGAGCAGCTGCAAGGTATAGGGTGCAATCTTCCCGTCGTCCAGGGAGATGTCATATGCTTCCCCACACACTGCTGGGCCTGAAAGCATCCCCAGCAGCAAGATGAGGAGCACTCCCGCACGTGAGAATCTCTGCCTCCTTGGCACCACGGACGTTCTCACCGATCCTCCCCCCCTTTTCCTGCCGGTTCAAGCCCTTCTCAAGGCAGGGCCCGTTCCAGCTCCCGGAGCATCCGGCCCTGGGCCGCAGGGACCCCATCACGCGGCAGGGCGGCCCGGAGCTGCTCGCAGATCGCCTCTGCCGGGGCGCGCTCCCCCATGCTCGAATACAACATCCCGATGTCCCACAAAAGCCCCCAGTGCCCTTCGCCACTGGCGCGCGCCTGAGAGAGGAAGGCCTGCGCCTCATCGCGGTGGCCCGTCTTCCAGGAGGCATACCCCAGGCGATAGGCGATAAGGCCCTTCTCCCTTGCTCCGCGGCTCTCCTGGAGATGCTGCAGCTCGCGGTACCGGTGATAGGTCTCCTCATAATCCCCCCTGGCCCAGTAGGCGTCGGCCAGGCCCTGCCTGGCCTTGAGGAGATCGGGCTTGATTTTCAGCGCCTGCTGGAAGTTGTTGATGGCATGGTCATGTTCCTGCATCATCAGCTGCGCCAGGGCGAGGTTGGTGATGGCATAGTAATGGTAGGGTTGCTGCTCGATCACGGTGAGGCAGAGCGCCTGGGCCTCCGCGTAACGCCCCTGGTTCAGATACACCACGGCCAGGTTCACGTTGGCCGGACGCGATTGGGGGTACTTCGCCAGGGTGTCCTCCCAGAGGGTCTGGGAATCCTGCCAGAGGTCGTTCTGGCGGATCGTCATCAGGGAATAGGCGCCGATGAAAAAGAGCGCCAGGCCCGCGGCGAGCAGCTTGGGGAATTCCGGGGACAGTCCCGGCAGCCGGCCGGACTCGATGGTGCCCAGCTTCATCAGGGCGTAGCCCACCACGGCACAGAAGCTCAAGGAGGAAAGCAGCGCATAGCGGTCGGTCAGGGTCTGGGATAGGGGCACCAGGTGGGAGACCGGCAGCAGGAAGATATAGAACCAGGCCACGAACACGATATACAGGGGCCTCCGGGCCCTGAGCGCCCAGATAACACTGCCCAGGATCAGGCCATTGAGGGCCAGATACGCCCAGGCCTGCCAGGCGTGAAAGTCGGCATGGAGGGTGACCGGGTAGTCGGCGGCATAATTGATGGTGAAGGCGATCAGGGAGAGGTACTCGATGAAAATCTGCGACACCGCCAGCAGATTGGTCCCGAAGGAGCCCCCGTGGTAGGGATTGACCCCCCCCGCCGAGGACAGCATCTGCACGAGCCAGACGATCATGGGGACCACGATGAGCAGGACCGGCGCATAGATCCAGGCCCTGGTCCTCCAGAAATCTACTTCGCGCCGCTGAAGCTGGAGGCACACGTCCAGGACCACCATCACGCCCGGAATGGCGAGCGCGGTGGGCTTCGACATGATGGCCAGGACCAGGAACACCAGGCTGAGGAGGGCATAGCGCCACAGTCCTGCCCGAGCCCTAAGGAAGGCCGCCAGACACAGGAAGGTGAAGATCCCGAGCAGGGTCTCCTTGCGCGCGTACAGCCAGGCCACGCTCTCCACATGCACCGGGTGCACGGCGTAGATGAGCGTGGTCAGCGACGCCCAGATAAAACGCCGTTTATCCTCAACCGCAAAGGCCCGGAAGAGCTGATCGAGGAACACCCAGCCGCAGAGCAGCATCAGGATATAGAGGACCAGGCTGTGGACATGCATGCCGAAGACCACGCGCTCCCCCCAGAGGGCGAAGTCGAGCATATAGGAGAGGTCCCGGACGGGCTGGTAGGTCGCCCCCCGGTCCATGGTGAAGATCGTCCGCAGATGCTCCGGGGAGAAGGATTTGAGCGCCTCCCGGGCAAAGAGCGCCGGGTCGTCCCAGTTCGTGGGCAGGTTGTCCAGCGTGTTGTAATAGAGCCCGCCGACCAGGAGCGCCAGCAGGCAGAAGAAGATCATGCGGGAGCGTCTATCCCCCAAAATGTGCATCATATGTATCCCCTCTCGGCAGACAGGCGGCTTTGCTTGACGCGCTACCACGCGCATGAACCCCGGGGCAAGCCCAAGACTCCCTCGACGCCGCCAGCGTCGGGGAATTCAACCCATACCCGGAAGCCTTCGACCGCATACAGAGGGGCCCTGAGCCAGCAAGCTGGCTCAGGGCCCCTCCTTGATTCGCGTTCAAGCCCTGCGGCTCAGCGCATCTTACTGCTTAGGGATGTATGAATCAGGCACCGTCCCGCCCCAGGAACCGCGCCGGCCCTGCTGCACCGTGAGGGTGAGGGTTTCGCCGTCGCACCCTCCGCCAAGCGCCCTCAGGGTAGCCTGAATCGTTCCCGCAGTGCCGGAGGGGGTCCAGGTGACACCACTGGCGCCCAGATCCACGTACGTGGTGGGGATGGAGATGCCCAGTGAATTCGCGATAGCTGCCCGGGTCGTCATGGCACCAGGCATTTCGTTCCGGGACTGATAATACTCGATGGCGGCACTCCCCACGGCCCCCATGGCGTTGGTGACCTCGGTCAGCTTGGCCTTGCGCACATAGTTGCTGTAGGCCGGGATGGCCACCGCCGCCAGAACCCCGATGATCGCGACCACGATCATCAACTCGATCAGTGTGAAACCCTTCTTTGACTGCACCATCATTCCTTGTCTCCTCCTTCTCGAATTCTTCTAGTCTTTCGCCTGTGCGCCTGCCGTGTCCGCGGACGCGGCAGCGGCGCGGACGCAACCTCTCCTGTGCAACTTCATACTCTCTACGGCTGAAACCCGGAAATACTTTAGGGGCAAACGCAAAAAAAACCCGCCTCATCAAGGGACGCGCCCGGAGGGCCTTCGCTTACGCCTAGGTGTAGAGGATGCGCTGGCACAAGGGGCAGATGATGAGCGTGTCGCCGCGGACGAGCTCGTTGAAGAGCTGGGGCGGGATGTGCATGTTGCAGCCCATGCAGACCCCGTCGATACACTCCACCACCACCAGACCCCGCTTGTTCTTCTTGATGCGGTCGTATTTCGAGAGCAGGGAGGCATCCACGGTCTTGCGCAGCTCCTCGCACTCCCTTTGCAGGCGCTCCTTCTGGGCGGTCAGCTCGATGAGCCGCTCCTGAAGCTGCCCGCGCCGCTCATCGAGCAGGGCACTGTCGGCCTCGAAGGTCTTCTGGATAGACTCCCGCTCCAGGGCGCGCCTTTCGATCTTGTCCATGAGGGTGAGGATCTGCTCCTCGATGTCGGACTTGCGCTTCTTGGCAATATCGATCTCGCGCTGCAGGGCGAGGTATTCCTTGTTGGTCTTGATCTTCTTGATGCGCGCGTCGGCCGCGTCGAGGATCACCTGATTCTCTTCCAGCTCCTTTTCCAGGGGGGCCTTACGGCCGCCCAGGTCGGCGAGCTCTTCGTCCACCGCATCGAGCGAACGTTTGCGCGCCAGGATGATGCTCTCTATCTCTTCGATTTCCTTGGGTATTCCATCCAAGTTGCCTTGAGCCTTGAACACTTCCACCTCGACGTCCTGCAGCGCAATGACATCCGCTAATAAGTCCTTCACCCGTTCTACTCCTTGTCCTTGATAGATTGAAAAACGTCTTGTCCCTCGAACACGCGGACGTCCACGCCCGCGAGCACCCCGCGCAAGGTCCCTACCAGGGGCCGGCATACGAGCGCCTCCGTGGCATAATGACCGAGATCGACCACGTTCAGGCCGGCCTCCCTGGCATCCAGGGCCGCATGATAGCGAACGTCGCCGGTCACGAAGGTATCGCATCCCCGCGATAAGGCCTCCCTCCAGGCGTCCATCCCGCTCCCGGGGCAGACCGCCACGTACTTGACGTCGCGGCCCGCATCCACGATGCGCGCCTCCCCAAAGCCCAGGGATCGCACCCAGGGCGCCAGCGCCCCGCCCGCAGCTACACGGCCCGCCCGCAGCATGCCGCAGGCCTCGATCGCCTCGAGACCCACCCGCTCCGCAAGCGTGTCCGCCACGCCGCCGGAGGCCGCATCCAGATTGGTGTGCAGGCTCACCAGGGCGATCCCCGCCCGGACAAGCTGCCCGATCTTGCGTCCCACACCCTCGTCCAGCCTCACGTTGCGGATCGGATGCAGGATCAGGGGATGGTGGGTAAGCAGGAGATCGATGGCTTGGTCTCGGGCCCAGGCGATCGCCGCCAGGCTCGGATCGAGGCTGACCAGGACCGACGAGATCTCGCTGCCCAAGTCGCCCACCATGAGCCCCACGTTGTCCCAAGCCTCGGCGCTCGCCAGCGGGGCCAGGCGGTCGAGCTCGGCGAGTACTCCGCTCAACTGCATGGCCTCTCCTCGTCGTGGGCAGCGCTCTCGCGCCACCTCAGGGGGCCTATCCCCGTATGCGGGGGATGGTTTTCATGCATGAAACCGCCTGGGCGGGTTGGGCATAAAAAGAAAGGGGGTGCTTGATGAGCACCCCCTTTCCCGTTATTTCCCTGTGTGATCTTCTCTATGAGCAAGACTATCCTCACGCTTGTGCACCCTTCATGCTTAGTGGGCCCACCTGGAATCGAACCAGGGACCTACCGGTTATGAGCCGGTGGCTCTACCAATTGAGCTATGGGCCCTCACATGCAAGGGTTCATAGTCCAATTGAAATCACGGTGTCAAGCCCATAATCACCGCCGACCAGGCCTGCCGCGGGGTGACACGACCAGGTTACTTCTCCTCCATCTTTTCAATAATACTTACAATATTGATACTGCCCTCGATGGTCTGAATCGTAGATTCCACCTTGGCCATCTGGCCTTCGAGCTCCTTGCGGATGGAGGCATCGCCCTCCTTGGTGAGCTGCCGCTTGATCGTCGAGCGCAGCCCCTTGAAGTATTCCAGCTCGCGCTCGGGCAGGGACAGCAGTTTGGGGACCTCGGTCTGGGACCCGGAAGAGGTCTCGCGCAAATAATCTATGATATCCGGCGATTCGGAGCGGGTCAGTCCGTGCTGCATGTCCGTATCCATGAATTCCACCTCGTCATAATAGAAGTTATAGACGGTGCGGATCATGCGGGAGCGGTGCTTTATCAGATCGCCCAGGTAGTCCCTGAATTCCGTGAAGCGTTTATCGATGATCTCCTCGTAGCGTCGGTCATCCTCTCCGTCGGGTGTGAGGTAGTAGCCCTTGATGGTCTCATAAAAGAAATCGAAATAGCAGTTAAGGGCCAGAAACAGGATGTAATCCCCCATCAGGTTGCCGTTGGTGGTGCAGGAGCTTGTGGACATGGCCCCACCACGGGAGACGATCTCCTGCGGCGTCTGGACGAGCCAGTCGATCCCGAAGATGCCGGGCACGTTGGTCACCGCCTCGTAGCGCACCCCCTTGCCGCGGATTTGCTCCACCAGCTCCTTCTGCCGGTAGACCAGGCCCAGGCCCTTGATGTTGGGGATCATGGCCGCGCAGACATAGCCGTATTCATTGTCTTCGTAGAAACTGAACTTGAGGTAGTTGGGCGAGGTGACGGTCAGGAAGTTCGGCGGGAAGTTGATGAGCACCTTTTCTCCGTCGATCTCACGGATGGTGACCGGTTTTTCCTTCAGAAACTGGGCATAGCAGCGAAAATCCGGCATTTCGATGATGTGCTCGATGATGCGTCGGAGGATACCCTTGAATTTTCCACCCACCTTGGCGAGTTCATACTTTTTGTACTCGAACAGCGGTTTCTTGAGCGACAGCCCGGTCCTAAACAGGGTACCCGTGGGGCTGTAGTTGCGCGAGCACAGGACACTCACCACGTCCTGCTGGGAGAGCAGGCGGCTGTCCCAGCCCTTGGCGGGCGCGGACTCGAGGAAGCCCATGGCGTAGCCCTTCTCGTGGATCTTGTCCAGCCAGCGCTGCATGCTCTCGGCCTTCTTGGCCGTATCCCCCACACACGACAGCAGGACGTTCGCCCCGAGGTCATAGGCCGTATCCAGGACGCGGTCCATGATGGCCTCGGCCGAGAGTTCCCCCAGGCGGACGTTGGCATGGCGGATGATGGAAAGCACCTCCTGCCGGTTTTTGGAATAGATTTTCAGGGCCGGCAATCCCTCCGGGGTATCGACGATCTCCTGACGGTCAAAGGAAATCACGTGATCACGCTGGGGTTCCTCGTCCAGGGTCTGCTCCAAATACTTGGTTCTCAACTCGTGCTTGCCGCCGGACTTCAGACGGAAGATCGGGGCCCCGGCCTTGTCGTATCCCTCCAGGATCTTGCTCTTTTCGGAACGCATGACGCCCGAAAGCAGCTGCTGCACCGTGGGGATGTCGGCGGTGAAGGCCCCGAAGACCACATCGATCCACACATCCTTGTCGGTCAGCTGGTTCTTCTTGGACCGCTCCAGGATATCCTCGTTGTTTTCCATGGAGGCATAGATGGCCTGCAGCCCCATCCTCCCGTTGGCGCCCCTGATTGCAACTCGAATAACAGGAATCTTATCCCTAATATCCATTTGATCCTCCAGAGTTGTATGATTGAACACTTATACTATAACAGATTTATTATACCAGATCCGAGGGTCCATGGCAAGCCACGCCTGGAAAGGGACCTCTTTTTATTCATTCGTTTTCAATATGTTATCTCCCCCGGACCACAGGTTGCGGATGAGGGCCGCGACAGGGGCCTTTACCTGAGAGACCCGGCCCTGCTATAGAGGCCTGCATGTTCGATGCCGATATCACCATCATCGGGGCCGGAATCATCGGCCTGAGCATCGCGTGGGAACTCCGTGGCCGGGACAGGAACATCGTGATCGTGGAACGCGAAGCGGGCCCGGGAAGGGGGATCAGCTCGAGGAACAGCGAGGTGCTGCATGCCGGCATCTACTACCCCCCCGGATCCCTCAAGGCACGCCTGTGCGTGGAGGGCCGGCACCTATTGCAGGCCTTCTGTCAGGCGCACCACATCCCGCAGCGCCTGTGCGGCAAGGTGATCGTGGCGAGTTCGCCCGCGCAGGAGGCCTCGCTTGCGGACCTGTATGCCCGCGGCAGGGAAAACGGCGCCGCAGGGCTCACCATGCTGGGTGCCGCGGAACTCAAACGCCTCGAGCCCCACGTCCATGCAAGGCAAGCCCTCTACTCTCCCCAGACCGGCATCCTGGACGTCCACCGCCTCATCCGGCACCTGGAGGCGCTGTGCCTGGCCGAGGGGGTCACCCTCCTCTACCGCACTTGTCTGGTGGGCCTCGAGCCTGTGCGGGGAGGCTATACCTGCCGCGTTCGCGGGAGGGGGATTGAGGACTATACCTTCACCTCCGCCATGGTGATTAACGCCTGCGGGCTGGGCGCCGACAGGGTGGCCGAGCTGGCCGGCATCGACATCCACCAGGCCGGCTATGCGCAGCACCTGGTCAAGGGCGAATACTTCCGCGTGCGGCCCGTCAAGGCCGCGCGCCTCGGCGCGCTGGTCTACCCGAACCCCCTGGCGGACCTCAGCGGGCTCGGGATCCACGCCACCAAGGATCTCGCCGGCCAGCTTAAACTGGGTCCCAGTGCCTTTGTCACCGCCGAGGAGGACTACGCCGTGGACCCCGCGCATGCCCGGGAATTCTACGAGAACGCACGCACCTTCCTGCCCTTCCTCGAACCGGACGACCTGTCGCCCGATATGGCGGGCATCCGGCCCCAGCTCAAATTCCCCCGCGAGGGTTTCCGGGATTTCGTCATCGCCCATGAAGGAGGCCGCGGCCTCGAAGGACTCATCAACCTCATCGGCATCGAGTCGCCCGGGCTCACCGCCAGTCCCGCCATCGCCCGCATGGTGGCAGGCCTCGTCGGCGACCTGGGTCTCTAAACCGCTCCCGAGGCGCCGATCCCCCCCTTGCGGGGTCGCCTTCCCTCGGGGTGCTGCCGGTCTCTCAGCGCGCCTCGTAGACCAGAACCCCCTCCACCACGGTGGCCATGACCTTGCCGGTGAACGTCCGGCCGAGAAAGGCCGAATTCTTCGATTTCGAGTGGATCCCGTCCTCGCTCAGGGTCCAAGCCTTTGCGGGATCGACGATCGTGATGTCTGCACGGGCGCCCTCCTGCAGTCGACCCCCGTCAAAGGCCAGCAGGCCGGCGGGCCGGGACGAGACACGCGCCAGCAGATCGAGGAGGTCGAGACCCTCCTCGACCTGCAGGGTTATGAGGGCCGGCAGCAGGGTCTCGAGGCCGATGGTGCCAAAGGGTGCGAGATCGAAATCCAGGTCCTTCTCGTCGCGGGCATGCGGAGCGTGGTCGGTGGCAATGCAATCGATGGTGCCGTCTTTGAGCCCGGCGATGAGGGCGCGCCGATCCTCTTCGGCCCGCAGCGGGGGATACATCTTGGCGTTGGTGTCATAGCCGCACACACAGGCCTCGGTCAGCAGCAGGTGGTGCGGCGTGACGTCGCAGCTCACCTGCACCCCGCGCGCCTTGGCCCGGCGGACGATTTCCAGGCTCCCCTGCGTGGAGAGGTGGGTGAGGTGGATGGGGACCTTGGTATACTCGGCCACGAGGATGTCACGCGCCACCATAATATCCTCGGCAATGGCGGGGATGCCCTCCAGGCCCAGCGCCGAGGAGAGGGCCCCCTCGTGCATGACCCCCGCCCCGCACAGGCCCAGGTCCTGTGGGTGCGACATCAGGAGCACGCCGAAGGTGGCGGCATACTCCAGGGCGCGGCGCAACAGGACGGCCTGCTCGATGGGCCGGCCATCATCCGAGATCGCGACGATGCCGGCCTCCCGCATGAGGCCGATCTCGGCCAGCTCTTCCCCCTTGAGCCCCACCGTGACCGCCCCGGCGGGCAGCACCCGCACGCAGCCTTTGGCGCGTGCCCTCTTGAGGATGTATTCGGTGACCGCCGGGTTGTCGTTGACCGGCTGCGTATTGGCCATGCACACAAGGGTCGTTACCCCTCCGGCGGCCGCGGCGCGCGTGCCGCTCTCGATATCCTCCTTGTATTCGTACCCGGGTTCCCTGAGGTGCACGTGCATATCGATGAGGCCGGGGATCACCCAGCACCCGGCGGCATCGATCAGATCCCCGGTGGCCTTCGGTGTCCCGCCGGGGAAGATCCCCTTTATGCGTCCCTCATCGAGGAACACATCGCCCACGACATCGGTACCCCCTGCCGGATCCAGAATTCTTCCGCCCTTAATCCACATGTGGCTCTCCTCTTGCCCCCTCTTTCCTGCTCACCCCTGAGCGCCCACCACCTCACCGGGGGCCCCCAGGCACAGGTAAAGCAGGGCCATACGCACCGCCACCCCGTTTTCCACCTGGTCCAGGATGAGCGATCGCGCCGAGTCCGCCGCGTCCCCGGTGATCTCCATGCCGCGATTCATGGGCCCGGGGTGCATGATGACCGCCTCGGGCCGCAGCCTGTCCAACCGGGCCCGGTTGAGACCGTAGAAGCTTGCGTATTCCCGCACGTCGGGGAAAAGCTGCTGACCGATACGTTCCTTCTGCACCCGGAGCATCATCACCACATCCATCTGCGGCAGCACCGGATCGAACTGCGTGGCGATCTTAACCCCCCAGGAATCCACCCCGGGCGGCAAGAGGGTCCTGGGGGCCACAAGGGTCACCTGCGCCCCCATCTTCCTGAGCCCGTACACGTTGGAGCGGGCCACGCGCGAGTGCATGATATCCCCCACAATCGCCACCTCGAGCCCCTCCAGGTACCCGAAGTGCTCCCTCATGGAGTAGAGGTCCAAGAGGGCCTGGGTGGGGTGCTCGTGATAGCCGTCCCCGGCATTGATGATGGAACAGGACAGATCCCGGGACAGCCGCTGCGGCATTCCGGCATGGGGATAGCGGATCACGATGCAGTCGGGCTGCATGGCCATGACGTTCCGGGCGGCATCCAGCATGGTCTCCCCCTTGGCGAAGGACGATCCGGAGGCTGAAAGCGCCGTGGTATCCGCACTGAGCCGTTTGGCGGCGAGTTCGAACGAGAGGCGCGTGCGCGTGCTGGGTTCGTAGAAGAGCAGCACCACGGTCTTGCCCCTTAAGGTAGGGACCTTCTTGATGTCCCGGCGGGAGATCTCCTTGAAAGAGGTCGTCATATCGAGGATCGTCCCGATCTCCTCCCGGGTGAGATTCTGGATCCCGATCAGGTCCTTGTGCGGCCAGTTCATTTGCCCACCTCGGTGATGATGACGCCGCCGATGGCCTCACTATCGTCCGGGCCCACGAGCTTGATGATCTTGTCCTCGGGCAGGCCGATTTTGCGGCCCACAAAGTCCGCCTGAATGGGGATTTCCCGTCCGCCGCGGTCAAAGAGTACGAGCAGGTAGATGCGCCGGGGCCGGCCGAGATCCACGATGTGATCGATGGCGGCCCGCACCGAGCGCCCGGTGTTGAGCACGTCATCCACCAGGATGATGCGTTTATCCTCTATGGAAAAGGGGATCTCCGTGCTCTTGACCTCGGGATACCACCTCCGGCGCGAGAGGTCGTCGCGGTAGAGGGAGATGTCCAGGGCGCCCAAGGGGATCTGGGTCCCGACCTGCGTCTCGAGCGCCTTGGCCACATAGCGCGCAATCCTGACCCCTCCGGAGCGAATCCCGATAAATACCACGTCTTCCCATGCGTCAAGGGTCGCGCGCAGGGAAGCGGCGAGCTCATCGAGAACCGCCTCGATGGCGGATGCCTGCATCGGTATCTCTGACATAGGCCCTTCTCCTTACACCTTGATTGTGCCCCCGCCGTACTGTTCCGGTATACAATCCTTCATGCCCCCCGGAAAGGGGGGCTCCCCCTTGCAGGCCGCTAGTGCAGCACCTGGCCGAGCCGCGAGAAGCGGATACCGGGCCGGGTCGAATCCCAGGAAAAATAGATGATGGCCCCCTTGCCCTTGATGTTCTCGATGGGCACCTGACCCCAGAAGCGGCTGTCATAACTCTGATCGCGGTTGTCCCCCATGGCAAACACGTGCCTGGGCTCCACCGTTATCGGCCCGAAATTATCGCGCCGCTCGGCCGGCCCCTGGGTGACAAGTTGGGGGTCGGTGAACTTTTCACAGCCCACGACATACTCTTTCCCGTTGACGTAGACGTGTTTGTCCCTGATCTCGATCACATCTCCGGGCAGACCAATCACCCGTTTCACGAAATCCATCTTGTGGTTCATGGGAAAGGTGAAGATGATGATGTCCCCACGCTGAGGGACCCTGTCAGCTCCCCAGAATTTGTACGTCGTGAACGGAACCGTCATGCCGTAGTTGTATTTCGTGGCCAGGATATGGTCACCCTTGAGGAGCGTATCCTCCATGGAGGAGGAGGGGATACGGTATGCCTGCAGGAGAAAGGCCCGGATAATCATGGCGATGACGAAGGCCACGAGCAGGGCCTCGCCCCATTCCTTGGCGGCACTCTTGGTCTTCACCGTGCCTGGGGCCTCACCCCCGCAGGATGCATCGCGCTTCGTCACGGCTCCCAGTCGCTCTTTCGTGCTCAAATAAGACTCCTTTTCTTTCCTTTGCCCCGCCCCGGCCGTGGGATATCTCGCCCGCAGACGGGCAGGGCCTGCCCCTTAAGCCTTGTACCTGGCCTGCTGCAGATAATGCCGGATGTAGTCCTGCAGGGAAAGTTGCCAGGGGGGCATGAGCTTGCCCGTGGCCGAGGTAAACTTCTTGGTCGAGAGGGTGCTGTTCCTGGGCCTTCTGGCCGGACGCGGGAACTGCTGCGAATCCACTGGCACCACCTCGGTCTCGAGTTCCACCAGGTCCACCGCCTTTTGCGCCAGGTCGAACCAGCTCGCCACCCCCCGGTTACAGACATGGTAGATGCCCCGGGCATCATTCTCCACCAGGGCCCGCAGTCCTTTGGCCAGGTCCTTGGAATAGGTTGGGGAACCCCACTGATCATTGACGACCTGAATCTGGGACCGCTCCTTGGCCAGCCCCAGGATCGTGGCCACGAAGTTGGGCCCGTGCGGCCCGAAGAGCCACTGCGGCCTGACAATGATAAACTCGTCCATGCGCGCCATGACCGCCTGCTCGCCGGCGTGCTTCGACTTGCCGTAGACATTGATCGGATGCGGCGCATCGTCCTCCCCGTAGGGGGTTTCCTGTTCGCCGTCGAAGACATAGTCCGAGCTGATGTGGAGCAACCTCACCCCGTGATCGCCGCAGACCTCGGCCAGCCGTCCCGGGGCCTCGGCATTGAGCAGGAAGGCACTCTCTGCCTGCGTCTCGCAGGCGTCCACCTGGGTGAAGGCCGCGCAGTTGATGATCCAGTCCGGGCTCTGCGTCTCGATAACCTGTGTGATCTCGCTGCGGTCGGTGATATCGAGCCGCTCCAGATCCCCCGTGACATCGGTGGCCACCACCGCATGACCGGCCGAGGAGAAGGCCTGCACCACCTCATGCCCGAGAAGCCCCCGGGCGCCCGACACCACGATCTTCATCGTGCCTTGTACATCCTTTCGTAGTAATCCCGGTAGTCGCCGGACAGGATACGCTCCCACCAGGCCCGGTTGTCCAGATACCACTCGATGGTGGTGCGCATGCCCTCGTCGAATCCCACCTGAGGGCTCCAGCCGAGTTCGGACTGGA
This sequence comes from uncultured Bacteriovoracaceae bacterium, assembly GCA_964618975.1. Taxonomy (GTDB): domain Bacteria; phylum Desulfobacterota; class Desulfomonilia; order UBA1062; family UBA1062; genus CAZUDI01. Next base: position 121,078 of record CAZUDI010000004.1, on the reverse strand, counting down.
TTTTCGAGAAATCCATGGCATAGCGGAAATCGTGGCCGGGCCTGTCCCTGACAAAGTGGATGAGACTCTCCGGCTTGTCCATATGACGCAGGATGGTCCGTACGATCGCCAGGTTCTCCATCTCTGCGTTGCCGCCCATGTTGTACACCTCGCCACAGACCCCCTCTTCGGCCACGAGCACGATGCCCCGGCAATGGTCCGAGACATGGATCCAGTCCCGCACGTTCTTGCCGTCGCCATAGACCGGTAGTTCCCGGCCCTGGTCGGCATTGACCACCATCAGCGGGATGAGCTTTTCCGGGAACTGGTATGGCCCGTAGTTGTTGGAGCAGCGGGTGATGACGGCGTCGAGCCCATAGGTCTTGATATAGGAGCGCACCAGGAGGTCGGCCGCAGCCTTGGTGGCCGAATAGGGACTGTTGGGTGCCAGGGGCAGTTTCTCGTGGAAGGTCCCTTCGCGGCCCAGGCTTCCATACACCTCGTCCGTGGAGACATGCACGAAGCGCGTCACCCCACAGGCCAGGGCTGCATCCAGAAGTACCTGTACCCCCAGCACATTCGTGCGCACGAAAACACCCGCATCCTCGATGCTGCGGTCCACATGGGATTCAGCCGCCAGGTTCAGGACAAGCTCGATTGCCTGCTCGGCAAACAGGGCCTTGACCAGCGGGGCATCGGCTATGTCCCCCCGGATAAAGGTATAGCGCCCCGGATACTCGTCTTCCAGGCCGTCCGTATTTCCCAGGTTCCCGGCATAGGTGAGCAGATCGAGATTCACGACCCGCCACTGCGGCCGGTGCTCAAGGATGTACCTGATCAGGTTGGTGCCGATAAAGCCACATCCGCCTGTTACCAAGACTGTTCGCATAAGTATTCTCCGTATCGTGCTCAGGCGTTCGGCGGCGCGCTCCAGGCCTCCCCGGCAGTGCGCCCCGTCGTGCACCGGGGGGGAGTGCTAGAGTTTATTCGCCCCGGTCTGTTCCACGAGCTTGCTCGCATGCAGCAGGCTCTCGATAGTGCCGGCATCGGTCCACCACCCCTCTAGGACCGAGCTCTCCATGGCGTTGGCCTCGATATAGGCGTTGTTCACGTCGGTGATCTCGAGTTCGCCTCGCTGCGAGGGTTTGAGTCCGCCGATGATATCGAAGACCCGGGAATCGTACATATAGATACCAATCACCGCATAATTGCTCTTGGGGTTCTTCGGTTTCTCCTCGATCTTGACGATTCGGTTGCCCCCAAAGACGGGCACCCCGAAGCGCTGGGGATCCGGAACCTCCTTGAGCATGATGCGCGCCCCGCTGCCTATGGCCTTGTAGGCGTTGACGGCCTCCACGATATTGTGCTCGATGATGTTGTCCCCGAGCACCACGCAAATCGGGTGCCCTTCGGCAAAGGCCTCGGCCAGACCGAGGGCCTCGGCGATACCGCCTTCCCCCTCCTGATAGGCGTAATGCATGCGTCTAAGGCCGAAATCCCGCCCATTGCCGAGCAGGCGCAGAAAATCACCGGCGTTGCTGCCGCCCGTGACCACCATGACCTCGTCGATCCCGGCATTGGTGAGGGTTTCGATGGGATAATAGATCATGGGTTTGTTGTAAACCGGCAAAAGGTGCTTGTTGGTTACCTTGGTCAGGGGCAGAAGTCTCGTGCCGAGGCCGCCCGCCAGAACCACTCCTCTCATAGGATACCTCCCTCGTATGTTACCCTTACCAGATAGAGACCCTGGGGTGCGGCGGTAGGGCCGGCGCACGACCGGTCCCGGCTATGCATGATCCGCGGCAGGTCATCCGGGCTCAAGGCTCCGCAGCCCACCTGATACAAGGTCCCTACGATGTTCCTTACCATATGGCGCAGAAAGCCGCTACCTTCGATGACATAGTAGATATTGCTTCCCCTTACCATCACTTCCGACAGGTCGACCCTTCGCACGGTGGTCTTGACCGCGGAGCCTGCGGCCATGAAGGCGGCGAAATCGTGCTCACCCACCAGGGCGCGGGCCCCTGCATTCATGGCAGGAATATCAAGCTTGTCCGGCACATGCAAGGCATATCTTGCAAGCAGGGGCGATCGCTGGGGCGCGGCATCGATCCAATAGGCATATTGCTTGGACCGCACATGGCGCCGGGCATGGAAATCAGCTCGGGCACCCTCCAGAGAACGTACCGCCATGTCCGGGGGCAGGCTGGCGTTGAGGGCACGCTGAAGACCCTCCAGGGGGATCGGCACTACGCACATGAAGTTGACGACCTGACCGAGGGCATGCACCCCGGTGTCCGTGCGGCCCGAGGCAATCACCGGTGTGGGGGCGCCCAGGATCCTCTCCAGGGAGTGCTCCAGTACGCCCTGGACCGTGCGTTTGCCGGGCTGGATCTGCCATCCGAAAAAATCCGACCCGTCATAGGCAAGCATCATCTTTATGTTGCGTTGGCAAGGCATTGATCTTGCATACCAACATCTTAACCGTATATCAAGCGCCAAGGAGATCTGGCTTTATGCTGATGAGAAGAGGTCGTAGAACGGCGGCGCTGCCACTGAGAATATCCTATGAAACCGGGGGTTTCTCTTTCAAGGGCAGCACACGGGATGTTTCAAGCAAGGGGCTGTGCATGGAGGTTCCCTCTCCCCGGATCAAGACCTGCATGTTCGATCTGCTGCACAAAAATGTAACCATCGAGATCGAAAACGAGGTGCTAGACGGCAATATCCGCTGGTATACCCTGGAGGGCAGCACCTACCGCATCGGCATCCGTGTCGAAAAGCACCACAAATCCAACTGGAAACGCATCCTGGAAGATCGGCGCCGTCCGCCGAAGCTCAGAAAGGCTCCCTGCGAGGCCTGATTCCGCCTAATCATTGATGGAGTCGAGCGTCAGGGCCGTCTCATTCTGTGCGGTGCGGCCCAAGGCCACCAGGGTCATGCAAGAGTCGTCAAATATCTGACGGGCCAGCGCGATCACATCGCCTTGCGAGACCGCATCTATGTGCGAAAGGACCTCCTCCACTGGCACATCCCGCCCGAAATACAGTTCATTCTTGGCATTGCTGGCCATACGGCTCTCCGTGTTCTCGCGCGAGAGCAGCAGATTGCCTTTCAGCTGCGTCTTGACCTCTTCCAGGCGGATCCCTCCCAGATCCCCTTTCTTGAGCCGGCGCATCTGCTCACAGATCACCTCCAGGGTTTTGACGGCGTTCTCCGGGTTCGTGCCGGCATAGACCGCCAGGGTACCGCAATCGGAATAGGCGCTCAAATAGGAGTAGATGGAATAGACCAGACCCAGTTTCTCCCGTACCTCCTGAAACAGCAGAGAGCTCATGCTCCCGCCCAGGATATTGTTGAGCACGATATAGTCCCAGCGCTGGTCCTGCTCCATCGCCGGCCCCCTCGTTCCGAGCGTGAAATGCACCTGCTCGAGGTCCTTGGAGAAGATTTCCCGGGCGCCCCCGAAGTCTCCAGCGTCACCCGCCTTGGGACTCCTGGCGCGGGGGATCAGGCCTTCAAACAGCGGCCCCGTCAGGTCCACCAGGCGCTGATGCTCAAGGTTGCCGACCCCCACGACCACCACGGAGTGCGGATCGTAGGCCTGCTCTATGAAGCGCAATATGTCATCACGCCCGATCGAACCCACCGAGTCCATGGAGCCGAGGATGGGTTCGCCCAGCGGTGAATTGCGGAAATAGGCCCGGGCATAGAGATCCGTGATGTAGTCATCCGGCGTATCCTCGGTCATGCGGATCTCCTGCAGCACCACCTGTTTTTCCTTCTCCAACTCCTCGGGCGAAAATTCGGAATTGAGAAAAAGGTCGAACAGCACCTCGGAGGCCGGCGCCAGATGTTCATCGAGGACCTTGGTGTAATAGACCGTATACTCCTTGGAGGTCTGGGCGTTGAGCACCCCGCCCAGGGCATCGATCTCGCGGGCGATCTGCTGGGCGGAACGCTGAGAGGTCCCCTTGAACATCATGTGTTCGATGAAGTGGGCCATGCCGGAGAACTCCCGCGGGTCATGGCGGGATCCGGCACTGACCCATATCCCCAGGGCAACGGAACGCAACGAGGGCATGGCCTCGGAAATGATACGAACCCCGTTGTCAAGCGTGGTAAGCTGGCGCATAAAATCAGCTGGGGGGCAGATTGAGCGCCTCTTTCCGACTCAAGCGTACCTTCCCGGTACGTTCGTCGATGTCGATCACCTTGACGAGGATTTCATCCCCCTCGGACACCACGTCCCGCACGCTCTTCACCCGATCATGGGCGAGCTGCGAAATGTGCACCAGCCCGCTGGCTCCGGAGGGAAAGTCGACAAAGGCCCCAAAATCCATGATCTTGACCACCTTGCCCGCATACACCCTGCCAAGCTCCAGGTCTTCGGTGAGATAGTTGATCATCTCGATGGCCATCTGGGCATGCTCCTCGTCCAGCGAGAAGATGTCCACCTTGCCACTGTCGACCACCTCGATCTTGGAGCTTGTCTTGGCGGTGATCTCCTTGATGGTCTTGCCCCCGGGGCCGATGATGTCGCGGATCTTTTCCGGGTTGATCTGGATGGAGTAGAACCGCGGGGCATAGGGCGAAAGCTCTTCCCGGGTGGAGGAGATGACCGCGTTCATCTTGTCCAGGATGAAAAGCCGCCCCTTGCGGGCCTTATCCAGCGCCGCCTTGAGGACCTCCGGCGGGAGGCCGGAGATCTTGATGTCCATCTGCAGGGCCGTGATGCCGTCCTCGGTTCCGGCGACCTTGAAGTCCATGTCGCCCAGGTGATCCTCGTCGCCGAGGATATCGGTGAGGATCATGAAATCATCGCCCTCTTTCAGCAATCCCATGGCAATCCCCGCCACGGGCTTACGCATGGGGACCCCGGCCGCCATGAGCGCCATCGACCCCCCACAGACCGAGGCCATGGAAGACGAGCCGTTCGACTCGAGGATCTCCGAGACCAAGCGGATGGTATAGGGAAAATGCTCGTCCTTCATGAGCACCTGGGAAAGCGCCCGTTCGGCGAGATTGCCGTGGCCGATCTCGCGTCGGCTGGGAGAACGAAGCGGTCGCACCTCGCCCACGCTGAAGGGCGGGAAGGTGTAGTGCAGCATGAAGGATTTGGAGGTGTCCCCAAGTAGGGTTTCCATGCGTTGTTCATCGTGGGAGGTCCCCAGGGTGGTGATGGCCAGGGCCTGGGTCTCTCCGCGGGTGAACAGGGCGGATCCGTGGGCACGGGGAAGCAGCCCGACCCGGCAATCGATGGGGCGGATGTCATCGAAGCCGCGTCCGTCGATGCGCGTGCGCCGTTGCAGCATCAGCCGCCGCACCGTGTTCTTCTCCAGGCGGTAAAATTCCTCACGGGCCAGGGCCAGGCGCACCTCATCCTCGGCATATCGCGCCAGGATCTCTTCCTTAAGGTCATCCATGCGCGTATTGCGTTCCTGTTTGCCCAGGTCGCCCCGCATGATATCCTCGATTTGGGCCTCGGCCAGGGCCGTGATCTCGGCGTAAAGCGCCGGGTCTTCCTGCACCGGGACAAGCTCGATCTTCGGCTTTCCAACCTTGGACCGCAGGTCCTCCTGGGCCGCGATGAGCTCGCGAATGCGGGTATGGGCAAAGGCGATGGCATCCAGCACGGTCTGCTCGGGAAGTTCCTTGGCCTCGCCCTCCACCATGACGATGGCGTCCTTGGTGCCCACCACGAGCAGCTCGAGTACGCTGTTCTCCAACTCGATGACGGAAGGATCGGTGACAAACTCACCATCGATCAGGCCGACCCTGGTTCCGCCCACCGGCCCTCCAAAGGGGATATCGGAAATATGCAGCGCCGCCGAGGCCCCGTTGATGGCCATCACGTCCGGGGTGTGGTCCGGCTCGGCGGAGAGTACCGTGGCAATGACCTGCAGTTCATTGTGCAGGCCCTTGGGGAAAAGCGGCCGGATGGGGCGGTCGATGCACCGGGCGGTGAGGATCTCCTGCGCCCCGGGTCGACCTTCGCGTTTGATGAACCCGCCGGGGATCCTTCCCGCGGCATAGGCCATCTCCTGGTATTCCACGGTCAGCGGGAGGAAGTCGATCCCCTTGCGCTCTTCCTTGGACATGGCGGCGGTGACGAGCACGATACTGTCGCCCTGGTAAACGAGGACCGAACCGTTGGCCTGACGGGCCACGGTTCCGACATCAAAAATCGTCTTCTTACTGCTATCGGTAGTTTCAACTCGCATATATCAGACCTTACTTCCGCAGATTCAATTCTTTGATGAGTTCACGATACTTCTGAATGTCATTCGACTTGATATAGTTGAGCAGTCGTCTGCGCTGCCCCACCAGCATCAGAAGGCCCCTGCGGGAATGGTGGTCCTTCTTGTGAATTTTGAAGTGTTCCGTGAGTTCATTAATGCGTCTCGTCAAGAGCGCCACCTGAACAAAGGGCGATCCGGTATCCGTCTCGTGCTGCTTGAACTTGTCAATGATTTCTTTTTTTTCCTCTACGTTTAAACCCACGCTCAATCCTCCTAACCTGCTTGTCTCCAATTTAGTACGCACGGCACACTAGCACAACACTGAATCTGCTGTAAATAGCTAATAGGGCCGAAAGCCTCGCTCGATAAAACCCCAGATTCCTCCCTGGGGCTGATGCCTGGCCACACAGACCAGCTGCTCGTTTTCATTGATCATCGCCACATAACCCCCTTCCGGAAGACGCAGCTCATCTTTGACCCAGGAGACCTGCACGGGCTTGCCCTCCAGCACACCCGTGACCCCGGGGGCCGTCAGGCGCACCTTGGGGATATTCAGGGCATCGGCCAGGGGGATGACCACCTTCTGTCCTTGCTGTAGCGCCTCTTGCAGTGCGTCGATGGAAAAGGCATCCTCGATGCAGAACCCCTCGCTCTTGAGGCGCCTCAGTTCGCGCAGGTAGCCCCCATAACCGAGAGCGCGCCCCAGATCCCTGGCGATGGAGCGGATATAGGTGCCCCGGGAGCAGACGATCTGCACCTCGATCCAGTCCGGCCCCTCTCTGAGGATCTTGGCAGTCTCGATATGGACCTGCTTGGGTCGGGGACTGACCTCCTTGTTCGCCCTTTTTAGCCGGTACAGCGGCGTCCCGTTGTGCTTCTGGGCACAATAATCCGGCGGGGTCTGGTTGATCCAGCCGGTATGCTCCTTCAGCCAGGCGTTCACCTGTTCCATATCGAGGTGCACCTGGGAAAAATGCTCGAGTGGCACCCCGGTATGGTCATCCGTATCGGTCGCCTTGTCAAATCCGATCACGGCGATGTATTCCTTCTGGTGGGCCTGCATAAAGGGCAAAAGCTTGGTGCCCTGTCCCACCCCCACGCTCAAAAGCCCGGTGGCAAACGGATCGAGGGATCCGAAGTGGCCCGCCCGCTTGACCCTCAGGATTCGCATCACCTGATCAACGGCCAGGCGCGAGGTAATATCCTTCGGCTTGTCGATCAATACTACGCCGTGTGCGCCCACTTTACTCCTTCCTCGATCACCTCGATCATCAGGTCCCTGACCCGGCCCTGGCTGACGAAACCCGCCGCCCGGTCGTGCCCGCCCCCGCCGAAGGCCTGTGCCGTAAGCAGGGCCCCGCGCGTGTCCTTGCTGCGCATGGAACAGTGCACGGTCTCGGCATCCAGTTCCTTGAGCAGGATGCTCAGCTCCGCATGCGCCACCGAGGCCATCTCCTCGACAAGCCCCGCGGTGTCCTCGGCGCGGGCACCCAGACGGATCATGTCATGCTCCGTCAAGTAGCTCCCATAGACCCGATCCTGGATGGTGAGCCGTTCCATGACCAGGCTCAGGAGCTGAAAGTAGCCCAGAGATCGACACTTCTTCATACGGTAGGCAATGAAATGGGGATCAGCACCTGCACGGCACAGCTCATGTGCGATAGCAAAGACCCGCGGGGTGGTGTTGGCGTGCATGAATCCGCCCGTGTCCCCGAAAATGCCCATATAGAGGTTGGTGGCGATGGTCGCATCCACAGGAGCGCCCAGCTCGGAGAGCAACTCATAGACCATTTCGGAGGCACTCGACATGCCTGGCTCGACCCACCATACATCCCCGAAGCCGGCGTTGCTCTTGTGGTGATCGATCACCACGGTAGTGCCCTTAGGCACGAGATCCCCCAGCAGGGACCGGCCCGAAACATCCACCAGGAGTGTGACCTCCGCCTCCCCTGGCATATCACCCCGCGGCGCGGCGGTCAGTTCAAGGGAAGCGGGCACCTGTGTCGGATAGAGCAGCCGCACCTGCTTGCCCAACGCCAGGAGGCCGAAGGCCAGTCCCCGGCTGGATCCCACCGCATCCGCATCCGGGCCCTCGTGCGAAATGATGTCAAAGCGCCGATGGCGTCTGATGATCTCAGCGATGCGGGTCTTCATCATGTGCTATGCCGTCCAGGATCTCGTCGATGCGTGAACCGTAATCGAAAGAGGGGTCGTAGCTGAAGGAGAGGCGCGGCACCGTCTTCATGCGCAGCGTCTTCAGGAGTTCGCGGTGCAGAAACCCTTCCGCGCGCTCAAGCCCTTCATGGGCCGCGGCGATCCTGTCGGCATCATGGATGCAGAAATAGACATGGGCCAGTTTGAGATCGACGCTCACCTCCACCTCGGTGATGATGACCCCCTCCACCCTCGGATCCTTGACGCGTCTCAGGATCAGTTCCGCGATGGTCTGTTTGAGGAGGTCCCCCACGCGTGCCTGACGAATAGTAAGCCGTTTCATACGTGCATGATCTCGATATGACTGTCCAGAATCTCCACATCACCATGGGCATTGATGGAGTACATGACCTTGTCCAGGAGGGCATTGATATGCGCGGCCTCGTTGCTGACGGCGGCGAGCCCTAGGGTCGAGGCCTGCCAGAGATCCTGATCGTCCACCTCGGCGATGGAAATATTCATGTTCTTCATCCGATCCTTGAGGGACTTGAGTGTCTTGCGTTTCTCCTTGAGCGACATCGCGCCCATGATGCGCATCCGCACCTTGAGAATCCCGATCACCACGTCGTCTCTCTCTCCCGCTCCTCCTGCACATACGACTCGATGACATCGCCCACCTTGATGTCGTTGAAGCTCCCCAGGCCGATACCACACTCATATCCCGAGGCCACCTCCCGGGCATCATCCTTGAACCTTTTCAGCGAATCAACCGTTCCATTGTGCACCACAACATTGTCTCTGATCAGACGGACATGCGCCCCGCGCATCATCTTCCCGTCGGTCACCATACAGCCGGCAATGACACCGATCTTGGGAACCTTGAAGATATCCCTGACCTCGGCCCGACCCTGCACGACTTCCTCATATACCGGTTCGAGCATTCCCTTGAGGGCCTGTTTGATATCCTCGATCAGGTCATAAATGATGGTGTAGAGTTTGATCTCCACATGATATTTCTTGGCCAGATCCCGGGCCGTCGGTTCGGGGCGGATGTTGAATCCGATGACAATCGCCTTGGAGGTCGATGCCAGCAGGATGTCGTTTTCGGTGATCCCGCCAACGGCGGAATGGATCACGTTGATACGCAGCTCCTCTCCGGTGTTGATCCCCTCGAGCGAGCCCACGATCGCCTCCACCGTGCCGTGCACATCGCCCTTAATGACCAGATTCAGCTCCTTGAGGCTGCCTTCCCTGACCTGGCTGTAGAGATCCTCCAGGGTAACCTGCGTCTTGGGCTGGGCCCCCTGGATGCGCGCCTGATCCTCGGTGTCTGAAAGATAGGCCGTGATCTCCTTGGCCTTCTTTTCGCTGGGGACCACAAAAAAGGTATCGCCGGCCGAGGGCGTATCGCTCAGACCGAGCAGTTCCACGGGTGTGCCCGGAAGGGCGGCGTCCAGGGTCTTGCCGCGGAAGTCGAACATGGCCCGGGCCTTGCCCCACCTGTTTCCGATCACGAACACATCACCACGCTTGAGGGTTCCATGCTGGACGAGCAGGGTGCACATGGGGCCCCGATTCTTGTCGAGCTTGGATTCCAGGATGACCCCGCGGGCCCCTCCGCCGTGTGCCGCCTTGATATCGAGGATCTCGGCCTGTAGCAGGATCATCTCCAGTAAATCCTCGATCCCGAGATGCTGCTTGGCCGAGACCTCCACGAAGATGGTCTCTCCTCCCCATTCCTCTGGAACAAGGCCGAACTCGGTCAGCTGCTCCTTGACCCGCTGGGGATTGGCATTGGCCTTGTCGATCTTGTTGATCGCCACGAGAATCGGGATCTCGGCCGCCTTGGAATGGTTGATGGCCTCCTTGGTCTGCTCCATGACGCCGTCATCGGCCGCGACCACGAGGATCACGAAGTCCGTGACCTGTGCCCCGCGAGCACGCATGGAGGTGAAGGCCTCGTGTCCGGGGGTATCGATGAAGGTGATCGGCTTGCCCTTGCAGATGGCCTGATAGGCACCAATGTGCTGGGTGATGCCACCGAATTCACTGTCGGTGACGTTCTCCTTGCGGATGGCGTCCAGAAGCGAGGTCTTGCCGTGATCAACGTGTCCCATGACCGTGACCACGGGCGGGCGGGGACTCAGGTCGGCCGGATCAAAGCTCGGGGCGGAAAGATAATCATCCCGGATCTCGTCCCTGATCTCCTCCACCTCGAAGCCGAGCTCGGTGGCCACCACCAGGGCCTCTTCCGCACTGATATACTGATTGACAGTGGCCATGATCCCCAGATCCATGAGCACCTTGATGACCGCAGCGGCCTTGAGTCCCATCTCCTGGGCCAGATTGGCGACCTTGACGGTGCGCTCGATCTTGATCTTTTTCTTCCTGCTCTGCGGTGCCAGTGCCACCTTGCGCTCGCGGCCGCGCTTCCCCTTCTTGCCAAAGGCGTGCCGGCCTTCCCCATAGAGTTCCGCCTGGGTATAGACCTGCTTTTCCTTGCCCTTGACCGGCGCCTTCTTCGCGGCCCGCGCCCGTTCGGCCGTAGGCTCCACGACCGGTTCCTCTTCCTTGGTCTTCTTGCCCTTCTTCTTTTCCTTCTTTTTGGCCTTATCCTCTGCCTCGGCCTTTTCGGTCTCGGCCTTCTTCGTCTCGTCCGCGGGGGCCTCGACGGGTACCTCAGGGCCGATCTCGACTTTCTCTTCCGGCTTCTGGCTCAAAGGCTCTGCCGGCGCCTCTTCGGCCAGGGGCTCTTCGAGCGGGATCTCCTCCGGTGCCGCCTCTTCCCGGGGCCTTTCCTGCAGTATCTCCTCGGCACCGGATTCCTGCGGTACGGGTGTCGGCGCGGCCTCCCGGGCCTCGGATATGAGCTCCGGTTGCGCGTCTTCGGCGGCGGTCTGTTCCTGGATATCCGCGGGTGGCACCGGCTCCTCGGCTTCGGTTTTCACGCGTGCCCTGCGGCGGATAACCTTGGAGCTCACGCGTTCTTCCACAAAGGCCTCTTCCGGTTTGGACTCCTCCTGCTCCTGCGCCTCTTTGGATACCCGTTTCCGAATGCGCTCGATGTCATGAATATCGAGCATGCTCATGTTGTTCTCAACGGAGATGGCAAGATCCTTGGCGATCTTCAGGAGTTCCTTGGAGTCTATGGCTAGTTTTTTTGCTAATTCAAACACCCGCATCTTTTTCATATGTCAAGCCCCTTACCAGACAGCCTTTCTATGAACCTCACATTCCTCACAAACGCAGCCTTGCCTGGCACCGCATGCGCGATAACACATTGTGAAGAGCGTGCAATGAGCGCTGTGGGAAGGAGGAACACCCGGGCACCCTTCCCGCGTGCCTCAGCCTGCAGGAAGGCCTTCTCCCCTTCGGGAAGCCCCTCCGGAACGAGGACGAGATCCTCTCTCTCAAGGCCGTCCCATTCCTTGAAGCATCCCATGCGGGCATACTGCTTGAGGGAGGCGGTAACTGCCTCCGACAAGGCCGTATTTATCCGGCCCACAAAGGCGGCTTCATCGCCCTTGGACGACATGCACGGCCTGAGCCTGCTTCCCTTGGAGGCCTTCTGCACACAGCCCTTGTCCGGACAGAGATAGAAACCCCGGCCCTGCTGGGTATACCTTACATCGAAGATCACCGTGCCGTGACTCCCTTTCACCATGCGCAGCAGCTCCCCTTTGGGGAACACTCGCCTGCATCCGATGCATTGCCGTCGAGGTCCGCTGCTACTTCTCATTCACTCCCGCCGTTGCCTTGTCAATGATATGCTGAGCCTGCTCCTCATCGATCCCTTCGAATTCTATCAGATCTTCCGTCTTGGCCTGGGCCAGATCCTCCAGGGACTTGTACCCCCCTTCCACCAGGGCCTCTTCGAGTTCCGCATCGACCCCGTCGATGGCGGCGAAGCGCCTTTCGGCCTCGGACGAGATCACCTCCTCGGTCCCCTCGGAGCGCACGTCGATCTTCCACCCCGTGAGCTTGGCCACCAACCTCACGTTCTGTCCCCGCCGGCCGATGGCCAGACTCAGCTGATCGTTGTCCACCACCACATCCATACTGCGGAGCGACTTGTCCACGATCACCTTCGAAACGCGCGCAGGGCTGAGGGCGTTGCACACAAAGCGCACCGGATCCTCCGACCACACCACGATGTCCTGGCGTTCTCCCCTGAGCTCCTGGATGATGTTCTGCACGCGAGCACCCTTGACCCCCACGCAGGTCCCCACCGGATCCACCTTGGGATCGTGTGACCTGACGGCGATCTTGGCCCTGATCCCTGGCTCCCGCGCCACGGTCACGATCTCGACGATGCCCTCGGTGACCTCGGGAACCTCCATCTCATAAAGCTTGACTACGAATTTTGGATGGGTTCGTGAGAGCTCGATCTGCGGGTTGCGCAGCGAGCGCGTAACATCAAAAATATAGGCCTGAATACGGTCACCACGCCGGAAATTCTCGCCGGGGATCTGCTCCTTTTCCTTGAGGATCGCCTCGGCCTTGCCCAGATTGACGATGACGTCACGGCGATCAAAGCGGTGCACGAAGCCCGAAACGATCTCGCCCTTGCGGTCGATAAATTCCTGAAACACCGCATCCCGCTCGGCCTCCTTGACCTTCTGGACGATCACCTGTTTGGCGCTCTGGGCGGCAATCCTGCCCAGACGCGAGGCGTCGAGCTTTTCCCCTAGCTCATCGCCGATCTCACAGCTGGGGTCGAGCTTGTGTGCCTCCTGTCGGCTGATCTGCAAATTGGCATCCTCGATCGTCTCAGAGACCACCTTGAACTGAAACACCTCGATCTCATCGAGTTCGGGGTTGTACTGGGCCTCGATGTTGTCGTAATCACCGTACACCTTTCTCGCCGCGCTCACGACCGCGGCCTCGACCACAGCAACGAGATCCTCTTCGCGAAGGCCCTTTTCCTTGACAATCATCTCTATCACTTTAGACAGATGTAAAACCATACCTACTCCCTAAATTCGAAGTCGAGATTTGCCTTCACTATCGCTTGTAGTGGTATACGCACCTCTGAGCCCTCGATGTTCACGATTACGTCCTCCCCCTCAATCCCCGCAAGAATACCACGGTAGAAGCGATCCGAGCAACGAATCTTGATCCACCTCCCGCTAAAATGAGCAAACTCCTCGGCGGTCTTCAGGCGACGCGTCAGTCCCGGCGACGAAACCTCCAGCCGATATGAACCCGGAATGGGGTCTTCGGCATCCAGCAGTAGCCCCACACGCCGGTTCACCGCCACACAGTCCTCCATACTCACCCCGCCCGGCTTGTCGATGGTGATGCGCAGAACCCCGCCGTCGAAGCTGAGCTCGATCAGATCCAGCCCCATCATGGCGATCTCCGGCCTCACGAGATCTCGCACCGTATCTGTGAGTTCTCTCTCACGCATATGAAACAAAAAAGTGGGCTAACGCCCACTTTTCTCCCCTCCCACGTTCCGTATTCACTCCCTTAAGTGGAGCGGGCAACGGGGCTCGAACCCGCGACATTCAGCTTGGGAAGCTGACACTCTACCAACTGAGTTATGCCCGCACGCCTACACCTAATAGAATATGGACTTGGGGTTTGTCAACTAGTCTTTGGCCCCTCTTCTGGTGCCGGACCTTCCTTCAGAGGAAAGGTCTTTTTCTTCAGTCCGGCAGCATCTTTATCAGGAGGGAGCGCTGCCTGGGGCCGTCGAACTCCGCCAGATAAATCCCTTGCCAGGTCCCCAGCACCAGCGTCGAGCTCTCGACGAAGACACTGACACTCGAACCCGTGAGGGAGGCCTTGATGTGCGCGTGGGCATTGCCTTCGGCATGGCGATAGGTCGCACTCGAGGGGACGATCCCTTCCAGGGCATCGATGATGTCCTCACGCACATCCGGATCGGCATTTTCATTGATGGTTATCCCGCAGGTGGTGTGTGGTACATATACAACGATCAGGCCGGACCACATCTTTTCCAACCGCACCGCGGCCTTCACCTGAGAGCTGATGTCTATCAGTTGTTGCGGCGCCGTCGTCTTGACCTCCAGTCGCTTAATCATGCTTCCCCCTCCCGTCATAGGGGTCTCCCTTTCGCCTTGGAAAGGAAAACCCGCTTAAAATTATCTTGGGTAATACGGGCCATCTCCTCAGGATCAACCCCCTTGATCCGCGCCACCGCCTCCAGGGTCTCCCCCACGAAGGCCGGCTCATTGCGCTGACCCTGATGCGAAAGCGGGGTGAGGTATGGGGCATCGGTTTCAACGAGCAGGTGTGTCAGTGGGGTGTGGGCCACGGCCTCCCTGAGCCTTTCGGCGCGCCGGTATGTCACCACCCCCGAGACGGAAAGCAGGAAACCCCTGTCCGTGACGTTCTCGGCCAGGGCCCGATCCCCTGAAAAGCAGTGGATAACCCCGCCGAGCGACCAGGCCGTGTGGGCGTCGAGAACCCTCAGGGTCTGTGTATGGGCCTCGCGGTCATGAATGATCAGCGGCAGACCGAGCCTCCTGGCCAGCTCTATATGGGCGATGAACAGGGCCTCCTGCTGTGGAGCGCTCTTGGGGGTGCGATACAGGTCAAAGCCCGTCTCGCCGACGGCGACAACCCGCCCCCCGCTCGACTGCACCTGTGCGGCCAGATCCCGCACCTGTGCCGGGCCATAACTCAGGGCCAACTGCGGATGAATGCCGACCGAGGCCCATACACCGCGGAAGTGCGTGGCCACATCAATGGCCCGCCGGGAATCCTCCGGGTCGACACCCACACACATGAGGGTCGCTACCCCACATCGACGGGCCCTTTCCAGGACCGCCTCCCGATCGCCATCAAAGGCCGCGAAGTGCAGATGGCAGTGTGAGTCCACCAGGGTGTCCCTACAGGAGGGCGCGACGTTTATCATGGATCAGTCCCTTCGAGGCCAGAATGGTTGTGCCAAAAAGATCATAGCCCTCACCTGCCCGCATAAGCGCTAGAGAAACGCAAAACAATCGGCAGACCGTGGACATAGTTTGTGGTGCCGTCGAGCGGATCGACCAGCCAGAGAAGGTCGCCTGTTCCCTGGCGACGAAAACCCTCCTCCGCCAGGATGCCATGTCGCGGGAAGGCCTGCGCGCGATGCGTCCCACCACCAGGCGCTGCGTGGCTATGTCCTCCGGCGAAAACACATCTCTTGGACCCTTGTGTTCGATGCACAATTCGGTGTGTGTGTTCGAGGATGAAACGGCCTACCTCCCGGGCGAGGCCAATGGCAAAATCAAGCATCCTAACCCTTGTCTTTTGCGATATTTTTGTGTAACATAGTGGACATGAAAGAGATTTACAAGATAAAAAAGGGCATCAAGACCCCCATGAGCCTGGCCGTGCTGCTTTCCCTCCCGGTGTTCTATGACGTGATCACCCACGGACAGGAGCTGCGCATCCTGATTCTGGCAAGCCTGCTCATGATCCTATTCTACCTCTTGACCCTCAACAACCTCGTGCGCAAGGTCACCCTCTCCCCGGATGAGATCACCCTCACCGCCCTGAGCGGTACCAAACGCATCGCACCCGCCGCGATCACCTCCATCGACGGGGTCACCATGGGTTCGCGACAATTCGTCACGATCACGGCGCATGGCCGCTCGCACCTGATTCCCAACAGCTTCGAGCGCTTCCCAAATATTATCAAGTCTCTCGGGTCGCTGATCGACGAACAGAAACAGGGCGAGGGTCTCAAAATGATCCAGGAGCATCCCATAGAACGCCGCAGTGACAGCACCGGGGCCTGGATTACGGTCATCATCCTCGTCATCGTCATCCTCGTGCGCTTTTTCCCGCTCGCCTAGAGGCGCCCCGCGGGGGGTAAATCTGGCCCATAAAGATTGATAAGTCTTTTTTAATCGAATAGTTATCATAGGTGTTTCACGTGAAACTTTTTCTTTCGCTTTTCATGTATTTATGGTAGGTCTCAAACGTGCTCACGAAAGTGATCAGTGTATCCAATCAGAAGGGCGGTGTGGGCAAGACCACCACGGCCGTTAATCTGGGGGCCTCTCTGGCGGTTCTGGGAAAAAGGGTCATGCTCATCGACCTCGACTCCCAGGCCAATGCTACCACCGGCCTCGGGATCGATCAGGCTGCCATAGGTGATAATGTCTATCACGTCATGCTGGGTAAAAAGACCCTTGAGGAGGTTTTGCTCCCCACCTCGGTGGCGGGATTCTTCCTCGCCCCAAGCGACACGAACCTTATCGGGGTGGAGGTGGAACTGATGAACTCGAACATGCGGGAACGCATCATCTCCCGCGCCATCTCGCGCCTGGAATCCCGTTTCGATCACATCATCATTGATTGTCCCCCCTCGCTGGGGCTGCTTACCCTGAATGCACTCACCGCCTCCACCTCCCTTCTCATTCCGGTTCAATGCGAATACTACGCCCTGGAGGGCCTCAAGAGCCTACTCAACACCTACAGCCTCATAAAGAAACGCCTCAATCCCGGCCTGACCATCGAGGGTTTCCTCCTGACCATGTTCGACCCCCGCACCCGCCTGAGCCACGATATCGAACGCAACGTGCGCTCGCATTTTAATTCCAGGGTCTTTGAAACCATCATCCCCCGTAATATCCGCCTGTGCGAGGCCCCTAGTTTCGGACTGCCCATCTGCCTGTACGATATCACCTCCAAAGGGGCGCAGAGTTACCTCATGCTGGCCCGTGAATTACTGAAGGGAGAGGAGGAAGCATGAATCCCAAATCACGTCTGGGGAGGGGAATTGACGCCCTGTTTTCCGAATCCATCGTGGAGGGTACCGATCAGATCATCGAGATCGCCATCGACGAAATCATCCCCAGTTCCATCCAACCGCGGTCTAATTTCGACGAGCAGAGAATCGAGGAGCTCTCACAATCTATCAAGGTCCATGGGGTCATCTCCCCGATTCTGGTAAGACGCATCGAGACCAAGTATGAAATCATTGCCGGGGAAAGGCGCTATCGCGCCTGCCTCAAGTTGGGACAGGATCGGATCCCGGCGGTTGTGCGCGAACTTCCCGATGACGAGGCCTTCAAGATCTCCCTCATCGAAAACCTGCAACGCGAGGATCTGAACCCCATGGAAGAGGCCGAGGCCTATTACACCCTGAAACACCAGTTCCATCTCACACATCAGGACATTGCCACCGCGGTATCCAAGGACCGCTCCACCGTCACCAACGCCCTGCGCCTGGTGGTACTCCCCGAGGAGATCAAGGCCGCCTTGAGGCAGGGTTCCATCACTCCCGGTCATGCCCGCGCCATCCTCATGCTCTCATCCCCCACCGAACAGCTCGCGCTTCTTTCCTCTATCATCGAGCGCCACCTGAGTGTGCGCGAGGCGGAAAGACGCGCCTCGGATACCAAGCAGAGACCGCACTCCAGGCGCAAATCTCCGGATCCTTTCCTGGAACGCCTTGCCCTGCGCCTGTCGACGCAACTCGCCACGCAGGTTTCCTTAAGTTTTGGCAAACGCAAGGGTCGGATCGTGATTGAGGTCTCGTCGCGGGACGAGATGGAACGCTTGGTGGAGGAACTGACGCGTGACGAATTGCCGCTCTAACCCTTCCCTGGTTTCCGACATATTGACACGCTGCCCGTTCAAGCGTGGGATGGATGTCAATAACGACGAGGTTGTGGACAGTGGTCATGTTATATTTTTTATAGGGTTAGATTGGTTATGAACAAAGGTACAGGGATTAGTACATTCATTTATAAGTTTAAGGGAGAAAGATAATGAAATGTTCCATTCCAAAAAGTGCCTTGCAGGGCATGTTGGGTAAGGTACAGGGTTTTACGGAAAGGAAATCCACCCTGCCCATCTTGAGCCATGTCCTGATGGAGGCCGATGATAACGGGCTGCGGGTCAAAGCAACAGATCTGCATACCTCCATACAGGTATCTTTCGCCTGTGAAGTGGAGGAACACGGGTCTTGCGCCATCAACGGAAAAGGTTTTTTCGAGGTAGTCCGGGAATTGCCCGACGGGATGCTTACGATTCGGACCGAGGAATATACCAAGGCCCATATCGTTTCGGGTGACATCAAGACCCATATGAATCTCATGGACCCGGAAGAGTATCCCGTGGTAGATTTTACGGGTATGGAAACCGGCTTTTCGCTGGATCCGTCGGTTTTGAAGTCCATGATCGACAGCACCATCTTTTCCATCCCCTCATCCTCCGATGACGATACTAAGTATACCCTGGCCGGGGCTTTGCTGATTACGGGAACCGAGCCCGATCAGGGAGGGTTCATAGAGATGGTGACCACGGACAGCAAGCGCCTCTCCATCGCGCGTCACTATCTTGAGCATACCCTTTCCATGGGCGATGGTATCATCGTGCCACGCAAGGGTGTGCATGAACTCAAACGCCTCATGGATCTCAAGGAGGAGGACAGCTCTATCCTCCTGACCGAGGATTCCATCTTTTTCTCCTCCAGGGGCACCATTGCCACCGTACGCCTGATCGATGGCAAGTTTCCTGACTATCGCGGGGTGATCGGTCTTGATGGATACCCCATCTATATCCGTATCTCTTCTGCTGAACTCATGAATGCCCTGCGGGTCTGTTCCGCCATGGTTTCCGATATCTCCAACTGCGTGAGGTTCACCTTCAAGAAAGGTCTCACCATGCTCTATGCCCACAACCCGGATCAGGGGGATGCGGAGATACCGGTCAAATGTTCTCACGAGGGAGAGGAGCTTGAAATAAATTTCAATCCGCGGTACGTGATGGACTGTCTGTCCCATATCGATGGGGAGGCGGGGATTCGCCTGAAATCCTCACAGGGTCCGTGTCTCATTACGGAAGAGGGCGGCGGCGAGCGGAAGTGGGTAATCATGCCCATGCGATTTTAACTACTTACCTTTATAGGGAACAGGTGCATGCAGGAATACACGGCAAAGGATATCAAGGTGCTGGGAGGATTCGAGGCGGTCAGGCTGCGTCCGGCCATGTATATCGGTTCCACTTCCAGCCAGGGGCTCCACCATCTCGTCTTCGAGGTGGTGGACAACAGCGTTGACGAGGCGATTGCAGGATTCTGCTCTAATATCAAGGTGATCATCCATATGGATGAGAGCGTCACCGTGGACGACGACGGACGAGGGGTTCCGGTGGACATCCATGAGGATACGGGTAAATCCGCGGTTGAAGTGGTTATGACCACGCTGCATGCCGGCGGAAAATTCGATAATTCCACATATAAGGTCTCGGGCGGACTGCATGGCGTGGGTGTCAGTTGTGTGAATGCCCTCTCCGAATCACTCGAGATCGAGATCCACCGCAACAACAAGCATTTCTCGCAGGGCTATGAGCGCGGTGTGCCCCTCTACGATCTCAATGAGTTGGGGGATTCCCAACGGCAGGGGACGATCATTCATTTCAAGCCCGATCCGGATATCTTTGAAACCACGACCTTCGAGTATGATGTGCTCGCCAACCGCCTGCGGGAGATCGCCTTTCTCAACCGGGGCCTCAAGATTGTTCTCGAAGACGAACGCAGCGACATGCTCAAGGAGTTTCACTACGAGGATGGTCTCCTCGATTTCATGCGCTTTCTGAATGCCAAGAAGAAGACCCTGCACCCGCCGATCTATTTCCGCAAGCAGAAAGGCGATCTCGTCCTCGAAGGTGTGATGCAGTACAATGCCACCTACAGCGAGAGCCTTTTCTCCTTTGTCAACAACATCAACACGCATGACGGCGGGACGCATGTGATTGGATTCCGCAAGGCCCTGACGCGCACGATCAATGCCTATGCTAAGGAAAAGGGGCTCTTCAAAAATGCCAAGGTCACCATCAGTGGCGACGATACCCGCGAGGGGCTGTGTGCCGTGGTGAATGTTCTTCTCCCCAATCCCCAGTTCGAGGGACAGACTAAGGGCAAGCTGGGAAACTCGGAGGTTCAGGGAATCACAGAGAGCATAACCAACGATGCTCTGAGCGATTATCTCAATGAAAATCCGAATGAAGCCAACATCATCATCAAGAAGATCATCGATAGCGCCCAGGCAAGGGAAGCGGCCCGCAAGGCCCGGGAACTCACCCGCCGCAAGACGGCCCTCGAGAACACCCTGCTGCCTGGAAAGCTGGCCGACTGCCAGGAAAGGGATCCGGCCCTGTGTGAGCTCTACATCGTGGAGGGCGATTCGGCCGGCGGGAGCGCCAAACAGGGCCGTGACCGCAAGAATCAGGCCATTCTTCCGCTCAGGGGCAAGATCCTAAACGTGGAAAAGTCCCGCGTGGACAAGATGCTCTCCAACCAGGAGATCAAATCCCTGGTGACGGTGCTCGGGACCGGGATCGGTTCGGACAACTTCGACATATCCAAACTCAGGTACCATACGGTCGTCATCATGACCGACGCGGATGTGGACGGTGCCCATATCAGGACCCTGTTGCTCACCTTCTTTTTCCGCCAGATGCCCGAGATCATCGAACACGGGCATCTCTACATCGCGCAACCTCCACTCTTCAAGGTCTCCAAGGGCAAGAAGATAGAGTATCTTCTCAACGAAGAGACCCTCGATGAGTATCTCCTCAAGGACGTGGTCAAGGATGTGGTGCTCAGGGGCGAGAGCGATATCACCGGCCAGGAACTGGCCCGCTATCTGCGTCTCATCAGCCGCAGGAACAAGATCCTCATGAACTACGAAATGCGTCATATGGACGACCGCGTGGTCCAGTCGTCCTCCTATCTCCCCGAAGAGCTCTTGAGTGAGCCCTTTGACGCGTACCAGGTCGAGCAGCAGGTCTATGCGACGATCCGCGACTGGTTCCCCTATCTGGGACCGGTCACTAGCAAGTGCACGGATGATCAGGTGGTGTTCTTTTCGGTCAAGAACGGTCTGCGCAAAGAGACCATTATTGATCATAAGCTTATGGAATCGAAGGGTTTTATCGAGCTGAACAAGATTCATAAGAATCTTCTGATGATCGGGAAACCCCCCTTTGTGGTCTTGAAGGGCGAGTCTGCCTATGAGGTGGTCAACCTGCGCGAAGCTGCCACCCGCATCTTTGAGGAGGCCAAAAAGGGCTACAGCATGCAGCGCTACAAGGGATTGGGGGAGATGAACCCCGAGCAGCTCTGGGAGACCACCATGGATCCGGAGAACCGCTCCATGTTGAAGGTCAGTATCGATGATGCGGTGGAGACGGATCAGATCTTCAGCACCCTCATGGGAGACGATGTCGTCCCGCGCAGGGAGTTCATAGAGATGAATGCCCTGAGGGTCACCAACCTGGATATCTAGAGAGGACGAGAATGAAGACGACAACGGTTGCCATTGACCATGAGATGAGAACCTCCTATCTCGATTATGCCATGAGCGTGATCATCGGCCGGGCGATTCCCGATGCGCGGGACGGTCTCAAACCGGTGCACCGCCGTATACTCTACGCCATGCATGAGGCCGGCAACACCCACAACCGGGCCTACAAGAAATCGGCCCGCATCGTGGGCAACGTGATCGGCATGTACCATCCGCACGGCGACTCGGCCGTGTACGAGGCCATCGTGCGGATGGCACAGCCCTTTTCCATGCGCTATCCCCTGGTCAACGGACAGGGCAATTTCGGATCCATGGACGGCGACCGGGCGGCGGCCATGCGCTATACCGAGGTGCGCATGCAGCGCATCGCCGAGGAGATGCTCGCTGATATCGATAAAGACACCGTCGATTTCTTTCCCAATTACGACGAATCCCTCCAGGAACCCGGGGTGCTCCCGACCAAGATTCCCAACCTTCTCCTCAACGGTTCCTCAGGGATCGCCGTGGGTATGGCCACGAGCATCCCGCCCCACAACCTCTCGGAGATCATCAGCGCGCTGATTTCCATGATCGATAATCCCTCTATCGGTCTGGAGGAGCTCCTCAGGATCGTTCCCGGACCGGATTTTCCCACGGGCGGCATCATCTTTTCCGGCGGCGAGATCGAAAAGGCCTATACCATGGGCAGGGGGATCATCACCGTAAGAGGCAAGGTACACACCGAGGAGGATTCCCAGCGGGAGCGTCTGGTGATCACGGAGATCCCCTATACGGTCAACAAGGCCGATATGGTGGAGCGCATCGCCGTCCTGGTGCATGAAAAGAAGATCGAAGGGATCGCCAACATCCGCGACGAGTCCGACAAGGATGGGCTCAGGGTGGTGATCGATCTCAAGAAATCGGCCCAGCCTCTGGTGATCGAGAATCAGCTTTACAAGATGACCAACCTCCAGACCTCCTTCTCCATGAACATGCTTGCCATCAACAACGGGAGACCCTGCCTCATGGGTCTGGGTGAGCTCCTGAAGGCCTTCCTGGATTTCCGGGAAGAGGTGGTGACACGCAGGAGCCTTTTCGAGCTCAAAAAGGCCAAGGCGCGCATCCACATCCTCGAAGGCCTGCTCAAGGCCCTGGATCACATCGACGAGGTCATCGCCCTCATCAAGGCCTCGGCCACTCCCGGAGATGCCCGCTCCGGGCTCATGGAACGCTTCGGATTTTCGGAAATTCAGGCCCAGGCGATTTTGGACATGCGTCTCCAGCGCCTGACCGGTCTCGAGCGCGAAAAGATCGAGGAGGAGTATGCCACCCTGTTGGCCGAGATAGAGCGCCTGGAAAGAATCCTGGCCGATCGCGCCGAGCTGCTCAAGGTCATCCGGGGCGAACTGGAGGAGATTCGGGCTGCCTATGGTGACTCCCGGCGCAGTGTCATCATATCCAAGGGCGTGGGAGAGTTCAACCTCGAGGATCTCGTCCCGGACGACACGATGGTGGTGACCATCACCCGCAAGGGCTATGTCAAGCGCACCGAACTCAACCGGTACCGCACTCAGAAGCGTGGAGGTGTGGGTGTCAAGGGAGGCTTCGCCAAGGAAGACGATTTCATCGAGCACATCTTTATGGCCACGAATCACGCCTCCATCCTGTACTTCACCTCCAAGGGGCGGGTCTATCATACGCGAGTCTACGAGATCCCCGAAAAGGACCGGGCGGTCAAGGGGATTCCCATCAACAATATCCGTCCGATCCAGAAGGACGAGCGGGTGTGTGCCATCCTTGTGACCAGCGACATCACCCTTGAGGCCAACGTGGTGATGGTGACGAAGAAGGCCTATTGTAAACGTGTTATTTTGAATAATTTCAGCAATATACTGAAATCTGGCATCATCGCCTGTACCCTTGAGCCCGATGACGAGGTCATCTCGGCCCGCCTAACCGCCGGCGATGGTAAGATTATCGTGGCCTCGAAGCTCGGCAAGGCGATCGTCTTCCATGAGGACGACGTGCGCGTCATGGGCCGACAGGCCCAGGGGGTGCGGGCCATCAAGCTCGATGAAGACGACGATGTCGTGGGCATGGACGTGATCTCCTCGGAAGAGGAATTCGTGATCAGCCTCACGGAAAAGGGCTTCGGCAAGAAGACCCTCGTGGGCCTTTATCCGGTGCAGCACCGCTCGGGTAAAGGGGTCTTCACGGCGCAGATCACGAACAAGTCCGGCAAGCTGGTGGGGATTCGCGTGGTCAAGAAGACCGACGAACTCATCATCATCTCGTCGTCCGGGCAGCTTATCCGTATGCCTGTCTCCCAGATCCGCTCCACGCGGTCACGCTCGGCCCAGGGGGTACGGGCCCTGCGCATGAAGGACGACGAATTTCTCGTGGACTTCACCCGCTATGTAGGAGAGGAGCCGGAAGGTTAGTCCCGTGCGATTCTAACCGCCACGACACGATCAAAACCGCCCTGAGAGCTCCCCCCTGAGAGGCTCAGGGCGTTTTTGATCTGGGGTCTTCCTGGGCCTCAAGCCTGCGGTTGTGGCGCATTTCAGGGGGGCATTTTTTTAAGAGCCCGCCTCCGTGGTGGCGTCATTTGGGCTGTGTCCATATCCATGACTCCCCCGGACGCTATAAGCCTTTGCGTTGTCCGGCTCGGGTCTAGTGTTTCTGGAGGTCTTTTAGGTGCCGTCTCTAGACGGAATCTCTGAGACAGGTGAGCGCATTTTCGAAGAGGTACAGGCCCTCCCCTTGCGATTCTCGGTTCTTCATACGCGTCCATTGAGGGTGGTTGGTATAGTGGGTGAAGGCCTCGGGGTGCGGCATGAGGCCGAAGATTCGCCCGCTGGGATCACAGATTCCAGCGATGGCGTTGATCGACCCGTTGGGGTTTTCCGGATAGCACATGGTGGGATTGAAGTCCGCATCCGCATATTTCAGCACGTCCAGATTGCCCCCTGATATTTCCCCGAGGGTCTGCTCGTTGTCGGTGAGGAATTTCCCCTCACCATGTCGGACGGGCACGCTGAGGCGCGTGATTCCCCGGGTGAAGATACAGGGGCTTTGCGGGTTGATGGTCAGGCGGACCCAGCGGTCCTCGAAGCGGCCCGAGTCGTTGAAGGTCAGCGAAACCCTGCGTCTTCCAAAAGGCAGGCCCGGAAGCAGCCCGGATTTGACCAGGGCCTGAAAGCCGTTGCACACCCCCAGGATGAGCCCACCCTGGGCGATGAAGGTAAGGATATCCTCATATATGGTTTTTCCGCTGGTTTTGATCCTGGCATACCGCAGGCGCACACTTTCGACCTGCGCGCTGCCCAGGTCATCTCCGTCGAGGAACCCTCCGGCAAGGTTGAGAAAATGATAATCGGGGATGGCAAAACGTCCCGAGACGATCTCGCTGATATGCACGATGTCGGCCTGGGCACCCGTCAGTCGGCAGGCATGCGCCATCTCCCTTTCGCAGTTCGTCCCGTAACCGGTGATTACCAGTGCCTTGATCTGTTTCATTTTACCAATCCAATGTCGCCTTCCAGGAGCTCTTCAGTTGTTCGATATCGCTATCGATCAGCACCTCTTCCCCACTGCCCGTGATGACGAGCCTCCCTTCGGAGGTGACCTCCCCGATCCTGACGGCGTCAGACCCGAAGAGCTGCTCGAACGTGGGAGCCTTCTCCGGGCTGAGCGTCAGGAGGATGCGGCTGGCCGTCTCGGCGTAGAGGATTTCGGTATCCGTCATGCCCGGCTCGCGATTGACCGGGGCCAGAGAGATACGCAGGCCATACCCCCCGGCAAAGGACGTCTCTGCCAGCGCCACAGCAAGCCCGCCGTCGGAGAGATCATGGGCGGAAGCGATAAGGCCATCCTTGATGGCGGTATACAGCAGCTCGTATCTCATAAGGGCCGCTTTAGCGTCCACCTCAGGTACCCGCGAACCCATCAGGCCGAAGGTGGCCAGGTATTCGCTGGCTCCGAGCTCACGCCGCGTTTTTCCCAGAAGATACACCCGGTCCCCGGGGGCCTTGCAGTCCATGGTCACGGCCGTTCTAACATCGGCGATACGACCGATGACCGAGATGAGGAGCGTGGGCGGGATGGAAATCTTGAGCTTCCCCACGAGGTAATCGTTTTTCATGCTGTCCTTGCCGGAAATGAGGGGGCAATCAAAGGCACGCGTATAGTCGTAGAGGGCCTTGTTGGCCCTTACCAGTTGGGCCAGTTTGTAGGTGCCGTCGGGATTTTTGGGGCTCTCGATCGGATCGCACCAGCAGAAGTTGTCAAGGCAGGCCCAGTGGTGCGGATCGCCGCCGACGCACACGTAGTTGCGTAGCGCTTCGTCCAGGGCACAGGCCGCCATATGATAGGTGTCGAGGTCCGAATAGCGCGGGATAATGCCGTTGGAGACGACCACCCCCTCCATGCTGGTAAGTATGGGCCGTATAACTGCGGCGTCCGAAGGTCCGTCGTTCTGGACACCGGTCAGGGGCTTGATCACAGAGCCCCCCTGAACCTCGTGGTCGTATTGACGGATGATCCCTTCCTTGGAACAGATATTGAGGCGCCCCAGGATCTCGGAGAGTTTACGATCGTGATCGTCCGGTACGGGGGTGGGGATATCCTCGTGTGCTGCGGTCTGCCAGCGGGCCTTAAGGTGCATCTGGGGCAGGCCGTTGTGCAAGAAGTCGAGAGTGATATAGGCCACCGTCCGGCCGGCATAGGTGCAGTGGAAGAAGCCCGAATCGGTGAAGGTTCCGATGACGGAGGCCTCGACCCCCATCTCAGAGGCCAAATCCAGAAAGGCGCCGATGTTTTCAGGAGGTACGGCCAGGGTCATGCGCTCCTGCGCCTCGGAAAGCAGGATCTCCCAGGGACTCAGCCCGTGATATTTTAGGGGGGGCTTTTCGAGTTCGATGTGACAGCCGCCGCTGAGCTCGGCCATCTCGCCGATTGATGACGAGAGCCCGCCGGCCCCGTTGTCGGTGATGGCGCGGTAGAGGCAGCGGTCACGGGCAACGAGCAGAAAGTCCGTCATCTTCTTCTGGGTTATGGGGTCGCCGATCTGTACGGCCGAGGTGGGGGATCCCTCATGGAGTTCCTCCGAAGAGAATGTGGCCCCGTGGATCCCGTCCTTGCCGATCCTTCCCCCCGTCATGACGATGAGGTCACCGGAAACGATGTGCTTGACATGCGCCGGTCGGCCCCCGACCTCAACCGGCATGATGCCGGCCGTACCGCAGTATACGAGTGGTTTGCCCAGATAGCGCGGATCGAAGACGAGGCATCCGTTGATGGTGGGGATGCCGGATTTATTGCCCCCATGCTCCACCCCTTCGCGGACCCCCTCGAAGATCCGCCGCGGGTGCAGGATCTTGGGTGGCAGCGTCTCACTGTAGAAGGGGGAGGCGAAACAGAACACGTCCGTGTTGAAGATCAGCCGGGCCCCGATCCCGGTTCCGAAGGGATCCCGGTTGACGCCTACGATGCCCGTGAGGGCGCCGCCATAGGGGTCAAGGGCGGAGGGGGAATTGTGCGTCTCGACCTTGAATACCAGGTGATAGTCGTTATTGAAGCGGATGACGCCGGCATTGTCCGTAAAAACGCTCACACAGATATCCCCGTCGCCCCTCGCGGCCCGGATGGAACGGGTCGACCCCTGGATATAGGTCTTGAAGAGGGAGGTGATCTCCTCGATGCTCCCGTCCTCCTCATAGGTGATGTGGGCATTGAAGATCTTGTGTTTGCAATGTTCGGACCAGGTCTGCGCGAGGGCCTCGAGTTCGACGTCCGTGATCCTCTCTCCCAGGCCCATCGCTTGCCGCTGCTGCATGACCGCCTCCGTGCTCAGATAGGCATGCATGCGCTTGAGTTCTTCGATGTTGAGTGCCAGTGTCCGCTGGCGGGAGAGTTCCAAGAGGGCCTCGTCCGGGAGGTCCAGGTCGATCTCTTCGACCACGGGGTCGTGCAGGCCGCTGACCCGGGGGATGTACGGCTCGAGCGGTGCCTTCAACCGGGGGTCAACCACGCGGGCAGACTGGATAAGTTCGTTCGAGAGGCACTCACGGGCGATCATTTTCAGCTCTTCCAAGGGGAGCCTGCCGGAGATATGGTAGCCATGGGCCGAAAAAACCTCTACGGGGTGGCCGCTGATGAGTTCCAGGGCATAGGTGGCACTGCGACCGACGTTGTCGGTAACCCCAGGCTTGTAACCCACTTCAATATACCAGTCATAATCGCAAGATATTGGGGCATCGATGGCGATGTCCTGGATAACCGGATCACAGAAGGCTTCAAAGACCTGGTGTTCCTCGAGGGAGTGACTGTCCAGGTTATAGACATCGACACAGCGTATCTGGGTGAGGGCCGCCTTCAGGTGGGGCAGGGCATGCAAGACCTGCTGCCGAACTCGCTCACCTCGGGCATCGAAGAGGTGAGGCTTGAGGCCGACCTCAACGCGATGGGCCATCCATTTACCCCTTTTCCTCACGGTACGCCGTGGTATAGCCCTCGATGCTCTCTCTTTGCGACTGGCATTTCACGCACAGCAGGGCAAAGGGCATGGCCTTGAGGCGGCCGAGTGGGATATTCTCGCCGCAATCCTCACACTCGCCGTATTCACCCTGCACGATCTTGGCCAGGGAGGCCTCGATCTGTTTGAGCTTCTGACGCTCGCGGGTGGTTAAAAGGAGGTTGAATTCCCGGGACTGCTCGAGATCGGCATCGTCAAAGATATCTCCGATATCGCGCTGTTCCGAGATGTCGTTGGCCTTGATCTTTTCCTCGAGATTCTCAAGAAGCTCTTTCTTCATGTTAAGGAGGATCTCTTGAATCTCGAAAAGTTCTTCCTTCCTAAGCATGGCTCCCTCCATCTTATTGTAAACGTTGGTTCATATACCGAGAATTTGCAGGATGTCAACACATAATATATTCAATCCCGCAGTTCCCGCATTTCAGGTGTCAATCTGTGAAAACCCATTTGGTTGCAAAGGCTTGCTCGCAACAATTTCGCCCTGCCTCTGACGAAGACAGCCCTACCACACCGGATGGAAGACCTCGCATTCCACCGAATCCCCGGGATGGATTTGGGTGGTCTCCGCGGGCAGGACGATAAAGCAGTTGGCCTTGGCCATGGAGGTGAGGATGCCGGAACCCTGCGGACCGGTCGTTCTGACACACAGGTCCGACCCCTCCCGAGCGAGAATTCCGCGTATGTAGTGAGGGCGGTCGGCCTTTTTCCTGATGGGTTCCATAATGCGGGCGGTGATACGCGGCAGCAGCAGTTGCCTGGACCCCAGCATCTTGAGGATGGCGGGCCGGGCGAACTGATAGAAGGAGATCATGGAAGAGACCGGATTGCCCGGAAGACCGATGGTCGGAACCCCGGAGATTATACCGAAGGCGAGAGGTTTTCCGGGTTTCATCGCCACCTGCCAGAACTCCATGCGGTTGGTCCCGGCGGACATGACCTCCTTGACGATGTCATAATCGCCCATAGATACGCCCCCCGAGCTCAAAAGCAGGTCGGCGCGCGCGGCGCGGCCCATCATGCATTCCAGATCCGCCCGGGTATCCCGCGCAATGCCGAGGTTCACCGCAATGGCCCCCAGACCTCTAATAAGGCTGCTCAAGGTGTAGGCGTTGGAGGCCACTACCTTGCCCGGGGAGAGATCCTCGTCGAGATCCACCACCTCGTCCCCGGTACTGAGCACGGCGACGATGGGCCGCTGGTGGACGTGCACCAGGGAATGCTTGAGGGAGGCGAGCACGCCGATCTGGGCGGCCTCGAGGAGATCCCCGTGCTCCAGCACCACGTCGCCTTCATGGATATCCTCACCCCGAAAGCGGAAGTGATCACCCCTTTGAGGCACGGCCCGGATGATTACCTCGCTGGCGTGTTCCTCGGTCATCTCACGCATAACGACCGCGTCCGCACCCTCGGGGATCGGCGCCCCGGTCATGATTCTGACCGCTTCCCCCTCTCCGAGAGCCCGGGCGGGCGTAGCTCCGGCCGGCAGGTCGTAGATGACCGTAAGGCGGGTTGCTTCGGAGGTGATGTCCTGCAGACGTACGGCATAGCCGTCCATGGCGGAGTTGGTTACGAGCGGGATGTCGAAAGGCGCGGTGACGTCCTCTGCCAGGTATCTACCGCGTGCAGCCTCCAGGCACAGTTTTTCAGGAGGAAGGGGGGTAATCTGGCCCAGGATGATCTCGCGTGCCTTTTCAACTGGAAGCATGGCCTAGTCCTTTGCGTATGAAGTGGGATAATTCTAGGGCAGGCCCCTGCAGAAGTCAAGATTGTTGCCCCCGGTGACGATAGATCGAGTATGAGCGATATGGATGCGTTTGCCGCGCTGGAACTTGAACTCAAGAAGGTAAGCGCACTGGGTGGGACCATGGCCTTTGTGGTGGTCCCGCAGCAGTATGTGGACAAGGCCCTGGCCTGCAAGCGGGACCTGGATACAGCCATAACCTATCGGGAGTACGTGGTCATCGGCATGTTCGGGGTTGGCGTGGACGAGGCCGCGGCACTGTTCCTCTCGGTGCCCAAGGGGGTATCCGTCTACCCGAAGGACGGAGATGATGTCCAGGTCCTGTTTTTTGTTGCCATGGAGCGGTTGCGGCGCATGGATAGCTCCCCCTGGGTGAGGCGTCTCTGGGACACGATCAAGGAGACCAAGACCTGCGAGACCAGGGAGTCACCGGAAAACCGGTTCATCCTCTCTTCGTTCTACCAGTTTTATGCCTTTCTGGCCTCCCATACCGCCGAACTCGGGACCATCTTTTCCAATATGGGCCATCTGGAACAGGATTGGGTCAAGGATCTCCTGCCTTACGGGATCGCGCGGGATATACATGAGGCCGTACCCAAGGCAGCCCTGAAGGTAGAGGATCTCAACGCCCTGATCGACGGTTGGGGATACCAGGCACGCATGGAGGAAAAACAGGTTCAGGGGGAGAAGACGCTTAGGAAATTCAGAAATATTGAGCACCTCTTCACCCTGCCCTCCATCTCCCGCCAGATCATCGATATCGCGCGGGATCCGCTGCTGAGCGCGTCGAACATGGCCTCACTGATCGAAAAGGACCCCGTGCTCACCTCGAAGCTGCTCAAGGTGGTGAATTCGGCCTTCTATGGCTTTCACCGCCAGATCGATTCGGTGGAGCATGCCGTGGTGATCCTGGGCAATGTGGAGGTCATCAATCTGGCCTTTTCCATCGCCGTGTTCAAGATCATGAAGGACATTTCCCGCGCGGATGCCCAGCAGCTCTGGGAACACTCCCTGACCGTGGCCCATCTCTCCCAGTGGCTGGGCCCCATCATGGGATGCACCGCCGGCGACCAGATCTATACCCTGGGTCTCCTGCATGATCTGGGCAAGATCGTCTTTCTGCAGAGCAACGAGCATATCGGCACGCTGTCTGCGTGCTCGTCCCTCGAGGACTTGGCGGCCGAGGAGCAAGCGAGCGGTCTTTCCCATGCGGAGATGGGGGCCTATGTGGCGGAACGCTGGAATCTGCCCGAGGGTATCGTCGATGGACTGCTCTCGCACCATATCCCCGGCAAGGCCAAATTCCGGGAACAGGCCATGACCGTCCACCTAGCTGACGGTATTGCCCACAACATGAGCCTGGACCTGGACAGGCTTTCCAATGCGGCGGTGAGCTTTCTGGCGCATAAAAAGGGGGCGGCCCTGACCGCGGATATGGTGCACAAGGCCTACGAGAACATCTCAACGCGTGTACGGTATATCCTGGACTTGTAGACGAATGGAACGCACGATCGAGACCCTGCTGAGGGAACGGCTGCTATCGCTGGAGCAGGCCTACGAACAGAAGATTACGGAACTCTCGCTCCTCAAGGAACTCGGGGATGCCCTCAAGGGCACGAGCCTCTCCCACTGGAACGAACTCTTTCTGCGCCAGCTCGATATCATCAAACAGCAGACCGGAATCTTCAGTGCCTCCATCATGCTCATTGATGAAGAAACGCAGAATCTCTATGTGGTGAGTGCCTCTCACATGTCCGCCCAGGGGAGTCGGGCCCCCATCCGCCTGAAAAGGGGCGAGGGTGTCGCCGGCAAGGTGGTCGACAGCGCACGCACCCTCTATATCCCGGACGTGAACAAGGACCCCAATTTCTCCGACCGCGGCACCAGGCAGCGGGGATCGCTGGCCTGTGTCCCGGTCATCTCCGAGGGGGCCTGCATCGGCGTGCTGAACCTGCGCGACAATGTGCCGCACTCCTTCGGGCCCAACGATATCCGCTTTTTCGAGCTGATCGCGGACCAGCTCTCCATCACCGCGTCCCTGGTGAAGACCTACCAGAATCTGCTCTCCCTGGAGGAAAAGCGCATCAGTCTGAGCCGGTATTTTTCCCGGGGACTGGCCGAACACCTGGCGGCGGATGAACGCATGACACGTCTGGGGGGTGACAAGAAGGAGGTCAGCGCCATGTTCGCCGACATCACGGGCTTTACCTCCAAGGTGGAGATCCATCCCGTGGAGGAGGTGGTGGAGGTCCTCAACCGCTATTTCGAGACCGTGGTGCCGCTCATCTTTGCCCATGGGGGCATGCTTGACAAATTCCTCGGCGACGGCGTCATGGCGGTCTTCGGCATTCCCGATGCGGACGAAAGCGATCCCCTCAGGGCCATTCAGTGCGCGGTGGATATCCAGCGCATGATGCAGGGGCTCAACGTTTCCCTGAACAAGCAGGGGCTGTTTCCAATCGAGGTGGGTATCGGGATCGCTACGGGACAGGTGATCGCCGGAAACATCGGTTCCGCGGAGCAGATGAACTTCACGGTGATTGGAGACCCGGTGAACCTGGCACAGCGCCTCGAGGGGATAAGCGCCTCGGGCGAGATCATCGTGGCGCGCAACACCGCCGAGCGGGCCCAGCTGCAGGGCCGGCTCCCGGTGAGATTCGAGCCCATGGGCTCGGTGCCCATCAAGGGTATAACCCGCGACGTTCAGCCCCTGCGGGTGCTTTTCAGCTCCTGAGCAGGGCGCAGGCCCCCCCGGAACAAAGCCCCTGACGGCAGGGGCGGTTATTCCATGGCGTACACTTTTCCCCTTGACTTATGGCAGGTCTTCCATTAGTGAGACCCTGTAATTTGACGTTAAGAGACTCATCTCCACCCAATATACAATCACTTCACTATTGAACTAATCGAAAGGATAAGAAGATGCATTTGACTGATCTGAAAAAGCTTGAGCCCAAAGAACTGCTGGAAACCGCCAACACGCTGAACATCGAAGGCTCCGCCACCCTCACCCGGCAGGAACTGATCTTCGCCATTCTTCAGGCTCAAGCCGAACAGGAGGGATACATCTCTGGAGATGGTGTGCTGGAGATCCTTCCGGACGGGTTCGGCTTCCTGCGTTCCGCGGATTACAGCTACCTGCCCGGACCGGACGATATCTATGTCTCGCCGTCACAGATTCGCCGCTTCAACCTCAAGGTGGGTGACGAGATCAAGGGACAGATCCGGCCGCCCAAGGATAACGAGCGCTATTTCGCACTGCTCAAGCTTGAGACGATCAACAATGCCCACCCCGAGGCCACCCGCCATAGGGTCCCGTTCAGCGACCTGACCGCCTTGTACCCCATGGAAAAATTCATCCTCGAGACGGCGCACGATAACCTCACGGGACGGGCACTCGATCTGCTGGCCCCCATCGGCAAGGGCCAGCGCGGCATCATTGTATCGCCCCCCAAGGCCGGCAAGACCATGATGCTCCAGAGCATCGCCAACAGCATTGTCGCCAACCAGCCCGAGGTGGTGCTCATGGTGCTCCTCATCGACGAACGCCCGGAGGAGGTCACCGACATGCAGCGCTCGGTCAAGGGCGAGGTTGTGGCCTCCACCTTCGACGAACCGGCCTCGCGGCACGTGCAGGTGGCGCGCATGGTGATGGAGAAGGCCAAGCGGCTCGTGGAATACAAGAAGGACGTGGTGATCCTGCTCGATTCGCTCACGCGACTCGCCCGGGCACACAATACGGTCTGCCCGCCCTCGGGCAAGCTGCTTTCCGGGGGCATCGACGCCAATGCCCTGCAAAAACCCAAACGCTTCTTCGGTACGGCTCGCAATATCGAGGAGGGCGGCAGCATCACCATCATTGCCACCGCCCTGATCGACACGGGATCGCGTATGGACGAGGTCATCTACGAGGAGTTCAAGGGCACGGGCAACATGGAGATCCACCTCGACCGCTCCATCATGGAGCGCCGGGTGTTTCCGGCCATTGATATCTCGAAGTCGGGTACCCGCAAGGAGGAATTGCTGCTGCCGCCCGAACAGCTCGACCGCATCTGGATCCTGCGTAAGCTTCTGAGCCCGCTCAACCCCATCGACAGCATTGAATTTCTGCTGGACAAATTAAGCAAGACGGATAATAATGCCGACTTCCTGGAATCCATGAACAAGTAAGGAGTAGGACACATGAAGAAGAACATCCACCCGGAATATGAGGAGACGACCGTTACCTGCGCCTGCGGAAACAGCTTCACGACCAGGTCAACCAAGAAGGATATCCGCATTGAGGTCTGCAGCGCCTGTCATCCCTTCTATACGGGTCAGCAGCGTACCACGGCAGCCGCCGGGAAGGCCGAGCTCTTCCGCCGCAAATACGGCGATTATCTCAACAAGGACGCCGGAAAATAAGCCTATAGCTATGCTGGAAAAGCTAAAGGAGATCGAAGAGCGCTTCGATGAGCTCTCCCAACTCCTCTCCGAAGTCGACATAATCAGGGACCGCGACCAGTATGCCGAGCTCTCCCGTGAGCATGCCGCCCTGGAGGATTTCGTGGTTCCCTACCGCCAAATCCAGGCGGTTATGCGCGATATCGCCGACAATGAGGCCCTACAGCACGATCCCGACCCGGAGCTCAGACAGCTGGCAAAGGAGGAACTTGCCGTGCTGCTCGAGCGGCTTGAAGCCCTCGAACACCAGCTTCGAAAGCTCTTCATCCCTCGGGATCCCAACGACGACAAGGATGTGATCCTCGAGATTCGGGCCGGGACCGGGGGGGAGGAGGCGGCCCTCTTTGCCGCGGATCTCTTCCGGATGTACGGGCGGTATGCCGAACAACAGCGCTGGAAGGTCGAGATCCTGAGTATCAACGAGACCGGTATCGGGGGCATAAAGGAGGTGATCGCCGGCATCACGGGCAAAGGCGCCTTTTCGCGCCTGAAGTTCGAGAGCGGTGTGCATCGGGTACAACGGGTCCCCCAGACCGAGGCCGGCGGCCGTATCCACACCTCCGCGGTGACCGTGGCCGTGCTCCCCGAGGCCGAGGAGGTGGATGTCCATATCGATATGAACGAGCTGAGGATCGACACCTACCGGGCCTCCGGGGCCGGCGGGCAGCACGTGAACAAGACCGATTCGGCCATCCGCATCACCCACATCCCCACCGGGCTCGTGGTTACCTGTCAGGATGAGAAGTCGCAGCACAAGAACAAGGCCAAGGCCCTGAAGGTGCTGCGTTCCCGGCTGTATCAGAAGATGCAGGAGGATCAGGAACAGAAAATCGCCTCCGAGAGGAAGTCCCAGGTGGGCAGCGGAGACCGAAGCGAGCGTATCCGCACCTATAATTTCCCCCAGGGACGCGTTACGGACCACCGTATCAATCTGACCCTTCACCGGCTGCCAGCCATCCTGGAAGGGGATCTGGACGAGATCGTCGACGCCCTGACCACCCACACCCAAGCCGAGGCACTGGCACATACCGGGAGCTGATCAGTGACCTGGACCATCAGGTCACTGATCGCCTGGTCCCAGGGATATCTGAGAGAAAAGGGGTCGCCCACCGCGCGTCTCGATGCGGAATTGCTGCTCTGCCACGCGATGGGGTTCCGACGGCTGGATCTGTACCTGGATATGGACCGACCCCTGAGCCCGGATGAACTCGCCGCCTACCGCCAGCTGATCAGACGCAGGGCGGCCCTGGAGCCCGTGGCCTACATCCTGGGGACCAAGGAGTTCTACGGGCGGGATTTTTCTGTCACGCGCGACGTGCTCATCCCCCGGCCCGAGAGCGAACTGCTCGTGGAGCAGGCCTGCACCCTGGCTCCGCACGGAGCGACCATCCTGGAGATCGGGGTGGGTTCGGGGGCGGTCATCATCTCTATCCTGGCCGAACGCCCCGATCTGCGCGCGGTAGCCAATGATGTCAGCCGGGGTGCATTGGGGGTGGCGCGCGAGAACGCCCGTCGCCACGGGGTGGCCCCGCGCCTTGACCTGCTGGCCTCTGACGGGCTCAGGGCCTTAAGGGGTGATTTTGCGCTGATCGTGATGAATCCCCCGTATGTGGCCGAGGACGAGGCGGCGCTTCTGGATCCGGATGTAGTGCTCTACGAGCCGCATGGGGCCCTTTTCGGTGGCGAAGACGGACTGGATATAATACAACGGGTGCTCGGGGAACTGCCCGCCCGACTGCAGGCGGAGGGGGTTCTGGTGATGGAAGTGGGATATGATCAGACCCCTGCGATCGAGCGACTGGTGGCGGCAACGGGTGCCTTGGAGATACGCACATGGATCAAGGATCTGGCCGGGAAGCCCCGGGTGGTTGTGATGGGAAGGACGCATGGATAACTTCGTGATAAGGGGCGGCCGGCCGCTGCAGGGAGAGGTGTGTGTTTCCGGGGCCAAGAATGCGGCCCTGCCTATCCTGTGTTCCTCGATCCTGGCGGAGAGTCCGTGCTGTTACCACAATATACCCGATCTGCGCGATATTGCCACCATCCTCGATGTGCTTGCCACCCTCGGTCTGACCTCCCACCGAGAGGAAGACAACACGGTCGTGATCGACCCGACCTCCATTAACTGTTTTGCGGCACCGTATGAGCTGGTCAAGAGCATGCGGGCCTCTATCCTGGTCCTGGGACCTTTGCTGGCCCGCTTCAAACGAGCCTCGGTCTCCCTGCCCGGAGGGTGTGCCATCGGGGTGCGGCCTATCGATATGCATCTGAAGGCCCTGGCCAAGATGGGGGCCGAAATCGAGCTCTCCCACGGGGATGTCGTGGCGCATACCGAGGGATTGGAGGGTACGCGCATCGTGTTCGACACCCCCACGGTGGGCGGGACCGAAAACATCATGATGGCGGCCACCCTGGCCCGGGGCACCACCACGATTGAGGGTGCGGCCAAGGAGCCCGAGATCGCGGATCTGGCAAAGGTGTTGAATAGAATGGGGGCCCATATCGAGGGTGCCGGTGAGAGTACGGTCATCATCGAAGGGGTGTCCTCCCTGAAGGGGGTGGATTATGCGGTGATCCCGGACCGCATCGAGGCGGGCACCCTGATCGTAGCAGCCGCCATCACTCAGGGGGAGCTGACGCTCAGGGGCGTCGTTCCGGAGCACATCGTCGCCGTCATGGAAAAGCTCAGCGAGATGGGGGTGATCATGCGCGAGCTGGAGGGCGGGAGTCTGCATGTGGACGGACGGGTCGACCTCAGGCCCGTGGAGGTGAACACCCTGCCCTACCCTGGCTTTCCGACCGACATGCAGGCGCAGATCATGGCCCTGGCCTGCATCGCGAGCGGGGTTTCCAGCATCACCGAAAATATCTTCGAAAACCGCTTCATGCACGTGCCGGAGATGATGCGTATGGGGGCGCAACTGGAGGAAAAGGGCCGTACCGTGATCGTGCGTGGGATCGAGCGCTTTGAAGGGGCTTCGGTCATGGCCACCGACCTAAGAGCCTCAGCCAGCCTGGTTTTGGCCGGACTCAATGCCGCCGGCGTCACGGAGATACGGCGGATCTACCATCTGGACCGGGGCTACGAGGCCCTGGACCGCAAGCTGATCAAGGCCGGGGCTCTGGTGGAAAGGAGAAAGGGCGGATTATGATGGAGACGATCTGTACCCGGGATGCGGGTTGGGAGGAGGCGCTGGGTCGTATCCTGGAGCGCGCGCAGGACCTGCCGGAGGCGGTGGATGCGCGGGTCAGGGAGATCATCGCGGCGGTTCGCGGCCAGGGGGATGCGGCCCTGATGGCCTATACCCGCGAATTCGACCACTTCGATCCGGCCGCAGAGGGTCTCGTGATCAACGCGGAACAGATTGCGCAGGCCCCCGCGCGCGTGAGCGCTCACCTCTTGGAGGCCCTCCAGGTGGCGGCCCAAAGGATCGAAGACTTCCACCGGCACGAGCTCGAGACGTCGTGGATCACCACCACGGACGAGGGCATGATCCTCGGCCAGAAGGTGAGCCCCATCGAACGCGTGGGCGTCTATGTCCCCGGGGGCCGGAACGCCTTCCCCTCCACCGTGCTTATGAACGTGATCCCGGCCCGTCTGGCCGGGGTGCAGGATATCGTGGTCGTGACCCCCACCCCCGGCGGGGAGGTGAAGGATGCCCTGCTGGCCGCGGCACACATCGCCGGGGTCGAGCGTCTGTACCGTATCGGCGGGGCCCAGGCGATAGCGGCCCTGGCCTATGGCACGGAAAGCGTGCCCAAGGTGGACAAGGTGGTGGGTCCGGGCAATATCTACGTGGCACACGCCAAGCGGATCCTGCAGGGGACCATCGGAATCGATGCCTTTGCGGGTCCCTCCGAGATCCTCGTGATCGCCGATGCCAGGGCTCGCCCCGGCATGGTGGCGGCCGACCTGCTCTCGCAGGCCGAGCACGATCCCCGGGCCTCGGCCATGCTCCTGACGCCCTCAGTGGAGCTTGCCCAGGCCGTGAGGGTGCAGCTGGAGCAGGAGCTGCAAAGGCTCGACCGCCGCGAGGTCATCGCCGCGGCCCTGGCGCAGCATGGGGTGTGCGTGATCACGCGCGACGTGGACGAGGCGCTTTCCATCGCCAACCGCGTGGCCCCGGAGCACCTGGAGCTCATGGTGGACAATGCCTGGGATTATCTCGGCCTCATCCGCAACGCCGGGGCCATCTTCCTCGGCCACCACAGCCCGGAGGCCTTGGGGGATTATATCGCCGGGCCGAACCACACCCTGCCCACAGGATCCACGGCGCGCTTTTCCTCGCCCCTGGGGGTGCATGATTTCGTGAAGCGTTCCTCCATCATCGCCTGTTCACAGGCGGCCATCTCGCGCCTGGGGCCGCTGGCGGCCCGCATTGCCCGCGCCGAGGAACTGGAGGCCCATGCCCGATCTGTGGAGAGCCGTCTCAAGTAATCCGGTCCTCGGATGTATCCGGGACCTGCTGCCGCCGTCGGCCTTCCTGGTGGGCGGGTTTGTACGCGATCTGCTTTTGGACCGTGAACCTGTGGACATCGATATCGTCACCCTGGACGAGGTGTGGCCGCTGGCTGAGCGCCTCGCCAAGCGCCTTGCGTGGAAGGCCTTCTGGCTGGACCGCGCGCGAGGTGTGGTGCGCCTCGCCACGCGGGAGGCGCACCTGACAATCGACATCGCGCAGGCAAGGGGGGGCGGCATCGAGGACGATCTGCACCTGAGGGATCTGACCATCAACGCCATGGCGTTCGACCTGCAAGAGGGCACCTGCATCGATCCGCTGAACGGAATGCGGGATCTGAGAGACCGGGTGATCCGGCTCGTCGGGGAGGGGACGCTGGCCGACGATCCTTTGCGGTCCCTGAGGAGCCTGCGCTTTGCCCTGATGCTCTCCTTCGAGCTTGAGGCGCACACCCGCACCCTGCTCAGGTGCGGGGATTATTGCCTGGAGGCTGTGGCCCCGGAGCGGATTCAACAGGAACTGGCCTCTGCGCTGAACCTCCCGGGCGGCTCCGGGATCTTCGGTCTGATGGACGAGGCCGGACTGCTGGCGAGCGTCTTCGGCCGCGGGGAGGGGCTGCCTCAGGGAGGGGCCATTACCTGGCTGCAGGGGATAGCATTGGCCGAAGGGAT
Organism: uncultured Bacteriovoracaceae bacterium; assembly: GCA_964618975.1. Classification (GTDB taxonomy): domain Bacteria; phylum Desulfobacterota; class Desulfomonilia; order UBA1062; family UBA1062; genus CAZUDI01. Next base: position 81,602 of record CAZUDI010000004.1, on the reverse strand, counting down.
CGATGACCTCCTGCCGGGGGCGGAGTCGATCCTGCCCGGCCTGGGGGGCTATCTGGCCGAGGAGCTTCAGGTCGGGTTCTCACGGGCCGCTGCCTTGCGTATGGGGGCCTTTTTCCTGGGGATCGCCGGGGGAATGGCCGCGGAGGCGGCCTCCGTATGTATGCAGGCGCTCAGATTCTCCGCCCGGAGTATCGCCCTGGTTCGCGCCCTGGCTAACAGCCAGGGTTTGGTTGAGGCGGCGCTTGGGGGGGACGCTCCGGGAGACCTGGGACGGCATCGCCTCCTGCGGACGATCGAGGGCTCTGTGCCCGAGGCGCTCCTTCTATCAGGCGCCGCCTTTCGGGGCGACCGCGTTGCTCGGGGGCACAGGGAGGCGGACATACGAGGGATCTGGGAATACTATCGCTCCATCTATCTGCCACATAAAGAGACCCCCCTGCTGAAGGGGGCCTCCCTCATGGAGGCCCTGGGTCTGGAGGCGGGGCCTCGGCTGGGGGACTGCCTGGAAAGGGTGGAGGAAGCGCGGGCCGCGGGTGTGGTGCACACAACGGAGCAGGCCCTGGCGTATCTGCTGGCCCAGCGTGACGGACAGGAAGGGTGGTGAACGCCCCGCCGCGATTCAGGCGTTTCACCGGGGGGGATTATCTGGTATAAGTACTCTCCATGAAGGTAGCGAACTGGATGACAACGGAGGTCGTCACCATCGGGCCCGAGGCGGGGGTCAGGGAGGCGCTCACGGTGATGAAGAAGAACGATGTACGGCATCTTCCCGTGGTCACGGGCGGCGCCTGTATCGGGCTGGTGACCTCGAGCGAACTGAAGCAGGCCGTACTCGCCTCTATGCTGGAGAGCCTCAAGGTGCGAGAGCTCATGATTCAGAACCCTTTCACTATCAGTCCCGAAACCTCGCTGGAGAACGCGGCCCGCATCATTTATACGGAAAACGTCGGCTGCCTGCCGGTCATCGATGACGGTAGGGTGGTGGGCATTATCACGGTCAAGGATATCCTGCGGGCCTTCATTGAGATCATGGGTGTGCTCAAGGCCGGGGCCAGGATCGATGTAGTTCTCAAGAACGTGCACGGGTCCTTTGATGAGGTGGTGTCTCTCATCGAGGAGCAGGGAGGCTACGTCATCAGCGTAGGGATGTCGATCAACGAGGATGATACGATCCACCACTTCAGGATCTCGGGGGGCGATCCGGCCGGCGTGGCCCGGGAACTCAAAAACCTGGGGTATCGCGGTGTGAATGTTATTGAATGACCCGTCAGGGATAGGAACCCCGGGCAAGCCCAAGGACCCGGCTTTCCGCTGCAAGCCTTGGGGAATGCGACCCTCAGGCCATTAAAGTCTTTCGAACCTCCTCGGGTGTCATTCCTGACACACCGACCACCTTGATCCGCTGCTTGTGTCCCTGAACGATGGTACAGCGCGATTTGGCAAGCCCCAGGCGCTTTGCGAGCAGCGCGATCAGGGCCTTGTTGGCGCGGCCCTCGATGGGGGGTGAATTAAGGCGTACGACCAGGTGCTCGTCGCGGATTTCTTCCAGGGCGTCCTGTCTGGCGTTGGGATAGACGCGGCAGGTAATCAGGGTGAGATCATTCTTGGCCCGAATCCACATCCGACATCTGCCTGATCCAGGAGCGCTGGGATTCGATCACCGCCGTAAGCTCAGAGAAAAGGGACTTTTTCCTGGTTCTGAGCTCGACAACCTCGCGTTCGAGGGTAGCCTTGCTCTTTTCCACCTCGGAGAGGATCTCCCGGGTCTGGAGTGCGGCGGCATCCTTTAGCTCCACGGCGGCGTTCTGGGCGGCTTCCTGGAGCTCCCGGGCCTTGTGCTCGGCCTGGGAGATGCGCAGCTTGGCCGCCTCGAGAAGCTCCTGCGCCTTGTGTTCGGCCTCGGCCATGATCCGGCGTGCCTCGCCGCGGGCATGATCGAGCTTTTCGTCCGAAAATTTTTTGGCGGAGAGAAAAAGCTCTTCCAAGTCGGTCTGCTTGGAGCGCAGGGACTGCACCTCGTCCTTGAGGGCGGCGTTGTCTTCGATGAGGGTCTCGAGATCGTTGGCAAGCTCCATCAGAAAGTGGATGACCTCGTCTTTGTCGAAGCCCGAGAGCTTCACCTTGAAGCGCTGTTCCCGAATCATTTCCGGTGTCACAAACATCAGAAAAGACCTCCTTGCATCTTCATGGACAACGCCGTCGTCATCAGGGCGCGCGTTATGACGGTATCCAGCAGGACGATGGCGGCGATGACCAGCACGGGCGAGAAGTCGATCCCCCCGAGCTGCAGGGGAACCCTGCGCCTCAGCCAGGCGAATACCGGCTCGGTGGCGGCGAGGAAGAGGCGCACGATAGGGTTGTAAGGATCGGGACTCACCCAGGAAATGATGGCCGCGATGACCACGATCCACAGGTAGAGGGTGAGGAAGATATGCACGACCTGGGCCAGACCCAGCAGGATGTTGGCCAGTACGTGGCCTGACTCCACCAGGGAGCCCACCAGGGCCACATCCAGGAAGACCACACCCGCGATCACGAGCACGGGCGAGAAGTCGATCCCCCCGAAGCGCAGGGGCAGTACTTGCCGGCACCAGGTGAAGGCGGGTTCGGTCAGGCGCCTCAAGGTGCGCACGATGGGATTGTAGGGATTGGGATTGACCCAGGAGATCAAGGCACCGACGATCACGATCCACAGGTAGATGGTGAGCAGGATATGCAGGCCTTGGCCGATGAGCGTCAGACTATTCGTCACGCGGACTCCCTCCGATTGATCGTTATGACTATATTGCGGATTTCACGGACCGATTGCAAGGGGGATTATGCAGCGTGCAGGGGTGAATCCTTTCCAGGAGAGGATCTATCGCCCGAGGGGGATCAACCGTATTGCCTGAATCCACGAGCTCTGCTAAACACCTTAGGTGTGAAATTGCACAGGGTGGAGATCAGGGGTTTCAAGTCCATTGCCAAGAAGACCGTGCTCTCGTTTCCGGGCGCCGTGACCTGTATTGCCGGGCCCAACGGGTGCGGCAAGAGCAACGTGGTAGACGCCATCAGATGGGCCATCGGGGAACAGTCGGCCCGGTCCCTGAGGGCCGGCGCCATGAGCGATGTCATCTTTTCGGGAACCCAAGACACCCCTCCCGGAGGGATGGCCATGGTCACCCTTGATTTTGTGCGCGACAACGGATACTTCCCCGCCAGCCTGGACGGGTTTGATCAGGTTTCCATATCACGGCGCCTCTTCAGGACCGGGGAGAGCCTCTACACCATCAATGACGTCAGGTGCCGCCTCAAGGACATCAGCGAGCTCTTTCTGGATACGGGCCTGGACCGTCTAGGATATGCCATCATCGAGCAGGGCCGGGTCAAGGATATCATTCAGTCCAAACCCGAGGATCTCCGCTATGTGATCGAAGAGGTGGCCGAGGTGGGGAAGTTCAGGGTCAAGCGCCATGAGGCCATGCGGAGGCTCGAGGCCACGTCCCGTAACTTCGAACGTATCCAGGATCTCCTCGGCGAGGTGGATCGGCAGCGCAGCTCCCTTCGCACCCAGGCGGGCAAGGCCAAACGCTACCAGGTGCTGCGCCGTGAGATCAATGATCGTACCAGGGAGCTGTGGGCCTTCGAGCTGTGTGGGATCCGGCAGCTCAGAGATGCGCTTACCGGGGAACTTATGGACATCACCCGGCGGATCTCCGAGGCCGAACAACGAAGGCAGGCGCTAAGCGAGGAGGGGCAAAAGGCCCAGGCCCGGCTAACCGAGATCCGGCAGGCCATGGAGGGGCTCACCCAGGCCCTGAGCGCCACCCGCTCCCGCTTGGAACTGGCCACCAATGACCTCGAAATCAACAGCAAGCGCCTGCAAGACATCAGCGCCACACTCGAGATGCTCTCCAGCCGCAGGGAACAGGCCCGGCGCTCGCTGTCACAGTCGGGAGCGCAGCTGGAGGAACAGCAGCAAGCCCAGACGGCACTCGAGCAGAAGATTGTTCAAGGCGAGACGGAGCTAAAAGGGCACGAGGAACGTCTGGCCGCGCTCAGGCAGGAGCTCGCCACCCAGGAAGCGACCTACGACCGCACCCGGGGGGCGCTGTTCGATGCCATCGGGCAGGCGCGGGCGGGCGACCAGCGCATGGACTCCCTGAAAAAGCGGCTCCAGGAGGTGCATCTCAATACCGCCAAGAGGCAACAGGAACTCGATGCCCTGTGCGAGGAGCAGGCCCGACTCAAGAGCGAAGCCTTGAACCTCACTCTTGAGCTGGAGGTCAAGCAGGAGGCCTTACGCGACCAGCGTTATTGTCTCGAACGGATCACGAGAGAACGGGAGGAGCTGCAGGTCCTTATCGACGGGGAGTCACAGACCCATGTCCGGCTCGAAAAGACCCTCGCTGAGCTCAAGGCCAAGATCTCCATGCTAGAGCGGATCATTAATCCGCCCCAGGCGCAGGCCCGTAACCCGGTGCCCCACCTCAACGGGCACCGGCGCATCACCGACGGGATCATGGTCAAGGCCGGCTTCGAAGTGACCGTGGGGCGCTCACTGGGTGACGTCCTGGATTATGTCCTCATCGAGGACCATGAGGAGGTGCTCCGTCTGCCAAGTCTTGACGGGGGCAGCCCGGGCTATGTTCCCCGCCGTCCTCACACCGAGTACCATGGCCGCCGAGCGCCTGAGGGGGAAGGGGTCCTGGGTCCCTTAAGCGATTTCATCGAGACACGGCATGAGTATGCGGACGTGATGGCGTTTCTGACCTGCGACATGGTGGTCGTGGACGATCTAGCCCGGGCGGTCTCCCTTTGGAAGGCCGGGGCGAGGGACTGTGACCTGGTCACGCGAGACGGCATGATTCTCGAGAGATCCGGGGTGCTCAGAACCACGATGGAAAGCGAGAAATACGCCCACATCCTGAAGGCCAAGGCCGAAAAAAAAGGCCTCGAGCAGGAAGAGCGCCGGGTTGAAGCGGCCCTGCAGGCCACTCGGGAGGGGCTGGTTCAGGCCACCCAGCACATGCGCGAGCTGAAGGGGCTCTCTGGGACAACCCGGGAGCAGGTGCAGAACCTTGAGCGCGAGCTCACCGGCCTTCAGTCACGACAGGGTGATATCCAGGGACGGCTGGAGCGCATGGAGGGCCGACGCAATTCGTTTGCCAACGATATCCAGATGTGGCGTGATCTGGCAGGCAAGGTGGAGGCCGACCTGGCGGCACTCGGGGCCCACAAGGGGGAACTCGACGAGACCATCGCGACGCTGCAGGCCGAGGTTGCCGCCCTCGAGGGCGGCAGGGCCGCCTCGCGTGAGGTGCTGGAGAGGCAACAGGTCAGGCAGCAGGAGAAGCAGCGCGATCTCCACGGACTGAAGGTGGAGCATGCCTCGGCCGGGGAGCGCATCAAGGCCCTGCACGAGCGGCAGGCAGCCCAACGGAAGGAACAGGAGATTGATGCCCTGAAAATCGAGGAGATCACGCACACCAGGGAACAGATCGAAAGCGGCATGGCCCAGGCGAAGGGGCACAAGGCCTCGTATGCCGCCGAGGTGGAGCGGCTCGAACGCCAGACGGCCAGCCTGCTGCCCGGGCAGAACACCCAGGAGAAGCTTGCCCGTGAAGCGCAGCAGACCCTCGAGGAATGGACGGCCCGGCTTAGAACCCTGGAGCAGGAGAAAAATGGGCTCCATCTGCGGGTACGGGAACAGGAGATTGCCTCTGCCATGAGTCAGGAACGGCTCGAGGCGCGCTTTGGAACCGAGTTACCCGAACTCCCGCAGGAGTTTGACCCCCAGCGGACCCGGGAGACGATCGCGGACCTGCAGACCAGGGTCGATCGGCTGGGGCAGATCAATTTTGCCTCCATTGAGGCCTATGAAGAGGCTCAGGCGCGCTGGGATGACCTTCACCGGCAGTACGAGGATCTGGTCCAGGCCAGTGAACGCCTTAAGCAGGTGATCTCGAGTATCGAGCGTCAGAGCACTAGGGAATTCATGGAAACCTTCACCCGGGTCCGGGCCAATTTCCAGGAGATCTTCACTACAGTCTTTGGTGGCGGCAAGGCCGATATCGTCCTGGCCGAGGGCCCGCCCATGGACGCCGGGGTAGAGCTGGTCGCCTGTCCGCCCTTCAAGCGGCCCAAGGCCATGAGCCTGCTTTCGGAGGGGGAAAAGACCCTGTGTGCCATCAGTTTCATCTTTGCGCTCTTCAAGGTCAGGCCCTCGCCGTTCTGCATCCTGGACGAGGTGGACGCCCCGCTGGACGAGGCCAATGTGGAACGCTTCAACCGTTTGATCCGCGGATTCGCGCGGGAGTCGCAGTTCATTGTGGTCACGCATAACCGGCGGACCATGGAGATGGCGGATATCATCTACGGCGTCACCTTCGACATTCCGGGCATCAGCAAGGTCGTATCCATGTCCCTCGCGCGCGAGGATGGGGAATCTGTTGCCCAACAATAGAAAAGATTTTCTCTTTTTATGTTCGGGTGAAAGAAAAGAGCTTTGATATCAAAGGGAATATTGTGCATGTATATTGCATAATACAGCTAGAGAAGGTGAAGACATGGCGAGGGTAATCGCAATAACATCGGGAAAGGGCGGGGTCGGAAAGAGCAATTTTGCCCTGAATGTCGGTATCGGCCTCGCAATGATGGACCACAGCGTCCAGATCCTGGATGCCGACCTCGGCCTGGCCAACCTCGACATCCTGCTGGGCATCAGGCCCCAGAGCTCCCTCGAGGACGTGGTCCTGGGCCGGGCCGGGATCGAGGACATCATCGTCCACACCGACTACAAGGTGGATCTCATCCCGGGCAGCTCGGGGCAGCAGGATATGGCCGACCTGAAGGGCGACGACCTCCGGACCCTGGTACAGTCGGTGATGAAAGCCTCCATGGGTGTGGATTTCCTCCTGGTGGATACCGGTTCCGGTATCTCCTCCGGGGTGATCTCGTTTCTGCTGGCCGTCCCCGAGGTGATCGTGGGGGTGACGCCCGAGCCTACCTCCCTGACGGACTCCTATGCCCTGATCAAGGTGCTGGAGAAGAACGGTTACAGCGGCAAGATTTCCATGTTCTCCAGCCTGGTGCCGGACAGCGTCACGGGCCGGGCCCTGCACCGCAAGATATCCTCGGCCGCCCAGCGGTTTTTGCAGACCCGCATCGCCTACGTCGGGTGTGTCTATGAAAGCGATAAACTGCCCAAGGCGGTCGCCGATCAGGTTCCGGCCATCGTGCGCTTCCCCACCTCGGATGTGGCCCGCTGCTACCGCGTCGTGGCCACCACCATCCTGGGTCAGGAGGGACGCGAGGCAGACTACGAAAAGTTCTGGTCGCGCCTGATCCGGATGCTTGTGAAGGCCCCTTCGCAGAAGACCGCCCGGGCCATCTCCTTCAACGGGGAGAACGGTGGCGGGAATCTGGAGAAAACCGTTCAGGATATTCTGGACGAACAGCGCCGCACACGGATGCTGCTGGAACGCCTCATCCTCAAGATGGATCACGAGTCCGACCGGCCCCTGACGATCCGGGAAACCGGGCGCTGACCCTTCTGCAGGAGGGGGGGGAACGGGTGCCCGGTGAACGACGATTCATGCTTGTCTCTCATTTATCAAGCCTTATAACGAAACGTTATATACTTAAGCCTATATATATTTGACAAAACATAGGGAATGCCATACAGGAAGGGCATGCTGGAGAGGATCGCGGAGGCACTCGTCGGGCCCGCACAGGGTCTCAAGGTACGGCAGGCCGTGTTGGGGCTTGGATACATCGCGGTGGCGATCGATGACGGGAGGGTGGGGGCCAGCGCCAACATCACCCACACCGCCTCAGCCACACATACCTGCACGGTATTCAGACAGGCGGGCACGCTGGCCGGCGCCCCCGTGGCCGACGTGCTGGCGTTGTCTGGGCAGCCCGGGCTCCTTCCCCGGGCCCTGGCCCTGGCCGCAATCAATGCCCTTGCCAGCGGTGACGGATACGGCCACCAAGGCGATATCTTTGAGTGCCTGCAGATCAAAGACGGAGAGAACGTCGCCATGGTGGGTTTCATCGAGCCCGTGGTGGCCATGCTCGCAGGCCGGGGATGCAGTCTGAGTGTCTTCGAGAAACGCGACCTCAACATCCCCTACCTCCGGCCGGCCCACGCCATGCCGGCGACCTTCCGGGAAGCCGACGTCGTCATCCTCACCGCCACCTCCCTGATCAATGGTACGCTGGAAGACCTGCTCGCCCTGGAGACGCCGGCCCGCTGCACCGTCCTCATGGGACCCAGCACGCCCATGGCGGCGGACTTCTTCGCCGGGACCGGAATTACCCACCTGGCCGGTGCCCGCATCGTCGACGGGCCTAAGGCCCTGGGGATTGTGATGGAAGGAGGCGGTACCCAGGTCCTGTACAAGCGCGGTGCCATGCAGAAGGTCATCCAGGAGGTGGTGTGATGGTGCCCCTCATCGACAGATACTCCCGCAGGATTCGCTATGTGCGTCTCTCGGTCACAGACCGGTGCAATTTCAGGTGCCGCTACTGCATGCCCGAGACCGGCGTGGAATGGATGCCGCACGAGAGCATCATGCGCTACGAGGAGGCTTTGCGCGTCATCGATAGCCTTACCAAGCGGGGCGTGGAAAAGCTGCGCCTGACAGGCGGCGAGCCCCTCGTGCGTAAGGGTATCGTGAGCTTTGTCAGGGCCATCGACGATCAGGGGGGGATCACGGACCTCTCCCTGACCACCAACGGTGTCCTGCTCTCTGCTATGGCCCCTGACCTGCGGCGGGCCGGATTGAACCGCGTCAATATCAGCCTCGATTCGCTGAAAGCCGACAAGTTTGCCCACATCACCCGGGTGGATGCCCTTGACAAGGTCCTGGATGGCATCGAGAGCGCCCTGCGGGAAGGATTGAATCCGGTCAAGATCAATGTGGTGGCTATCAGAGGATTCAACGACGATGAGATCCCCGCCTTTGCTCGCCTGTCCCTCGAGCGCCCCCTGGAGATCCGCTTCATCGAGCTCATGCCCATGGGGTGTGCCCAGCGCTTCGGTTCGTATCAGGTTATCCGGGCACATGAGATCAAGGCGATTATCGAGGCGCATTTCGGAGAGCTCTCCCCGGTGGAGTACGGGGACGGCCCGGCCAAGGTGTATCGTATCGACGGGGCCAAGGGACGCATCGGCCTGATCGACCCCTTGAGCGAGCAGCATTTCTGTGAGCGCTGCAACCGTGTGCGCATCACGGCCAACGGTTTGCTCAGACCGTGTCTTTTTTCCGATGCGTCCATCGATCTTTTGGGGCCCCTGCGCAGGGGCATATCCCGCTCCCAGTTGGAGATGCTCCTCGAAGAAGGGGTGATGGCCAAGCTTCAGAACCACGGCATGTGCCGGGGACTGCCCTCTGATGATCAGGGGTGTGCAACCCTGATGAGCGAGATCGGCGGGTAATAGCTACAGCGCGGCTAGCGATCCTCATCAATACGGGCGAGATCGACCAGGGAGGTGAAGGATTCGAGGTCCTGTTTGAACAGGATCTTGTTGGTGTGCAGGAGCGACAGTCCTGTCTGCTTGCTGACGGGACCGTCTTCCCGTGACCAGACCGTCTTGCAGTAGAGTGAAATGTTTGTGAGGTCGTTTTTCTGGGGTTCAATATACAGCCGTACGACACTCCCCACGGGGAGCGAGGGCCCGGAGATGCACACCCCGACCTCACTGGCATTCAGGATCGTCACCTCCCGCAAGGTGCCCTTGTGTTCGATGCTGGCGGTGTTCAGGCCGCTGAGACGGATGCGCTCGATGGTCCGCTTTTCCTTGATGTAATGCATTACGTGTAATGTAGAGGTAATTATGGTGAAATGTCAAGGATAGAAACAGCGCCCAAGCCTTGTGCGCTGGTATCAGGGGCGCGTGGGGTAGCCGGGGTTTGCAGGTGAACACCGGCCGAGACGGTTGCATGCGGCGGGTGATTGCGGTAAGGGGGCTCAAGGGAGGCAAGGGGCATGACGAGGGGCAGTTGCAGGCTGTATGGAATTGAAGGTGGGGGGCAAGGCAAGGCCGTCGCCGCCCTGAGCGCCGCGCTCTCGGAGATCAAAACGCCCTGGGCCGGAAGGGCACGGGTGGGCATCAAGCTGCACTGGGGGGAGAGGGGCAATCACAGCTACCTTCCCCCGGCCTATGCCCGGCAGATCGTGCGTTGGCTGCATGAACAGGGGCAGGATCCCTTTGTCTTCGACACGACCGTGCTCTATTCGGGCGGCCGCCGCAACGGGGAGGAGGCTCTCCAGACCGCCTCCCGGCATGGATATACGCCGGAGTTCCTCGGATGCCCCGTGGTGATCGCCGACGGCCTGGACGGGCGGGATGTGTGCTCCCTCCCGGCGGATTTCCATCACTTCCAGAGTGTTCAGGTGGCAGCGATCATCGAAAAGGCCGATGGTTTCGTGATCTTTTCCCATTTTAAGGGCCATCTGGCGGCAGGGTTCGGCGGGGCGCTCAAGAACCTCTCCATGGGGTTCGCCTCGAGGGCGCAGAAACAGCGCATGCATGCGGACGTCCATCCGGTGCTCAGGAAAGACAAGTGCAGCCGCTGCGGGGTCTGCGTGGAGGTGTGTCCCGCCGGGGCAGCCACTATCAAGGGCGATGATTTTCCCGCCTTCGATCGTGAACGCTGCATCGGCTGTGCGCAGTGTATCGCGCTGTGCCCGGAGATGGCGCTGAGGATTCTGTGGGGTCGCGATAAGGAGGTTTTTCAGGAGAAGCTGGTGGAAACCGCCGCCGCCCTCTGGCCCCGGATCGAAGACCGCAGCGTGCTTATCAACGCCCTGCTCACCATCAGCGCCGAATGTGACTGCCTTCCGGGCGAGGCGCAGATTCTCACCTCGGATCGGGGCTTCATGACCGGGGAACATCCCGTGACCCTGGATAGGGCGTGTCTGGATGAGCTCGGAGAGGATCTCTTCGACCGGGCCCACCCCGGGCTGCCCTGGAGGCGGCAGCTCGCCTATGCCCGGGAGATCGGCTTCGGGGAATAGCCTTGGTGCCGGGGTGCAATCGCCTGCCACGTGGATGTCAACCCCGGGGTGAGGAGTTATATAACCTGACAAAGGGGCAAATTTGAGCCCATCCGCAGAAGGGGAGACCGCCATGTTTCAGGGAGAACTCGGATGAGGGGCAGGGGTCAAGCACCTAAGGTCCTCAGCCAGACCATCGATGACGTGAGCCTGCAGTATCTGGAATACGGGGGCGCACCGCCGGCCATCCTCATGCTGCATGCCACCGGATTCAGCCCCTGGATGTGGCACCCCATAGCCCGGGACCTGTGCCGCGCGCACCGTATCGTGGCGCCGTATTTCTGTGACCACCGGCAGACGGATCCGGAGGACGGGGGCTTAAGCTGGATGATCCTCGCCCAGGATCTGGCTGCCTTCTGCGCCCGGCTCGATCTGGGAGGGGCCGTGCTGGTGGGGCATTCCATGGGGGCCACGGTCCTGGCTCTGGCCGTCGGGCTTTACGGACTCACGCCGCCCGGGATGATCCTCATCGAACCCATCTTTTTGCCGCAGGATTTCTACAGGGTGCAGCTGAAAGTCGAGGAACATCCGCTGGCGTCCAAGTCCATCCGGCGCCGGGACCATTGGCAGAGCACCGCCGAGGCGGAAGAATACCTGAGATCCAAGGCCCTTTTCCGCCGCTGGGATGACGAGATGCTCTCCCTGTATGTGCAGCATGGCATGCGCCAGGCCGACGACGGGGAGCTTAAGCTGGTGTGTTCTCCGAGGCGCGAGGCGGCGCTCTTCATGGGCGGCATGCACTTCGACCCCTGGCCGGTGCTGGGCCGAGTTTCCTGCCCGGTGCTCATTCTCGAGGGGCAGGAGAGCGAAAACCGGTCCTATATCGATCTCCACAAGGCGGCGGGCCTCTTCCCGCAGGGTGAATTCCGTCAGGTCCCCGAGGCCGGGCATCTCATTCCCATGGAGAGGCCGCGGGAAACAACCCGGCTTATCTGCGAATTTCTCGAGCGGATCTGACGCTCCCGCGGGGCAGACCTCAGGCGGTGTCCGAAAGGCGGATCCCCACCGGACAGTGATCCGAGCCTTGGACCTGCTTGAGGATGAAGGCGTCCTGGAGGCGGTCTCGGAGCACAGGGGAGAGGCAGAAGTAGTCAATCCGCCACCCGATATCCTTGGCGCGGGCATGGAAACGGTAGGACCACCAGGTGTAATGGCCCGGATCCTTGTTGAATTCCCGGAAGGTATCGATGTATCCCTGGGTCAGATAGCCTTCGAAGCCCTGGCGTTCCTCCAGGGTAAATCCGGCGTTGCGCTCGTTGGCCTTGGGATTTTTCAGGTCGATTTCGGTGTGGGCCACGTTCAGGTCACCGCAGAAGATTACGGGCTTGGTGCGCTCCAGGGTGGAGAGATAAGCGAGGAAGGCCCGATCCCATTCCATGCGGTATGCGAGACGCACGAGCCCCTGGCCGGCATTGGGCGTGTAGACATTTACGAGGAAAAAGTCCTCCAGATCGAGGGTGATGATGCGGCCTTCGCGGTCGTGCTGTGCTTCTCCCATGCCATAGGTGACCGCGACAGGTTCCCGGCGGCTGAAGACCGCAGTGCCCGAGTAGCCCTTTCTTTCGGCGCTGTTCCAGTAGGCATGGTAACCCTTAAGGTCAAGGGTCACCTGCTCCGGCAGGGCCTTGGTCTCCTGCAGGCAGAGGACATCCGGTACCTCCTGCGCCATGAACTCGAGCAACCCGTTCTTGAGGGCCGCCCGGATCCCGTTGACGTTCCATGAGAGTAGTCGCATGTGAGCATCCCCTTCCTTTGACCTCTGACCTGACCCTCCGTGTAGAGGCCATCCACCTCAGGAAAATAACTGCATACACCCTGTGTGGTCAATGGGAAAGATCACACAGGTGGCAGGGGAAAGAGCGGAGAGAGGGGGGCTACTTCCACAGGGATCCTTCCTCATATTAGGCGCACAAGGCACGTGAGGGCAACGGGAGGAAGGACTGGCCGACCCACAGAGTCAGGGCCCTCGGCGTCGGAGTGCACCAGCGCATGGCATCCGGATCATACGGAAAAGCCTTGGCTTAGGCCCTATTCGGACGCTCTTCCCCCGGGGAACGCATGCCGCGGCTCAGTCCTCGCAGCCATCACCGGGGGTGACGGCTGCGAGAGCGGGCGGCAGCTCGCGCTTGGCCTTCACCCCCAGCTGTTTGAGGGCCGCGGTGCGGCTGACGAGGTTGCCCTTCCCGCTCGCGAGTCGTTTGTGGGCCAGATCATAGGCCGCCTGGGCCTTTTCCAAATGCCGGCCGATCTCCTCGAGCGCATTGACGAAGCGCACGAAATGATCGTAGAGGTCCCCGGCCCGTTTGGCGATCTCTTGGGCATGCGTGTGCTGGTACTCATCCTGCCAGATGGTGTGGATGATTCTGAGGGTCACCAGCAGGGTGGAGGGCGAGACGAGGACGATGTCTTTATCAAGGGCCTCCGTAAAGAGGCCGTGCTCGCCTTCAAGGGCGGCCAGGAAGGCCGATTCAACCGGGATGAACATGAGCACGAAGTCCAGGGAACGCAGCCCCGGAAGATCGGCGTAGTTCTTGGTGCTCAATTCGCGAATGTGGGTGCGCAACGAGGAAAGATGCTCGCGCAATGCGGTGGAGCGCCCCTGGTCATCTTCGGCCGAGCAATAGCGTTCATAGGCGTTGAGGGAGACCTTGGCATCGATGATGACGTCCCTGTCCTCGGGCAGGTGTACGATGACGTCGGGCTGATATCGTTTGCCGTGCGCGTCTGGCAGGGATACCTGGGGCTCGTATTCACGGCCCCGACACAGCCCCGATTCCTCGAGGAGACGTTTCAGGATCACTTCGCCCCAGGTGCCCCGCGCCTTGGAGTCGCCCTTCAAGGCCCGGGTGAGGTTTACGGCCTCCCGGCCGATGGAGGTATTGAGGTCCCGCAGATGGGAGAGCTCCTGGCGCAGTGCGGCCCGATCCCGGGACTCCCGGTCATGCACGTCGTCAATGCGCCGCTTGAACTCGCCCAGCTGTTCGCGCAGGGGGCTCAGCACGCCCTCGAGCTGTGCGCGGCTGTGTTCACTCAGGCTGGAGGTCCTTTCGTCGAAGATGCGCCGGGAAAGGTTTTGGAATTCCTCCTTCAGCTGGGTGCGGGCCTCCATAAGCAGGGTGATTTTTTCATCACCCTGCCGGACTTCCTGTTCGCGAAGGACCTCGAGCTCGGCGATGCGGGCCGAGCAGGTGGCGACACGGCCCTGCAACTGCTCGATTTCCTGGCGCGCCGCCTCGCGCTCGGCGTGCAGTGTGGCGATCTGGGCGAGGCGCTCGCAGGCGAGGGCGGCCTGTTCGGCTGCCTTCTTTTCCAGGGCCGTGTTAGCGCTCAGCAGCGCCTCGCACCGGGAGAGATCCTCCCGGTGGAGCGCCTCCAGTTCGGGGATGCGTACGACGAGTTGCTCGAGACGGGCAATCTGCGCCCAGATGCCTTTCTGACGCAACAAGAGCGCAATGAGGACCGTACCTGAGCCGGCCAGGATGCCGATGAGGAGCGCCTGCCATTCCATCCGGGAACCCCTTTCTTTCATGGGCATGAACCCCAGGGTGTGTCCTGGAGCCCCCCATAAGCCGCCAGCGGCGGGGGAATTCGACCCATAGCGATTAACCATTTGAGAATATGGGAGGATATACCACGGAAGCGGTGTTCGCCACAAGCGAGGCCCGTCCCTTAAGGGCGGGTTTTTCCGGAACGGAAATAAATATGCTTTACAGATACGCGCTTTGTCGTTACATAGGGGGTATTCAGTGGGGGATGCAGTCACCCGTTCGAAACAAAAGGAGGATTTCTCATGGCAAGTGCATACCAGGCATATACCGGCAGGGTCTTGGATATCGATCTCACGAGCGGCGCGATCGGGGAGTATGAGGTCTCCGACCGGGATCGCGAGCTCTTTTTAGGGTCGCGTTTCCTCTCCACCAAGATCCTCTTCGACGAGCTCGCCCCCGGGGTGGATCCGCTTTCCCCGGAGAACATCCTCGTGATCATGACCGGACCACTTACCGGGACGGGGGCCCCCTCGTCTAGCCGCTATGACATTTCGGCCAAGAGCCCGCTGACCGGATGTATCGGCCATTCCAACAGCGGGGGTAACCTGGGGCTGCACCTGAAACGCGCCGGATGGGATGGCATGCTCATTCGCGGACGCGCGCCAGGGCCGGTCTTCATCGAGGTCGATGATGCGCAGGTGAAGATCCTCGACGCTACACACCTGTGGGGCAAGGATACCCAGGTAACCCAAGGTCTAATGGGCAAAGGCGGCACACTCGCCATCGGTCCGGCCGGGGAACACCTGGTGAAATACGCCAGCGCCGTCTCGCAGGAGCGCTGCCACGGAAGGACCGGCATGGGCGCGGTCATGGGTTCCAAGAACCTCAAGGGGGTCGTGGCGCGCGGCACGCAGAAGCCCAAGGTGCATGACCCCGAGAGATTGAAGGCCCACTACAAGGCCTGGATCGAGATGCTCAAGGCCCATCCCGCCACCGGGGATCTGGCCCCTAAATACGGCACGGCGGGCTTTTTGAAACCCCTGTCGGACCGCAACGCCCTGCCCACGAAAAATTTCTCCAGTGGCCATTATCAGGATGCACAGCTCCTCAGTGGCGAGCGGCTGGCAGAGGAATTCCTCGTCAAGAATTCCGGATGCGTCACCTGCCCGATCCGCTGCGGCCGCGTGGTGGAGATTGACGGCCGCGAGGTCAAGGGCCCCGAATACGAGATCCTCTGCCTCCTGGGTTCGAACCTCATGATCAACGATCTCGAGGCCATCATCCACTGGAACTACCAGCTCGACCTGCTGGGCATGGACAGTATCAGCGCTGGAACGGTGATCGGCTTCGCCGCCGAGCTTCAAGAGCGCGGCCTGTGGAATTGCGGCATCGAGTTCGGAAAAAAGGACAACATCGCCCAAGTCATCGAGGACATCGCCTACCGGCGGGGGGTGGGGGATGAGCTGGCCGAGGGGGTACGTAGCCTCTCCGAGCGCTATGGCGGGAAAGATTTCGCCCCGCACGTCAAGGGTCTGGAGATGGCGGCCTACGAACCGCGGGGCTGTGTAGGGCACGGCCTGGGTTATGCCACGGCCAGCCGGGGGGCCTGTCACCTGGACGGCGGCTACCTGGTCTATTTCGAGGTCACAGGTCCCGTGTTGCTCAATCCCTATCACTGGCGCTCCAAGCCCGGCTTCGCCGTGCTCGACCAGAATCTTCTGGCGGCCATCAGCGCCGCCGGCAACTGCCTGTTTACCTCGTGGACCTTCATTCCGGGTCTGGCCTTCAAGGTGCCCGGCAGCCGCATCGCCGCGGCCGCGGTGAGCGCCTTGCTCACCTATTCCTATGCCTCGGTGGATCTGATCCTCAAACTCCCGCGTGCCCTCATGGGCTTCCACATCCCGCTGCTGCCCCATACCAAGGCCCTCGAGCTGGCCACGGGCATGCCCATGAAATTCGGCCGATTTTTTCAGATCGGCGCGCGGGGTTATACCCTGGAGCGCATGTTCAACCTGAGGGAAGGTGTTGATGCCCGTCAGGACCGCCTGGCTCGCCGCTTCACCCACGAGCGCCAGATCCCGCAAAAAAAGAATTCCGTGGTGCCGCTGGGGCGTATGCTCCCCAAGTACTATCGCCTGCGCGGCTGGGACGAGAACGGGATCCCCACACAGAAGACCCTTGACGCCCTGGGGCTCGATTTTATCGACCGGGAGGAGCTTAGGCGGCGGGCGACGGGGGCAGGGTACCCCAGAGGCAGGGAGACACCGGGGGTATCCCTGCCTGCGGCGCCCGCCGCAGCGCGGCACGTGCCGGCGCAGGAGGGGCTGCCAACCGGAGCACCCGAGCGCTGATCCGCCAGGCGAGAGCAGCCTCGGCCGGGAAAGGGGCTACTTCCGGAAGAACACGAGCTCTTCGAGACAGCGTCGAGCAGTCGTGGTGCGTCCGTCAGCGCGTGGGAACCCCAGGGCCAGCATGGCCATGAGCTCGTACTGCGCCGGGGCCTCCACCATGCGGGCGACCTCCCCGGAGCGGGCCAGGATCTCTCCCAGCCAAACCGCGCCGAGGTCCAGGGCATGGGCCGCCAGGAGCATGTTCTGCAGGCAGGCGCCGCAGGCCTGCAGGTCCTTGGTGCGGTCGTAGCTGGCTGCGGTGTCCAGAAAGAGGGCGATGAGGACCTGGGCCTGCCGCACGCTGACCCCGTAGCGTGTGAGGCCGGCCAGGGCCTCTCTGAGCGAGGACTCCCGGATGACGGCGAAGCGCCAGGGCTGATTGTTCTTGCCGGAGGGGGCCCAGCGGCCGGCATCGAGGATGGCCTCCACCAGGGCCTCGGGGACCTCCCGGGATGTGAAGCGGCGCACGCTACGACGCGTTCTGATCAGGTCGAGCATCGCTTTCTCCGGGGGTTGCCAGGAGGTGGAGATAGGCGTCGATGAAGGGCGCGATATCCCCGTCGAGCACGGCGCCCACGTTGCCCACCTCGAGGTTGGTGCGGTGATCCTTCACCAGCTGGTAGGGCTGCAGCACGTACGAGCGAATCTGCGAGCCCCAGGCGATCTCCTTCTTGTCCTTCTGCAGCTCGTTGAGGCGTTCCTTGAGCTTGAGCTCCTCGAGTTCGTAGAGCTTGGAGGCCAGGACCTTCATGGCGAAGGCCTTGTTCTTGTGCTGGGAGCGCTCGTTCTGGCACTGCACCACGATACCGGTGGGCAGGTGGGTGATGCGCACGGCCGAGTCGGTCTTGTTGACATGCTGTCCGCCGTGCCCGCTGGCGCGGTAGGTATCGATGCGCAGGTCCTTTTCATCGATGGAGATGTCGATGGCGTCGTCCACCTCGGGGGTGACCATAATCGAGGCAAACGAGGTGTGCCGGCGCTTGTTGGAGTCAAAGGGCGAGATGCGTACGAGGCGGTGCACCCCGCTTTCACCCTTCAGGTATCCATAGGCCCATTCACCCGAAATCTCGACCGTGGCGCTCTTAATCCCGGCCTCCTCGTCGGCCAGGATATCCACGATGTGTGCCTTGAAGCCATTCTGCTCGGCGTACCGCAGATACATACGGAGGAGCATCTCGGCCCAGTCCTGCGCCTCCAGGCCGCCGGCGCCGGCATGCAGCTCAAGGAAGGTGCTTTTGGCATCGTCCTTGCCCGAAAGCACGTGCGCCTTTTCGATAGTGTTCATGCGGCGCTCGAGCTCCTGGATGAGCTGCCGGATGTCGGTTTCCACGGAGCTGTCGTCCTCCTCGCGGGCGAGATCCATCAGGACTTCCAGGTCTTCCCACAGCGAGGATACCTTGTCCCAGTGGGACAGGATGTCGCCGATGCGTGTTTTTTCAGACTGGAGTTCGCGCAGTTTGGCGGGTTCTTTCCAGATGTCGGCCTTCGAGAGCTCGTGGTCTAGATAATCGAGGCGCTGCTGTCTTTTGGGGATCTCAAAGATAACTCCGGATGGTGTCGTATTTGCGGCCAAGCGTCTCTATGTGGTGCTGATAGTCTGTAATCATAGTCATGAGGCTTTAGCATTGCGCACCAGGGTTGTCAATGCCGCAAGCACGCTCAAGGCGGCCCACAGCCAGGGCAGGGTGTTGCCGTGGCGGGTGTAGAAGCTTAAGTGCTCGCTGCGCGTGATTTCGGCCACAAGGACGCCCTCCTGAAGGAGGCCCAGGGAGGATACGATGCGCCCCTGAGGGTCGATCACGGCGGAGATGCCGTGGTTCACCGGCCGCAGCAGCCAGCGCCGTGTCTCGATGGCCCGGAAGCTGGTCATTCTCAGTAACTGCTCCGGCGTGGCCCAGGTCTTGAACCAGGCGTCGTTGGAGATGTTCACGAGGACAGCGGCGCCCTGCTGGGCGAGGGTGCGCGCCATGTCGGGCATGAGGCTCTCGAAGCAGTTGAGTATGCCGAGTTTCCCTACGGGCGCCAGAGTTTTTCCGCGGGAGAAATCGCTCACCCCCACGGTGAGGCGACTGAAGAAGGGCTCGATAAGCTTCGCCAGCGGCAGATATTCCCCGAAGGGTACCAGATGCACCTTGTCATACCATCCGATAAGCTTGCCTTTGTCGAGCAGCCAGGCCCGGTTATAGTAGCATCCGTCATCCACGGCCGGACTGCCCGCAAGTAGCCGGGCGGGGATGTCCGCGCTGAGCGTGATGATCTGCCGCGTCGGCTGCCATTGACGGAAGAGGAAGAAGTTGCAGGCCGTCTCGGGCCAGACGACGAGCGTGGCTCCCCGCTCGATGGCCTCCCGCGTGAGCCGGGTGTAGGTATCGATCGTGGGCTGCACCATCTCGGGTAGCCACTTGTCTTCCTGCGCGATGTTGGCCTGGGCGATCCCGGCCACGAGCGGCGGCCCCTCGAGACGGAGCGTGTCCATGCGCCATTGGCCCCAGAGAAGGCCCACACCGACGAGAGCGGCCGTGACGATCACGGGGCGCCAATCGCGCTGTCTGAGGCTTATGAGGGACACGTTGCCCATCATAACCAGGCCGCTGATTACGTACACGCCGCCGAACTCGGCGATCTGAATCAGGCTTGTTAAGGCGTGCTGGGAATACCCCAGGAGTGCCCAGGGGAAGCCGGTCAGGGCAGAGGACCGGACCAGTTCGAGCAGGATCCATACGCCCGGGATGGTGAGGAAAGACCACCTTCCGGGGAGCAGCCGGGCGGCGATGAGGGCGAAGATTCCGAAGTACAGGGCCAGGTATGAGAGGAAGGGCAGGAACACCAGCGTGGCGGTGGCCAGACTCATCCCGCCATAGAGGTCCATGACGTAGACGATCCAGTAGACAAGGCCTCCCCACGCGACCAGACCGGTGATGAACCCGTAGGCCAGGGCCTCCCTTCCGTCGGCGCCTTCGATAAGCCACAGGAGGGGCAGGGCGAAGACCCAGGCGAAAAGGCCCAGGTCACAGGGGGGAAAGGCCAGGGCGTAGAGCAGACCCGAAAGGGCGGCCAGAAACGCCCGTTTCACGCCAGGGGCACCGGCAGGGCGTGGACGATCAGTTTGGAGATGCGCCGCTTGTCGGCCTGCTCGATCTCGAAGCGCAGACCGGCGTATTCCAGGGTTTCGCCGGCTTCGGGGATACGCTGCAGGATGAAGGTGATGAAGCCGGCTACGGTGTCGTAGCCGCCCTCGGGGAGCGTCACGGCGAAGGCCTCGGCAAACTCGTCGATGGGCATCTTGGGGTCCACGCTGAAGCTTCCGTCGCCCTTGTCCTCGATGTCATGTTCGAGCAGTTCGTCGTCCTCGCCCTGGATGTCGCCCACGATTTCCTCCATGATGTCGCCGATGGTGAGGAGTCCGTCCACATTGCCGTACTCGTCGATGACAATCGCCATCTTGGAGCGGCTCTGTTTGAATTCGTTCAGGAGGTCGATGAGCTTTTTGCCCTCGGGTACAAAATAGGCCTTGTGCATCATCTCGCGGATGTCGAGGTTTTGCGGTGCTTGCCGCCAGTACTTCAGGACGTCCTTGGCATTGATCACCCCGACGATGTTGTCCATGGTTTTCTCGTAGATCGGGATGCGCGAGCATCCGTGGGTGATGATGGTTTCCACGAGGTCGTCGAGGGAGGCGGTGCTTTCCAGGGCCACCATGTCCACCTTGGGAACCATGATTTCCCGTACAGCGGTCTCCTTGAGCTCGATGATGTTGTGGATCATGTCGCCCTGGTCTTCCTCGATGATGCCGCGTTCTTCCACCGCGTCCAGGATTTTTTCGATTTCCTGTTTGGTACTCTTGGGCTTTTTTTCCTTTTTTACGAGGGACAGCAGGCCCTTCAGGAAGGATTGCTCTCCCCGGTTTTCCTCACTCGTATCCAAACAGTTCTCCTTATGCGGGCACTTCTCATACTATGTAACCCAACGGTACAAAACAGTCAATCTGACACTTGCGCAGGCTGATATCGGGGGCGTACACCGCAAGGCGCGTTCTGCAAACATGCGCGATGATCCCTGCGGGGGGCAGGACCCTTCTGATGGGGGGATAAAAAAAAGGGTACCCCTACCAAAAAGGGGAATACCTTCTTAAGACCTCCTCCCTATGGTAGGACAACATTACATTGGATGGCATTCGATTACATTGATATATAAATCAATAAAATCCTGATATCATACCCCAGCCCCCTGTTCAAGAAAAAAGTGCGGTTTTTATCAGCAAATTGAGTTTTGGGGACTTATCCTTTCCCGCGCAGGCGCCTTCCAATCCGTCGAAGGGCCTGTTTTGCCCCCCAGGCGGCGAGTGCCAGCCGCTGGTTCAGGATGGCCGTGAGGAGGAGCGCACTTGCCTGGCCGACGATCTTCCGGTCCACCCGCGCCATCACGCGCGCGAGGTGTTGCTCGATGATGTGTGGCTGCTCCTGCTGAATCCGGATAATGCGCTGGGCCCCGGCCGTTATCCCCCGGCCCAGGGCCTCCGCCACGATGCCCGAGTCCCGTAGTTCGGGGTGCTCCTTAAGGATGCCGCCTGCAAACCCAATCCAGGCCCGGAGGCCTTCCTGAAGGGTCTTCGTGTCGAGGTCGGCGATTACCTTGGCCGCCAGGGTGTCCACGAGTTCGGGCGCAAAGGCGCTCAGCTGGCGGGGCGTCTCGCTGAAGGCCTGGATGAGGACATTGAGCATGGCGGGCAAGGCCCCGGCCAGGGAGAACAGAAGCTCGGGGTCCTGCCACAGGGCCGTGCGCACGAAACGTGACCCGGAATCGGGATCGATGCCGGAAAGGGCATCACGCAGAATATCCTTGATAAAGGGGGTCTTCAGAAGCTCCTCCACCACCGACCCCCCACCGGCCAGCTCAGATATCCTGGTCATAGGACTCTCCTGTGAGACCTTCCACCCCGGCCCTGAACTCATCCAGAACGGGGGACAGCCCGAGGGAAAGCTCCCTCAGGTTTGAAAGCGTGTGGGTCAGGGATTCGCGATCGATATCGCTCAGCATGAGCGCCGCAAAGCGGTGGATCAGCTCCGGAGGGAACTTTCCGATTTCACACGTAAGCTCTTCCGCGGCCCGGATGAGGCAATTGGCAATCTGGGGCAGAGCCGCCGCCAGGGAGAAGGTGAGCTCCGGCTCGTGCCACAGGAGCTCCCTGACCAGGGAGGGGGCGTTTTCGGGGTCGATGTGATAGAGCACCGAGCGAACGGAATTCTTGGCCACGGGCTTTTCCAGCATGACCGCCGCGATCCTGCGGGCGGCGTCCAGCACTCCATTGCGCGTGATCTGTTCGGACATGGGGCCTCCTTCCTTACAGGGTCTGGCTGTCGAAATAGTAGCGGGTGCCTTCCATCTGGCAGAGCTGTTTGCCGCCCACCCAGAGCTGGATGATCTTGACGTCCCGCCAGTGCTTCTCCACGTCCCACAGGCGGTCCGCGCCGTAGCCCCCCATGATGTCCATGGCCCGCTCGATGTCTTTCAGACACCTGTCCAGGACGACATGCTTTGTGGCACGGCCGTAGGACAAGACCTCCGGTGACCAGCGCTTGCCGTAGAGGTCGGGCCGGTCGAGCATGGCCGCATAGCGGTAGATTGAGGCCCGGCTCACCTCGATGCCGCCGATGATCTCGGAAAGCTCGGCCGCGACAGCATCGTGCTCCCTCAAGGGGATGCCGCCCAGCGTTTTCTGCGAGCAGAACTCATAGAGGATCTCATATACATTGATCATCGGCCCCATGGCGAAGGCCGAGCACATCATGGCGAAGGCGAGTACCTCACGGAAATAGAGGGCGTCCAGGCCCGGTCCGTGCGCCCGGTACCAGGACGGAACCCGCACGTCCTCGAACCAGAGATCGCCGTTTTTGTCGGCGGCCATGCCGACCTTCTCGTAGGGCTTGCCCTGCGTTACCCCGGGGGTGTCGGCCGGCACATAGATGCAGGCGATGTCGTCAGGATTTTCCGAACCCGGATTGGTGGTGCAGACCACGGCCAGCAGGTCGGCCTCGCCCCCGGTATTGGTGGGCCAGAGCTTGTGGCCGTTGATGACCCACTCATTGCCGTCGAGACGGGCGGAGGTCTTGAGGGTGCGCCCCTTGACGATCTCCACGTTCTCGATGTCGGAGCCGCCCTGGGGCTCGGTCAGGCACAAGGCCGATAGGCGCGGCCCGTCGGCCTCCACGAACATGGGGGCGAATTCCTTGCACAAGCGCATGTTGACATGCGGTTTGGCCGCGATCATAATCAGCGGCCAGTAGCACACCCCCATGGCCACGGCGATGCCCGAGTCGGCCCGACTGACCTCCTCGAACATCCAGCCGCACATGGTGGCTACGGAATCGGTCTGGCCGAGATTCCACCCGCCGCATTCCATGGGGAAGACGGCCTTCTGAAACCCGAGGTCATACATCAAGGCCCTCAAGGCCGGCTCGATCAGGGCATGCGCCTGCCAGTCTTCGTCGTAGGCCCGCCGGTTGGGGATGACGAGGTTGTCGGCCCAGTCTCTGATAATGCTGCGGATATACTTTTCGGCCGGGTAGGTGGATACATTGCGCAAGAACGGGTTGGGATTTTTCATAACGCCCCTCCTCTCATCAGACATTCACGGAACCGTAGTAGGTCCTGGCCACATCCATCTCCACCGGGATCCTGCCGCCCAGGACGGACTGCAACGTCTTGATGTCGCGCCAGTGCTTTTCGATGTTCCACTCCTTGGCATAGCCGGCCGAGCCCATCATCTCGATGGCGCGGTTGACGGCATGCATGACCTGGTCTATGACCATCACCCGCACCGTGGCGGCAAAGGCGGCCAGGTCGTCACTTGAGGTGATGCCGAAGTCCTCGGGGCATGCCACAGCGCGCCCCAGGGAGTGCACCGCGGTGCGGGACATGAGGATGTCCATGGACACCTGGGCCAGCACGGCCGCATCCATGGAGTTCTCCTTGAGAAGCCCGCCGGTCTTGATTACCCGGTTGTCGGCCCAGTCGCGTACGATGCGATATGCATCGAGGCCGGCCCCTACGGTGACGGCGCTGCAGAGCAGGTCAATCCAGGTCAGGAGCCGCTGGAATGAAGGCTGTGCCAGCGGCAGGACCCGCTCCTTTGTCAGGGGCACGGCCGAAAAGGCGATGTCCGCGTTCAGGCTCGCTGTGAGTCCGGACATCGTTAGGGCCTTTTCCTTCTGGATCCCTGGGGTCGTGGCGGGGACCAAGGCCAGGGCGAAGCCCTTCGGCCGGGAGGCGACCACGGCATACAGGGCGGCATTGGCGCCGGAATTCAGCGGCCGCGCCCCGGTGGCAGTCAGCGTCCATCCGTTCTGGGCCTTGGTGAGCTCCGCCTGCACCTCCCGACCGCAGAGGAGAGGACGCACCTCGCGGGAGACATCCCCCAATCCGGGCAGGACCAGCGAGATGAGCGCCAGGTTGTCGGCATGAAAGACGGCGTTGATCTCCTTTCGGATATGTTCGTCGACCTTTCCTTCTCCGTCTTCCATCAGGAGGGCCACCAGCGCCACCTTCATGGCGGAAATGAAGCCGATCCCTGCGTCGCCCCGCCCGATCTCCTCGTAGGCCCGCACGAGGGTGGAGGCGGCGTCAGGAAAGGTGAAGGACCCATCCTCGACGTGCTCGGGCCAGATGAAGCGGTCCACCCCCAGATCCTTGGACAGGATTGTCAGGGCCTGCATCTGGTGCTCAAGGTTTTCGCGGTACACGAGGCGTTTCCCGATGAGTTCGGTATCGCTCCATTTGCCGATGGAATGCGCGATCTCCTCGGACTCCGTGTCGAGCCATGGCCGGGGATATGGAAAGCTGCCCGTCACCTGCCCTGCCTGAGCCGTGCTCAGCTTCATTGAGACCTCCTTCATACATATGAATGCAGCCAACCCTCAAGCGTTGAGGAACATTCTCCGGCCGCAACACTTCGCCCCAGAAGGAAGCGGCCCTCGTTTAGGTGAAATCGTGGTGTTCAGGTCATCAAGGTCGATTGTCTGCCCCTGCGGGCACAACCAACCTTTCGCTCCAGATTGAGCATGTTCCTCCCCATATAACTAGCTGATATTACATTGACACATATATCAATAAGTCTTTTTTACCATACTCTTGCCTCCACTTCAACAATATTTTCACACGGAGGGCCCCTCCCTCCCGGATGAGGCCTGCCCGGAGATAATCGCGTGGCAGGCAGACTTCCCGGGTGTGGATATGTTGAACCCTGGTTCATTCTGTGCTAGGAAGGGGCAAAACGGATGAGGAGTCCACCCGATGGATACACACACCTTTACCGGCACCAACACCTATGTGCTCGACCCCGAGCTTTCTAAGATCGTCAATGCGAGCATCAAACTGGAGATGCCGCTGCTGCTCAAGGGCGAGCCCGGTACGGGCAAGACCCTTCTGGCCTATGCCATCGCCGAGGATCTCTCGCTGCCATTGATCGTGCTCAACGTGAAGTCCAGCATGAAGGCCGTTGAGGCGCTCTACCAGTACGACACCCTCACACGCCTCAACGATAGCCGCTTCGGCGACTCGGCGCGCGATGTGAGCAATATCGAAAATTACATCAAGATGGGCAAGATCGGTCAGTCCTTCATGGCGGAGACCAAAACAGTGCTGCTGATCGACGAAATCGACAAGGCCGATACCGACTTCCAGGACGATCTCCTGGACGTGCTCGACCAGATGTCCTTCGACATCATCGAGATCGACAAGACCGTCCGCGCCCAGCACCGCCCGATCATCATCATCACCAGCAACGCCAAGAAGGACCTCTCCGACCCCTTCCTGGGGCGCTGCGTTTTCCACCATATCGCCTTCCCGGAGCGTGAGATGATGCGCAGGATCGTAACGGCCCACTTCCCGGCCCTCGACCAGAAGATTTCCCAGGCCTGCGTGGAGGCCTTCTACCGCCTGCGGGAGATCAGGGGCATCGAAAAAAAGCCCGCCACGCGGGAGCTCATCAACTGGATCCGCATCCTGCTCATGGACCCCGACTTTGATTCGAGCCACCTCGCGCGGGGCGATATCCCCTACCCGGGCGTACTCTTCAAGAAGAGCGAGGACTTCAAGCTCACCCAGCGCTCCACCGGTACCTCCCGCTACTGAGGAGAACCTGTGTTTACCGACTTCTTCTATACCCTGCGCGACAAGGGGCTGCCTCTCTCGCCCACCGGCTTTCTGCGCCTGCATCAGGCGCTGAACCTCGGGCTCATCACCTCACTGGAGGATTTCTATTCCCTCTCGCGCGCCATCATGATCAAGTCCGAACGCTTCTTCGACCTGTATGATCGTGTGTTCGCCTTCTACTTCGAGGGCGCCGAGTTGACCGAAGGACTTGACGACGAACTCGAGGGGGCCATCAATGCCATGCTTCAGGAGTGGCTCAAGGACCCCAAACAGATGGCGGACTTCCTGGGGCTGACCGAAGAACAGGTCGCCCGGATGACCCCGCAGGAGCTGGAGGACTACTTCCGAAAGCGCCTAGCCGACCAGACCGAGCGCCACGACGGTGGCAACAAGTGGATCGGAACGGGCGGCACCTCGCCCGTGGGCCACTCGGGGTACCACCCGGGCGGCATGCGCGTGGGCGGCCAGAGCCGCAATCAGTCGGCCGTCAAGGTGGCCCTCGAGCGCCGCTACAAGGATTACACCGAAGATACGCGTATCGGCCCGGCACAGATCTCCGAGGCCCTCAGGCGCCTCAAGCACCTGGTGCCGGTGGGCCCCCGGGACACCCTCAACGTCGAGGCCTCCATCTATGAGACCATGAAGAACGCCGGCGAGATCCAGATCATCTTCGATCGGGCGCTTCGGGACAAGCTTAAGGTGATCCTCCTGATCGACAACGGCGGCTACTCCATGGATCCGTACATCGGCGTGGTGCAGATCCTGTTCAGTCATGCCCAGAGCCAGTTCAAGGACCTCAAGATCTTCTATTTCCACAACACGGTCTATTCGAGTGTCTGGAAGGATCCCCAGCGGCAGCACAAGCCCGTGGCGGTGGAGGATTTCGGTCGCTATGACCCCGAGACCCGGCTGATCTTCGTGGGCGACGCCTCCATGGCACCCTACGAGCTCTTCAGCCGCCACGGGAATATCTATTACAACGCGCCCCAGCCCATGCCGAGCATCCGGCGGCTGGAATTTCTTGCCAAGACCTTCAAACATCGGGTATGGTTGAACCCGAGGTACGCCTACGTCTGGCCGCACAGCGAATCGATCATGACGATCGCCGACCTGTTCCCCATGTACGAGATCACCCTGGGCGGCCTCGAAAAAGCGGTTGAAAGCTTGATGAAAAAGCATTAAAGACTTTTAACCACGATGGGTCTACTTCCACGCCGCTTGCTGCGGCAGGGAGGTCCCAGGTCTTGCCCTGGGGTTATACCCATGTTTGCGCGCCCGTAGCTCAGTTGGATAGAGCGTAGGCCTCCGGAGCCTAAGGCCACAGGTTCGAACCCTGTCGGGCGCACCATTTTTCTCCGGAGTTAGCCCCTGGCAGCATGACCGGGAGGCCATCCCCCGATGAAAATGATCCGGATCCCGCTTATCAGCAGGTATTCATGAAAGGGAAGAGACAGCGTTGCATGTTTGCTCCTCAGGTATCCCGGCCCCCTGCTCCCGCCAAGGGGGCGATGCGCGGGTGCCCGGGCCGGTGACCAATCTCCTCGATGGCGACAGGGCCTGCTTCGCGACCCTCCTTGCGGACAAGCCCTACCGCGCGGACCAGGTCTTCCAGTGGGTCTTCCAGAAGGGTGCCCGTTCGATCGACGCCATGACCAACCTCCCGCTGGGCCTGCGCGAGAGCCTGGCACGTACCGCAGAGATCGTCTACCCGGACTGCATCACGCGCCAGGTTTCATGCGACGGCACCGAGAAGCTCGCCTACCGCCTGAACGACGGACATGTCATCGAGAGCGTGCTCATCCCCGAGGAAGAGCACTGGACCGTGTGCATCTCCACCCAGGCGGGCTGCGCCATGGGGTGCACCTTCTGCTGCACCGCCGGCATGGGCTTCCGGCGCAACCTGAGCCACGCCGAGATCGTCGCCCAGGTGCTCTATCCGCTGCAGGCCTTTCCGGACAGGCGCATCAGCAATGTCGTCGTGATGGGCATGGGAGAGCCGCTGCTGAACTACGCGGCCCTGCTCCAGGCCATCCGCACCCTCTCGGATCCCCTGGGGCCCAAGATCTCCCGGCGGCACATCACGGTCTCGACCTGCGGCATCGTCCCCGGCATCGTGCGGTTGGGGCAGGACATCGAGGTGGGGCTCGCGATCTCGCTCAACGCCACCACCGACGAGACGCGCTCGCTTATCATGCCGGTCAACCGGCGCTATCCCCTGGAGACGCTCATGCAGACGCTCAGGGATTATCCCCTGCCGAAGAGGCGGCGCATAACCTTTGAATACGTGCTCCTGGATGGCATCAACGACTCCCGTGACGATGCCAGGCGCCTGGTCAAACTGCTGCACGGCCTGCGCGCCAAGGTCAACCTGATCCCCTTCAACCCCTGGCCGGGAAGCCCCTACGGCGCGCCGCAGCCGGCCGCGGTGGAAGGCTTCGAGCACGAACTGAGAGATCGCCATATCACCGTCATGCGCCGCCGGGAAAAGGGGCAGGACATCCTGGCCGCCTGCGGCCAGCTTGCAGGAGGAAAACGCTATGAACAATGAGGAACTGCTGGCATTTTTCATGAACCCGGAGGTCTATCCGGACAAGCCTGCGCGCGTCGACCTCGTGCAGACCCACATCTCGTGGGTCTTCATCGGCGACCAGATTGTCTACAAGGTCAAGAAACCGGTTGACTTCGGCTTCCTCGACTTCAGCACCCTTGAAAAACGTGCCTATTATGTCGCCGAGGAGCTGCGGCTGAACGCGCGCTTTTCCCCGGAGGTCTACCTCGCGGTGGTGCCGGTATCTTTGGTCGGGGGCTCTCTTCGCCTGGGCGATAAGAGCAACATCGTGGAGTACGCCCTCAAGATGCGGCGCATCAGCGAGGAGAACATGCTCTACAAACGCCTCGATCTGGTCACCCCGGCCGACATGGCCCGCGTGGGCGCACACGTGGCCAGGCTCTACGCCGGCATCCCCAGCGACGAAAGGGCGCGCGCCTTCGGCGGCCTCGATACCGTCGCCACCAACGTGATCGAGAACTTCGACCAGACCCGCAAATATATCGGGGGCCCCCTCTCTCAGGCCACCTTCGAGCGCATCGAGACCTGGAGCCGCGCCTTCATGGACCAGCAGGCCGCGCTTTTTGAAAGGCGCCTGCAGGAGGGCTGCATCAAGGACTGCCACGGCGACCTGCACCTGCAGCACATCTGCATGGAAGAAGACAAGATCTTCATCTTCGACTGCATCGAGTTCAACGAGCGCTTCCGCTTCGGCGACGTGGCCGCGGACGTGGCCTTCCTGGCCATGGACTGCGACTTCAACGGCCGCCCGGAACTGGGCGAGGCCTTCGTTACTGCCTACACCAGGGCCGCTGGCGACACCACCCTGCCCGAGATCCTGACCTTCTATAAGGTCTACCGCGCCTACGTGCGCGCCAAGGTCACCTCCTTCCTGCTCGACGACGAGGGCCTCGAGCCCCGGGTCAGGCAGGAGGCCTTCGCCCGTGCCAAGCGCTACTACGACCTGGCCGAGGGCTATTGCTCGGAGTAGAGCTCGACTACCCCCTTAGCCCCCTCCTGGAAGGAGGGGGCTAAGGACGCCCGGACGGGCTGGGAGAAGAGAGGTGTTTGTCTGTTAGGTCTATCGAGGGATTTTTAATCGCCTGAGGGTCGAATTTTCTGGGCTTCATACCCATGACTTCCTTTGTCCAGCCTGGGGGAGGTCGAGCATTTAATGGCGATGGGTCGAATTCCCCGCTGCTTGCAGCGGGAAGCAGGGTCATAAGCTTGCCCTGGGGTTCATATCCATGATTCTTTCCCTTGAAGACTCGGCACGTTTGATGAAGGGCAATCGCTTGACACCGGGTTTTTCAGTCGTTAGGCTGGCAACTGCGGAGGGGGACCATGAAGATCGACCTGCACATCCATTCCAGGGACGGCTCCGACGGCAGGTGGCCGCTTAAGGACATCTTTGCCGAGGCGGCCCGCCGGGGGATCGAGCTGATCGCGATCACGGATCACGACTCCATCGAGGGTCTGGAGAAGGCCTGTGAGCTGGCCGGGCAGTACGGCCTGAGGTGGCTGAGCGGGGTGGAGCTCAACGTCACCTTTACGCACCCCGATTACAAGGGCGGCAGGGGGATCTCCCTGGATTTTCTGGGTTATGACTTTGACCGGCACGATGCCGCCCTGCGGGACAAGCTGGCCCTGATCCGCCGGCACCGCCAGG
This sequence comes from uncultured Bacteriovoracaceae bacterium, assembly GCA_964618975.1. GTDB lineage: Bacteria > Desulfobacterota > Desulfomonilia > UBA1062 > UBA1062 > CAZUDI01. The sequence continues at coordinate 51,311 of CAZUDI010000004.1, read as the reverse complement.
AGCGGGCCCGGCAGATCCTTGATAAGATCAACAGCGAGTTCGCCCGCGAGGGACGCCCCGGGCTCACCCCGGACGACCTGCATGCCATCGAGGCCAGCGTGGACGGCGCCTTCGGCCGCCCGCATATTGCCAGTTATCTGATCAAGAAGGGCATCGTTGCGAACAAGCAGGAGGCCTTCGACAGATACCTCGTCAGGTGCGATGTGCCCAAATGGCCCCTGAGCCTGGAAGAGGCCGCTTCTCTGATCCACGGCGCAGGAGGCAAGCTGTTCCTGGCGCACCCCAACGACCCCCATGGCACCTCGCTCGTGGCGGTCTGCGATTCTATCAAACAGCAGCAGCGCCTCATCCGCGAGGGCATGCAGGCTTTCATCGACGGCGTGGAGTGCTGGCACTCGCGGGCCGACGCGCACACCGCAGCCTCCTATGCGGCCTTCTGTCAGGCGCAGGGGCTGCTGGTCTCCGGGGGCTCGGACTGCCACCAGCAGCCGCTGCTTATGGGCGAGGTCGCCGTGCCCGCAAGGGTCGCGGCGCAGTTCGGCATCGTGGAAGATGCAGGCTCAGGGTGATCCGGTGCCCGGAGACGCCGGGAGGCCCCGGGAAGGCCGGCCTGCCCGGGGCAAACTTGTCTGAGGAGGGCTTCCCCTGCGGGAGGCAGGCACAGATGGGCAGATTGGCATACCCAAAGGATAAACGGTATGCTAATAAAACACGCATTACGGCAGCGAAAGAGGGCGCCGGGGGATACCGGCGCGGAAAGGAAAGACATGCGCGAACCGTTCAAGGACTATATCACAAGGGAGCTGCCCGAGGGAGCGGTATTGATCGCATGTGGGCTGCCCGCCACGAACAAGACCGAGACCACCGAGGTCGTGGCCGGCCTCAAGGGATTGCAGATCCTGCGTACCGATCTCATCCGCAAGGAGGTGCTGGCCGGAGAGGACATTTTCGACGCCAAGGTCGCGTCCGACATGGACAAGCGCCGGCGGGTGTACGACCGCATGTTTTCCCTGGCGGATGAACTCGCCGCTCAGGGCACAGGCGTCATCCTTGACGCCACCTTTATCAGCCAGAAGCTCAGGCGGCGCGCGGCCGAGGTGGCGGCCAGGAATGGACGCCCCTTCGTGATCCAGCAGACCAGCTGTCCGGAGGACTACTCGCTGGCCAAGATCTCCCGGCGTACCAGGGAGAATTACGAGTCCAATGCCCTGACACCCGAGGCCTACTTCAACAACAAGCAGAAGTTTGAGGAGGTCGATCTGGCTGACCTCAAGGCGCATTTCCCGGGGCTCAAGATTATGCACCTGCTGCTGGATACGGCCTCGGATTGCGAGGACGGGTGGTATGTGATCGGCCGCGTTGATGTATGAGAGATTCTTGATATTTTGTGATCGTTTGCCGAAGAGACCCAGAGAGGAAAGGGGTGGTGCCATGAAGAGAGGCCTGTCATTCATACTGATTGCGCTGCTGATGGCGGGCTGTGCGGCCACGTTTGCGCAGCGGCGCGAGATCTCACGGCCCCTGGTAAACCTTGCCGTCAGTCACCTGCAGAACGGCGATCCTCAGAGTGCCCTCGTGGAACTGATGCGGGCCGAGAAGGAGAACCCCCGTGATCCCGAGGTCCACTATCACCTCGCCATCGCCTATCGTCTCTTAGGCCGCATGGATGAAGCCCTGCAGCATGCGGATAAGGCAGCGGTGTATGGCGGGCGCTTGTGGGACAAGCACCCGGGCCTCAAGAGCGAGGCCCTGAACCTCAAGGGCGTTGTCCTCTTCGATCTGGGGCGCAACGAGGAGGCCCTGCGGGCCTTCGGCCGCGCCCTCGAGGCGGATGACTACCAGACCCCCGAGCGCACCCTGTACAATATGGGTAAGGTGTATGTCGTTCTGGAGGACTATGACCAGGCCTGCAAGGTACACCGGGAGGCCCTGAACAGAAACAGCCATTATGCGCCGTCATGGTATGAGCTCTCGCGGATCTCCACCCTAAAAGGGGACTACGGGGCCGCCATCGACGAGTTGAATCACGCCTTGCTCGAGTTTCCCGACTATGTCGAGGCGCACTGGGAACTGGCGCAGCTTTATCTCAAGACGGGCAATTCGCCTTTGGCCATCGAACATCTCCACGAGGTCATCCGCATCGACCCGCAGGGTCTCCTCGGAGTCATGGCGCGTGAGCGGCTGGAAGCCCTCGGCGGGAAGTGAGGGAGACGGCCCCAGGATGAACCCTTCCTCCACCGTATGGCTGACCGAGGACATCGCCCGTAATCTGGGTATCAGCGGAACGGAGTATCCCTGCCGCATCCTGGAACTCAAGGAACTGCTTTATGAGCTCCTGAAGGAGGGCGGTCGGAGCGATATCGTGGTGCTGCCGTACTTCAGGAAGGTCAACGAAATGCTGGCCCATCTTCGTGCCCGTAACATATCCGGTCCGGTGATGATTTACACCCAGGGCGAGATCATGCCCCTGAACCTCATGGATCTGGCCAGTGAGGGGGTCGTGTTCATGGATGCGACCCGTTTCCCCAAGACCATGATGGCGGGGTTCATCTGCTTTCTCCAGAAGGCGCAGAATCTCGGACGGGTCGAAATCGCGGCTGAGCCGGCACCTCGCGCAGCGGGGCCCCCCGGGGGCCGCCCCGCGACCGATGTGCGAGCCTTCTTCAAAAGGGTCATGGGGGAGCGTCAACGCCTGATTATCACATGCCAGTTCAAGGCTGACCTCCCCACCCTGACCGTGACCTGCGAGCTCATCCAGATGGTGGGCGAGGTGGAAACCAAGCTTGTCCTGGACAAATTCAATCCGCAGGAGTTTGTGGATCTGTATCGGCAACTGGCCGGGGACCGCCCCCTCAACGGGCATGTGACGGATGGCGGGGAATCCCTCGGTTTCGATCTCAAGCTGGCCAGCCCGCCGCGGGGTGGGAAGCTGGTGGCCTTTCTGCCCGAGCTCGTCTATGCGCAGAAGCGCAAATTCTTCCGGGTGGAGCCCGATCCGCAGGAACCGGTGCTCCTCCATATCCTTCCCGACAAGGATTTCACCCGGAGCTTTGAAGTCAACGACATCTCCGAGGGCGGGGTGGGGCTGAGCATCCCCTACGGCAACCTGGACCGGGGCGGCGCCTACCCCGCAGCCCTGAGTCTCCCCCGCAGTCGGATGATCCTAGGCGAGGCCCGCATCGTCTTCAAGGGCGACCCCGAGGGGCATACCATCGATTACGGCGTGAACTTGCAGCTGCATGAGATGGATATGCAGCAGCTGCGTCACTACGTCTTCAAGAGGCAGGCCGGGATTCTGGCGGCTGTGAGGAACATGTCGCTCTGATCATGATATGCAGGGCCTCCAGGGCGGCCGGCGTCATGCCCTCGATACGGGAGGCCTGGCCCAGGGTCGCCGGCCGCAGGCGGCTCAGGCGCTGTTTCAGCTCGGTGGAGAGCCCTTCCACGCCGCCATAATCCACCCCTACAGGGATGCACACCTGCTCGAGGGTGCGCAGGTGTTCGATCTGCCGGAGCTGACGCTCAATGTAGCCGGCATACTTGATGTCCACCGCACACTCCGTGAGGCTCAATGGGTGGGCTCCGGGCGGCAGCAGGCCGGCCGATGCGAGATCCTGCATCCCGACCTCCGGCCGCTTCAGGAGCTGCTGCAGGCGGACACGTTCCCGTGCGGCGCCACGTGTGGGCCGGATCTTCGGCAGATCGTCCGGAATCGTGATCGACACGCGCTCCAGGTGCGACTTCAGGGCGGAGATCTCCTGCTCCAGGCCCTCCACGCGCGCCATGCGCTCCGGCGCGATGAGACCGAGGGCGAAGGCCTGGCGGGAGAGCCTAAGAAGGGCATTGCTCTCGCGCAGCATGAGACGGTATTCCGCGCGCGAGGTGAACATGCGGTAGGGCTCGGAGGTGCCCCGCGCGGTGAGGTCGTCGAGCATGACCCCGATATAGGCCTGGGAGCGCTCGAGGATGAAGGGCTCCCGGCCCCGCAGGGATAGGGATGCATTCAGCCCGGCCATGAGGCCCTGGGCCGCGGCCTCCTCGTAGCCCGAGGTCCCGTTGACCTGGCCGGCGAGGAAGAGGCCTCTAATGGCCCGGGTTTCAAGGGTGCGGTCGATCTGGGTGGGTAGGATGTAGTTGTATTCGATGGCATAGGCCGGTCGCAGGATCTCCGCCCGCTCGAGCCCGGGCACCGAGTGCACGATTTGCCACTGCAGTTCGAGGGGCAGGGAGTTGCCCAGACCCGAGGCGTAGATCTCCTGCGTGTCGAGCCCCTCGGGCTCAAGCATGACCTGGTGCCCGTCGCGATCCCCGAAGTGCATCACCTTGTCCTCCAGGGAGGGACAATAGCGGGCCGGGGTCCCGGTGATGGCCCCGGAATACAGAGGGCTCAGGTGGATGTTTTCGCGCACGAGGCGATGGGTCTCGGCCGTGGTGCGGCTGGTGAAGCAGGGCACCTGCTTCAACGGTGGCCCGGCGGGTGAGAAGGCAAAGGGCAGGAGACCCTCTTCGGGCTCCTGGCGCGTCAGCGCCGTGAAATCGAGGCTGTCCCGGTGGAGGCGCGGCGGGGTGCCGGTTTTGTGGCGCCCTAGGCAGAGCCCGAGGCCCATAAGCGCGGCCGAGAGCTCGTGCGATCCCTCTTCACCTGCCCGCCCGGCCGGGATACGCCTCTGACCGATGTGGATCGTTCCATCGAGGAAGGTGCCGGCGGCCACGATCACGGCGCGGGCTTCATAGATGGTACCGGTCTGGTCGATGACCCCCTGCACGGAGCCGCCATGCACCACGAGGGAGCATACCTTGGCCTGGCGCAGGTGGATGCCCGCACGCTCCAGACGGGATTTGACGGCCTGCGCGTAGCGCCAGCGGTCGTTCTGCGTGCGCGTGGCCTGCACGGCCGGGCCCTTTTTCGTGTTGAGCAGACGGTACTGGATGGCGGTCTCGTCGGCCACCTCGGCCATGATGCCACCCAGGGCATCGATCTCCTTGACGAGGTGGCTCTTGGCCAGGCCCCCGATGGACGGGCTGCAGGACATCTTGCCGATGGTGTCGAGGTTGAGGGTGAACAGGGCCACCGCCAAGCCCCCCTTGGAGGCGGCCCAGGCCGCCTCGGCCCCGGCGTGGCCACCCCCAATCACGATGATGTCGAAACGCTCCATAGGGACACCTCTAGGGCAAAAGTGTCCCCTTTGCAAGGCGTCGATCTTCTCTCTCGCGGGTTTGCGCCGGGAGAGCCGGAGCGGAAGTCTCCAGGCGGCTTGACTTGCGGGCATTCTACCTCTATGAGGAGGCAGGTGGAAGACTGAGTGATGAGGAAGACCCTGGACAAGGCGCACAACGATCCGGAATCCATGAAGGCCAGGATTTTGAAGGCCGCCCGGCAGCTCTTCGGAGAGTATGGTTACCATGGCACCACGACGCGTATGATCGCCAAGCAGGTGGGGATTGACATCTCTACCCTCCACTATCACTGGGGGGGCAAGAAGGACCTCTATGAGGCCGTGGTGACGGATATCAACGAAGAGATCATGCGCAAGTTCATCGAGGTGGAGAGGATCATCCGGGGCATGACCCTGGAGGAGCATATCGATGTGGCCTCGGCTTTCCTGATCGAGTACCTTTTCGAGCATCCCGAGATCCCCAAGATGATTTTGCACCGTGCGGTGAGCAAGACGCGTTGTGAGACCAGTTGCGAGCTGGATCTGTACAAATTTGCCCGTAACAGTGCCATCTCCATGAAGCTCGTCCCCAAGGAGTCCCCCGATGACCCCCGCGTGCTGATGGAGGTCCTCGCCCTGATAAACACCATGATGACGTTCATCTCCGGCGAAGATTTTCTGCGTGACTTGCTGCACCTCGACCGCGCGGAATATATCACGATGGTGAAAGACACCGTCAAGTACATGAATACCCCCGCCTTCACCCAGAAGTGAAGCCCTCCCCCGACCCGGCCCCCCGCCTGACTTTAATGTCCTGAGGGTCGAATTCCCCCGCTGCTTGCAGCGGAAAACAGGGTCATAAGCTTGCCCTGGGGTTCATACCCCTGATGTCTGCGCACGGGCCCGGTGGTAATCCCGCCGAAGACGGCCTGCAGATAAAATACGGTACATTCTCTCCAAAAATACGGGATCGACCCCATTGCCGATTGCCGGAGGAAGGCATACACATGGAGTTGTCCATCATTTGATGGAATCAACTGATAGGGGAAAGGACGACAGCACGATTGTTTGCATCGATGAGGAACAAAGGTGATTAATCCATATCCAACCCCGCGGCGCCCCGGGGTGCCGGTCCTCGAGGGGATAATCGTGGAGATTGGCGATTCGCAGCCGGCCCTTCAGGTGCCCTTTCCCGTCAATACGGGGCGCCTCTGCCCGGGACAACCAAGTTCAAGGAGGAGGAGATGATCAAGACGGCCATTACCGAGATGTTCGGCATTAAGTACCCGGTTATGTGCGGTGCCATGATGTGGCTGGCGGGACCGAAGCTGTGCGCGGCGATCTCCAATGCCGGCGGGATGGGTAACCTGACCTCGGGCAGCTATGAGACCGAGGAGGCCTTTCGGGGGGCCATCCACGAGGTGCGGCGGCTGACCGACAGGCCCTTCATCGTGGGGCTGACCCTGATGCCCTCGGTGCGCATCACCCCTGAGATGAACAGGATGTACGTGCGCGTGGCGGCTGAGGAGCAGGTGGCGGCCATGGAGATCTCCGGCACCCCCATCGACAAGGGGCTGGGAATGGAACACCTCGAGCGGCTCAAACAGGCCGGGGTCAGGGTGTTTCATAAGCTGGGGGCCCTCAAGCATGCCCTGCATGCCCAGAAGGTGGGCTATGACGGGGTCTATTGCACCGGCTACGAGGCCGGCGGCCATCCCCACCCGGACAATGTCACCTCTCTGGTGCTGACGCCCACCATGGTGGAGGCCCTGGATATCCCGGTGGTCACGGCCGGCGGCGTGGCCGACGGGCGCTCGCTGGCCGCGGCCCTGGCCCTGGGGGCCCAGGGGGTCATGATGGCCAGCCGCTTCATCGCCACCCCGGAGTGCGAGGTGCACGATCGCTTCCGGCAGGAGCTCGTCAGAAGGCGCGAGAACGAGACCACCCTGTTCGGCCGCCAGGCCCTGGGGCTTCAGGGCCGGGGCCTGAAGAACGACCTGATCGAAAAGGTGCTGGCCATCGAGGAGGCCGGCGGCGGACTCCATGAACTGCTGCCCCTGATCTCCGGGGAGCGTATCCGGAAGGCCTGGGACAGCGGTGCGGTGGACGAGGCGCCTTTGATGGTGGGGCAGAGTATCGGCCGCATCCACAAGGTTACGAGTTGCGCCGAGGTACTAGGGAGCATGTGCGACGAGGCCCGCGGATATCTGCAGCAGGCCCGGGATATGCTGGGTTAAGACCGAGGCAACACGAAAGGAGACAGTCATGAGTGCGGAATACACCTTTTACAGGGTGGAAAAGGAAGGCCCTCTCGCGCGGGTGATCCTCAACCGGCCGGAGAAGAAAAACGCCATGGGACCGGCGGCCTGGAAGGAGATCATCCCCATCTTCGAAGACATCCACCTAGACGAGGCCATCCGTGTGGCCATTATTCAGGCGGAGGGCGACATCTTCACCGCCGGGATCGACCTCGTCGGCATGGCCGGGGAATTCGGGCCCATCGTGGAGGGCGACATGAGCGCCGGGGCCCGGCGCAAAATTTTCGAGGTCATCTTCCCCCTGCAGGCGGCCATCTCGTGTGTGGAGAAGTGCTGCAAGCCGGTCATCTGCGCCATCCACGGCAAGTGCATCGGGGCCGGGCTCGATCTGGCCTCGGCCTGCGACATCCGCCTGGCGAGTGCGGACGCCACCATCTGCCTCAAGGAGGCGGCCGTGGGCTTCGTGGCGGACGTGGGCTCCCTGCAGCGCGTGCCGCACATCGTGGGCCAGGGCCACGCCCGCGAGCTCGCCTATACCGCCAAGTTCATCGATGCGAAGCGTGCACGTGAGATCGGGCTGGTCAACGATGTCTACCCCGACAAGGAGGCCCTGCTGGAGGCGGCCGAGGATCTGGCACGCGAGATCGCGGCCAACTCCCCCCTGGCGGTGCAGGCCAGCAAGGAGGTGCTCAACTTCTGCCGCGGGCAGTCCATCACCGACGGGCTGGAGTACGTGGCGGCGCGCAGCGCCATGATGGTGCCCTCGCAGGATCTCATGGAGGCCCTGAGCGCCTTCATGGAGAGGCGCAGGCCGGTCTATCCCGGCAAATGAGATAAGCGGCAGGCGGATGACCCGGGATTATGATGAGGTACACATAACGAGGAGGACAGATGATAGACGATAAATTCAAGGAACTGGCCGTTTTGATTGAATCCAGCGTGCCGATTGCCCAGAAGATGGGCATCAGGGTCGTTGCCATGCGCGACCGCTATGTCAAGCTGATGATGCCGCCCGAGCCGAACCTTAATCACATCGGCATCATCTATGCCGGCTCGCTCTTCACCCTGGGCGAGTTTTCCGGCGGCGCGATCTATGTCGCCGCCTTCGATACCACGAAATATTTCCCCATTGTCAAGGAGGTGAACATCCGTTACCGCCGGCCGGGCACCACGAAGATGTACCTTGAGGTGGAGATGTGTCAGGCGCGCGTGGACCAGATCGTAGTGGCGCTGGAAGAGGCCGGCAAGGCGGACTTCGTGCTGGATCTGGAACTCAAGGATGAACAGGGCGTGATTTGTGCCCTGGTGCATGGGACGTGGCAGTTGCGCAAAATGGCGGCCTGAGGGCATCCACGGCCTGGGCATAAAATCGACAAGCACATAAAAGGGAGCGCTGCATGGCAAATCTAATCTTGGATGAGAGGGACCAGAGGTTTGTGCTGAGGGAGATGCTGGAGGTGGAGAGCCTCTGCACCTATGAAAAGTATGCCGACTATTCGGGGGATGTCTTCGATATGGTTTTGACCGAAGCCGGCAAGTTCGCCCAGGAAGAGGTCTTCCCGACCCTGACGGAAGGCGACCGGCAAGGTTGCCGGCTCGAGGACGGGCAGGTCTATGTGCCGGGCTGTTTCCATCGCGCCTACAGGCTCTTCTGCGAGGGCGGCTGGAATGCCATGGATACCCCGGTCGAGTTTGGCGGCCAGGGCTTGCCCGTAACCATCGCCAACGCCGCTACCGAGTGGTTTATCCACAATTTTGCCTTCCTGGCCTACCCGGGGCTGGGGAAGGGAGCCTCGCACCTTATCGCCCACTACGGCACAGCCGCGCAGAAGGAACGCTATCTCGAGAAGCTCGTCAGCGGCCAGTGGTGCGGCACCATGGGGTTGACCGAACCCGGGGCGGGCTCCGACGTCGGCAACCTCTCCACCAAGGCCATCCGCCAGGCGGACGGGACCTTCCGTATCCAGGGCACCAAGATCTTCCATACCGGGGCCGATCACGACCTGACAGAGAACATCATCCAGCCGGTCCTGGCCCGCATCGAGGGCGATCCGGCGGGCACCAAGGGCATCTCGATCTTCCTGGTGCCCAAATATCTTGTCAACGACGACGGTTCGCTCGGCCGCCGTAACGATTACGAGATCGCCAATGTGGAAGAGAAGATGGGCATTCATGCCAGCGCCACCTGCCTGGTGAACTACGGCGATAACGGACAGTGCTATGCCGAGCTTCTGGGTGAAGAGCGTGAGGGCATGAAGGTCATGTTCCTGATGATGAACGAGATGCGACTGGGCGTGGGCGTGCAGGGACTGGGCAGTGCCTCCATGGCCTACCTGCATGCGCTCAACTATGCCAGGGAGCGGCTGCAGGGCTCCGCTCTGATCGATTTCAAAAACCCCGCGGCGCCCCGGGTGCCCATCATGGAGCATCCCGATGTGCGACGCATGCTGCTATGGATGAAGTCCCAGGTCGAGGGCATGCGGGCGATGATCTACTACACGGGCTTCTGCCTGGACAGAAGCGAGTGCTGCAAGAGCGCGGAGGAACGTGACAAGTGGCTGGGTCTGGCCGAGGTGCTGACCCCGATCTGCAAGGCCTACTGTTCGGACATGGGCTTCAGGGTCACCGAGTATGCCATCCAGGTCTACGGCGGCTACGGGTACTGTGCCGAATACCCGGTGGAACAGCTCATGCGCGACGAAAAGATCGCCTCGGTCTATGAGGGGGCCAACGGAATCCAGGCGCTTGATCTGGTGGCACGCAAGCTCGGCATGAAGAAGGGGGCCTATTTCATGAATCTGCTGGGCGAGATGAACGCGGTCGTTAACCGTTTCCAGGCGGTCGAGGAGACTGCGGACCTGGCCGAAGCCGTCGGCAAGGCGGTCAATACCCTGGCCGAGGCGGCGATGTATTTCGCCCGTTGCGGTAAGGAGGGCAAGTTCCTGGTGCCCATCAACAATGCCTATCCCTTCCTCATGATGATGGGCTCGATCATGAGCGCCTGGTTCCTGCTGTGGGGGGCCGGGATCGCCAGCGAAAGGCTCGCGGCCCTGCGTACCGCGCGCGGGGTGACGCGCGACGATCCGGAAGTCTGGGCCGCCTTCCTCAAAGACAGTGCCGAGGCCGCCTTCTATGAAGGCAAGATCCATGCTGCACGCTATTTCATCCGCAATGAGCTGCCCGTCTCCCTGGCCACGATGACGGCCATCGAGAGCGAGGACATGTCGATCCTTGCGATCGCTAACGAGAGCTTCTGAACCATCCAAAGGAGGAGTGCCATGGGAGTACAGCCACTGGAAGGAATCAGGGTGCTCGACCTGAGCAACCACATTACCGGCGCGTTTTGCACCAAGCAGTTCGCGGATTACGGGGCCGAGGTCATCAAGGTCGAGAAGCCCTCACGGGGATGCCTGACGCGCCACCTGCCGCCGTTTGCCGGTGACGAGCCTCATCCCGACAAGGGCCTGGCCTTTTTGTACCTGAACATGAACAAGAAGAGTATCAGCCTGAACCTGCGGTCGGCCACCGGGCAGAAACTCCTGCGGGAACTGGTTGCAAACGCCGATATCCTGGTCGAGAGCTTCGCCCCCGGCACTATGTCCGCCTGGGGTCTGGATTACGACTCCCTGGAAAGAATCAAGCCCGAGCTGGTTATGGCCTCGATCTCTAATTTTGGGCAGACGGGGCCTTATCGTGACTTCAGGGCCTCGGATCTGGTGCTGTATGCCATGGGCGGGGCCATGTCGTCTACCGGGCTGCCGGAGAAACCGCCCATCAACAAGGCCAAAGACGCCTGCCTCTACGAGACCGGGCTGCAGGCCTGGTACGCCATCCTGGGGGTCTACCTGGGAACCAAGAGCGACGGGATCGGCGACTATATCGATATCTCCATCATGGAAACCCAATTGGCCGGCTGCGAGCGGCGCACCTCGCACCTTCTGACCTACCAGTACACGGGCGACATCAGTAGGAGGGTCGACCCCGACACCAAGATCGGCATCATGCCGCGCATGATCGCCTGCAAGGATGGGCTGATCAACCTGGTGGTGGGACCCGGCAAGTTCGATAACTGCCTGGAGCTCATCGGCCGGGGAGACCTCAAGGACGATCCGCAGTGGAATATCTTCAATTTCGCGATCGCCGACGAAGCCCAGCAGGTCATGGAAGATGGCTTTGCGCAAAAGGGCAAGCAGGAGTGGGCCGAGATTTTCCAGGATGCCGGCATCATCTGCACCCCGGTCAACAGCGCCGCCGATGTGTGCCGCGACGAACACTGGCAGGCCCGTGGATATTTCGTGGAGCAGGAGCATCCCGTGGCCGGCCGTCTTACCTTCCCGCGCGGAGCGGTCCGCACCGCGGAAGAGTGGTGGCGTTACAGGGCCCCGGCCCCCACGCTGGGCCAGCACAACCGCGAGGTCTTCGGCCGGTTGGGATGTAGTGAAGACGATCTGGCCAGGCTCAAGGCACAGGGCGTAATCTAAGGAGGTATACGATGAAGATCACCACCCGGAAAAAGAAGTTTCCCCTTGAAGGGCTCAGGGTTTTGGGATTCACGCAGTCCTGGACGGGGCCCTTCTGCGGTATGCTGCTCGGTGACCTGGGGGCCGAAAACCTGAGGGTCGAGCAGATCCAGTATGCCGGAGGAATGACGCGCGGTCTGGCCGCCTTCCCCATTCGCGATATGTGGATCAACATGAAGGACGGACGCACCATGCAGTACCCCGACCGCGAGCCTACCGGTCCCAACGGGGAATACCACATGAACCGTTTCAGCTTCGGTAACTGCCACCTGCAGAACACCTATGGCTTCACCCTGGATTTCACACGACCCAAGGGTATGGAGTTGTTCAAGCGGCTCGTGAAAATGAGCGATATCTTCCTCGACAACAATACGCCCACCACGGCCCCCAAACTGGGCATCACCTGGGAGATGCTGCACGAGGTCAACCCGCGGCTGATCGTGATCCGCGCCCCGGGTTTCGGGCTCAGCGGACCCCACATGCACTGGAAGGGCTTCGGCGCCAATATCGAGGCCTGTGTGGGACATACGTATGCCCTGCGCTACTCGGATGCCCCAGAACATGCGGTGAGCAATTTTGAAACCTATTCCATGGACAACTGTGGTGCACATACCCTGGCCAGTGCAGCCATGATGGGGATCCTGAGGCGCGAAAAGACTGGCGAGGGTATGCAGATTGAGATCACCCAGGCCGAGGGTGTCATGGGTGTGCTGCCGGTTTTTTTGATGGATTACTTCGTCAACGGCCGCATGCAGCCGGCCTGGGTCAATCGTCATCCCACCGCCATCCAGGGCTGTTACCCCACCCGCGGCGAAAATGAGGGCTATGATTGGCTGGTCATCACGCTTTTCGACGATGACGACTGGCAGCGTTTGTGTGAAGCCCTGGGGCAACCTGCCTGGACCAGGGATCCGAAGTTCGGTGACGCCATAAGTCGGCATGCCAACCAGGACGAACTCGACGGGCACATCACCACCTGGACCCGGGAGCACGACAACTATGCCGCCATGTTTCTGCTGCAGAAACACGGGGTGGCTGCTGGTCCGGTGATGACCGAGAAGATGGTTTTCGATGATCCCCATGTACGCGAGCACGACTTCTTCATCGAGGAAACCCAGAAATGGTGCGGCACTCACAAGTATGCGGGGTATACCGGTAAATTTCGCCGCACCCCACGCCAAAACCGGGCCGATATGCCGCCCACAGGCCTGGGAGAGTATAACGAGTTCGTCTTCAAGGAACTTCTGGGGCTGACGGAAGAAGAATACGAGGATCTCGTGTGCGAGGAGTACATCGGCACCGAGATGCTTGCGACGGCCAAGGCCAGTTTATAAACTGGGAGAGTATCGGCCATAACTTTTATGCGGTTCATCGGCGCCCTGGGGGGGTACCCCGCAGGGCGCCGCTCAAAATCATATTTAGGACGGTCTTCCCCTGTGCCTGCCGGTAGTGGTGCGTTACGGAGGGTTGATATCCCGAGATACCTGCGGAGGATGGAATGGACAAATTTTTCTCACCGGAATCGGTGGCGGTCATCGGCGCCACGAATTCCCTCTTCAATCTGGGCGGTACGATCTGCAACATGTTGAAACACATACAGTATGAGGGCAGGGTCTATGCCGTCAACCCGCGGGGGGAGGATTCCTATGGCTGTGCGGGATTTGCCGCGGTACACGAACTGCCCGAGGCGGTCGACCTGGCCATCATCATCGTGACGGCGCGCCTTGTCCCCGGGATCGTCAGGGAGTGCGGCCAAAAGGGGGTGCGCCGGCTCATCATCCAGAGCGCCGGGTTCGCCGAGGAAGGCGAGGGCGGCCGGGCCCTGCAGGAAGAGGTGAACACCGCTGCCAGAGACTATGGCATGCGCTTTATCGGCCCCAACTGCCTGGGTCTCATGGATGCCCACAGCCGCTTCTGCTGTTTCTTCGGCGCATCGCCGGAAAGGTACGGTGCCCTGATCGGACACCCCGGCAGTGTTTCCTATGTGGTACAGAGCGGCGGGGTGGGTGCGCTGATCCTCGAATCGCTGCAGGCGGACGCCGCCAAGGTCAACAAGATCGTCAGCATCGGCAACAAGGCCGATGTGGACGAGGCCGATCTGATCGAGTATTTTCAGCACGACAACACCGAAGTTGTCGGCCTTTACCTGGAAAACGTGCGCGATGGGAATAAACTGCTCCAGGTGGCGAGGTCCTCGACCAAACCCATCCTGGTCTACAAGGTGGGGCGGACACAGGAGGGTGCCCGGGCGGCCATGTCCCACACCGCCGGCATGGCCAACAACGATGCCGTGTTCGAGAGTGTCTGCCGGCAGGCGGGGATCATCCGAGTGGAATCCATCAGTGAGCTCTATTCCATGCCCAAGATTTTCACCACCATGCCCCCCCTGAAGGGGCGGCGCATCGCCGTGTTCACCAATACCGGGGCGCTGGGCGGTATCGGCACGGATCTGCTGGTCTCTTCCGGCATGCAGATGGCGAGCATTCCGCAAGAGACCCAGGCCCGGCTGAAGCAGACCGGCACGGTCTACAATGCCACCAACCCCATCGATCTGGGCGTGGAGATGAGTATCCAGACCTACCTCGACATCTTCGAGATCCTGCTCGCCACCGACACCATCGACGGCCTGCTGCCCATTCCGAATGTGTGGCAGGATTTCGTAATCGAGGCCATTGTCGAACTGGTCAAGATGTGTCATGCCTATCATAAGCCGGCCGCCATCTACATCCCCAATACGGTGGAGAAGATCATCTCCATTCGCAGCACGCATGACCTGCCCGTGTTCCTCTCGCTCGAGGAGGCGGTCAGGGCACTGAGCATCTCATACCAGTATTACACCCAGAGTCAGAAGAGGGAGGTGGGCGTGAGTGCCCCGTCCGCCCGCAGGCGCGGGGCCGGGTGAGCGCGCCCGGCGACCTCTTCACTTCGAGTCCCCCGCAGTAAGGCATGCGCTGAAAAGGGCCGCCTTGCTGATTTTTTACTAAGAAGTGCATATTAAGCCGGAATCGAAGAAGTGTAAAAGCGCATTACAGGCTTTTTCTTAATTAATCGCTATTATGCGCTTATTAGTATCTGCATACACGGCGTCAGGGGAGAGCACCCGCTGACGGAAAGGGCCCACTCGTCTGTCTGAAGCTGACCACCGAGGCCGCGATCAGGGGTATGAACCCCGGGGCAAGCTTATGACTCTGCTTTACGCTACCAGCGGCGGGGAAGGCGTCCTGTTGCGATTCAAGCGACGCTTCGTACTCCCGCTCTCTGCCTGCTGACAGGATGTCAGGCGGGACGGGCTGGGGGAGGGGCGTTTTGTCAAAATGGCACGTCTTTTAGCGTGGCGGGCGATCTGTGCGTCAAGATGGCAAAGGGTTGTAGGCTTTGATCAATAAAGCCAATTAATTACAAGGCATTGCAATGGGGCATTGTTGGCACAGGTCCTGCAAACTCTCTGCCCATCTTACTGTGATAAGGATGCAACATTATGATGAATGAGCGGGAGGTCAGGATCAATTCCCTGGCAATGTTTCTGTATGCAACCGGCGCGTCTTTCTCCCAAGAGGAGATCGAAAGACTCCTCTCGGGTGATCAGGATAAGGACGGGATGCGGCAAATCCCGGACGATGGGTCCCGCGACACGCGGACCTGGACGCAGGAGGAAGGCCTGCAGCAGCTGCAGTATATCGCCCTGGCGGGCGGGATTTCGCAGGAGACCGTGAAACGCATCATGGCCAGGGCCCGCAGAGAATAGCAGGCTTTCCGCGGTCACGGGGCGGGCGAGGCGTAAGGGTGTGGATCGTCTTCCAACCGAGGCTTGAGCGTTTACTCTTTGTTCCCGACATGATATACATGCACAGCGTGTGGTTTAAATGGCCTGAGGGTCGAATTCCTTGCTGCTTGCAGCGGAAAGCAGAGTCATAAGCGTGCCCTGGGGTTCATACCCATGATTTTGTCCCCGCTAGACAAAGGAAGCGGCAACGGTGCATGTGCAGACAGATCGTGATTGCTGAGGATCACACCATCCTGCGCGACGGACTCAAGGCGCTGATCGCCTCGCACGGCGGATACACGGTCGTGGGAGAGGCGCGTGACGGCCTGGAGGCGGTGCGTATCGTGGGTGCGCTCCGACCGGATCTGGTGCTGATGGACCTGTCCATGCCCAGACTGAGCGGCATAGATGCCATCCGGAGCCTCAAAAAGGTCTGCCCGGAGATCCGAATTCTCGTGCTCACCGTACACAAGACCGAGGAGTACGTTCTGGCGAGCCTCAGGGCCGGGGCGGATGGTTATCTGCTCAAGGAATCGACGCATCAGGAGCTTATCTGCGCCATGGATCACGTGCTCTGCGGCAACGCCTATATCTCCCCGGGGATCTCGAGTCGAATCATCCAGGGCTACCTGGAAGGCCGCAACGGGGCTGGTGTTGCCACCACCCTGGATAAGCTCACCCACCGGGAACGCGAGCTCCTCAAACTGGTGGCCGAGGGCTACAAGAACCGGGAGATCGCCGAGTACCTCTGCATCAGCGTGAAGACCGTGGAAAAGCATCGCGACAACCTCATGAAGAAGCTGGATTTGCACAGCGCCTCCGCCCTGACCGTCTTTGCCATGGAAAATGGCCTCGTGAACGGCTAGAGCAGGCGGTCATCCCACGATCCAGGAGGCCCTGAGGGTGGTGCCGCCCCCCCTGTGTGAGGTGAGGGAAAAAATACCGCCGCTGAATTCGGTACGTTCCTTCATGCTTGCCAGGCCCAGCCCCCTTTGTAGGTCATCACGCCCGAGCGTGTCCTGGACGTCGAAACCGCAGCCGTTGTCCGATACGCACAGCACGATGGCGCACTCCTGTTCGGCCAGGGATATGCACGCCGAGCAGGCACGGCTGTGCTTGGCGATATTATGGAGCCCCTCCTGAAGGATGCGGAAGATGGTGATCTTCAGGGGCGCCGGGAGGCGCTCTTCGGCGATGTCCAGGGTGCACGTCAGATCGATGTGGGTATAGGTGCTGCGATATTCCCGGCAGAACCAGGTGATGGTTGTCAGGAGGCCGAGATCGTCCAGTATCGCGGGACGCAGGTCCATGGAGATCCGGCGCACCTCGTCGATGGCGGCCTGGATGAGGGAGAGATGTTCCCGCAAATCCTGGGGATTACCCGTCGGGTTATGAGCTTCGCCCCGGTTGAGAAGACGCTCCGTGTGGAGCTTGATGCTGGTGAGATACTGTCCGACACTGTCGTGCAGGTCGCAGGAAATACGCCGACGTTCCTCCTCCTTGGCCTGCAGGAGTTGGGCCGAGAGGGTGCGCAGGTGCCTTTGCGAATGCTTCAGCTGCTCCTGGGCGCGGTGCCGCTCCGTGATGTCCGCCATATGGACCATGAGCATGTCCGGTGCGATAAAGACGCAGGAAAGGATGATGAACCGGGGCTCCCCCGTGGAGAGGCTGCGATAGGGCAACTCGCCCTGGAAGGCGCTCTGGCCCTCTAAGGCCTTACGGAAGGCGGCGAGGATCGGCGGCTGATCCCGGTAGAGTTCGCGGGCCGTCCTACCGAGGAGCCCCTTGACCTGTCCGCAGGAGACGTCCTCGGCGGCCAGGTTGAAGTCCTCCAGCACAAGATCGCTACCCTTAAGCCTCCAGGTGGTCGTGGGTACCGGGATGGCGCGATACTGGGCACGCAGCAGCTCCTCCCTCTGGAGCAGGCACGCCTGGAGGCGCTTGTATTCGGAGATGTCCCGGACGGTGCCTTCCAGGCCCATGAGGCCGCGTTTGCGGTCGTGATAGAGCCTGCCGTTGGTGGAGGCCCAGATCGTGGCGCCGTCCTTTTTCCTGAAGCGGACCTCATAGCCCTCCACAAAACCGTCGCGTAAGATGCGCTCCCAGATCCGCTCACGGTCAGCCGGGTCCACATAGTGGTCTGCGATGTTAGTTCCCAGGAACTCGGCGGGGGTATAGCCCGTGGCCTTCTGGATATAGGGCGATACCTTGATGATGGTGCCTGCGCTGTCGGTGCGGTAGAACACGTCCTGCAGGGTCTCAAACAGGGAGCGGTATTCGCGCTCGTCAAGGGCCGCCTGGGGATGAGCGGCGCAACCCTCTTGGGTCAGGGCCGAGCCCTGCTGCGCCTGGGCGTATTCCCGCCAGTAACGCGCCTCTTGCTCCAGCTGTCGGAGACGCTGGATCAAGGCGGCTAATGTCGGGGGTAAGGCCTTCATGGGGATGACCACCTCGCGAGCGGACAGCCGTCGCAGCGGGGATTGCGAGGGCGGCAGTAGTCCTTGCCGATGAAGACCAGATAGGCGTGCAGGTCCTTGTAGAGGCGGACATCCCGGGGCAGGGCCTCCTCGAAGAAGGCGCGCAGATCGTCGTAGCCCCAGGCCGCTTCCGGCCGGCCGTGACGGGAGAGGATCCGGCGGGTATAGGCGTCGATGACGAAGATCGGTCTGTTTGCCGCATAGAGGCAGATGCTGTCGGCGGTCTCCGGTCCGATGCCCGTGACCGCGAGCAGAAGGGCTCTCAGGTCCTCATCGTCGCGTGCGAAGAGCGACTCCAGGTCGCCGCCGTGCGCCACGATGGCCTGCATGAGGTTCTTGAGGCGCCCGGCCTTGAGGTTGTAGTAGCCGGAGGGACGGATGTGAAGGGCGAGCTGCTCTTGAGGGATGTGGTGGAGGGCGTGAAGGTCGAGCAGGGAGGCGGCCTTCAGGTTGTCGAGGGCCCTGACCACGTTGGTCCAGGCCGTATTCTGGGTCAGAACGGCGCCCACCATGACCTCGAAGGGACCTTCGCCCGGCCACCAGCCAGAGGGTCCGTAGTGGCCGGAAAGGATGTGGTACAGGTTCAGGAGTAAGGAGGCCTCATGTTCCGGAACCGTGCTTGCCATCGTCCTTGCTCTTCAGGAAGGTGACGACCTCCTCCCTGATCTCCGGCCGGCTGTTGAGTAGGATGGCGGTCATCTCCAGCTCGTATTCCAGGGCGGCCTTGGCATCCAGTCGGGTGACCACGTCGAAGGCGCGTTTGATGGCTTTGACCACCTCGGGCGAGCGTTTGGCGAGCATCTCGGCCCAGGCGCGTACCTCTTCCTTGAAGCGCTCCGGGGGCACGACCCGGTTCACCAGTCCCATGTCGCACGCCTCCCGGGCACCGATCGGTTCGGCCCTGAGCGCCAGCTCCTTGCTGCGTGCCATGCCCGTGCGGGTGACCAGGGGGGTGAGCAGGGGGTTGAAACCGTATTTGATTTCGGGATGTGCGAAGATGGCGCTCTCGGAGGCGATGATGATGTCGCCCATCAGCGCCAGGTTGAAGCCCCCGCCGAAGGCGATGCCGCTGACGGCGGAGATGAGGATCTTCTCGTAATCCATGAGGCGCGTATAGATGTTCATATACAACTTGAAGTAGCGGGCGACATCGTCCGGGGTGAACTCGCCGAATTCCTTCAGGTCCATGCCGGCTGAGAAGCAGTCCTCCCCGCCGGTGAGTACGATCAGGCGGATGTCCGGGTCGTCCTGGAGGGTCTGATTGAAGGCATGGTCGATCTCGGTAAGCAGGGTGTATGACAGGGCATTCAGCTCCCGTTTGCGGTCGAGCTCGACAGTGGCGATGGCATTCGATCTTTCTACACGAATACACTGGTATTCCATTTAAGCCTCTCCTGCTGGACGTGCTTTATGGAACTTGTACATAGATGCGCGGGGCGTGTCAATCATGGAAGCTTGCTTCGCAGGGGGGCTTTCTGTTATGGGCGTAAGGGTGAGCGCCCTTACCGTAAGAGAGCTGAACCAGCGCGTTCAGGAGATCCTCAGCGCCTCCTTCGGGCCCGAGCTCTGGGTTGTGGGCGAACTGCATGGAGTCAAGCACCACGCCAAATCCGGCCACGTATACTTCGACCTGGTGGAAAAGGCGGAAGAGCAGGCCGAGGGCTATATCGCGCGTATCAGCTGCGCCTTTTTCCGGGGGGCCTTTGTCCGCTGGCAGACAGACCTGAAACGCCAGGGACTCACCGGTTTTGATCTCAAGGACGGACTGGAGGTCAAGCTCCGCGCAAGGCTGGACCTCTTTGTCAAGGAGGGCCGCTACCAGCTCGTCGTACAGGGCATCGATCCGGGTTATTCCCTGGGGGCCATGGCGCAGAGACGCGCACGCACCATCGCCTTTCTGCGCCAGGCACACCTCATGGAGCGCAACAAGGCCCTCCCCCTGCCCGTCATCCCCCTGGAGATCGGCCTGATCACCTCGGCCGGCTCGGCCGCCTACAATGACTTCATGAGCATCATCTCGAAGAGCGGCTTTGCCTTTCGTGTGACCCTTCTGGATGCCTATATGCAGGGAGTCAACACCCCGCGCGAGGTGAGCGCGGGCATCGAACGCCTGGAAAGGCAGCCGCAGCTGGATGTCATCGTCGTGGTCCGGGGCGGTGGGGCCCGTACGGATTTGCTGTACTTCGATGACCTCACACTGTGTACGGCCATCGCCCAGTGCCGGCTGCCCGTAATTACCGGCATCGGCCACGAGATCGATCTGTCTGTGGCCGATATGGTGGCCTCCAGGCATTTCGTGACCCCCACCGATGCGGCCCGTTTCCTGGTGGGGGAACTCGAGGCCGCCATGCGTCGCGTCGAGGAGGCCGGGGCGCAGATGGCCCAAGCCGCAGGATCTGGCCTCCGGGAGGCCGAGGCGCGGATGATGCTGCAGGCCGGGCGGCTGGTGCGACTGGCACAGGCACACACGCGCCAGGAAGGGGCGCGTCTGGGCGCGCTGGGGTTTGCGTTGCACAGCTCCACCCAGCGCGGTCTGAACCAGCAGACCTCCCGGGTGCTGCGCACGGGAGATGCGCTCAGGACCCGCGCGACGCAGGTGCTCGTTGAGGCTCAGCGGCGTCTGCCGCCGATGAAGGACGTACTTCAGGGCGGGGCCCGTATGGCGATGACCGGTGCCCGGGAGCGGCTGGTTCACCTCGAGGGTCTCCTGGCACTCCTCGATCCGGCCGGGACGCTGAAACGTGGCTTCAGTCTGACATTGAACGCCCGAGGCCGGGTGCTCACCGATGCCGGGGAGGTCAATACGGGCGAGCGCATCACCTCCCTGCTGGCGTTCGGCCGGGTGCTAAGCCGTGTGGAGGAAAAGGAGCGGGGATGAAGAAGAACGCGCGCTATACGGAGGTGTTGGGGGAGCTCGAGGTGCTGGTGGAGCGCATGAACCGGGGGGAGATCACCATTGACGACCTCGGGGAGAGCGTCAAGAACGCCGCGCGTATGATCCGGTTCCTGAAGGAGCGGCTGCGATCCACCGAGGGCGAGGTGGAGAAGATCCTCCGCGAGCTCGAGGATCAGGGTGAGAATGCGCTTACCGCGGATGAATAGGAATTCACCCGGACGCTGCGGCGGAAAACCGCTTGTCTGCAAGTTTCGAGAGTGGGGCGTTGACCCCTTTGCGTGGGCTCTGTTATAGGCTTCCTATGGACATCTCACGACGCGCACAGGCGGTGAAACCCTTTCTGGTCATGGACATCATGGAGGAGGCCAATCGCATGGCCGCCGGCGGGAGGGATGTCATCCATCTCGAGGTGGGGGAGCCGGATTTCGATACGCCGCCATGCATCCGCGAGGCCATCTTGAAGGCCGTAGATTGCGGGCAGACCCACTATACGCATTCCATGGGCATCCCCGAGTTGAGGGAGGCCATTGCGGAACACTACCGACGCACCTATGGGGTCGCGGTGGATCCGGGGCAGGTGATCGTTACCGCCGGCTCCTCGCCCGCGCTCCTGATGGCGTTTGCCTGCCTGGCCGACGGAGGGGGCGAGATCGTCATGACCGACCCCTATTATGCCTGCTACCCGAATTTTGCCCGCTGCCTGGACATCGTGCCGCGACTCATCCCCACGGGCAGCGACGATCAGTTTCAGCTGAACCCCGACAAGGTGCAGGCGGCCTTAAAGCCTTCCACCCGGGCCCTGCTGATCAATTCGCCGGCCAACCCCACCGGGATCTGTCTGGACCAAGAGCACATGGAGTCCCTGAGCCGTCTGGGAATCCCCATCATCTCGGATGAGATCTATCATGGCCTGGTCTACGAGGGCATAAGCCACACCATCCTGGAGTACACCGATCAGGCCATCGTTATCAATGGCTTCTCCAAGCTTTATGCCATGACGGGCTGGCGGCTGGGGTGGGCGGTCTTTCCCAAGGCGCTGGTGCGCACGGCGCAGAAGCTGCACCAGAACCTCATGATCTGTGCCCCCTCCATCGCCCAATGGGGGGGGCTGGCCGCCTTGAAGGAGGCTCAACCCGATGTGGCGCGCATGCGGGACGTGTTTGCCCGCCGCAGGAGGGTGATGCTCGATCACATGCATCAGCAGGGATTCAACGTGGAGGTCGAGCCAACCGGCGCCTTCTATGTGCTGGTAAACATGCGCCACGTGGCACACGATTCACATCGACTGGCCTTTGACATCCTGCGCCACACCGGGGTCGGCGTGACCCCGGGGGTGGATTTCGGCCCGGGCGCCGAGGGGTATATCCGTTTCTCCTATGCCAATTCCGAGGATCAGATCATTGCGGGAATCCGGCGGGTGGGGGCCTATATCGAGGGGCTATGCAGGTAAGGGTGCGTTCTGCCAGCTATGTGGGCACGGTCTACGAGCAGCTGCCCCCGCTGCCGGAGATCGCCTTTGTCGGACGCTCGAATGTGGGCAAATCCTCGCTCATCAATGCGCTCCTGGGGCGCCGCTCCCTGGTGAAGACCAGCAAGCAGCCGGGCAAGACACGCAATGTCAACTTCTTTCAGGTGGACCTGGTGGAGCGGCCCTCGCTCTATCTGGTGGACCTGCCGGGCTACGGATACGCTCAGGTCTCGCGCGAGATGCGTCAGTCGTGGGAGGGCCTGGTGCGCCGGTATCTCAGGGGGAACACCAATCTCAGGCTGATTCTGGTCCTCGTGGATCTCAGGCGCGAGCTCAGGGAAGAGGAGTTCATCGCCCTGAAGATGGCGCGCGATCAGGGCGCCCGCGCCGTGGTTGTCGCCACCAAGGCCGACAAGCTCGGGCAGTCGGAGCGGTTGAAGCAGATCCAGGCCATCACGGCCCAGGCCGGGATGGATCCCGTCGTGACCTCGGCCTCCAAGGGCGCGGGCCTGGACGCGCTCTGGGAAGAGATGCTGGCGGAGCTCCTGACGTAGTCCAGGCTGTCGTCCGACCCCGACGTCTCGCTGAAGAGGCAGGGACGTGTCGATGGTAGGCGCTAGCGCCTGCTGGCCTAGAGGAATTTTCTGAGCTCGAAGAGTTTTTTGTCCTGGGTGGCGATGATGTGGTAGTACTTGTCCTGTGGCACGTAGATGTAGGGCACATCATCGTCGCGGCGGTAGAGGAAGTGTGACAGGATCATGCGGTTGACCGCCCGGTGGCCAATGATCATGATATTGTCCGCGTTGCGGTTCAGGAAGAAGGCCTTCTTGATGCCCATCTTGATGCGCTTGCGCATGAGGGCATAACCTTCGCCCTCGGGATAGACGTAGTTGTATTTATCGGTCTTGCGGGCGAAATAGACCTCGGGCATGGAGGCCTGGATCTCTTCATAGCTCATGCCCTCGCAGATGCCCCCGTCGATCTCGTTGAATTCGCTCAAAGGCACGATGATGCAGTCGTGCTGCAGGTCCCGGATGGGGGTGGCGGTCTGGATGGTGCGTTTCTTCTGGCTGGTGAAGATGTAGGCGATCTTCTTTTTCTTGAAACAGTCGGCCAGGGCCCGGGCCTGGATCTCGCCATGAGGGGTCAGGGGAGAGTCTCCGCCGATACGATCCTCCTTATTGAAGTGGGTCTCGGTATGGCGGATGAGATAGAGATTCTTGACGATATCGGTGACCAGGATATCCCGGATGCGTGAATACAGGGGCAGGGGATCGGAGAGTTTCTCCGCGATGATCTTGTTGTGCAGAGAATCCATGCGGATGTAGTTGCCCTCGTGCTGCACCGGGCTGTAGATCATCTCGTAGTAGTTGATGCGTTTGGTGAATTCATCAAAGGCCTGTCCCCTGGTCAGGGAGGAGAATTCGGGCGTTCTGAGCTTCTGCAGTTTGCTCAGGTACAGGATCTCCTCGTCGTCGTTGATGCATTCGATGAAGAGCAGCGGATGATCGCTGAGGTGCTCGGCGATGGTCTGCCGGCGGCTGCGGCTCACATTGGTGGCGTCGAGGATGGCTACCTGCCCGCGGTCATGCAGATAGCGCTGGGCGCGCTTGATGTTCATCAGGGCGAATTTCTGACGCAACGCCACGGCACTGAGGTTGTCGGGATGATAGAAATCGGCGCGGTAGGTATCCTCCTGGGGCAGGTAACGCCTTCTGAGGGTGCCGTTATTGAAGATCCTCGTGGGGATGGAGTTCTTCTTGAAGGTTTCCTGAATGCGGGCCGCGATGGTGGACTTGCCCCGGGCGGGCAGCCCCACCATGACGATATAGAGCTTGTCGTTGCGTGAGGTCATGTGAGGGAGGCTTCCTCCTCAAAGGTGAGTGCGATGTTGTAGACGCCGCCATAGGCCCAGGTGGCCCTGAAAGGGAAACCGCAGCGCTTGGAAATCTTCAGGATGGCATCGTTCTCTTTGAGGACCTCGGCCGCAAAGCCCTTGATGCCGTGTTCCCGGGCAACCTGAATCAGATACCACAGCAAAAAGGTGCCGATGCCGCTCTGCTGGTAGTCTGCGTGAACGGTGAGGGCTACGTTGGCAAAGCCCGTGGAGGGATCCCGGACATACTGGCCGATGGCCACGATCTCCTCCCGGCTCTCCGGCCCCTCTTCCCCGATGATCCCCATGATGGTCATGCGGTGCTCGTAGTCCACGTTCACCATCGGGCGGGCCATGGTGGGGGGGAAGGCCTTGATGTTCTGGAAGAAGCGGCGATAGAGATCCTCCTCGGGCAGGGAATAGACGAGGTCCTGCACCTTTTTCTCGTCGGTGGGCTTGCCCGGCCGGAAAAAGACCGTCCGGCCTTTGTTGTCGGTGAAGTAGGTCTCGTACTTCTCCGGATACAGGGCCCCGGGCTCCAGGCGCTGATCGCGGAAAACATATCCCCGGATCTTGGCCGCCTCCAGGAGTGCGCCCCTGAAGGAGGGGTGGGCGATGCTGATGAGCGCCATGACCCGCTCGCGGATGGATTTGCCGTGCAGGTAGGCCACCCCATACTCCGTGACCACATAGTGGACATCCCCGCGGGTAAGCACGACGCCGCTGCCTTCCTCGAGATTGGGCACGATACGCGATTTTTTCCCGTTTTCGGCGGTAGACGGCAGGGCGATAATGGATTTTCCCCCTCTGGAGCGGGAGGCGCCCCGGACAAAATCCACCTGACCGCCGATACCGCTGTAGAAGAGATATCCCAGGGAATCGGAACAGACCTGCCCTGTCAGATCGACGCTCAGGGCGGCGTTGATGGAGATCATCTTGTTGTTCTGGGAGATAATGAAAGGGTCGTTGACATAGTGGGAAGGATGGAATTCAAAGATGGGATTTCTGTCCACAAAGGAGTAGAGCCTCTGGGAACCCATACAGAAACTGGCAATGATTTTTCCGGGGTGGAGGGTTTTTTTGCGGCAGGTCACGGTCCCCTCTTCCACGAGATCGATGAGGCTGTCCGTAAACATCTCGGTGTGGACGCCGAGATCCTGCTTGTCCTGGAGGTACTTCACCACGGCATTGGGGATGGAACCGTAGCCCACCTGGATAGTGGAGCCGTCTTCCACCAGCAAGGCGACATTCCTCCCGATCTGTTTGGCGATGCTCCCCGGATCCTCACCGAAGAATTCCGGAATGGGGGCGTTGTTTTCGACAAAGGCATCGATTTGAGAGATGTGCAGGAAGCTGTCTCCCAGGGTTTTGGGCATGTTCGGGTTGACCTCGGCCACGACATAGTCGGCGCATTCGGCGGCCGTCTTGGTCACGTCCACCGCCACGCCCAGACTCACATAGCCGTATTCGTCGGGAGGACTGACCGAAATCAGGGCCGCCGCGATGTGAATACGGCCCTTTTTGAACAGCAGGGGGATTTCGGAGAGAAAGACCGGCGAATAGTCGGCGTCCCCCTCGCTGATGGCATCGCGCGTGCTCGGTCCCACGAAGAAGGCATTGTGTCTGAAGGAGCGGGTGAAGCGACGATCGGCATAGGGCGCTTCTCCGGTGGTGAGGAAATGCATGATCTCGGTGTCGGCCAGATCTAGGGCCTTGTCGATCAGGGTATTCACCAGGAGCTGGGGTTCCCCGCATCCTGATCCGATGAAAACGCGCGATCCCCGGCGAATGGGGCGCAGGGCCTCCTCGGGTGTGACCTTCCTTTGTGCATAGTGACGCATCCAATCATTCATCACAAAACAGCTCTCCTCTTAACAGAAATACGTTAGCATCTCATCTGGGTGCATACAAGATCTTTATGGCGTCAGAGCCCGGGGCGGACCACTGGAAACGTTCTGCCTGCGTGGGGGTCCTCACCCCCTTGACATTTAAGAACGCCCCCTTACTCTTCTGTTAACCATAAACCTGCCTTCACGAGAAATTATATCAAGGAGGTTCCGTATGAAAAGGGTATCTTGGGTCGTGGCGTTGGGAGTGGGTCTAATCATGCTGATGGCGGGGATGGCCTCCGCCGTAACCTGTGAGGGGATGCTCAACATCAATACGGCCAGCGTTGAGGAGCTGCAGATGCTCCCGGGAATCGGTGAGAGCACGGCGCAGAACATCGTCGATTTCCGTGAGGCCAACGGGCCGTTTGCCTCCATCGATGATCTTCTCAAGGTCAGAGGCATCGGGGAGGTCAAGCTTGAGGCGATCCGTCCCTTTGTGGGCCTGGAGGGCGAATCAACCCTGCGGATCATCGAATAGGGCGTGCGAAAATGGGGTGTTCGCAAGGCCGGTGAAGGGCTTTATCCTTCACCGGCCCTGTTTTGCCGTGAAGTGTGAGATCTCTTTGAGCTGTTCGAAGAGCCGTCTTTCCTCGGGGCTCAGCTGGGGAGGCATGACGATTTTAATTTGTGCATACAGGTCCCCCTTGTGGGCGAAGCCCTTGCCCTTGAGACGCAGGCGCTGCCCGGACGAGATGCCGGGGGGGATCTTGAGGCGCACGGTACCGTCGAGGGTTTCCACCTCGGAGGTGTTGCCCAGGGCCGCATCCCACGGGGTGATTGGGAAATCGACGATCAGGTCGGAGCCCTCCAGCCTGTAGCGGCCGTTGGTGGCAAGTTTGATCCTGAGATAGAGATTGCCAGCGCCCCCGGGCCCCTCGGTTCCCTGTCCGGCCAGACGGATTCGCGTGCCATCCGTGGTCCCCGGTGGGATCTTCACGTTCAGGCGTTTGGTTCCCTCGGGCCTCTGGAGGCTTATTTCACGGGAGGTGCCGGCGTGGGCCTCTTGCAGGCTGATTGTGAGTTCGGTCTCGAAATCATCTCCCCGGGGAGAGTGAGCACTGTTACGGAAATGCGGTGAGCCTCCCCCGAAGTTCTGGGAGGATGCGGCACCGAAGGGACCCTCAGTCCTCCCCAAGTCGCCGAAAAGGGATTCGAAAAAGTCGGAAAACCCGCCGCTGCCTTCATGGCCGAAGTCGAACGTAAAGGACCGGGCCTTGCCGGAGCGTTTGCCGAAGGGGGCGCCGCCAAAGATATGCTCGAAGCCCGGTGGTGGGGTAAAGTTCTGACCCTGTTGCCAACTGCTCCCCAAGGCATCATACCGACTGCGTTTATCAGGGTCTTTGAGGACCTCGTAGGCCTCGTTGATCTCCTTGAAGCGTTTTTCGGAGTGGGGATCGTTGGCGCAGGTATCGGGGTGGCATTCTCGGGCAAGTTTCCGATATCTCTTCTTGATCTCATCCTGACTCGCGCTTCGTTCCACGCCTAAGATCTGGTAGTAGTCCTTGTATTCCACAATACATCCCTTTGGGTGAAGTCTCTTTTACCCTTAGTTAGGGTCGATCCTTTCTGAAATCAATACGATTCAGGGTCCCCTGTGCGCGAGCGTGACGAGAAGATCAGAACCTGTCTTCGAGCTGGGACATGATGCGTTTGGGGATGCCGGCGAGGTCCTCCGAGAGAAACCTGGTCTGTGCAAGGGACGAAACGGCCTGGGTGCAGTAGGTCCGTGCCGTCTCCCGGCTTTGCTGCAATACTCCCGTTTCCAGGCGGGAGATGATCCGCGCCTGCCTTTCCTCTGGGTCCAGGGGGGGCAGACTGTGGAGCAATTCGGGCTGTTGACGAAAGAGATAGATGAGCGGCAGGGTGGATTTCCCCTCGGCGATGTCGTTGAAGGCATCCTTGTTGTCGCCCGACAGGGGCGAGAGGTTGATGATGTCATCCACGATCTGAAAAGCCAGGCCCATGTCCCGCCCGAAGGCGGTCAGGGCCTCAAGTTCGGCAGGAGAGAGCCCGGCCTGAAGTCCCGGGGCCTTCAGACAGAATTCGAACAGGGTGGCGGTCTTGAGGTAGATGATGTCCAGGTAGACCTCAAGGTCGGCATGGAAGTGGTGGGAGTGTTCGAGTTCCTTCAATTCGCCCTCGGACATCTTTTTGATGGTCGCGATCATCTGCGTCGCAACCCTAAGATCACCCAGGTGGCAGGTGACCTCCAGGGCGGACCCGAACAGGTAATCCCCCACGAGCAGCGCCGGCTTGTCGCCGTAGATCTTGTTGGCTGTCGGTTTTGAGCGTCTGGTCTCGGTGCCGTCAACCACGTCGTCATGCAGAAGGCTTGCGGTATGGAGGAGTTCCACCGTGTAGGCCAGCGGCAGGATCTTGTGTGGTGGAAGTCCGATGGCCTCTCCGATCATGAAGACCAGCAGGGGACGGAGGCGCTTGCCTCCGGAATCGAGGATGTAGGAGCCGACTTCTTCGGTCTGCCGGGTCGAGCTGTGTATATATTCCCTGATTCCCTGCTCAAAATCCGCATTCATCTGCTGAGCTATAGCAGAGAGGGTCTTCAAGATCAATGGAAACCTCCACGAGACGAGAAATCAAGAAAATCAGCATGATACCAGTGATTTTGGCCGCAGGGTCAGGAGACGCTGAAGGTCCGAAAGGCGCCTCAGCTCCTCCTGATCCTCTCCACCAGGCTTGTTGTGGAATATCCGTCCACAAAGGGTAGGCTGACGACCTCCCCTCCCGAGGCTCGTACGATATCGGCGCCCACGATGTCCGCCACCTTCCAATCGCCGCCTTTGACCAGGACCTGGGGGCGCAGGGTCTCGATGAGTTCGTAGGGGGTTTCCTCATAGAAGATGGTAACATAGCTCACGCAGGCCAGGGAGGCGAGCACCCGTGCGCGGGAGGCCTGATCGTTGAGAGGGCGCTCCTCCCCCTTGCCCAGCTTCCGGATGGAGGCATCGGAGTTCAGCCCCACGATAAGGCAGTCGCCGAGAGCCCGGGCACGCTCCAGGTAGGAGACGTGTCCGGCATGCAGGATGTCGAAACACCCGTTGGTGAAGACGAGGCGGAGCCCCCTCTCTTTGAGGCGCGCCGCATGGGATACGAGCGCCTCGCGCTCGAGGACGGCCGGGCCTTTCCCGAGTGTCTGGGGCCAGGTCCTGCCTGCCTGGTGTGCGGCATAGTGGCCGAGGCTCAGGTAGGACGCGAGCATATCCGGATAACGCCTGGACAGAAGGTTGATATGTTCTCTCACGGTGTCCCAGTCCCCCCGGGCGACGGGGCCGGTAAGGGCCTTAGGCCCCTGGGCTTCGATGTTGCTGAGGGTTCCCTTGATCAGGGGCAGCAGGGCGCTGAAATCGAGCCCGATGGAGGAGAAGAGCTCACGGGCCTGGTTTTCGATGATGACGAGGTAGTTGGAGGCGATGACCGCCGCGGTATGGTAGATCACCTTGTCCTGGGTGGAGATGACGGAGATCTTTCCGCCGAAGGTGGCCGCCAGCTTGCGGGCGCGGACAATGGCGGGAGGAGAGCCCTCTACGGTCAGAGGGCAGCCCTTCAGCTGTTGATAGGCCTGGGGGGCGGCAGAGACCGACTGCAGGGGATGGAGGCTTCCCGTATGCGCACCGAGGCGGGACAGGGGGGCGAGCAATTCCGATGAGTGCAACCCGCTGAAGTGGAAGAAGGTGATCCCCTGACAGCGACCTTTCCAGGCCTCTGCAATGGTGTGGGCGGTCTGTGCGATGCAGGTGTCGGGCACGGCGATGAGCACGATCTCTGCCCCGCCCGGTTCGGCCGGCAGGCTCGTCGAGACGTGCCGCAGGTCGGGATGCTCCCGGGAGGAAACGGCCCATTGCAGGGGATGGCCTGCCTCCTGGAGCAGGGAGAGCATTGCGCGGCCTATCCTGCCGAGGCCGATGACGGCGAAGTTAGAGTTCATCCTTGATACCTTCTGCCACCAGGTGGTCGAATCTGTTCCAGTCGATGTAATAGGCATGCTTCTGCATGGATTCGGCCAGGATCTTCTTGTAGGGATCGCTCTTCACATACTGACGGACCTTGGAGGATATGGGACAGACCTGTTCCGAGGGCTGCCAGGTCAGGGGTTGTCCCGTGTCCCTGTCCCGCAGGCAGTCGAAGGCGATGGCAAAGGAGATGTCGGAGAGCGGCCTGTCGTTAAGATCCCGCATCATGGCCTTGATTCTGCCCCCTTCCGCCGGAGAAAAGAACGAGTACTTGCGGGAATAGATTACCGCCCCATGGTAGTGCTCCGGGACGTCGACGATGGCGTCCTTTTCGGAGGCGCGCGCAAAGCGGTAGAGCAGGGCCTGGATGTTCATCAGTCCGCCCAGGCCCGGATACATCTGTCCGGGAAGACGGGGCCTGCGTTCGGAAAAGGCCGCCCTGGGATCCTGAAGGGCGAGCCATTCGATCAGGAGGATGGATAGACCTTCCGTGAACGCATACCCCTCCACGAAGATTTGCTTGGGACGGAAGTAACCCTCACGCACGATGAGCTCAATGATCCGGGTTTCCTTGTCGAGGGAATCGAAATTGACATAGAGTCTGGAGCTGAAGTCTTCATGCCGATAGATGCTGATGACCAGGTTCCGGTAGCCTTTCTGGTGCAGAATCGCGGTTATCCCCACCTTGTCCAGGAGGTGCAGCAGATCCTTTTCATTGTACCGGCCGAGGAAGAGATCGGAGCAATAGGAGGCATTGGCACGATTCCAGAGGCTAGACTGATCCACCGTGGTAAAGGTGATTTCTTCAAGATACTTGGGTTCCTTTTTCCCTGTAGACCTTTGAGGCGTCATGTTACCACCCTTCCGACGCTGATGAAGGCAACGAAGGCGGCGCCGGCGCGTTT
The DNA here is from genome assembly GCA_964618975.1 of uncultured Bacteriovoracaceae bacterium. Classification (GTDB taxonomy): domain Bacteria; phylum Desulfobacterota; class Desulfomonilia; order UBA1062; family UBA1062; genus CAZUDI01. The sequence continues at coordinate 20,135 of CAZUDI010000004.1, read as the reverse complement.
GAGCGTAGATGCGATCTCCCGGGCGGTCTGACCGGTAGTGATGACGTCGTCCACGACCAGGACCGCGGTCCCGGAAACGCCCGCGGCCCTGAAGGCCCCTTTGAGGTTTCTCGCTCGGCTGGCCCTGTCAAGCCCCATCTGAACCCGGGTGTTTCTTTGCTTGCGAATCAGGGTAAGGTTGCAGGCGATACCCATGGTGCCGGAGAGTTCGCGGGCCAGCAGTGCCGATTGATTGTATCCCCGCTGGATGAGCCTCTTCCAGTGGAGCGGGACGCTGGTAACCACATCGATCGGGAAGTCTTCGCCGGAGAGGGCGTCGAGCAGAAGGTGGCCGAGAAAGCTTTTGAAGACGGTGCCCCGGCGATATTTGAAGGCGTGCAGCATCTCCCTGAGGCGTGTCTCATAACACGCGGCACTCAACATGCGGTCGAAGGGCGGTCGGTCGGCCTGGCAGGCGAGACATACCCCAGGGGTGCCGAGCGGGATTCCACAGAGGGCGCAGGTTGGTTTTGGCAGGGGGCGGATGTCGTCGCGGCACGCACGGCATATCCCCGATTCCACCTGAACCTCTCCCCGGCAGAGCAGGCATTCCGGGGGCAGTATATGGGTTTCGATGAAACGGATCATTCATGAAACATAACATATACCATGAACGGCAACAATACGGGAGCGCTCACCGGGGAGAAATGCGGAGGCGTCTCAGGGGACCCTTGAGGAGGCTGTGACACCGCTTACATATGGCCGCGTTTGTCCGAAAGTTTCGGGATGGGTGTGCCTCCCCGGATCTCAGCTGGTATAGTATTTATGATAGGAGTACTTCTTGTACTTGTATTTTTTGGACGGAAGCTCGTCGACGGCATTGAGGACCGTTCCGAGGATCTTTTCGCGCGGCAAGTTGTCGATAGCCATTTTGATGTCGGACTCGCTGGTATAGCGGTGGCGCACCACGAAGATGATGCCCTCGACCTGATCGGAGATGATCTTGGGGTCGACTGTGGCCTGAATCGGCGGGGTATCTATGATCACGAAACGGTCGCTGTAACGCTCGCTCACCTCGCGGATGATGGAGCTCATGCGCTTGGATTCCAGGAGTTCCGACGGATTGGCCGGCGGCTCCTTGGTCGACGGCAGGATCGTGAGCTTGTCAATGGGGGTTTTGATGAGACAGTCCTCGATGCTCGCCCGTCCCTGGATGATCTCGCTCAGGCCGCACGCGGGGGGGAATTGGAACAGGTGGTGCAGAGAGGGCTTTCGCAGGTCGCACTCCAAAAGCAGGACATGCTGGTCCTCGCCCTTGGCGATCGAGATGGCCAGGTTGGCGGCGATGAGGGTCTTGCCCTCGGACGGCACCGCGCTGGTCACCATGAGGAGTCGGGGGATCTCCCTCCCGGGCATGTGGAAGATATAGGTCCGTATCTTGCGGATCTGTTCCGCGGTATACGAGTAGGGCATGTGATACATGTAGAGGTGATCGTCCAGGCGGCCGGTGCTGCCGCCTGGGGATGCCAGGGAGCCCTGCTTGTCGAGTGCCCGCGCCAGGTCCATCGCTATTCCTCCATGCTGATCTTTACGGGCCGCGCATAGACAAAGCCCTTGCCTTTGAGCTGCTGGGCGAACGTGATAGCCGCACCTCGGGAGGTGAAGGTCCCGATGGTGATACGGAACCAGCGCTTGCCCTGGGTATCCATGTAGGGGTAGATGGTGGCCTCATGTCCGGACTGAAGCAGGTCGGAGAAGACGGCCTGCGCCTCGGTAATGGAGTGGTAGGAGGCCACGCTCACACTGAACAGCACGCTCTGGGACCCCTCGATATCGGGCAGGAGGAGGCGGTCGCCTTCGTGAATCAGGTTGATATCGCTCAGGGTGGGGTTGCTGTCCTTGATCGCCGCTAAAATTTGCGGCGATACCCGGCCGTAATAATCCGCGGCCAGGCCCGCTACGGTGTCCCCGGCCCGTACGGTCAGCCACCGGCCCGGATCCCGAGCCGGTTCCTGGAGCATGGGGGGAACCACAGGCGGAACAGGGGCAGCCGGGGGTGCTTCCTCGGTATCCTCGAGCACGATCCTGGTCTCGGCTGGCACTCGCGCCTCCGGCTCGACAACCGGGGGGGAACTCTCGGCCGGGACTTTCACGGGGACGGCTTGCGTTTCCGGTGTGGGAGGCAGGGCGCGCTGGATGGCCGGGGCGGGGTCGACAGGACGTCCGGTCGCCGGGGTCTGCGGGAGCAGGTGCCAGGCGATGAGAGCGACGGCGACGAGCAGTCCGGCCATTAGCAGGGCGACCGATGAACGCCGGTGGGAAAAAGGGATGCGGCCTTGCGACAGCGAACGGGGCATGGACTCGCCCTTGCCGTAGGTGGCCTCAAGCTCGGAAGCCACCTTTTTGATGGTCTTGGAGGACACCTGTTTCAGGTCGTCGGTATAGGTCACCAGCAGGGCATTGTCACAGATGATGTTGATCAGCCTGGGGAAGCCCTTGGTGATGCGATAGATCTCTCCTATGGCGGAAACCGTGAACAGGGGTTTTTCCTTGGGTTCATATCCCGCGACGCGCAGGCGGTGGTCGATATAGTCCCTGGTCTCATCGTTGTCCAGCGGCGGGATGTGGTACTTGACGCCGATGCGTTGTTTTAGCTGCCTTAGGTTGGGATTCTTGAGTTTTTCGTTGAGCTCCTGCTGTCCGATGAGCATGATCTGGATGAGCTTCTCATGCGGGGTTTCCATGTTGGAGAGCAGGCGGATCTCCTCCAGCATCTCCACCGAGAGCCCCTGGGCCTCGTCCACGATGAGCACCGCACCGCCGGTCTGCTTCAGTCGGTCCTCGTACAGGGTGATGTTGTCCCGGGAGCGCTGGTGAGGCTCCAGGCCGATGGCCTCGCCCAGGAGGTAGTAGAGGTTCTCCGGTTTGAGGTTGGGGTTCTTGATCACCACCTTGGGCATCCTGGGCGGGAGCTTCAGAAGGAAGGCATTTAAGATGGTGGTCTTGCCTGTGCCGACCTCGCCCGTGATGACCACGAAGCCGCTGTGTTCACGCAGGGCGTAGACCAGGTGCGCCAGGGCCTCCTTGTGCCCCGGGCTGAGGTGCAGAAATTTCGGATCGGGCGTGATGTTGAAGGGTTTGAGGTTTAATCCGAAATATTCCGTATACACGTCAGGCCCCTTCAGAACGGCAGCGGAATATTGACTACCACATGGTTGAGTTTGGCCTGGACCACCAGCGCGAGACCGGCCCCGATGATGACGATGTTGAGGGTCAACATGAGGGCGTTCTTGATCCGACCTTTACGGATGTCTTGCTGGGTCGGGGCCAGGGGGATGGCGCTGATGCAGACGATGTCCTGGGTGAGGTTCTCGAGCTGCTTGATGCTTTTGACCGAATTGTCGAGAATCTCCATCAGGAAGATCACCCCGGCGCCGGTGCCGAGCCCCAGGGCCAGAAATATGAGCGCGATGCGGTTCCTGTCCGGACTGACGGGGGTCTCGGGCGACCGGGCAAAATCCAGGACGCGAAACTGCTCGCCCTGCTGACGTATTTCCATGCTCTCGGCCCGTTTGGCCTCGTAGAGCCTGTCCAACAGACGCTGGTAGTTCTGGCGGGTGATGTCGTAGTCGCGGGTGAGGGCCGAGATTTCCTGCTCGCGCTTGGGGGTGTTCTCCACGCGGGCCTGGTAGAACTCGATGCGTTCCTTGATGCGCTCCATATCACTGCGCAGGGCAACGATCTCGATGTCGATGGTTTCGAGCTGGTTCTTGAGCTCCATGACCTGGGGATCGACGATGGAGACCGCGGTCTCTTCGGGCTGGCGTCTGAGGTCTGCGATCTGCTCCTCGAGCCTGCGGATAGCCGGATGTTCCCCGGTATAGAGGGTGCGCAGCTCCTCGAGCTGGGCCTCCAGCTCGCCCAGGCGCTGGCCCCGGCGTGAGAGCGTGGCCCCGGGCTGGTCGCTTTCGATCTGCGAGAGCTGGCGCTGCAGCAGGAGCCGGCGGTTCATGGCGTCGGTGAGCGATACCTGAAGCGCCTCCAGCCGCACCTGCAGCCCGGTGATGGTCGAGATGTTGCTCTGGAGCTGTTCGGGCAGCTCGCCCATGTACTGGTTGCGGTACTCCTCGACCTTGTGCTCCTGTTCCTGCAGGAGACGCTTGAGGTCCTCGAGCTGTTTCTCCAGGAACAGGGTGGTCTGGGCCGCTTGGCGGGCCCGCAGCCGCAGGTTGCTCTCGATGAAAAAGGCGGCGAGCTTGTTGGTCACCTCGGCCACGACGACCGGATCCCGGCCGCGGTAAGAGATGGTGAAGGAGCTCGTCTGGCCCCGGAGTCCGCCACGTGTACTTACATCTATTTTTTTGCGCATTTGCTCTATGATAATATCCATAGGTACGTTTTTGACTTGGAGGTCATGATATAGATCAAGATCTTTGATGATCGATTCCAGGTTCGAACGCGACATGACCTCTTGAGACAGGGTGCGCACGCGTTCCTCGATACCGCTGCTCACCGTGGACTGCACGTAGGCCGACGGGATTTCCTGCGGTTGCACGAGGATCAGGGTGCTGGCCTCGTAGGCGCGAGGCAGAACTACGTAGACCCACGCACCCAGCATGAGGAAGGTGAACAGGGGTATGCTCACCCAGTACCACTTCTGCCTGAGCGTATCCAGGATATCATTAATGTCGATATTTTTCTGCTGAATCAATAGCGCACCTCTATGCTCATACCATATCGGTTTTCCGCGCGTGGATCTAAACTCCCATAGGCATATCGTTGGTAACCGGCGGGACCGATTTCGGCGAGCAGCTGATTTCTGCGCGTGGTGGGTAGATCACGGCGGAACTGCAGGTGCTCGTAGAAGATACGGGCATCGAGGTATTGCCACGGGCTCCAGGTCAGGGAGAGCGAGGAGCTGAGGTCGGTTTCGACGGGCTCATTGAAGGGAGGGGTGCGCTGTTCGAGACTTGCGTCTATAGTGCCACTCACGGTGCGGACCAGGATGTGGGAGAGGGTCATCTCAGCCGAGCGCGTCTCGCTGACGCCGGAGCGATACGCGGTGTATTCATAGGCATAACCCTGCTCGAGCGCGATATCTACCAAGGTTTGGTCCGAAATCTCATGGTGGAGCTCGGCACTTAAGGTAATGGTCTCCTCGGTAGGAGGTGAGTAGCGATACCAGATCCCGGCCTCATTCTCCCAGGAGCGATCGCGGTGGAACCATCCCTGCCCCAGAGAAAGGCGGATATCGGTGTTAGGGGAGAGGGTGTGATCGGCAAAGAGGGCGACACGGTAGATGTCCTCCCCGGGACGGCGATTCTCCCCGGAACTGCGATCCTCGCGGTGGTGCTCGTATTCGCTCTCCAGGCCCACACCCAAGCGGGGCGTGAGGGCATAACGGTAGGTCGCCTCGGCCCCGCTGGCCTGAGTATCCGGATCGGTGTCGTAGCGGTGCGCCGCCTGGGTCAGACGTAACGATGCCTCGCTCCTGGGACCCAGCCCGGCGCTCAACCCGAGGGAGGCCTCGCGGGAGGCCACGTCGTCATCCGGGTAGGGGGCATACTCGTTAGTCAGGGTGTATCCCACCGAGGTGCTCAGCGAGGGGCTCAGGCGACGCTCGTACAGGACCCCGCCGCTGAGGGTTCGCAGGAGACCCCAGGCCTGATCGAGGCTCTCGCGCCGGCGTGTCTGGACATAGGCATAGTCAAAAGTCAGGGTGTTGCGGACATCACTCAGGGTGGCGGTGGACTCCAGACGCTCCTCCGGGGATTCGTCGTATTTGTAGCGACGGTGATAGCTGCGGGCGGCATATCCGCTCAGCTCCCAGATCAGGGAAGGGGTCGTACAGACGAGGTTCAGGCTGGGGCCGACCTCATAGGTGCTCTCGCGACGCCCGTCGTGCGCCGCTCCGAGGTAGTTGTCGGTGTGCTCGTAGGCGGCATACACCCCGGGGTGGACATCCCAGTTGGCGGCAGGGGAGACATAGGGGATGCCCGCCATGAGCAGCCCAGCGAGGAAGAGGGGGCCGGCGTGAAGGATTCTCACGGGACTATGATGGTGTCTCCGGGCCGGATGGGAATATCCGCCATCTTGCCCTGGATGATTTTCTTGAAGTTCACCTCGATGCGCACGGCCTTGCCGTCTTCGGTACGCAGGATGATGATGGATGATTTGTCCGCCCATTCGGTAAATCCGCCGGCCATAGAGATGGCCTGGGTGAAGGTCAGAGCGCTGTCCAGGAGGAACTGCCCGGGGGTATTGATCTGACCCTCGATGTAGAAGCGCTTGCTCCTGGGTTCCAGCACGATCACCGCACAGCGGGGGTCCTTGACATACTTGGTCAGCGAGGCCTCGATGTCCTTTTGCAGCTGAGGGGGCGTCTTGCCGGAGGCCGCGATGTCCCCGATCAGCGGGAGGGAAATGAATCCATCGGAGCGCACACTGACCGACCGTGACAGGCCCTCCTCTCCCCAGACAGAGATCTCGAGCTGGTCGGATGGGCCGATGAGGTAGCCTGCCTGAGCGCTACAGGCCACTGCGGGTACAATAAATATGATAGCCATGAGACAGAGGAGTTTTTTCATACCATAAGCCTTTCGCTATTTTTCTATCTCGCACTCCTTGATTTTGTACAGGAGCGCCTTGTAGCTGATCTGGAGCAGGAAGGCCGCCTTTTTCTTGTTCCAGTTGGTGTCCTTGAGCGCCATGAGAATCATCTCCCGCTCGGCCAGAAGGGCGGCCTCCTTGGCGACCTGTTTCAGGGGCAGGATCTCCTGGCGCCCGGAGGAGACCGGCGATGACGCCTGGGAAGGTGGCAGATCCCGCCGGTCCTGCAGGATGGATCCGCCATCCTTCAGGTAGCGTTTCATCTCCCCTATGTTGCCCAGGATCACCAGACGCTTGACCTGGTTTTTCAGCTCCCTGACATTGCCGGGCCAGCTGTACATGAGCAGCAGGGGGTAGATTTCGTCCTTGGTGACCTCGATGTGCTTGCCGTATTTCTCGTTGTAGGTCTCCAGGAAGTATTCGAAGAGATAGGGGATATCTTCCTTGCGTTCCATCAGGGGGGGGATACGGATGTTGACCACATTGAGGCGATAATAGATATCCTCCCGGAAGGTGCCCTCCTCCACGGATTTTTTCAGATCGCGGTTGGTGGCGGCGATAACACGCACGTTTACGTGCACGTCCTGTTTGCCGCCCAGGCGGGAGAAGCTGCCCTCCTGAAGCACCTGCAGGAGTTTGGATTGAATGGCGAGGTCGATTTCGCCCACCTCGTCCAGGAAGATGGTGCCGTTGTTGGCGAGCTCGAACTTGCCGGCCTTGGCCTTGTAGGCGCCGGTAAAGGCTCCGCGCTCATAGCCGAAGAGCTCTGACTCGAGCAGCTCGTGGGGCAGGGCAGCGCAGTTCACCTTGACGAAGGGCCGGTCGCGCATGCCGGAGCGGTAGTGCAGGGCGCGGGCGACGAGTTCCTTGCCCGTGCCGCTGTCCCCGTCGATCAGCACACTCACGTCGGTGTCGGCCACCTGGTCGATGATATCCTGGACGGCCTGCATCTTCTGGCTGGTGAAGATGAATTCGCCTCTAAGCTCATCCACGCGGAGTTTTTTCTTCAGGCAGGAGATCTCCTGGAGCAGCTTCTTCTTTTCGATGGATTTGATGATGGCCAGATCGAGCTCTTCCTCTTCGAAGGGCTTGACCAGGTAGTCGGTGGCTCCGGCCTTCATGGCCTTGACAATGATGTTTGTCTGTCCCAGGGCCGAGAGCATGAGTACCGGCAGCTCCTTGCTGAATTTGCGAATTTCACAAAGGGTTTCCATGCCATCCATCTCGGGCATGAGAATATCCAGAATGACGAGGGAGACCTCGCTTTCGATGCGCAGCTTCTGCAGGGCGTCCTTGCCGTTAGAGGCGGACAGTACCGTATACCCGTTTTGGGAGAGAAGCTTGGTAATGTACCCCCTGATGCTGTCGTCATCATCAACAACGAGAATTTTCAATCTTTCACCGATCATATCCTCAGCCTGCACGCAATTAATGATCTAGAATACATGAATCATCCTGGCGGTTCAAGGGTATTGTGACAATGAAATGCCCGCCGGCAGAGCTGGGACGCGCCTCCACCCGGCCGCCGTGGGCGTGAATGATCTCCTTGGTGATGGCCAGTCCCAGGCCGAAGCCCCCCTTGGCCCTGCCGCTCTCGCCTACAAAGAATTCGCCGAAGAGTTCCCGGGCCTCTTCCGGACGTATCCCGGGCCCCTGGTCGTGCACCGTGATGATGGCGCTCTCCTGGTTGAGGATGCGGTTGAGGGCGTCGTCCTCGCTGAGCCCCATGCTGAGGGCGATGGTAACCACCCCGGGACGGGGGGAATGCTTGAGGGCGTTGTCGATGAGGTTATAGAGCGCCTGTTCGATCTTGATGGGATCAATGGAGAGTTCGGGGATGGTCGGATCGCCCTCGAAGGCGATCGTCACGCCGAAATCCGAGGCCTTGATCTGCATGGTGCGCACGACATGCTGAATCTGTCTGTACAGATCCACGCTCTGACGATGCAGATTCAGCCCTCCGGCGTTGATGCGGGAGAAATCGAGCAGGGTGTTGCTGAAGTGCAGGAGACGCTCGCACTGCTTCTCGATCTCGGTGATGCATTCCCTTTTCTCATCCGAGAGGGCGCATTCACGGTCCCGGGAAAGCATGCGGGCATACCCCCGAATGACAGTCAGCGGGACACGGATCTCGTGCGAAGCCACATGCAGGAAACGCGTCTTGATGGAGAGCAGCTCCTTTTTACTGGTGATGTCCCGGACCACCCCCACGAAGCACAGCGCATCTTCGAGCTTGAGCCTGCCGATACTGATTTCCAGGCTCAGGATCTGCCCATCCTTCTTGATGGCCTGGAGTTCGAGATGGGGGATGAAGGTGTTGCCGGTCGTGGGACGCAGGGCCTCTCCGAGGGAGTTAAGGGAGTCTCTGGTGATGAAGTGGCGGAAGTGCACCCCCAGGAGGTCTTCCTGGGCATAACCGAGCATTTCCTGAAACTTCTTGTTGATCAAAAGAAAGCGGCCGTTTTTGATGATGTAGATGGCATCGATGGCCTTTTCCACCATATCCTTGTACTGGTCCTTCACCCGCACCAGTTCCCGTTCCTTGAAGCGGTCGAGGGTGACGTCCCGGATGCAGATCAGGATCTGCAGGGAGGATTTCACCGGCAGGGGGGAGAATTCCATGTGGAGCACATGTCCGTCGAGCTCCACGTCCCGCCAGATCTCCGGCATCTCTCTGTCGAAGGAGGCCATCACCTCCTCGCCCACAATGGGGGCGAGGGAGGCGCCGGTTCCCAGGTGGAGGAGGCCGATGGCCTTGTTGTTGATGGTGGTAATCTCGCCGGAGGGGTCGACGGTCAGGACCCCGATGGACATGTAGTTGAAGACCTTCAGGATGTTCTTGCCGAAGTCCTCGAGGGCCCGGTCGGTCATGGAAAGTTCCACCTTGAGCATGCGGTTGATATCCTCGATGTCCCGCATGAGCCGGGCGTTTCTCAGGGCCAGGGCGGCGGAGGGGAGCAGGGCCTCGATCAGGTGCAGGTCGTCGGGGGTGAAGGCCTCGGGCTCGGCATGGCTCAGGTTGATGACGCCGACCAGTTCGCTGCGGCCGTAGATCAGCGGCATGCTGAGCAGGGATCCGACCTTGACCCGCATGGCGCGGGCCTGGAACAGGGGATCGCTGACGGTATTCTGGATGATCACCGCCTCCCTGGTGAGGGCCACCATGCCGGAGATGCCCTCGCCCATGGGGAAGGTCTGGCCGAGCGATTCCTCGGAATAGTGGCAGTGCCGGTCCTGCACCCCCTTGGCCGCCCGGATTTCCAGGTGTGTCCGGTCGGCAGAGGGCATCATGATGGAGGCATTCTGGGCGATGGTTTCCGTAAGGACGATGTCGAGGACGGCTCCGGCGACTGCTTCTACATCAGGGGTAAGGGAGATGGCCTGGTTGACCTTCTTGATGACCCGTAATTCCTTTTCCAGGATCTCCCGAGGCCTTGGGGCACGATTTTTTTTCGATACGTCCATGTGCTCTCTTTATCGGTTGCGTCTCCTTGATTTCTTTACATTTTTTCTCTTCGTTTTTTTCTGCTTCAGATCGATGGGGCTCTGCCGGGTTTGTTTGGGCAGGCCCTGGGAGAGGAGATCCGCCATATCGCCTCCCATGCCCAGGCGAGCAAGCGACTTCTTGTTGCCTTTGCCCAGCCCGCGCATGATCTGGCGCATGGACTGAAAGCGACCGATCAGCTCGGCAACCTTGGCCTTGGGCTGTCCGCTGCCCCTGGCGATACGGGTGATGCGACTGTCATTCAGGCAGTCAGGGCACTCCCGCTCATAGGTCGTCATGGAGTTGATCACGGCCTCCACCCGCACGAGTTCCCGGTCGTCCACCTGAAAGCCCTTGGGGATGCCCATCTGCCCCAGGGGCAGTTTTTCGATGAGATCCGTGAGTGAGCCCATCTTTTTCATGAGCTTGAGCTGTTTGAGAAAGTCATTGAAGGTGAACTCACCCTTGAGCATCTTTTCGGCGTCTTCCTCGGCCTTTTTCTCGTCCACTACCTGCTCAAGGTCCTTGACCAGGCCGACGATATCACCACGGCCCAGGATGCGCGAGGCCAGACCTTCGGGTCTGAACTCCTCGAGGCGCTCGAGGGATTCACCCATGCCCAGGAACTTGACCGGCTTTTTTGTCACCTCCTTGATGGAAAGGGCGGCGCCCCCTCGTGCATCACCGTCGAGCTTGGTGAGGATGAAACCCGAAAGGTTCAGCCGGCGATCGAACTCCCGGGCCACATTCACCGACTCCTGGCCGATCATGGCGTCTACGACCAGCAGGATATTCTCGGGTGAGGTCGCGGATTTGATGTCCTCGAGTTCCTGCATGAGCACCTCATCCACGGTGGTGCGGCCGGCTGTGTCGAAGAGGGCCACATCCCGACCCTTGAACTGTGCCGCCTCCATGGCATCGGCGCAGATTTGGGGGGGCGTCTTGCCAGGGGCGTAAAAAACCGGGATGTCGAGTCGTTTTCCGAGAACCTTGAGCTGTTCGATGGCCGCCGGACGATAGATATCGGCCGCCACCAGCAGCGGTTTGCGGCCCTGGTTCTCGAGAAAGCGGGCCAGCTTGGCAATGGAGGTGGTCTTGCCGCTGCCCTGAAGCCCCACCATCATGATGGCGCTCACCGCCCTGGGTCCGAGGGTGAGCGTGTTATCCACCGGCCCCATGAGTGATACCAGTTCGTCGTAGCAGATTTTGATGAAGTGATCCTGGGGTGTGGCCCTAAGCTTCTTTCCGCCATGGGAAACCCGTGTCTGCACGATTTCGCCCAGTGCCTTGAGCCGGACGCCATCGATGAAGGTCTTGACGACATGGAACTCGACATCCGCCTCCAGCAGGGAGATGCGGATATCCTTGATGGCTTCCTCGATGTGCTTCTCCTGGATGACCGCCTTTCCCTGCAGACGGTTCTGGGCCTTCTGGAACCCTTCGGAAATCATTTCAAGCATGGTGTGTCTCCTGTCGGTTGCACGCGATCTTATCGTATGAATATTCGGGAATCAAGTCAAGTGTGCCCCTGGCCCTGACGGACAGGGACGGCAGGGCAGCGGCGGGCGGTGTTCCGCTCGGAAGACCCACCGCCCGTGCCGGAGGAAGACTAACATCCATTGATTGGTTATGGATGAGCTCAGCCACGGCCTGCCGGCCACAGGCTCCCTTCAGGAGCGACTTTTCCGACCGTCCTCAGGGGCGCTCATATCTGTCCGGGAAGGGGGCCGTCCTGGTGCCTGCGTCGCTGTCGGCCGCGCGTCCGGTTGAGTGTACACCCTGGACGCACAGTTTTCTAGCGGTGATCGGGGCATTTGTCGAAGAAGGAGCGCTCCTTGCCCGTTGTCCTGACGATCCAGTCCACCTGGGCCTCGGGGATGTAGGGTTTGCCGCACACGGAGCATGTCAGCAGGGGGAAGTCCCGGCCCCAGATGGTGCGCACACTGCCCGTGTCCGTGAGCGGGATGGCCCCGGTGGGGCAGGCATAGACGCACGCCCCGCAACCGATGCAGGCGGCGCTCGCCTGCTGGTAGGGGGTTCCGGGGGCCTTCTCGTAGCCGCGGTTGAGCATGGAGATGGCGCTCACCCCCACCACCTCCTCGCAGACCTGGGCGCACAGGCCGCAGGCGATGCATTTGTGGCGGTCATGCTCTCCCTCATCCGTGAAGAAACGCGGCGTTTCGATCCCGTATTCGGCCGCCAGCTTCAAGATGATGTCTGAATCCGGAACGCGCGCCAGGAGGAGTTCAATGATCCCCTTGCGGATGCGCCGGATGAAGTCGGAATCGGTGACCACCTTAAGTCCCTCGCGCACGGGGTAGTTGCAGGAGGTGACGACACGCATGCGCCCGTTCTGATGGGCCTCCACGAGGCATACGCGGCAGGAGCCGCCCGAACTCTTCACGTCTGGATGGTAACACAACGCGGGGATGTTGATACCGTTTTGGCGCGCCACGTCCAGGATGCACTGATCCCTTTCGGCCTCCACCTCTTTTCCGTCGATAGTAAGCGTGATCTTCTGCATGGCTCGGTCCTTATTTCACCCTCACGGCGTCGAAGTTACAGACATCCTTGCACACGCCGCACTTGATACACCTCGCGGTGTCGATGACATGGGGTTGTTTCTTTTCGCCACTGATGCATGCCTGCGGGCACTTGCGGGCACAAAGCGTACATCCGGTACAGGCCTCGGCGTCGATCGAGTATGTAATGAGGGCCTTGCAGACCCCGGCCGGACAGCGTTTTTCACGGATATGGGCCTCGTACTCTTCCCGGAAATAGCGCAGCGTGGAGAGCACCGGGTTGGGGGCCGAGGTTCCCAGCCCGCACAATGCGCCCCAGCTCAGTACGTCACAGAGTTCCTCAAGCATCTCGATGTCGCCCGACTTGCCTCTGCCTTCGGTGATGTCCGTCAGGATCTTGAGCATTCGCGGCAGGCCGTCGCGGCACGGGGTGCACTTGCCGCAGCTCTCTTCCACCAGGAAGGAGATGAAGTACTTGGCCACATCCACCATACAGGTGTTTTCATCCATGACGATGATCCCGCCCGAGCCCATCATGGAACCGGCCTCGGTCAGGCTGTCGAAGTCGATGGGCAGGTCCATTCGGCTTACAGGGATGCAGCCGCCGGACGGCCCCCCGGTCTGTACGGCCTTGAAGCGCTTGCCTCCCAGCACGCCGCCGCCGATGTTCTCGACGAGCTCGCGGATGGTGATACCCATGGGCACCTCGACCAGTCCGGTGTTGTTGACCTTGCCTACGAGGGAGAAGACCTTGGTTCCCGTAGACCCGGCGGTGCCGATGCCGGCATACCAGGCGGCGCCCCGACGGATGATCTCGGGCACGTTGCTCCAGGTTTCCACGTTGTTGAGGACGCTGGGCATTTCATAAAGACCCTTCTCCACGGAACGGATGTATTTGGCCCGCGGCTCGCCCACCTTGCCCTCGAGTGAGCGCATCAGCGCCGAGGATTCGCCGCAGACAAAGGCGCCCCCGCCGCGGCTGATCTTAAGGTCGAAGGCGAAGTCGCTCCCCAGGATAGCATCTCCCAGGAAACCCTGCTGACGGGCGGCGTCCAGGGCCTGCTGCAGGTTTTTTACCGCCAGCGGATATTCATCGCGCACGTAGATATAGCCTTTGTGCGCCCCGATGGCATAGGCGCCGATGATCATGCCTTCGATCACGGCGTGGGGATCGCCTTCCATGATGGAGCGATCCATGAAGGCACCGGGATCACCCTCGTCGCCGTTGCAGATCACATAGCGGACCTCGCTGGATACGGCCTTGCACGAGCGCCATTTCTGACCGGTGGGGAAGCCGCCGCCGCCCCTGCCTCTCAGGCCCGATTTCTCGATTTCGGTCACGATGTCATCGGGATCCATGCTCAGGGCCTTGGCCAGCCCGGCATAGCCGTCTACGGCCAGGTAGTCGTCGACCGAGGTGGGATCGATGTGGCCGATGTTGCGCAACGAGATACGCTGCTGGAATTTGTAGAACGGGATGCGCGTGTAGCGGGCAATAGCCTCCTTGGTGTTCACATCCTTATAGATGAGCCTATCTACCACCTCGCCCTTCTTGATGCTCTTTTCCACGATTTCCGCGACGTCCTTGGGGGTGACCTTCAGATAGAGGATGTCGGCGGGCATGATGGCCACGAGCGGACCGTTTTCGCAGTAGCCATGACATCCCGTGGTCTTGATCCCCAAGTCGACGTCCACCTTCAGTCCCTGCCGGTCGAGGGCCTCCGTGAAGGCCTCGGCCACGGCCCTGGCCCCGTTGGCCTGGCAACCGGTTCCGAAACAGATCATGACCATAGGCAAATCCGCATTGCGTGAGGCGCGGATCCCTTCCCGGCAGCGCTCCAGTTGTTCACAAGAGGTTATCTTATCCATAACCTTCACCCTTATTTATATTTATTGAGCATGTCCATGACCTTGGAAGGCCGGACATGACCGAAGTAATCGTCATCCACCACCACGACCGGCGCCATGGCGCAGGCCCCCACACAGTTGACGCTTTCGATGGTGAAGCGCTGGTCCTCGGTGGTGCAGTTGCGTTTCACCCCCAACTCGCGTTCAATGGTCTCGATGATCTGTCCGGCACCCTTGAGGTGACAGGCGGTTCCCGTGCAGACCTTCACGGTGTGCCGCCCGCGGGGTTCCAGAGACAACGCCTTGTAGAAGGTCCCCATGGCGTAGATCTTGCTTTCCGGGACCACGAGTGCCTCACTCAGGCGGTGCATGCCCTCTTCAGGCACATAGTGGAATTCACGCTGGAAATCCTGGAGGATCGCCAGCAGCGACTCCTCGGATCTCGCATAGCGACCGATGATTTCATCGACTTTTCTGATATCTACAGCCATCTCACTCCACCTCTTTACACCTTGTCAGGATCTTCTGATAATCGTCGTCGACCTTGGCCTGGATCTGCTCGATTTCGCTCTCCCCCAGATGTCTGAAGCGCCCCTGGCCCTTGAGATATTCGGTGACCGGCAGGGTCTTGTACGGGGTATAGTTCAATCGGTAACGTCCACCCACGACCTCATAGAGCGGGAAGACGTTGGAATCCACCGCCAGACGTCCGTACCGGATGGCGTCCTGGGGCTGAATGCGCCAGCCCGTGGGGCACACGGACAGGATGTGCACATAGGCCGCGCCGGGGGTCTCGGCCGCCCGCCGGACCTTGTCCATGAGATCGAAGGGGAAGCTCGGGCAGGCGGTGGCCACATAGGGGATATCATGCGCCACCGCGATCTGTGGCAGGTTCTTCTTCTGCGTGTGCTGACCGATGCTGACCTTGCCGGCCGGAGAGGTGGTGGTGGAGGCCCCGAAGGGGGTGGAACTGGAGCGCTGGATGCCGGTGTTCATGTAGGCCTCATTGTCATAGCAGATGTAGACCATGTCGTGTCCGCGCTCCAGGGCGCCGGAGAGCGGCCCCATGCCGATGTCGGCCGTGGCGCCGTCGCCGCCCATGGCCACGAAGTTGATCTTCTTGTGTTCCAGGCGACCCTTGCGCATCATGGCCTTCATGCCCGACTCGCAGCCGGAAATCACGGCCGAGGGGTTTTCAAAGGCATTGTGGATCCAGGGAATCTTCCAGGCGGTCAGCGGCAGGGGCGACGAGATGATCTCCATGCACCCGGTGGCCATGGCCACGATGGTGTCGCGCCCCAGGGCCTTGAGCACGAGCCGGACGGCCAATGCCTCCGCACACCCCTGACAGGCGCGGTGTCCCGAGGTGAAGTTTTCCGACTTGTCAACCAGTCTCGAGGTAAAAACCGAGAATCTATCCATACCTGACTCCTTATTCCCTTACGCCGTAGAGGGTGAATCCATCGGTATCACCCTGGGAGGCCTTGGCCTTGCCCTCCAGGATGATCTTCCGGAAATCCTTGCGGGAGACGTCCCGTCCGGCGAGACCGGCCACGTAATTGACGATGACGGGTGCGCCCGCCTTCTGGTAGAGGGCGGATTTGAGCTCGGAGGCCACCGGCCCGCCGGGGCCGCCGAAGCTGATGGCGCGGTCGATGACGATCAGGGACTGTTTGCCGAGGACCGCCCGGCGGAATTCCTCCGTGGGGAACGGTCTCCAGAGGCGGATCTTGATCACCCCGACCTTTTCGCCTTCCTGCCGCAGGGCGTCCACCACCTCCATGGCGGTTTCCCCGTAGGATCCCATGGTGACGATGCAGTACTCGGCGTCATCGGTGCGGTAGGTCTCGATGGGGTGATAATAGCGTCCCGTGAGGTCGCCCCATTCCTGCCAGGCCTTGAGGATAGTGGGATAGGCGTCGCGGATGCCGGTCTCGCGGTTCATCTGGGCCTCGGTATAGATTTCCGGCATGCCGAAGCATCCCATGGAGACGGGGCGGTCGGGGTGCAGGGTGTGGTCCATTTCGAATTTGGGCAGGTAGTCCCGCACGAGGGAGATGTCCTCATACATGATGGGTTCGATCATGTGCGTGAGGATGAAGCCGTCGAGGTTCATGGCCACCGGGAGACGCACGGTGGGGGCCTCGGAGATTCTGAAGGAGCAGAAGATGTTATCGTAGCATTCCTGCCCGTTCTCCACGAAGATGTGGATCCAGCCGGCATCTCTGACCATCATGGTGTCGGTATGGTCGTTCCAGATGGACAGCGGCCCCGAAAGCGAACGGTTGGCCAGGGCCATCACCATGGGCAACCGCATGGAGGCGGCGATGAAGAAGATCTCCGACATCAGCGCCAGCCCCTGGGAGCTGGTGGAGGTGAAGGTGCGCGCCCCGACGGCGGAAGAACCGCAGCACACGCTCATGGCTGAGTGCTCCGAGTCCACGGGCACGTATTCCGCATCCAGTTCTCCGTTGGCCACGATTTCCGAGAGGTGCTCGACAATATGGGTCTGCGGGGTGATGGGATAGGCCGCGATCACATCGACGTCGGCCTGCGCCACGGCGTCCGCGATGGCGATGGATACCTCAATGCCTTTTCTCTCCTTGGCCATGGCTCATTCCTCCTCGCTGATCATGGTGATGCAGCCGACGGGGCACTCGCGGGCGCAGATGCCGCATCCCTTGCAATAGGTCAGGTTGGCCTCGAAGTGCCCCTGGGGCGCCTGCACGATACAGGCGTCCGGGCAGAAGATCCAGCATACCCCGCATTTGATGCACAAAGAAGGGGTGACGACCGGGCGCTCGGAGCGCCACGTGCCGGTTTCATATTCCTGGGCATTGCCGACCTCGACGACGACGGCACCGATTTCCAATTCCTGACAGGTGATTTTTTCCATCGGTTTGGCCATGACGCTACTCCTTTATGACGACCTCATGGTATGCCCGCTCCAGGGCCTGGATATTGCGCGCCCCGAGTTTGGGGCCGAAACGCTCCAGGATGGGGTCCTTGATATCCTCGATGGCGAGGATGCCCACGGCCTTGATGAAGGCCCCCAGCATGGTGGTGTTGACAATGACCCTCCCCAGTTCCTCATGGGCGATCTTATTGGCGTTCACCGTTGCAATACGGCAGGTTGCCTGAGATGTCAGAACGAGATCATCGGCACCCTTGTTGGTGTTGACGATGAGCGTGCCGCCCTCCGGCATGCCTTCGGTGGGATCCATGAGGGTCAGCAGGCCGGGGTCGAGCACGATGACGACATCGGGGGCATAGACCTTGGCCCGGATATTGATCTTTTTATCATCCACCCTGCAGAAGGCGACAACCGGGGCGCCGCGGCGTTCAGGGCCGAAGCTCGGAAAGGCCTGGGCGAAGTTCCCCTTGTTGATCGCTGCAATGGCTATCAGTTCGGCCGAAGTTACGGCACCTTGTCCGCCTCTTCCGTGAAATCTGATTTCTTGCATATGATCTTACCCCTTGAATGTGAATGGCGATTCATAGCATCATTGCCGTTTTTCTGTCAACCCAAGATGCTGACTCGGGGAGGTCGGGATCCTCTGTGGCGACGGATTGTAATAGATAATAAAAAGAAATCAATCAAAATGATATACTACAGGATATATAAAGAGAGCAAGATTCCCCTGTGCTACTCCCGGCCAGGGGCATACCGGACAGCATAATGGTGGAGATACAGGCGCTCCGGCGGCCGGTGTAACCTTTACAGGCAGAGAAGCCAGGCCCCGGCTTCAGCCCTCGGGGGGGTCCAGCAGCATCTCATGGGGCAACTGGCGTTTTTCGAGAATAAAGGAATAGAATTTCTCGACAAAGGGCAGGGTCTTGCGTTTCTTGTTGTGGACGATGTAGAAATCCCGGTTGGTGTTCAGGTCCCGGATTTCCAGGGCCACGAGGGTACCGTATTTGAGTTCACGTTTGATGACGTTTTTGGAGATGATCGCAATGCCCAGATTGGCCTCCACGGCCCGTTTGATCCCCTCGGTATTGCTGAGTTCCATGGCGATATGGAGGTCGATGCCGAAGCGACGGGCCATGAACTCGATCAGGTCGCGCGTGCCCGAGCCCTCCTCGCGCATGATGATCGGCTCCACCTCACTCGTGAGCATCTCGACGGTGAGGTGCGAGCGGGAGGCCCAGCGGTGGCGGGGGGAACAGACCACCACGAGTTCGTCGCGCATGCAGACCTCGGCCCTGAAGTCGGGGTGTTTCTGGACCTCCTGGGCGAACACGACATCCAGTTCGCCCGCCAGGCACTGTTCCAGGGCTTCCTGTTTGTTGAGGATGGTCAGCGAGATATCCACCTTGGGGAAGCACTCCTTGAACTCCCCCAGATAGCGGGGCAGGACATAGATGCCGATGGTGTTGGACGCGCCGATGACGAGATTGCCCACATCGCCGGCGCTGAATTCCCCCATGACGGCGTTGGCCTCTTCGATCAGGCCGAGGATCCTCTCGGCGTACGAATAGAAGACCTTGCCGGCGTCGGTCAGGGAAATCTTGCGGTTGATGCGGTCAAAGAGCCTGACACTCAGTGATTCCTCGAGATCCTTGATCTGGATACTCACCGAGGGCTGCGAGAGGTGCATTTTCTTGGCGGTTTTCGTAATGCTCAAGGTCTGAGCCGTGTTGTAGAATATCCTGACCTGGTGTATATTCACTCTGCCTTCCGGATTAATTTACTTTTATCTAATGTTATCATAAGATAAATGTATTTGACATACCCAATGTGCACCCTTTATAACTATGCACAATCTATAGCATATCTTTCAAGGGCTATAGACCTCCTTTTTTGGGCCCACTACCACCTCTTATTGAGTGGGCCTTTTTTTTTTGCTAAAATACCGGGATCGTGAAAAAGGGCAAGGGATTCAATACACCGTTCGCGGCCCTCAAGGGTCTGGAAATAAGGGATAAAAAAACGCCCGTCCCCCTAGAGAAACAGGGTGGACCCCCGCAGAGGGAAAGGGGGGCGCAGGACCTGTTTGCCCGGGCCATGGAGGGCGTATCTCCGATGGCCAACGATCTGGTGACCCCCGAGCCCTCCCATACCCACGCGCACCGCGGATCATCACGGGGTCAGAGTCTGAGACGACAGGATCAGGAGGTGCTGGAGCACCTTTACGACCTGGTACAGGGGCGGGGAGCCTTCGACATCACCTCCACCGGTGAGTACATCGAGGGACATGCCCTGCCCATCGATCCCCAGCTCATGACGAAACTGAAGGCCGGCGAATTCGCCGTTCAGCATCATCTGGATCTCCACGGTCTCTCGCGGGACGAGGCTAGGGGCGTTCTGTCGGCCTTCGTGCAGAATGCCCATGCCTTGAGCGACCGCTCGCTTCTGGTCATCCATGGACGGGGCCTTAAATCACCCCAGGAACCGGTGCTCAAGAACAGCGTGATCGGGTGGCTGTCCACCGGAGCGCTCTCCCACCTGGTCCTGGCGTTCTGTTCGGCCCGGCCCTGCGATGGTGGTACCGGGGCACTGTATGTGCTCTTGCGTCGCAGGCCTCGCAAGGCCAGGTGGAAACGCCCCTGAGGGGCAAGCTGCGGGCCATTTCCTCCCTGCAGGTCTCATTCCCGGCTGGCCGCCAGGTGGGAAAGCTGGATGAGGAGACTCCCGAGCGCCGCCTTGGCGTTAATGTTGTCGTTCAGGCCGCGTTTGATGTCCTGCACGG
>CAZUDI010000003.1:156746-165064 GCA_964618975.1 uncultured Bacteriovoracaceae bacterium | reverse complement strand
CAGCCTGACCTATCCCAGCGGGGGGGAGGAAATCGTCGCCCGCATGGCCGCCGAGGTCCCCTCCATGCTGCGTTTCCTGGCCGCCAAAGGGCTTGAGGTGACCACCCCGGTGCATGTCTTCCTGGACGGGGAGCTCGATTTTCCCGCCGTGAAGGTGACCATGATCCCCCATCGGGGCATCCGCATCCCCTTGAGGGCCCCCGGGGTTTTCGAGGAGGGCTACCGGGAGGCGGACCCCTGGACGTACTTCCTCCTCAAGGGGCTGTGCCTGCAGGGCATCTATGCCGAGCGCTCCGGCATCCCCGCCGCCGCGCACACGCTCATGGGCGAGGTGATCTCCCCCAACCTGGTCCTGCCCCCCTGGATGGAAGACGGCCTCTGCGCCGTCCTGATCGATCTCTACCGCGGGTACACCCGCCAGGATTCCTATGCCGCGGCCGTCTTCCGCGCCTCCAAAATTCCCGATACGGCCCGTCTGAGCAACCACCCGGACAGCTGGCCGGGCTACGAGGCCTACCGCATCTTCGGCCGGCCCTTCATGCAGTGGCTGCACGCGCGCTATGGCTGGGAGAAGCTGCGCGAATTCCTTTTCATCCACGGCCGGGGCCTCATCCCCATCGAGATCGACCTCAAGGCGCGCACTGTCTTTGGCCAGACCTGGCCGGCGCTGTGGCGCGAGTTCGGCGATGCGCGGAGCCACCCCGGCGTGGTGGACAAGGGCACGGTGATCAGCGGCTTCTGGCCCGAGCCCCTGACCTACTGGAACGTCTACGGCATCTACCCCGGGATCGAACAGGCGCGCTTTCGGGGCCGCTACGGCTTTGTCGATCAGGACAACACCCTGTGGCTCTCCGAGTACACCAGGGAAGGCGTCTCCCAGATCGTGGGCTTTAGCCGCGGGGTGCGGCTGCCGCGCGATATCGACGCCCTGTGGGACCCGGCCCCCGGCGGACTGGCCGTGACCCGCAAGGGGCATGTGCCCTGGCTCGTGCGCCTCCCGCTCGAAGGCGACCCCTTCCTGGAGCTGACGCGCGCCCGGCTCCCGGAAGAGGGCCTGATCGCCGGCCCCCAAGGCGCCATCCAGCTCTCCGGGCCGGTCATGGACGCTCGCGGCCGCATCGCCGTGGCGGCCCACATCGACGGCAACTGGGATATCTGGGTGCACGACGGTGCGGGCTGGACACGGGTGACGGCCTCCCCCGCGGTGGAGGCCGATCCCTGGTGGGAGGGCGACACCCTCGTGTTCACCTCCGACAGCTCGGGCGCCTTCCAGATCCATGCCTCCGACATGACCCGCATCACGCACCACGAGCATGCGGCCGTGCTGCCGCGCGCGGGTCAGTGCCTGAGCCTGACGGATAGCGGCTGGGGCCCCCGGGACTATGCCGCCGCAGGCGCCCCCGCCTATCCCTCCCTCCCCGGGAACGCTTCGCCACCGCAGGCGCCCCCGCTCCCTCCCTCACGCGCCTACAGCCCGCTGCAGAGCGTCTGGCCCGACTATCTCGTGCCGGATCTCTACCTCGGCACCTCCGACGTGCAGCTGGGGGTCTCCACCCGGGGACAGGACATCACCGGTGACTACACCACGGACGCCGGGGTGCGCCATTCCGCGGACCTCGGGTACACCTCCTGGCGCTTGGGCGCCGGTCTGCGTGATTTTGCCCTTTTGGCCACCCGCTACCCGGTCTCCTATTCCACCTGGCTGGCCTCCCCACCGCTGATCGCCCTGCTGCCCCCCTGGGAGCGGGCGCGCTATTCGGGGTCGTATGCCCGGGGCTTCGAGCGCCTCACCGAGGAATCGCGCCACGAATACACCCTGAGCTGGAGGCCCTTCCGGGAAGACTCGGACTGGCTGGAACTCTCGCTGCACGCCCTTGACTACGAGCCGCTCGAACTCTACGGCGACGACGAGACCGAGATCTGGGGCGCCGTGGGGCTCTCGCGCACCTGGGGCAACGTCCATTCCTGGACTACCCTGGAGGCCTTCTCCGGCGGGCGCACCTCCGCCTACGGGGGCGCGCGCCTGCTCTTCGGGCGCGACATCTTCACCGTCGTGCACGTGCAGGCCGGCAAGACCTGGGAGGGCTACGCCCCCGCCCACGGCTCCTTCCGCATCGGGGGCGACGTGGGCGAGGGCTACTTCACCAGGCGCCCCTCGCGCCTCTTCCCCGTGCGCGGCTTCGCCTCCAACGTGCTGGAGGCCGGCCAGGCCCTAACCGGCGGACTCGAGATCTACTGGCCGCTGGCCAACCTGCAGACGGGCTACAAGACCCTGCCGCTCTTCCTCCACCGCCTGCGACTGGGCACCTTCGCCGATGCGGGCGCCTGCACCGACCACCTCTCAAAAGACGACCTCATCATCGGCGGCGGTATCGAATTGATCACCTCCCTGGAGATCGCCTGGGGCAATCTCTCCTCCTTCCGCCTGGGGGTCGCCTGGCCTATCAGACAGCCGGACTACATGGATGAAGAGGGACCGAGGATCATCATCCAGCTCGGACGCCCGCTATAGCATTCTCAAGGATAAAAGCCCCCATCTCCCCGGCCCTCTTCCCCCGGGGGAAGAGGGTGAAAGGCGTGAGGGCTCCCGCGCAGGGGGGCGATGATCAATGCGGCCGGGAGGCCCGTTATCCGGCTCGCTGCGCCCGCCTTGCCGGGGGCAGGATAGAAAAAAGGGGGCCCGACAGCTCAGGCTGTCGGGCCCCCTTTTGCGTCTAGATATGAGACCTTCAGCCTCGGGGCTTGCGGCGCAGGCCCGCCAGGCCGATCAGGCCGCTCCCCAGCAGGATCAGGGTGGCCGGCTCGGGCACCGGGGCCGGGGAAGATCCCTCCGGCTCGTAGGTGATCGCGAGCGCCGAACGGTCGATGTAAAAATCCCCGCCCTTGGAATAGAGCGCCACCGAGAAGGCGCCGTCGTAGAGGTAGTTCACATCGAGGTCGAACCCGTAGTTTCCCGTGTCCACCTCCCCGAAGCCCCAGGTCCCGTCTTCCATGTATACGAAACCAAGTTCAAGGGGGAGAAGCCAGCAGTCCCGCGCGTCGTCGCGCAGGCCGAGGGTCAGGCTGCCGCTCTGGATCACGGAGGCGGCCGGGTCGAATTCGTAGTGATGGGTCCACCTGACATAGTCCCCGAAGTACTCGAGCTCGTTGACATAGTTGCCGCCAAAGCCGTCCAGGTCCCCCTCGGGGTTGGTCCCGTTGGCCGTGAAGGTGGTTACGTCCGTCAGGGTTACCGGTGCGGCCCACAGGGGACCCCCGGCGATGAAGAGCGTGAAGGCCGCTGCCAGAGCTATGATGTATCGGCGCATGGAATTCTCCTTGATCTTGAGCATGCCCCTTATTATGCAAGGGGAGTGCCATGGAAGCAGAGATCAATAAAAACGAGTAGTTGATTATATCGCCACCCGGAAGCGCCGGGGAAGGTGTAAAGACAACCGACACTCCTGCGCGGCCGCAGACCCCGCCTGAAGGCGCCCGCAAGACGGGGCCTTGGGAAACGGGGCCTAGCCTGCGGACCAGAACCGGATGCCTCCCCTCCCCCGAAGAGGACCGCGCGCGTTGCACGCCGGGCGACGCAGACGGACTTGAACGGGCGGTCAGCCCCCGAGCGTAAGGAGCGCGCCTCAGTCCTCAACTGTGCGGGAAGGGAAGGACCTGCCCTGTTCATCAAAAAGGGGCCCGACTGAGGTGTCGGGCCCCTTTACAGGTCGTATCTTGTAGCTGCATTAAAGGCTTCAGGACCGGCTCTTCTTCCTCCGCAGACCCGCCAGGCCGATCAGGCCGCTCCCCAGCAGCAGACTCGCCGGCTCGGGCACCGGGGCCGGGGCCTCGCCGTTGTCATAGTCGAGGGTGAAGGTCGAGCTGCTCAGCTCGAGAGACCCATCACCAAAACCACCGTCAGCGGTGATGGTAACGCTCAGGGGTGCCCCGCTCTCCCAGGACGTGAAGACCCCGGAGATGTTGAGGTTGGTGATGGAGGGATTGTCATTAATAAAACCCAATAACCACCATAACGGCATGGTAGTCACAACGAAGGATGGAACCGCTTGTATTCAATCGTGAGATCATGCGATACAAAATGATGAAGTTCGTGATATCAACTGAAGCTATCAAGCGCGAGAAGAACATGACCAAAGCCGGTGTGCACAACAAACTGGCGGCTCCCCCTTGGGAGACCACGAATACAAAACTGCTATCCCGCAAGCGGCTACAAAAAGTGTTTTCTTAAAGTGACAACGTTTGTCACAGAGATAAGTTTGTTCTTATTGGACATGATAGATTGTAATTCAATAAGTTGCATTGAGTTGTGTTTATATACACCCCCCCTTCTACCAGGGTGCCCACGGCGGTGCCGGAGATCGCCACCTCGTCGTTGTTGTCATTGATCCAATAGCCTGCGATCTCTAGGGTGGTACTGTTGACGGTGTCGTCGGGCACCTCAAAGTTCGTTGGGGTGGCGTAGATGTATGTACAGGTGTTGGCGAGCACCTTTTGAGTATGAGACCCGTAACGTCAAGTTTTTTGGTGTTCTCGAACAGCAGGGCATTTGCCATGCCTGTAAGCCCTAAAACTAGCAAAATGGCATTTAAGGTTACCGCAAAGATTTTACGCATCGCCTTTCTTCTCGAATCATGGGTATGCATCCCAGGGCTGGCCTTGGACACCCCTTGACGCCGCAAACCTCTGGGAATACGAGCCATAACGATCAAATGTGCTTAAGAAAACAGGCAAATAAAGTGCTATAATACAAACTGTATAACAATTTTTAATTGTTGTAAATTTTATGCCCTAAATCATGGGCCGGGGCTATAAAAGATGGCGACAGGATCTAAGTTTTCAGTCAGATGCATTTTCGGAAGAAAGGAGGCCCTGGTTGGATAAAATGGGGCGTTGCGCCATTCTTCCTTGCTGAGTGGTGACAGTGTTCCGGCATGCATTGTTGTAAAAAATATCGACACCCGCTGATTTTTCTGTAATTAATACCGAAAGAACAGATTATGCCGATGCTCGAGATCATCACCTGCGCCGTGAGCGCCGCCTGCGCCGCCCTGGGGCTCCTGGGTGGTCTGGTCCTGCTGGGCCGCAGCCGCACGCGCGCCGGGCGCGCCCTGGCGCTCTCCCTGGGGGCGCTCGCCCTGCTCCAGGCAAGCTGGCTCGGCTACGTCCTGGGTGGTTCCCTGGCCTTCCTGCAGGCCTCCTTCGTGCTGGAGCTCCTCTGCATGGGGGCCTTCATCCTGGTGGCCGTCTCCCTGCAGGGGCGCTATTCCCGGCTCGACCGGGGCGCTCACCGGTTGCGGTGGCTGTCCCTGGGCGCCTGCGGCCTCTATGCCGGCGCCAGTATCTTTCTGCCCGAGTACGTGCTCCAGGCCCGTGACGGGGCGCTGGTGGTTGG
The DNA here is from genome assembly GCA_964618975.1 of uncultured Bacteriovoracaceae bacterium. Lineage (GTDB taxonomy): Bacteria > Desulfobacterota > Desulfomonilia > UBA1062 > UBA1062 > CAZUDI01. The sequence continues at coordinate 159,672 of CAZUDI010000003.1, read as the reverse complement.
CTTGCTGGGGCAGGTCCAGTCCGTGGCCCTGCTGGGCCTGTGCGTGGTGTTCTTGTGGATCCTGGAGAACGAATACCGCGCCTTGGGCGACGAGGCCCGGCGCAGCCTGACCTATCCCCTGCTCGGGATGGGCATCGTCGGGGCCGCCTTGCTGCTCCTGTCCGTCTCGCGCCTGAGCACCCTGGACGTGACCGATGACATCCTGCTGCTCTCCGCCTTGATGCAGCTGGTCGGGGTGGGGATCATCATCTTCTTCTCCGTGCGCTACCGGCTCTTTTTGATGGACATCTTCGTGTCGCGCTACGTGGTCTACCACTCGCTGACCTTCCTCCTGGTGGGTGGCTATCTGCTCATCATGGGACTGATCCTGGTGGGGGTGGGCCGCCTGGGCCTCGAATTGCCCTTCGTGGCTGCCGGGGCCTTCGTCTTCGTGGTGCTGCTGGTGCTGGTCTTCCTGGTGATATCCACCGCGGCCCGCGCCCGTCTGCGCTTCTTCATCAATACGCACTTCTTCGCCAACAAGTATGACTACCGCAAGGAGTGGGGCGATCTCAGCCGGGACCTGGCCATCACCTTCGACGAGCGCCAGATCGTACACGTCACCGCGGCCATCATCCTCGACAGCATGTACTTGGGCGAGCTCTCCATCTGGATCAGGCAGGGGGATCGCTACCGCTGCGTCTTCGCCTTCCCCTCGCCGCTGGAGAACAGCCTGCTTGCAGGCGCCGAGCTCTTCGAGACCTATATCGAGCACAATCCCTACTTCCTGCGCAAGGCGCCCTGCCGCTCCGACGACACGCAGTGGGAAAGGGTGCTCAAGGTCCACGGGGGCCTGCTGGAGGAAAACAGCATCGAGCTGGCGGTGCCCATGCGGGCGGGCAACCTTCCCCTCGGCTTCATCGCCGTGGGCCGGGAGAACCCTGGCACGCCCTACGGCCGGGACGACATCGACCTGCTCAGCGCCATCGCCCTGCAGTCCTCGGCCGCCCTCATGAGCGCCCGCTATGCCCAGGAGCTGGCGCAGAACAAGGAGCTCGACGCCTTCAACCGCATGGGCGCGCAGGTGCTCCACGACCTCAAGAACGCCGCCGGCAACCTCTCCCTCATCCTGCAGAACGCCCCGCGCTACATGGACCGGCCAGAATTCCGCGAAGACATGCTGGAGGCGGTGCGGGAGTCGCTGGGGCGCATCGACAAGGTCATGGGCCGCTTCGGCTCTCTGCCCCCCCGGGAGGAGGTGCGCGCGCGGGAGGTGGAGTTGCAGCAGATATTCCATGAGCTGGCCTCCCGCCTGCGCCCAAGGCTCAAAGGCATTCACCTGATCCAGGAGATCGCCCCCGGTCTGGTGGTGCACACCGACCCGGAGCTTTTGAGTCGCATCGGGGAGAACCTGCTCGTCAATGCCGCCGAGGCGGTGCAGGAGGGTGGCGAGGTGGTCGTTGCGGCCCACCGGGACGCAGGCGCGATCCTGATCACACTCGCCGACAACGGACCGGGCTTTCCGGAGGGTTTCATCGAACAACGGCTCTTCAGGCCCTTTCAGACGACCAAGGAAAGGGGCACCGGCCTGGGTTTGTGGCAGGTCAGGTACATGGTGGAGCAGCTCCACGGCACAATCGAGGTGGCCAATCTGCCCGATTGCGGGGCCCGCATCAGTATCCGCATCCCGGAAAGCCTGCCGCCCGCAGGCGGGTCTGACCCCGAATGACCAGCTTGAGAAAGGCAGACCCTGAGACGATAAGGGTGAGTAAAGGGAGCCAGATGGAGGACAGGGAACGCATTCTGATCATCGAGGACGAATCGAGCATGGCCAAGCAGCTCAAGTGGGGCCTGGCAGACGCCTACGAGGTTACGGTGGCCACGATGGCCCAGGAGGCCCGGGTAGCCCTGGAGCGCGAGCCCCCGGTGGCGGTGCTGCTGGATCTGGGCCTGCCGCCCGAACCGGACACGGCCCGGATCGGACTCAAGCTCCTGGAAGAGATCGTGACCGCCCATGCGGACATCAAGGTGATCGTGACCACCGGGAACACGGACAGGCACAACGCCCTCAAGGCCGTTTCGCTCGGCGCCTATGACTACTATCAGAAGCCGGTGGATATCGAGGAGCTCAAGGTCATCCTGCGGCGCGCCATCCATCTGTCCCACCTGGAGCGGCAGGTGGACGAACTCCGCCAGCAGGTGAGCTGCCAGGAGCATTTCGACGGCATGATCGCCAGCTCGGCGCCTATGATGCAGCTCTTTGCCATGGCCAGGAAGGCGGCGCGCTCGGATTACCCGGTCCTGATCCAGGGGGAGAGCGGCACGGGCAAGGAGCGTCTGGCTATGGCCCTGCACCGCCTGAGCCCGCGCTCGGAGCGGCCCTGTGTCATCGTGGACTGCGGGGCCATTCCGGAGAACCTGCTGGAGAGTGAGCTCTTCGGACATGAAAAGGGGGCCTTCACCGGGGCGCATGCCCGGCAGATCGGCAAGCTGGAACGGGCCATGCGCGGCACGGTGGTGCTCGACGAGATCGGAGAGATCCCCCTGGGCCTGCAGGTCAAGCTGCTGCGCTTCCTCCAGGAGGGCACCATCGAGCGCATCGGCGGACGGGAGGTGCTGCAGGTGGATGCGCGGGTGATCGCCGTGACCAACATGAACCTGCAGGCGGCCGTATCCGAAGAGCGCTTCCGGGAAGACCTCTACTACCGCCTGAACGTGGTCACGCTCCTGGTGCCCCCCCTGCGCGAGCGCCAGGAGGACATCACGCTGCTGGCGCGCTATTTTCTGGAGACCTACTCCCGGGAGCTCGGCCCCGCCTTCAGGGGCTTCAGTCCGGAGGCCATGGACGCCATCATGGCCTATGCCTGGCCCGGCAACGTGCGTGAGATGCAGACTGCGGCTAAAATTTCAGTTTTGGGTGCATCGTTCGTGTCAAGCCAGTGAAGGA